>CAIKHO010000033.1 GCA_903827245.1 uncultured Opitutia bacterium
CGCAATCTTCTCCTGGTAAAACGCGGACGTGGCGATTTCCACGCGATGCCCGCGCCGGCGCAGCTCCAGCGCGAGGGCCAGGACAGGATGGAGGTCGCCGAGCGAGCCGAAGGTGGCGAGGACGATGCGGGCCATGCGGGGAGCGAAAGGGTTTGTTGCTTCCGGCCCGGGTGCAAACCGCACTTTCCCTGACGGATCACCGGCCGGCGGCCGTGTCAGGCGATATAGAAGCGTGCAATCACGGCCCAGAGGCAGACGGCCGCGCCGGTAGCGGCCAGCAGCGTCCCCAAGACCGGGGCCGCGAGAGCGGGAATCCTGATTTTCCGCAGCGACGGAAAGCCCAGGATGACGAGGGGAGCCACCGGCAGAAAGTACCGCCCTTGAATCCCGTCAATCACCTCCTGGGAGCCCGGCGAATTCCAACTGGCGTATTGCGCCGCATAAATCATTAGAACCGTGGCCGCCGCCGCCGCGGCAAAAAACAGCCGGTGCGACCAGCGCACGTCGATGACGCGGGATGACTCCGCCACCACGCAGGCCAGCAAGCCCCAGCCGAAGACCGGGTAGAACCAGGTGGGCAGAAGGGTGTCGCCCCAGCCCAGTACGCCGACGAAATAACGATAGATGAAATCAGCCTTAACCCAGATGGAGTTCGCCATCAGCGACAGAAAGCCGACGGGATGGGCCGCCATGTAGTGGCCCTGCGCGATCGGATCGATCGGGATGTCGGTGCGGCCCGGGACAAAAATCGAGGCAATCACCCGGCTCCAAACCCAGACGGGCAGCACGCTGGTCAGGATGAAAGCCAGGCCAAAGATCACCCGCTGCCGTGGCCGGGAGAGGCGGGGGAGCACGAAAAGCGGAACGAGACCGGCGAGGGGCAGGTAGACCAGCTTGGCCGTGGCGAGAATGCAGGCGAGCGCGAGCAGCACCACCAGTTCGCCGGTGGCAGGCGGCCTTTTTTCACCGGTCATCCGCAGCAGCAGCGCGAGCATCAGCCACGCGCAGCCGATCATCACGCCGTCGGATGCGACCGAGCCCATCAGGTAAAGGCTCATGGGGCAAAGCAGGAGCACGAGGCAGGACCATCGATAGGCCGGCAGAATCCGGAGCGCGGAGCGGCCCAGCCAGATGCAAGTGGCAAATCCAGCCAGCCGCGCCAAGTACATCAGGCCGAGCGGGCCGACATGCGCGAATTTACCCACGACGATCGCGGCCACCTGGGGGATGTAGCCCGGGGGCGCGTAAACCACGGTATGGGGAAAGGGCGAAAAGACGCGCGGGAGCTTGCTCCAGTCGACAAAGACGGGATCGAGTGTCCGGCGGAAGAGCTCCCGTGACATCTTGTTTTCGTAGTGAAACGGAATGTTGCCCATGTCCTTGTTGGCCAGCGCCGGCAGCCGGCCGCCGGACCGGTCGCCCAGTTTCTCCCCGATGATCGTTCCCTGGCTGAGCTGGAAGGCGCGGAAGAAATGATCGCTTTCGTCGGCCGCGAGAAAGGGGGCGTTGGCGAAAAGGACTGCGAGGCCGAAGGTCGCGGCGAGGGCGAGAAAGACGAATTGCGGCTGCAACCAAGTCGGCGTGGACGACGCGGTCGCGACCGGCACGGCCAGGTCGTGGGGCTTCATGGTGGGGTAGGGGGGTGAACGGCGGCCGGGCCGATGGGGAGCGGCGTCTGCACTCTCCGGCGTCAGGGCGAGAATCGGATGGTCATCGGTGACGTCAATCCAAGGTGGATGAATCAATGACATCCGATTCAGACGGGTGGCATTATTGAGCATTACCCAAAGCCGCACTTGGTGCAAAATCGTTCCTCGTTCTCGAGTTGAGGCTCGGAGGGAGAACGAGAAAGAGAACGATAAGGGATCGGATGTGAAATGAGGACAGTGCACGCGTGCTGCGACGGGCACGGCGTGGAAGGGAAAATCACCGGCCGGATGATTGTAGGCTGGAGGCCGGCGCGCCTTGGGCTTTGCGTGAAGGCCGTGTCCGCCCATCCGACCTTCCGAGAAGCGCTGCGTTTCTGGCTCAAGCTGGGGTTCATCAGCTTTGGCGGACCGACGGGGCAAATCGCGATCATGCACACGGAGCTGGTCGAGAAAAAGAAATGGATCGGCGAGCAACGGTTTTTGCATGCGCTAAATTACTGCATGCTGCTGCCGGGGCCGGAGGCGACGCAGCTCGCGACCTACTGCGGCTGGCTGTTGCACCGCACGTGGGGCGGGATTGCGGCCGGGGTGCTGTTCGTGCTGCCGTCGGCGTTTTTGCTTTGGGGGCTGAGCTGGGTCTATGCGGCCTACGGCCAGGTGCCGTGGATCGCGGCGGTGTTCTACGGATTGAAGCCGGCCGTGACGGCCATCGTGGCGGCGGCGGTCATCCGCATTGGCGGGCGGGCGCTCAAGAGCGGCGCGATGTGGGGCGTGGCGGCGGCGGCCTTTGCGGCGATCTATTTTTTGCGGGTGCCGTTCCCGGTGATTGTCGGCGGTGCGGCCCTGGTCGGGCTCGCGGGCGGGCGGTTGTTCCCCGGGCAATTCCCGGCGGCCGCCGGGCACGGCGCGACGCAAAGCGGGACCGTGATCGACGATGCGCAGGAATCGCCGGCACACACGCGACCCTCCTGGTCGCGGGCGGGCCGGGTGCTGGGCGTGTGCCTTGGGCTGTGGTGGGCGCCGGTGCTCGTCGCGGGGCTCTGGCAGGGCTGGGACGGCACACTGGCGCGCGAGGGAATTTTTTTCAGCAAGGCGGCGATGGTGACGTTTGGCGGCGCGTATGCCGTGCTGCCCTATGTCGGGCAGCAGGCGGTGGAGCATTACGGCTGGCTGGGCGCGCCGCAGATGCTCGATGGGCTGGGCCTCGCCGAGACGACGCCGGGACCGCTCATCATGGTGGTGCAGTTCGTCGGGTTTCTCGGCGGATGGTACCAACCGGGTACGCTCAGCCCGCTGATGGCGGCGACCCTGGGCGCGCTGATCACGACCTGGACGACGTTCGTGCCCTGCTTTCTGTGGATCTTTCTCGGTGCGCCGCACATCGAGCAACTGCGCGGCAACGTGCGATTGGGCAGCACGCTGACGGCGGTAACGGCGTCAGTCGTGGGCGTGGTGCTCAACCTGGCGGTGTGGTTCGGCCTGCATGTGTTTTTTCCGTCGGCCGGCCGGGTGGACTGGTTCGCGGTGGCGGTCAGTGCGGCGGCATTTGTGGCCATCGTGCGCCTCAAGGCGGGAGTGATCCCGGTCGTCCTGGCGAGCGGGGTGGCGGGGTTGGCGTGGAGTGTGGTGGTGGGCGGGTAGGGCGCCGAGTTGTAGGAGCGGCTTTCCGCCGCGATCTTCGTCTCTGGCACGATGAATCGCCGCATGAAGCCGCTCCTACATTGTAAACGTTACGATCCGCTGAAAAATTTCAGAATTCTCCGCAGCGACGCCACCAGCACGTCGATTTCCTCCGGCGTGTTGTAGACGTAGAAGCTGGCCCGGGTCGTGCCGGTCAGGCCGAGCTTGCGCATCAGCGGCTGGTTGCAGTGGTGGCCGCCGCGGAGCGCGATGCCGTCCTCGTCGGCGAAGGTCACGATGTCGTGCGCATGCACGTCTGCGAACGCGAAGCTCACGAGGCCGCCGCGCGGGCCGGTTTTCGGCCCGAGCAGCCGGATGCCGGGCAGCACGGAGAGTTTTTCGTAGGCGAGCCGCCCGAGCTCGCTGTCGTGCCGGGCGATCCGGTCGCGACCGAGCGCATCGAGATAGTCGCAGGCGGCCGTGAGCGTGACCGCGTCGCCGAAGTTGGGCGTGCCCGCCTCGAAGCGCTCGGGCGACGGCTTCCAGCGGCTCTCGAAGAAATCGACGCTGGAGATCATGCCGCCGCCGCCCTGGTAGGGTGGCATGGCGTCGAGCAGCGCGCGGCGTCCGTAGAGCGCGCCGATCCCGGTGACGGCGCCCATTTTGTGGCCGGAAAAGGCGTAGAAGTCGCAACCGAGGGCGCGGACGTCGACCGGCAAGTGGCCGATGGACTGTGCCCCGTCGATCACGGTGATGGCACCGATTTTTTTCGCGCGGGCGCAGAGCTCGGCGACGGGATTGATCGTGCCGAGCGAATTGGAAATGTGCGTGAAGGCGAAGACCTTCACCTCCGGCGTGAGGACGCGGTCCAGTTGGGCGAGATCCAGCAGCCCCTCATCACCGGTGACCGGGAGGTAGCGGAGCTTCGCGCCGGTGCGCTGGGCGATGAGCTGCCAGGGCACGAGATTGGAGTGGTGCTCCATCTCGGTGAGGAGGATGACGTCGCCGGCCTTCAGGTGGGCGCTGCCCCAGCTGGCGGCGACCAGGTTGATCGACTCCGTGGTGCCGCGGGTGAAAATGATCTCCTCGGACGCGGCGGCGTTGAGGAATTGCGCGACCCGGGCGCGGGCGCCCTCGTAGGCATCGGTCGCGCGCATCGAGAGCGCGTGGAGGCCGCGATGGACGTTCGCGTTGTCGCGTTCGTAGAAATGACTGAGCGCGTCGATCACGGCGCGCGGCCTCTGCGTGGTGGCGGCGTTGTCGAGGTAGACGAGCGGCTTGCCGTTGACCTGCTGATGCAGGGCGGGGAAGTCGTCGCGGAGGGTGGACCAGTTGGGCATGGAAATCGTTCTCGTTCTCTTAATCGTTCCTCGTTCTCGCATCCTTCCCGTCGAGAACGAGAACGATATCAGTCAGTATGGCTCTCCGTCGTGGCCGGCGCCGGGTCGCCCTTGAGCGCGTTGAGCGCGGCGTGCCAGCCGAGGGTGGCGCACTTGATGCGCGCGGGGAAGGCGTGCACGCCGGCGAAGGCGCCCACGTCGCTGATTTCCTCCGGCTCCTTGCCGGTGGTGACGATGTCGTGGAATTCCGCGTAGAGCTTTTCCGCCTCGGCGGCGGTCTTGCCCTTGAGCCGCGTGGTCATCAGCGACGCGCTGGCCTGGGAGATGGCGCAGCCGGAGCCGTCGAAGGAGATCTCGGCGATCCGGTCGCCGTCGACGCGCAGGTAAACGTCGCATTGGTCGCCGCAGGTCGGGTTGTCGCCATGCGCGACGCGGTTGGCGCTCGGCAGTTTGCCCCGATTTCGCGGCCGGCGGTTGTGGTCGAGGATGACCTGCTGGTAAAGGTCGGTGAGGTCGGACATGGAACCCGGACCGTAGCCAAAACTTCGCCGGGCGCAAAGCCGCGAATTACTTTATGCCCCGGGCCACCCGCGGGGTTGTGCTGGCGTTGGGCGTGTTTCCGCCCACAACCTTGCGCCCGGAATTCATGCGGAAGACGGATTGCAACTCTCACCCCACGCCCGGCGGCGGCCGCCGGCCCTCGCCGTGATCGTTTCATGAAGCGCCCGCGTCCTGCCATCCCCGCACCCGTGGTCGTCGGCCTGGTCCTGGCCATCGTGCTGGACACGGTTATCCAGATCACCTGGAAGCTGGCAGTCGCCGGCGTCCCGGTTGGTGCCTCGGCCTCCGCCACGATCCGGGCCGCGCTTTCCAGCTATTATTTTTACGCGGCGATGCTCGCTTTTGTCGCGCAGCTCTTCAACTGGATGCGGGTGCTCGCCCGGGCCGATCTCAGTTTTGCCCAGCCGTTCACCGCCCTGAGCTATATCACGGTGCTGACGATCTCCAGCCGCGTGCTGCATGAATCCCTGCCGGTTTCCAAGATCCTTGGGGTCGTCCTGATCCTCCTCGGGGTTTTCTTCATCAGCCGGACCCCGAGTTCCACCGCGGGCGACGGGGCCGGCGCGACCGGGCGGACATCCGATCCGGACGCCACATGACGAATCAACTGACAGGCCTCATCATGCTGGTCGCCGCGGTGACGGTCGAAAGCTTTGCGCAGATCTCATTGAAGATCGGGGCCGGCGGCGGGCCGGGCGTCCTGTGCCCGCCCTACCGACTCCATGCCGGCAGGTATCGCCTCGGTTCCTCGCCGGGCGCCTGGGTGACGCTGGGGGTGCTGTTTTACGGACTGGAGATATTCTTCTACACGCGGGCCCTGAGCTGTCTGGACGTGAGTGTCGCGTTTCCCCTCGGCAGCCTGTGCTTCGTGGGGGTGGCGATCCTCTCGAAGGTGTTCCTGGGCGAGATCGTGTCGGGCGTCCGCTGGCTCGGCGTCGGCTGCATTCTGGCGGGCACGGTCTGCCTGACCCTGTGATCATGGCTGTCGACGGAAAACAGGTGGAGGTCGTGTTTGTCGGGAGCTTCGGCGAGATCGACCAAAAGCTCTGGCAAAGGTGCTTTCCGCCGCCGCTCGAGGGGCGGTTCTGGTACGAGACGATGGAAACCTGCGGGCTGGAGGATCAGTTCACCTTCCATTACGCGGTGATTCGGCGGGCCGGCGAGCCGATCGGCATCGTGCCCTGTTTTATCCACAACGTGCCGATCGCCCTGGTGGCGCCGCCTCCCGTGGCGCTCGCGCTTAATCTGCTCTCGAAGGTGTTTCCGCGGGTGGGCTACCAGCGGACCTTCTTTGTCGGGTCGCCGTGCTCCGATGAAGGGACGATCGGCCTGGTGCCCGGGGTCGACCTGGCGGACGTGGCCGACGAGATCGGCCGGGCGGTGCGGCAGGAGGCGCGCAAGTGGAAGGCGCCGATGATCGTGTTCAAGGACTTTCCCGCCGGCAGTTTTGCCGCGTTGCGCGGCCTGATGACAAAGGGGGGATTTTTCCGCGTGGTCAGTTACCCGGGCACGACGGTCGCGCTCCCGGCGCCGGACAAGAACGCATACCTCCAGGCGCTGGCGCACACGCAAAGGCACAACCTGCGGAAAAAACTGCGCCGCTCCCAGGAATTGCTCGCCCTGGAGACCAGCGTGGTGGAGCGGCCATCAGCTAGGGAACTGGACGAGATCATGGGCCTGTTCCTGCAGACCTACGAGAAAGGTCGGACAAAGTTCGAACGACTCGACCGGCGGTTTTTCGAGCGTATCGGTGCGCAGCCCCCAGCGCGTTTCATCCTGCAGCGGGAAAAGACGACCGGCCGGCTGGTGACCTTCATGCTCGTGTTTTGCGACGGCGGGCGGGTGACGAACAAGTTCATCGGCATCGATTACGAACGGGCGGGCAAGACGTACCTCTATTTCCGGCTTTTTGACGCTGCCCTCGATTTTGCCTACGCCGGCGGCGCCAAGGAATTGCAGAGCGGGCAGACCGGATACCGGGCGAAGCTGGATCTCGGCCACCGGCTGGTGCCGCTCTTCAACGGGGTGCGTCACTCCAATCCTTTGGTGAACGTGATCTTCCGCCTCATCGGCACCCGGGTGACCTGGCAATCACTGGACCCGGACCTGGCGACCTACCTGCGGGCGCATCCCGAATGCGATTTGGGCAGGTGACATGTGGCGGCGCGAATGGCACGCGTGCCTGTCCGCGTTGAATCTTGCAAACCCGGGCGAAAGGCAATGAATCGACCCTTCTCGTGCAAAACCAACCAGCAATCATGGGCGCGTCCGGACCGCATGCGGACTTTGGCCTTTGCTCATCGGCACCGATGAATAAATCTGGCCTCCATCCCACCGAGCGGCTCCACCCCCAGTCGGCCGCCTGGTCACTCTCTGCTGCAGGACAGGATGGGAGCCCTGCGACCATCGCTTGGAGTTCGAATGCCCCTCGTCTTTTCGCTTGATCGTAACACCCCTCCCGGTGCCAGTTCCGCCGCGGATGATGATATCGTGCTGCGAGGCCATCTCCGCACCACGATCATCCTCATTCACGGGCTGACGGGTACGCCGAATGAAATGCGGTACCTGGCGTTTTACTTCAACAAGCTCGGCTACACCGCCATCTGCCCGCGGCTGGCCAATCACGGCGAGTCCCTGAACGTCCTCAAGCACACCACCTGGGAGGAGCTCTATACGCCGCTCCGGATCCTGTTCCTGAAATCGCTCGAAACGGGCGACCGGGTTTTTGTGGCCGGGCTGTCCATGAGCGCGCTGTTTGTCCTGCTCCTGGCCGAGCAGTTCGGGTCGAAGCTGGCGGGCGGGATCTGCCTCGCCCCGACGCTCTTTTTCGACGGCTGGAATGTGCCGTGGTACAACCGGCTCCTGCCCCTGGCTTCCTATACCCCGCTCAAGTACAGCTTTTACTTCAAGGAAGGCCCGCCTTACGGGATCAAGAACGAGAAGATTCGCGGGATGGTCCACCGCTACTACAGCAAGGCGAAGCTCGAGGACACTGAGGGTGTCGCCAAGTACGGGTACCCGTTTTTTCCGGTTTCCCTGTTTTATCAGCTGCACCGGCTGGCCGGGAAGGTCACGCCCCTGCTGGACCGGATCAAGGCCCCGATGCTCCTCATCCATCCGCAGGAGGATGACACCGCCAGCGTCAAGAACTCGCAGCTGATCTACGACCGTATTTCCTCCACCGACAAGAAACTCGTCATCCTGACCAACTCCTATCACGTCATCACCGCCGACCAGGAGCGGGAGAAGGTCGCGATCGAGATGAAGGAATTCATGGATCCGCAATGAAGACCGCCGCGCCGTTCGAGTTCTACATCGATTTCGACAACACGATCACGGAAATCGACATCCTGGATGACATCATCCAGCGCTTTTCCATCAACGACGACTGGAAGCGCGTGGAAGAGGCCTGGGAGGCCGGCGAAATCGGCTCGCGGGAGTGCCTGGAGCGGCAGTTTGCGCAGGTCCGGGTGTCCGGGCCGGCCTTTCAGGACTACCTGCGGACCATCCGGATCGACCCGGCCTTCGCGCCGATCATCGCGCTCGTGCGCGACAAGGGGATCGAGCCGGTCATCCTGAGCGACAGCTTCACGATGATCATCACGAAGGTGCTCGAGCACCACGGCGTGACCGGGATCAGGACCATCTCCAATGAAATGCAGCTGGAAGGGGACCGGCCCCGGGTGTCCTTCCCCCATTTTCACGCGATCTGCACCAAGTGCGGCAACTGCAAGACCTCGCACCTCATCCAGCGCAACCGGCCGGCGGGCACGCGGAAGATCTACGTGGGCGACGGCCAGTCTGACATCTGCCCCGCCGGTTTCTGCGAAATCCTGTTTGCGAAGGGCCGCCTTTTCAAACACTACTCGCCCCTCCGGAAGGACTGCATTCCGTTTCAACACCTCGGGACGGTCCACGCCGAACTCCAGCGCCTTTTAAAATGAAACCATCCGCACCCGCGAAGCCGGCCGAAAACGAAACGACCGAGAACCTGCTCGAGCTTGAGGCGAAGTACTGCTCGTGGGGCGACACGGTCCATTACGCGAAGGAGCTGACGATGTTCTCCCGCTCGGAGGGGACGTACCTTTACGACGACAAGGGCACGCAGTACCTCGACCTGCAGATGTGGTATTCCGCGGTCAATTTCGGCTACGGCAACCCGCGGCTGAATGCCGCGTTGAAGCAGCAGATGGACACCCTGCCGCAGCTGGCCTGCCAGTACCTGCACAAGGAGAAGATCCTGCTCGCGACCAAGCTGGCGCGGAAGGTCGAGTCCGTGTTCGGCGAGAAGGGCCGCATCCATTTCAACGTCGGCGGCGCCAGCGCGATCGAGGACGCGTGGAAGGTCGCCCGCATCAAGACGAAGAAGAATTTGGCCTTCGCCTTCATGGGCGGCTACCACGGCCGCACCTTGGGCGCCTCGGCCATCACGTCGAGCTACCGTTACCGCGAGAAGTTCGGCCATTTCGGCGACCGGGCGAACTTCATCCCGTATCCCTACTGCTTCCGCTGCCCCTACAACATGAAGCGCGAGTCCTGTGACATGTACTGCCTGAAGCAGTTCGAGCGCCTGTTCGAGACCGAGTATTACGGGGTCGTGAACAAGACGGGCAACGCCGAGTTCGGCGCCTTCTTCATCGAGGCCGTGCAGGGCACCGGCGGCTACGTCGTGCCCCCGGCGCAGTATTTCCCGGGCCTCAAGAAGATCCTCGACCAGCACGGCATCCTGCTGGTCGACGACGAAATCCAGATGGGCTTTTACCGCACGGGCAAGTTCTTCGCCCTCGAAAATTTCGGGGTGAAGCCCGACGTCATCGTCTTCGGCAAGGCCCTGACCAACGGCATGAACCCGATCTCCGCCATCTGGGCGCGCGAGGATCTCATCTCGCCCGCCGTGTTTCCCCCGGGGACCACGCACTCGACCTTTTCCTCGAACACCCTTGGCACCGCCGTGGCCCTGGAGACGGTCAACCTCATGGAGGAGGAGGATTTTGAAACCCGCGTCATGCAGCGCGGCGCCTATTTCCTTGGGCGCCTCAAGGAGCTCGCGAAAAAATACCCGCAGATGGGCGATGTCGACGGTCTCGGCCTGGCCCTGCGCATCGAGATGTGCCAGCGCGACGGCTACACGCCGAACCGCGAGCTCACGGATGTCATCATGAACATCGGCCTCAGTGGCACCCTGACCGCCGGCGGCGGGAAGATGGGCCTGATCCTCGACGTCGGCGGCTACTACAAGAACGTGTTCACCATCGCCCCGTCGCTCTACATTACGGAGAAGGAGATCGATACCGCGATCGAGCTGTTCGAGGAAGCCCTCAAGCGCGGCATCGCCGAGACGGAGTAAGAGTTTCCCAATATAGGAGCGGCTTTACGCCGCGAGGATTGTCCTTTTACGGGACTGTCGCGGCATAAGGCCGCTCCTCCAGTGCCAGGTCGGGTGAAGCGCGGTCTTGGCAACAAAGACTGCCGGGACAACACTATGCCTGCTTATGCGCGTGGGAGATTATTTGTCCGGGCTGGTGCCGCGTGGGATTCTTGCCCTCTTGGTTCCGGCCGGTGCGTGGGCGTCCAGCCCCGTGACGCCCGCCCCGGAGTCGCCTGCGATCCTGATCAGGGTGCCGGTCGCGCCATCGTCGGACGCCCCGGGCCAGCCGGTGAGCTCGTGGCTGGAGGCGCAAATCGCGCTCGCGCGAACCGGCATTTCCTGCGGCCCGATCGACGGCGTGGGCGGGCCGCAATCGGTGGCCGCGCTGCAGGCGTTCCAGGAGAGCCGCGATCTGCCCGCGACCGGCGTGCTCGATGAGATGACCAAGGCGCGGCTGGGGCTCACGGCACCGGCAATGACACAGGTCACACTGACGAAGGATGATCTCGCGCGCTTGCAGCCGCTGAGCCCGACCTGGCTGGGGAAATCCCAGCAGACGGCGCTCGATTACGAGACGGCGCTGGAACTCGTGGCGGAGCGCGCGCACGCGAGCCAGGCGCTCATCCGCCAGTTGAATCCGGCGGTGGACTGGGCCGGCGGGCCACCGGTGGGAACGATCCTGACCGTTCCTGCAGCCGGGCGGATGAAGCCGCCGGCCGCTGCCGCCCATCTGCACATTTATCTCGCGGCGCATGTGCTGGAGGCGCGCGATGCGGACGGAGGCCTGATCGCGCATTTCCCCGTGAGCATTGCGCGCATGGCCGAGAAGCGGCCCGAGGGGGAACTGCATGTCACGGTTGTGATTTCACACCCAAATTACACGTTCGATCCCGACGTTTTTCCCGAGTCCGCGGAAGGCCGGGATTTGGGCCGCAAGCTCGTAATACCGCCGGGGCCGAACAATCCGGTCGGCGTGGCTTGGGTCGGCCTCGACCGACCGGGCTATGGGATTCACGGAACGCCGGTGCCCGAGCAGGTGGGGCGCACGGAGTCACACGGCTGCTTTCGCCTCGCGAACTGGGATGCACTGGCGCTGCTTGACCTCGCATGGGTCGGGCTGCCGGTCGTGGTGGATCCGTGAGGGGCCAAAAAACGGATCGGCCTTGGTTTGTCTCCTGTGCAACGGATTGGGATCGGAATTTTTTACAGGAGACGGTCCGAGGACGGAAAGAGGTCGGGGCGCCGCTTGAGGACGCCCGGGCTTGCCCGCCTCTGGAAGGGCGCACGCAAGGTGCGCCCCTGCGTTGGCCGGATCCAGCTGCACCGCGCTGCTGGCAAATTCGGCGGACCTGCGCAGGTTGCAGGATGGTTCCGTTTTCCGTTCTCGATCTTTCCCCCATCGCGCAGGGTGGCACGGTGGCGCAGGCCCTGGAGCGCTCGCGCGATCTTGCGCGCCATGCGGAACGGCTGGGCTATCGCCGCTTCTGGCTGGCCGAGCACCACAACATGCCGGGTATCGCGAGTGCGGCCACCGCGGTCGTGATCGGGCATGTGGCGGCCGGCACCTCCACGATCCGCGTCGGCTCCGGCGGCGTGATGCTGCCCAACCATTCGCCCCTCGTGATCGCCGAGCAGTTTGGGACGCTGGAAGCGCTCTTTCCCGGCCGCATCGATCTTGGGCTTGGGCGTGCGCCGGGCGCCGACCAGCTTACCGCGCGGGCGCTGCGCCGGGGCAACCTCGACTCGGCCGATGAATTTCCGCGCGACGTGATGGAGTTGCAGGCCTATTTCCGGCCGGCCGGCCCGAACCAGGCCGTGCAGGCGGTCCCCGGCGCCGGGCTGGCCGTGCCGATCTGGCTGCTGGGCTCGAGCCTTTTCAGCGCGCAGCTCGCGGCGGCGCTCGGCCTGCCCTTCGCGTTTGCCTCGCACTTTGCCCCGGACCATCTCGCGGAAGCACTCGGGGTTTACCGGGCCGAATTCCGGCCGTCCGCCGCGCTGCCGCGGCCCTATGCGATGGCGGCGATCGCGGTGTATGCGGCGGGGACGGATGCCGGCGCCGCGCGCCTGTTCACGTCGCTGCAGCAGAGCTTCGTCAATCTCCGCCGCGGCACACCGGGCCCGCTGCCGCCACCGGTTGACGGCATGGACGAGCACTGGTCGCGGGCGGAGGAGGCCATGGTCGCCCATGCCTTCAGCGAGGCGGTGGTCGGCTCGCCGGCGACCGTGCGGCGCGGGATCGAGGCGTTTCTGGAGCGCACGGGCGTGGATGAACTGATGGTGACCGCGGCGATTTTTGACCATGCCGCGAGGGTGCGCTCGTTCGAACTGGTCGCGCAGGCGCGCGCGGCGATTTCTGCCACGGGGGGAACCGTTTCCTCCAGTCCGGTTCCATGAAACAACCCATGCATCCACGCCCGCCACTGGCGCTCTTCCTCCTTGCCGGCCTGATCGGATTGGCCGGCTGCACCAACATGCCCAACCCCAGCCTTCATACGGTTTCCCGCGTCGATCTGCCCCGTTACATGGGCCGCTGGTACGTCATCTCCAACATTCCGAATTTTCTCGAAAACGGGAAGGTCGCGACCTTCGACCAGTACGCCCCGCGGCCCGACGGTCGGATCGATGTGATCTACGGCTTTCACAAGGGCGCGCTGGATGCGCCCGAACAGCAGTGGAAGGGTGTGGCCTGGGTGACGGATGCCGCGAGCCAGGCGAGATGGAAGGTTCGCCTGCTCTGGCCCTTCACGTCCGACTACCTGCTGCTTGAGCTTGACCCTGATTACCAGTGGGCGGTGGTCGGGTCCAATGGCGGCAGTCTCCTCTGGGTGCTGGCGCGCCAGCGATCGCTGCCGGACGCGGTCTATCGTGACATTCAGGACCGCATCGCCAAACAGGGCCTCGATCCCGCGAAGCTGGTCAAGGTCCCGCAGGCCACGCCGACCGCCACGAACCCTTGAATCGCGCCGGTGCCGCTTAGGATTCGCTTCGGGCGCGATGGAGTGGCCATGTAAGTCCCATGACCGCGAGCGATCTTCATCTCATCCCCGCCTGCGCCGGCTGCGGCCGTTGCTGCCACCTCGTGGTGGAACTGGCGGATGGGATCGATCACGTGCCCGAGGCGCTGGTCGTGGAGCACGCCGGTGTGCGTTGCATGGACCAGCACGGGGACGGGGCCTGCGTGGCCTTGGATCCAGCGACGCGCCTCTGCACGATCTACGAGGAGCGCCCACGGGTCTGCCGGGAATTCGACCGCGGCAGCGACCTATGCCGCAGGATTCTGGCCAAGCCGCCGGCGTTTCAGGTGTGACGAAACTCGCACTGCCAGACGCGTAACACCGTGGCAGACGAGGCAAGGAGGCTGCATCCTTCTGCACCCGGATTTTCCTCGGATTGCCTCCTGTAAATTTCCGATCTCAATCCGTTGCACAGGAGACAGCCCGAGACCGGTCCGAGCAGAGTTCCAGCCTTGTGACCTCGGCTGCCACGCGTAGAGCCAGGTTAATTCCTTACAGGTAGCCCGCGGCCTGCAGCTTGAAGAGCTGCGCATAGCGGCCGGCGGCGGCGAGGAGTTCCGTGTGCGTGCCCTGCTCGATGATTTGCCCGTGCTCGAGCACCACGATGCGATCCGCCATGCGCACCGTGGGAAAGCGATGCGAGATGAGTATGGCCGTGCGCCCGTGCGTGAGGCTGCGGAAGCGCTCGAACACTGCGTGCTCCGCCGCGGCATCGAGCGCCGCCGTCGGCTCGTCCAGCACGAGGATGTCGGCCTCTTCGCGCATGAACGCCCGCGCGAGTGCCACCTTCTGCCACTGCCCGCCGGAGAGTTCCACGCCGTCCTGGAACCAGCGGCCGAGCTGGGTCTCGATCCCGGCGGGCAGCGCTGCAACGACCTCGGCCGCGCCGCCGCGCTCGACCGCCTGGTTGATTCGTGGCACGTCGGCGAGATGCTCGGCGCTGCCGAAGCCGACATTTTCGCGCACCGCAAACTGGTACTGGTTGAAATCCTGGAAGATCACGCCCACGCGCCGGCGCAGCGCGGTCTCGTCCCAATCGCGCAGGTCGCGGCCATCGAGCAGGACCCGGCCCTCGGTCGGCTCGTACAGCCGCGTGAGGAGCTTGATGAAGGTCGTCTTGCCCGCGCCGTTCTCTCCCACCAGCGCGAGGCTTTCGCCCTGCGGGATGAACAGCGAGATGCCGCGCAGCGCCCACTCCTTGGCGCCCGCGTACTGGAAGCCGACATTCTCGAAGCGGATTCCGGACTCGGTTCGGACCGCGGCGGCCGGCGGTGCCGCCGGCGGATTGGTCGGGATCGCGAGGTACTCGAACAAATTGGACATGTACAAATTGTCTTCGTACATGCCGCTGAACGCGGACAGGATGGATTGAAACGCACCCTGGCCCTGGCGGAAGGCCACGACGTAAAGCGTCATGGCCCCGAGCGAGAGCCGCCCTGCTGCGGCGGCCAGGGCGATCACGAGATAGCAGCTGTAGAACGCCGCGTTCGCGATCAGCGAGAGCGCGGCGGTCCACGCGGTCCGCCGGACTGCCAGCCGGCGGTCGTCGTCGTAGAAGGTCTCGGCCAGCTGCTTGTAGCGGTCGAGCAGCATCGGCCCGAGCCCGAAGAGCTTCACTTCCTTCACGTGCTCGTCGTTGGCGATGACATATTCAAGGTAGTTCAGCCGGCGGGCATCGGGCGAGCGCCAGTTCCGCAGGCGGAAGGCCACGCCGGAGAACCGGGCCTCCGAGATGAACGCGGGGACCGCGGCCAGCAGCAACCCGCCCACGGCCCACGGGCTGAATCCGAGGAGCACGGCCGTGAAGCCGGCGAGTGTCAGCACACTGCGCACGATCTGGAAATTCTGCTGCACGAGCGAGAGGGGGCGCGACGAGGCCTCGCGGCGCGCGCGGGTGAGCTTGTCGTAGAACTTGGCGTCCTCGAAGTGCCGCAGGTCCAGCTGCAGCGCCTTCTCCATGATCATCACGTTGAGGTCGATCCCGAGGCGCGATCCCACCAGCTGCCGCAGGAGGCCAAGGCCGCGTTCCACCAGTCCGATGCCGACGATAATGCCCAGCTCAACCAGCACCCAGTGCGTCACGTGCGCGTAGGCCAGCTCGCGGGCCGCACCGGGCGCGGCCTGGGGCGCCGCGACGACGGCGTCGACGATGAGCTTGCCCACCCAGGCCATCGTGACCGGCAGCGCGGCGGACAGCAGGGTCAGCAGGGCGACGGCCATCAAGCCGCCCGGCGACGAGCGCCAGACCAGCGCGAGGGTGCGCGGCGTGTGGGAAAAACTGCCGAGCGCCCGCGACCAGAACGGCAGGGGCGGGGTCGCGGCGGAAGAAGCGGAGTGAGGCGGAGCCAAGCGACCGCAACGTTCCCGCATGGGGCCCGCGGGTCAAGACAGCCCGGATGGGAGCATGGGTTTCGCGCTGAGGCGCCGAGGCGCGAAGCAGATCCCAAAAAATAAAGTGACCAGAAGTGGCCGCAGAACTCATGGCTGTCGCCCTCCGGCTCTGCGCCGTGGCGCCTCTGCGCGAAAATCGATGGGATGTCCTATCTTGGGTCCGCGCGGCCGGGCTGGCCGACGGACGGGAGCGGGCGGTCAAACTCGACTCCGGCCCGATCCAACTCGTCGCGCAGGGGAGCGAGGAATTTCTCCGCCAGCTCCTCAAGGCGGAAGGAGAACTCGGCGTCGCCTGTGCCTGCGACAAAGGCGAGGACGTCGGCGAGGTCCATCAGGTCCTCGTCGCTGAAATGCTCCTCGATGACCGACTGGCGGCCGTTGATCGCGACGAGGGCGGCACAGAACTGCCCCGCGTCGGGCGCAGCGGGTTTCAGGCAGGCCTCTCCGGTGAGCCGGGCACGCGCAACGCGCCCGGCGAAATCGTCCAGCTTCGCATAGGCGAAGGCGAGGTTGGCGAGGCGAGCCTGCTGCAGCAGCGCCGGGCGTCGGTTCAGGAGGATCGAGAGTTTCATGGGAATTCCTTCGTGCGGGTGAACGCTTGGTTAAGGTTGAACAACTCCACTGCCCGGTCGCTGGCGGACGCTCAAATCCACGGGTTGATCTCCACGGGCCGGCGGGCGGAAACGGCCTTTTGCCGCGCCCGAACCCGGGCCATTCACGACTCAAACACAGGATGCATAACTCCGCCGCAGCCTGGCCCTCCGGGCTTCCCCGCGGGCAACGAACCTGCGATTTCGGGACGGACTCTTGTCTGCTGGCTGCGGACGTCGCTGACGCTGCAACTCCACTGTCTCGCTGTCGGACTCAAACCACGATCTCAACCGTGCATCTGAACACTGACCGGACTGACTTCAGCTCTTGGGCAAAGCATAATCGAGGCAAGCCATTTTTCAAGTGAGGTGGGGGAACGGGTAGTGTTTGAAACTGTAGGAGCGGCTTTATGCCGCGATTGTTGGATCCCTGGCGTAAGCCTTCGCGGCATAAAGCCGCTCCTGCAATCGGCTCACCGGACTCCGCGTTCGACATCATCAGACGCGCCCGCATGCTCGCGCCCCAATCCGACGGCCATGAACGACCGCGAAATGCAAGGGTACTGCGCCATCCTCGGGGTGAATCCGGACATCGCGCCCGACGAACTCAAGCGGGCTTACCTGAAGAAATCCTATGCCTTGATTCAAAGTGGCGCGCCGGAGGAGGAACGCGCCCGGCTGCGTTCCGCACATGCGGCGCTCACGGCCCATCTGGAGGCGCGGACGGCCGCCGGAGACGATCCGGCCGGAGCCGACGCAGGGGCGAATCGTCCGGCCGCGCCCGGCCCAGTCTACACCGCGCCTCCGGTCCCGGCACCCATCTGCCGGCCGCTCGACTTCGACTGCCCGGTCGTGAACGCGGTCGCGGTCCCCCTCGTCGCGGTGCTGGCCATCCTGGTCAGCCGGAGCGGCCTCGGGTTCTTCCTGGAAGGATTCCACGTGTGGGTGCACGAGTTCGGGCACGCGACCGTCGCCTGGTTCACGGGCAAGCGCGCGCTGCCGCTGCCGATCGGCTGGACCAATATCTCGCCGGAGAAATCGAACTTCGTTTACCTCGGCATCCTCGCGTTGCTCGGGCTGCTGTTTGCCGCCGGGTGGAAGGAGCGCAAGCCCTGGCCGATGCTCTTCGCGGCCGGGCTGGCGGTGCTGCAGGCTTACATGACCTGGTTGCTGCCATCCGAGACGGCGCGCGAGTGGATCGTCTTCGGCGGCTGCGGCGGCCAGTTCTATCTCAGCGCGCTGATGATCGGGCTCTTTTACTTCGATTTTCCGGAAAAGTTCAAATGGGGCGGATGCCGCTACGTTTTCCTCTTCATCGGCGTGAGCTGCTTCTATGACGCGTACTCCTTCTGGCGGATGGTGAAATACGGCCGGGTCCCGCTGCCCTACGGCTCGATGGTCAACGGCGAGGAGGATGCGAACGGGGATCTCGACACCCTTTCGGCCGACTTCGGCTGGAGCGATCGCCACATCATTGCCACCTACACGCATCTCGGCGATGCCTGCCTCGCCGCCCTGGGGCTCATTTACCTGGTCTTTGCGCTGCGCCTGAACCGACTGCCGGCGCTTATCCGCCAAAAGCCATAGGATCTTGATGGCGCAGCCGGGGCCTGAAATCGTTTCTCTTTCTCGTCCTCACTCCTCCTCGTCCTCGTGCAGCGTGTCCCGGTTGTTCGGCAGTTTCTGGGGCAGGAAGTAAAAATAAGCCATGAGCCACCAGCTCCAGGATTGACGGTAGAGCAGAATGGGAATGACCAGGGCGCCGGCACCGGCAGTCGCAATCGCCGCCATCGGGCCGAGCTTGCCGAAGGTGCACAGGAGAATGACGGGGATGATGAAGCCGATCACCGTCACGGTGTAGTTGATGACGAATGGACCGAGGAAAAAGCCGTCGCCCCGGTCGAACTTCAAGCCGCAGTCCGGACATTGCCCGTTGATCCTGAAACGTGCATCCGGCTGGAACAGGGTGTGGCCGCCGCAATTCGGGCAGCGATTGGAGAGTCCGCGGGTGACGATCTGGCTGCGGGTGACTGGCATGTTGTTTGACCTTTTAATTTTGGCCGGGATGGAACCGGAGGACAGTGTTACTGTTTCATTCTCACGCCTCTGAGCTTTTGCCACAAAAAGGCACGAGATGACACGATAGGAACCGTTCGGAATGGATTGAGGTTTCGGACACGAAACGGCGCCTGGGCTCTCCTGAATTTATTGTGGTTTGTCGCACTTTTGCGAACGACCGCTGCGGATGTCGGCTGCGCAGCGGCCTGTCGGGTTCCAGATTGGTGAAGACGGTCCCGGCCTCAAGACGCGAAGTCCGGCCGAGGCCGTGGCTGGCTCCAGTCACATGAGGGTTGCACCGAGGCCGGCGTTTTTTTACACCGGACAGAGCGGCATGCGCCTGATTGCCGAATGACAGAGACTGGCCCCGAAACCCTCGTTCTTGGCAAAGCGATGAACATGAGAAAAATCCCCCGAGTTGCTTGTACAGCCGCGTTGCTTGGCCTTGCGGGCTTCCTGAATCCAACCCTGGCCGCGGACGCGGCTCCCGCGCCGGCCGCCCCCCGGCCGGGTGTCGCCGCCAAGGTGACAAAGGACGGGGACTATACGATCTCGCCGCCGTACGCCAACGGCCTGGAGTTGACCGCGGTGGAGGGCGTGCCGAAGGGCGCCATCCATGAGTTCACGATGAACTCGGCCGACAGCAAGATTTACCCGGGGCTGACCGGACCCTACCAGCGCAAGGTGGCGGTATATGTGCCGAGCCAGTACGTGGCCGGAACCCCCGTGGCATTCATTGTCGTGCATGACGGGGTGGGGTACGCCAACCGGCTCCCGGTCATCCTCGACAACCTGATCAACGACAAGCGCCTGCCGGTGATGGTCGCGGTCATGATCAATTCCGGCGGCGGCGACGGCAAAGGCAGCGAGCGCGGCCTCGAATACGACACGGTGTCGGACAAATTCACGACGTTCGTCGAGACCGAGGTGCTGCCGCGCATCACGCGCGACTACGGCGTGACTTTCACGAAGGACCCCGAGGGCCGCGCCACCATGGGCGGAAGCTCGGGCGGCTCGGCCGCGTTCACCATGGGCTGGTTCCGTCCGGATCTCTACCGCCGCATCCTGACTTACTCCGGCACCTACGTGAACCAGCAGTCGCCGGAGAACCCGCAGTCATTGCACGGCGCCTGGGAGTACCACGAGCACCTGATCCCGCAGAATCCGCCCAAGCCCCTGCGGATCTGGCTCGAGGTGGGACAGAACGACAACGGCTCCACCCGCGACGAGGCGTCCTGCCACAACTGGGTGCTGGCCAACCAGCACATGGCGACCGTGCTGAAGGCGAAGGGCTATCATTACCGTTACGTCTACGCCGAGGGCGCGGGCCATGTCGACCGCCGCGTCGTCGGGCAGACTCTCCCCGAGGCGCTCCTGTGGCTGTGGCAGGGGTATCCGATCAAGTGAGCCGGCGGATCTTGCCTGCTGCACTCTCGGTACGTCCCGTATCGCCTCTGTTTAATTCTAAAAAGCGTAGTTAACCACAAAGGCGCAAAGGGCACGGAGGCCAGGCCGGCATCGAGCAACCGGGGCAAAAACGCGCTTCATCCCACAGGTGAAAGTCTTTTTGGCCCGACCGGCTTCATAAAATATCCGCTCTATGCTCTTTGCGTCTCCGTGATTCAAATCCGGCGGCGGAATTCGGGCTAATTCCCCGATCCCACTCCTTTGGCACAGGAGGAAAACCAAGGACGATCCGGGTTTTGGATCAAATTCCCAGCGGCAGTGAGATCAGCCGGTTTCCAAATCCGGCAGGAACGCGGTGAGCAGGCCGATCAGCGGCAGGAAGCTGCAGACGTGGAAGACGTAGGAGATGCTGGTGTGGTCCGCCAGTTTGCCGAGCAGGGCGGAGCCGACGCCCGCGACGCCGAAGGCAAAGCCGAAGAACAGGCCGGCGATCAGCCCGACCCGGCCCGGCACCAGTTCCTGCGCGTAGACCAGGATCGCCGAGAAGGCGGAGGCCAGGATCACGCCGATGACGACGGTCAAAATTGCCGCCCAGCCGGCGCTGGCGTAGGGCAGCAGCAGCGTGAAGGGCGCGACACCGAGGATGGAGATCCAGATCACGTACTTCCGACCGTAGCGGTCGCCCAGCGGACCGCCGATGATTGTGCCGGCCGCGACCGCAAACAGGAAGATGAAGAGATGGATCTGTGCCTGCTGGACCGACAGCCCGAACCGGCTGATGAGGTAGAAGGTGTAGTAGCTCGTCAGGCTCGTGAGGTAGATGTACTTCGAAAAAATCAAGGCCATGAGCACTGCCAGCGCCAGCACGACGCGCGGCGTGGACAGGGTCTGCTGCCGCCCCGGACGGACAGCGGCCGGCTGCTTTTTCCGTTCGGCCAGATTGCGCTGGTACCAGCCGCCCACCCGGAACAGCACCACGATGCCGAGCAGCGCGACCGCGGAGAACCACAGGACATGGGCCTGGCCCCGCGGCACCACGACGAGGGCCGCCAGCAGCGGCCCGAGCGAGCTGCCGAGATTGCCACCGACCTGGAACAAGGATTGGGCGAAGCCATGACGCCCGCCCGAGGCCAGGCGGGCGATGCGCGATGCCTCCGGGTGGAAGATGGACGAACCGACCCCCACCAGTGCGGAAGCCACCAGCAGCATGTGGAAACTCGCGGCCTGGGACAGCAGCACGAGGCCAATGAGGGTCACGCCCATCCCGGCCGCCAGCGAGTAGGGCCTGGGCCGGCGGTCATTCAATATGCCGACCAGCGGCTGCAGGAGCGACGCGGTGACCTGGAAGGCGAACGTGATCAGCCCGATCTGGGTGAAGGTGAGGTGGTACGATTCCTTCAGCAGCGGGTACAGCGCGGGAATGAGCGACTGGATCGTGTCGTTGAGCAGGTGCGAAAAACTCAGCGCGAGCAGCACCTGCAAGAGGGTCTGCCCGGCGGCCTGCCGGGAACCGGCTGCGATGGTGGACGAATCATCCATGCTGGCACCTATGCGCGGGGTGGCGCACTGGCGCAACCCGTTTGGGCTCGCGGGCTGACAGTGGGCCGACTTTGCCGGCGGAACAGTATGCTTTACGCACAGCTGTAGGAGCGGCTTTCCGTCGCGATGCTTTGGTCGCGCCGTATTCCATCACCGTACTGCAACTGCAGACGTGCCGAACTATTGCGGAAGAGGTGGCCGCCGACCTCCGGGCGGCGGATTGAAATCATCGCAGTCTGTAACGCGCCCGGAGGTCGCGTTCCACCCGATACCTTTCTTTAATGCGGCTAAACCGAGCGAGCGGTGCACCGCCGCAAGGTCACGATGTCGTGCTGTGCGTGACCTTGTCGTAGGCGTTGCGGACGCGTGTCCACGCCTGCGTGACCTTGTCCTTCGCGTCGGTCCACGTGCCGTCCGTGGCTTTTTCCAGCTCACTGCCCATGGACTGCAGGTAGTCGCGCGCGTTGTTCAGCTCCTTCATGTTGAAATCCCAGTCCGCGGCTGCGCCATCCTTCATCGTGGCGCGTTTAGCGTTCAACGCCTGGATTCCGCTGTCGAGCCGCTTCATCATCAGGTTCAGGCCGGCGATGAAATCGGCGCGTTTGTCATAGGCGGCATCCTTGATCGTCGCCCAGGTGGCCGACGCGGTGGCGCTGTCCGCATCTTCCTTCGCGGCAGCGGTCGCTCCGGACGGAATGGCGGGTGCGGGCGGGGTGGCTCGATCGGTCCCGGCCGCGGGCGGGGTCGGCGGCGAAGGATCGTCCTTGGCGCGACACGAACATACCAAGAGCGAAAGGGCGGCGAGGCCGGCGAAGGTCGACAGGGGGAGCAGATGGGTTGCTTTCATGGCTTTTGACCGCGGCAAGGGCGGCATATCACCATGGTGGTCTGAAATCCGGCATGGTTCCCCTGATTCCACGGCCGTTAATGCGGCCCCACTTCCGGTGCTGCGCCCTCTTTTGTAGCAAGACCGGTGATGTCGCACGGACGGCCTTCCCGCCGACCCTCCAAGGTGTAGTGTCAGCTATTAGTTGACACTGGTTTTTCCCCGTTACGCGGGAGTGGGGCACGGACCAAGGAACAGGGGGACAAACCGTGCTGCCGGAATCCGGTGCCAGCAGTGTATCAGTTTGCTGATGATCGATGTTAGGAGCGGCTTTACGCCGCGAAGGTTCACCCGGCCGTTCCTACCGTTTCAAACTGATGTACTACCCGGCTTTATTTCAGGATCTCGTAGAGGCTCGCGTGATCGTCGGTCCACAACCCGACCGGTTTTGCGGGGGTCTCCGGCGAGTCGGTTGCGGCGCGGATCTCCTCGTTGTCGAGCAGGTCATGGTTCTTCGTCACCAGGATCCAGGTCGTGCGGTAGATCCACCAGTCCTTGTCATCGTCGTCGGAGATGGTCGCGGTCGCCAGGCCGAACTCGCGGGCGAGGTTTTCCACGACCGGGCGCAGGTCGAGGTAGCGGTTCGACGTGTGCACGGCGATCACGCCGCCGGGCCTGAGTTGCTTGAGATAAATCTGGAACGACTCCTTGGTCAGCAGATGCACCGGGATGGCGTCGCTGCTAAACGCATCCAGCGCGAGCAGGTCGAATTGCTGCGGCTGACCCGCGGCCAGCTCCTGTTCCATCGAGAGCCGGGCGTCGCCCAGGACAATGTCGACCTTGGCGGCGCAATAGGCGAGATAGGTGAACTGGCTGAGGGCCACGCGCTTCACGGCCGGGTTGATGTCGTAGATGCGCAGGTAGTCGCCCTTCCGGCCGTACGCGGCCAGCGTGCCTGTGCCGAGGCCGACCAGCCCGATGCGTTTTCCGTCCGGGGCGGCGAGGTGTTTGATCGCCAGGCCGACGCCGCTGGACTCCCCGTAGTAGCTCGTGGGCCAGGTGGCCTGCGGCAGCGCCTTGAACTGCATGCCGTGGGTGATCGCGCCGTTCAGCAGCAGGTTGTACCGGCCCTCCGATTCGTCCGGGTTGTACTCGAAGACCTTGAGCGTGCCGTAGAAATTACGCGATGAGCTCAGCTTGACCCGGGCCTCGTCCTCGTCGCCGCTCCGGCGCATCTGGACGAGGAAGACCAGGCCCAGCCCGACCGAGCAGAACATCAGGAAACCGCCCGCGCGCGGCTGCCACTCGTGCCGCCAGCGGCCGCGGCGCAGGTCGACCACACAGGCCGCGAAGACCACGAGCACGACCACGAGCACGATCCAGTGCTCCTGGTAGAAATCCTTGAGTTCGCCACCGATGCCGGAATCGCCGAGGAACTTGCGGGTCAGCTCCTTGAACTGGCCCCAGAGGCCCGGGCTCGACTTGAGCGAGGCGCGGAGGACCGGTACCGTCCACGACGCGAGCAGCAGGCCGGCGCCGGTCGCGAGCGCGAAGGTCCGGCTCCGGTGCCGGAAGCACAGCACGCCGAGGCAATAGCTCAGCGCCCAGTAACCGGCCTGCAGTTCCCAATACTCGTTGAACACCAGTGGTGCCACGACGGCGACGAGGAAGCCGCCGAGCGCGCCGCCCGCGGAGATGAATAGGTAATACGACGTCAGCCGCCGCGGCGCCGGTTTCAGCCGGTAGAGTTCGCCGTGGCAGACCATGCACGCCACGAACAGGGTCGCGGTGTAGCCGGAGATCTGCTGGGACAGCGGGGCGGAGTTCCCGGACGACAGGAGGTGGCAGACCGTGGCGATGCCGATCACCAGCAGCGCGGTGAAAAGGCCGCGGTGATACCAGCGCGCATGGTCGAAGCAAAGGATGAAGCTGAGCAGGTAAAGACTCAGCGGCAGCACCCACAGGAACGGCACCACGGCCACCTCCTGGCAGAGCTTGTTGGTCGTCGCCAGCAGGAGGACCGAGGCCACCGCGGGCAGGCCGAGCCAGAGCAACCGGTCCTGCAGGGACGTCGGCGGTGCCGTGTCCTCCGGCGCCGGCGTCGCGACAGTGCCCGGCACCGCCTCGCTCCGCCACAGCCGCCAGGCACAATAGCCGCAGCAAATCACAAAGACGCCGAGGCCCGCCGACCACAGGCTGGCCTGCGCGTGGCGCGAAAACCGCCACTCGAAGAAAAACGGATAACTGAGCAGCGCGAGCAGCGATCCCACGTTGGACAGCGCATAGAGCCGGTAGGGCGATACGCCGGGATTGGTCTGGCTGAACCACTGCTGCATCAACGGCCCGGTGGACGAGAGCACGAAGTAGGGCAGGCCGAGGCACGCGGTCAGCAGCAGGAGGATGTGGATGATCGGGTCGCCGGACACATGCGCTTTCCACGACTCGGACGGGATGATCGGGAGCAAGGCGACGGATAACAGCAGCAGGACACCGTGCACAACGGCTTGGCGCCTCGGCTTAAGGTGCTTCGACGAGAAGTGGGCGTACGCATAGCCCGCGAGCAGCACCGTCTGGAAAAACAGCAGGCAGGTCGTCCACACTCCCGGACCGCCGCCGAACCACGGCAGGATGTATTTCCCGATCAGCGGCTGGACCTGGAACAGGAGGAACGCGCCGGTGAAAATGGTAAGCGCGTACGGCAGCATGGGGTCCGTCCAGTCGCGCACAAAGCCCGGGGAAATGCAATTCCGGGCCGGGCTAATTTTTCACCATTAAGAGGCGCGACATGACACGAAAAGACCCAGTTGGTTTTGGCTCAGCCGGACTCATGCAGTTGGAGGTCTATCTCACTGTGAAACTGCGAACTAAAAGGTGGCCGCCGACCTCCGGGCGGCGGAAGGGGCGTCGCTTGATGACGCCCGGGCGCAGTCAAGCTGCGCCCCTACGTAAAACCAAATGGTGCGCAGGCCAACCGTGCCCGGAGGTCACGGTCCACCTCGACCGACTGCATGAGTCCGGCTCAGAGCCATGACTCCATTCCGAACGTTTCCTATCGTGTCTTGTCGTGCCCTTTTGTGGCCAAACAGTTTGAAAATGAAAGAGCCGGCCGGAATCCCGGGTGGCTTCCCGTCCCGGCGAGCCCGCGGTATCAATCGACTTCCTCGACCGCGTTGGGCAACCCCGCGTCACCGTCGGACTCGGGTGGAAAGTGCGCGGCGAGGAGGGTGCCGGCGCGCTCGATCCCGTGACTCAACCCGGCGGTAAACTCGCCGCGCTTGAAATACGCGGCCATCGCGGCGGCAACCTCCTGCCAGAAGGCATCGCCACATTTCTCGTGCACGCCCGTGTCGCCAACGATGGCAAAGGTGCGCGAGCGCGGGGCGAACAGAATGAGCACGCCGTTGCGGTGACGCGTTTGCGTCATGCCGAGCCGGGCAAAGTGGTGCTGGGCCGCGGCGACCGGATCGGCTGCCTTGTGCCGGGCGAGCAGCACGCTAATCTCGCCCGAGGTCGTTTTTTCCGCGGCGGCAATGGCCGCGACCACGCGGGCGTGGTCGATTTTCGGCGTGGAGAACCAGGGCTTCATGGTCTCACCAGCTTCCCCCTGCGCCACCGCCGCCGAACGATCCACCGCCGCCGGAAAAACTTCCGCCGCCGCCACCACCACCGCCGCCGCCGCCGAAGCCGCCACCCCAAGCGCCGGCGGCGATCCAGGGAGAGATTCGCCCGCTGCGGCTGTAAACGGTGCTGCGGCGGAAAAGCCGGCTCACGGCGAGCAGGATGATGATGAGAACGATGAGGCCAAAACCACCGAAGCTATCACCGGAGGCACCGCCCCGATTGCGGTCGGCCACGGTGCGCCCGGTGCCGTGATATTCGCCCCGCACCGCCGCGAGGAGTGCGTGGACGCCAGTCTCGACCCCGCCCGTGAAATCGCCGGCCCGGAAACGGGGCGTGATTTCATTCTCGATGATCTGCTTACACAGGGCGTCGGGCAGCGGCCCTTCCAAGCCGTAGCCGACCTGGATGAAAAGCCGGCGGTCCTGGCTGAAAATGAAAAGCACCGCACCGTTCTTGCGGTCGCGCTGGCCGACGCCCCAGGCCTGGGCCACCCGCACGGTGTAATCCTCGATCGAGGAGTCCGACTGCTGGTGCGGATAGATGACGACGAGGATCTGGTCGGAGGTGTCGCGCTCGAATTGCTCCAGCTCGGCATTGAGCCGGCCGGCGGTTTCACGGCTGACGAGGTTTGCGTAGTCGTTGAAATGGTTGGTCGGAGCCGGCGGAATCACCTCCGCGGCGCGGGCACCGGCGTGGAGCAGGCACGCGCCGAGCAGGGAAAGGAGGACGCGCCAGCGCATGGTCCGGGGCGGGATGGACCGCGCTTACGGCGTGGCCGGGGCGGATTTCGCACCGAAGTCGAACTGCACGGCCGGGGGCTTTTCCGCGCCGGGGGTGGCGGTGAAATACGGCCGGACCGAATGGCCGAACATGCCGGCAAACAGCACGGCGGGGAAGGTCTTGATCGCGGTGTTGTAGGCCTGCACCGCGTCGTTGAACCGGCCGCGCTCCACCGCGATGCGGTTCTCCGTGCCCTCGAGTTGCGCCTGCAAATCGCGGAAGCCGGCAGTCGCCTTCAGGTCGGGATAGCGCTCGGAGACGACGAGCAGGCGGGAAAGGGCGGAGCCGAGCTGGCCCTGGGCCTGTTCGAACTCAGCGAGCTTGGCGGCATCCGTCGGCGCCCCGCCGGCCGGCAGCTGCACGCGGCCGACGGAGGCGCGCGCCGCGGTGACCTCGGCGAGGGTGGATTTCTCGAAGTTGGCTGCGCCGGAGACCGTGCTGACGAGGTTGGGCACCAAGTCCGCGCGCCGCTGGTAAACGTTCTGGACCTGGGCCCACGCGGCGTCAGTTGCCTGCTGGAGCGTGACGAGCCGGTTGTAGGTGCCGCTGACGAGAAGTCCGGCGATGACGATCAAGGCGATCAAAAGCCCGGCGATGCCGAGAAGAATTTTTCCTGCGCTCATGGTGCAGCCAAGCAATCACCCCTCCGCCGCACCCGCAAGGGGCATCGGGGTCGAACCGTCGGCCAAGGTTGTAATGGACAGGCTTGTAAATCGGTTTGGCGGAAGTCCGGCCGGGCTCTCTGGGTGCGTCAGCAAACCCCGCGCCCGGAACCGCCGGCCCAAACTTGATGGCAGGCAGAGCCGGACAGCGGGGGCGAAAGCGGCCTTAACACGGCCAAGGTCCAGTCACGCCGCCGTGGTCGGCCAAACGGGAAAGCCCCCGTAACCGGACCTCGGCTCAGCGCCAGTAGCCCTGCACGTAGACGTAGCCGTCGCCCTGGCGGGACCAATGCGGCTGGACGAAGGTGCGGTACTGCGGCTGCGGCGCTTCCCAATGGCCGGCGACCCAGACGTAACGCCGGCCCTCGCCGGTGTAGGCCCAGTAGCCGCGCACCCAAACGGCGTCGGGCGCCGGCCTTTCCACAATGACCTCTCGCTCCGGGGGCGGCGGCGGCGGCGGTTCCGCCACCACCACGCGGGTCCGGGCCTCCGCCTCGGTGTGATAAAGCGTGCCGCGTTGCTGATCGAGGCTGTTGCCGATCGTGCCGCCGGCGACGGCGCCGATCAGGCCGCCGACCAGCGCGCCGCCAGCGGTATTATGCCCGCGGCTGTTGTTGCCGATAATGGCGCCCGCGACCGCACCGGCGGCACCGCCGGCGACCGCGCCTTGCTGGGTGTTCGGGCCGGTGCCCACACACCCCGTGAACAGCGCCGACAGGGTCAGCGCCAGGATGTAGCTTTGAGAATGTTTCATGGGACGGTTAGTCCATGCCTCCGCCCGGGAGGTTCCGGGAGGCCGCATAATTTATCGATCGGTTGCGTGTAACCTGGCGCCATCCCAGTGCGTGCAGGCACGGGGCAAACCGAGGGCTGGTCCCGGCTTGTCGGATGTTTTGGCCCGGCGCATGGCGGATGGTCACGGCTCCTGCGCCATCGCGGTGGCGGGCGGCAGGCGCAATGGCTCCGGGGTGAGATCCGGGTGCTGGTTCAGCACGAGGAAATCGTGCCCCGGTGCGTCGTGGGTTTGCGGCTGGAGCCGGCCGGGGATGCCGGCGGGCAGGCGGAAATCCTGCGGTTGAAACAGGATGTTTCGGTACGTGGCGGTGGTGGTGTTCATGTTGGATGGGCGTTTGATCACCCCTCCTGGCAGGCCACCGGACTGGGCCAAAAAAAAGCCCCTCCGGTGGCAGCACCGGAGGGGCAAATTCGAAAAGAATCAGTACCCTCGCGGCGTGCAGTGCAGCGAAACGACGGAGACGGCGGCCACGGAAATGAGTCCGTGGATCGAGGCGGTCGAGGCTGTGCCGGGAAGATTCATGTTTGCGGGTGCAAGGAGAACCGGGAAAGGCCGGGTGTCAAGTCGGGGCTCGCGGAGGTGGAGGTGCAATTTCACGCAGAGGCGCAGGGAACGCAGAGTAAGGCATCGGAATCGATCGCTGCGTCCTCCGCGCCTTTGCGTGAAATTCCGAAATCCGATCCCAAGCCTCACCTCCGGCCTTGCTCCTCAGCGTGAAACCGGCCCTCCCGACACATGCGCGGGTGGTCGTGCCGTCGCTACATTGCGGCCTTCGCCGGGGGAATCTGCAGCGTGCGCTGCAGCCACGCGACAACCTCGTCCTTGAAATGGGGCGCCAGCGGCGGCCAGGGCAGCATGCCGTGCGGCCCGTCCTTGATCGTGATCAGGTCGCAGCTCACGCCGGCGGCGCGGAGAGCAGCCTGGAATTCCACGGATCCCTGATAGGGCACATGGTCATCGAGGGTGCCGTGCACGAGCAGGAAGGGCGGCAGGCCCGGCTTGATGTAATTGATCGCCGAGGCTGCCTGCAGCAATGCCTTGGTCTCCGCGTCAAATTCGGTGCGGCCAATCAGGGCCGCCCGGCTGGCTCCCAGTTTGCCGTCGGCGCCCAAGGCGTTCTCCAGGAGATTGGCCGAGCCGTAAAATGTCACGATGGCCGCGACGCGCGTCGTGGCATCGGCGCGCACGGCTGCCATGTTGATGAGCTGGCCGCCGGCGGATTCGCCGGAGAGGACGATGCGCTGCGGATCGAGGTGGTATTGCGCGGCGTGGGCCTTGACCCAGCGGATGGCGGTTTCGACATCCTCCAGGCACGCCGGATAATGGTACTTGGGCGCCAGCCGGTAATTGATCGAAAACCAGGCGAATCCGGCATTCGAAAGCGCCTCGTGCATCGGCGCCATGTAGCCCTTTTGGGGTCCGCCACTTTTGTCGCCGGCTGTCCAGCCGCCGCCATGCACGAGGATGACGGTCGGGAAAGGTCCCGGACCGTCCGGGATGGAGGCGTCGAGCCGTAGGCTCACGCCATCGGCGGTGCCGTATTCGATGTCATTCCGGACGGCGGCATGGGCCGCGACGCCGGTGCCCAGGGCGAGGCAGAGCAGGAGGGAAGTTTTCATTGGGGTGGGGAAGAGTGCTTGCTAGCCGAAACTCCGGAACGCGCAAATTTTTATTCGGCGGGACGGCAGCTCATTTTTAAAACTGTAGGAGCGGCTTTACGCCGCGATGGTTTCTGCGACCGCCCAATCATCGCGGCATAAAGCCGCTCCTGCAGCCGGCGAAGGCCGGGTGAGCCACCGGCGAAAAAACAGGCCGCCCTTGCATCCCGCGGTCGCGGGGCTAGCGTTTCGACCTTCAAGCGCACCCTGTCCCGAACGTCCAATCCCGTCATTCCCGCCATGAAAAAATCATTCTTCTTCAGTCTCGTCGCCGCCGGTTTGTTCACCGCCTCGCTCGCCAAGGCCGCCGACGCGGAGGTCACGCTGGTGGGCGAGGGCCAGTGCGCCAAGTGCGCGCTCGGCAAGTCCGATACCTGCCAGAACGTCGTCGTCGTGACCAAGGACGGCAAGGAGCAGGTCTATTATCTCGCGCAGAATGCGCTGAGCCAGAAATTCCACGACAACGTCTGCACGGACACGAAGCAGATCAAGGTCACGGGCGTCGTGAAGGAAACCGACGGCAAGAAGGAAATCACGGCCACGAGCATCGAGCTCGTGAAGAAGTAAGGTTGAAACTCCGCTGCGGGTGCCTGTCAGGGCGGGTGCCGAACCCGATTGCCCCCCTCAGAGAGCGTCTAATACCAACGTCCGCTAGGTTTTGCACTTTAGCCCACTGGCCAATTCATGCCAGTAGGCCACCCTGCAAGACATAAGTCCAAAACCAACGGGACATTGGTATAAAGGGGTGACGGGAGGTAGGGCGGATTATCCTTAATCCGCCTGGCTTGGGAGAGAGCGCGCCGACTGAATGGCGCGTTAAGGATACGCGCCCTGCCTTTCAGACGCCTGCTCAGGGCTTCGGCGCGTCGGCGGCCGCGGCCGGCGGCTTGAAGCTGAAGGGCACGACCACGATCGATTCGACGTACTGGTGGTCCTTCACGGCCGGCTCGAATTTCCATTGGCGTGCCGCCGCGGCGAGTGACTCGCCAAACAACTTGTGGGTCGATTCCACCACCTCTACGGCAGCGACTTCGCCGTGGATGCCGATGGTGCAGCTCACCTTGGCCGAACCCACCAGCCCCTGCGACGCCAGCTCGGCGGGATAGACGGGAACCACCGGTGCGACCCCGGCGGCCATCCGGACCGGGTGATCCGCCTGCCGCTTGAGCAGCAATTCGTCCGTTTTCTTTGTCTGCTCCGCAATGTAGGCGTCACTCATCGTCGTATTGAGCAGTTCCAGGCCGTCGGAGAAAAAGTGGAGGACATAGCGCGCCTCGAGGAGACGCTCTTGGAACCTGTCGCTGATCCGTATCTTCCGGTCCCGGCCCGGCTCGAGATCGGCCAGCTCGCTGACATAAAGTCCCTTGTCCAGCCCGGCGGGAATTTCCAGCACGATGAAGCATCGCTTCAGCGGCATCTCCGATACGACGTGCGCGTTGATGTCGGTGCCATACAACGTGACGGTGCCGGTGGTGTTGTCCTCGATCCGGATGTCGGTGACGCCCAGCTCGGAGACCTTGATCAAACCTTTGCGGTAGGCTCCCGCCTTCTGGAGCAGATAGAGGTTGCTGCCGGGAGCGCTGACCTCCTTGCCGTTGATCTCGACCAGCGGATTGCCGAATTCGAATCCGCGCACGACCTGCGGGCCGCTATCGAGCTTTACCAGCAGGATATTCTGGGCGAACGCGACCGGGGCGGCCGCCAAAAGCAAAAGACAAAGAATCGGGGTTTTCATGGGGTAGGCCTTTTACCTAGGCCGATTTTTGCGGGCGGGACAGTAAAATTATCAAGAAATGGCCGGGAGAATTTCGGGCGGGGGTGCAATGGCGCGGATCGGGGAAGCAATCATGACGGAATGTGAAAAGATCGTTGATCGTCCCGGCTTCAGGCGGAATCCAGCCCCGTGGCTTGGTTGACATTAACACGGGCGCCGGCTGATTTTTCCGTCACCGCGGCTCGCCCCTCATCACCCCTGCGAACCCGCCGGCCGATAACATGCACCCCTGCTCCCACGATCTGTCCGAACCCACCCGGCGGGATTTCCTGAAACAGGCGGGCACGGCCGCCGCGGCCGCCGTGCTGCCGCGGTCGCTGCGGGCGGCAGAGCCGCGACGACCGTTCGAGGTCTCCGCGAGCCTTTACGCCTGGGAACTGCACGACGAGGGCGTCGAGCAGGTGCTCGACAACGTCCAGCAGATGTCCGCGGTCAACTCCGTCTATCTCATCGGCGTGATGCACCCGGAGCGGCGGCCCTTCCGCGAGGGCACGTTCCCGCACAATCCGGTCCGCCAGACCTGGATGGCCGAGGACGCCCGCTGTTACTGGCATCCGGATCCGAAAAAATACGGCCGCATCAAGCCGCGCCTTTCCTCGAACGACTGGCTGAATCGCACGGACTGGGCGCAGGTGCTGCGCGACGCGGCGCGCAAGCGCGGGCTGCGGTTCGGCATCGAGCAGTCCCATACGCTGGTGGACAAGGAGCGCGCCGAGGGCGAGTTCGCGGACCTGGCGCAGCGGAACATCCACGGGGAGATCACGCATGTCCGCGACTGGCTGCGGCCCCTCTGCCCGAACAACCCCGCGACCCTCGAGTACGTGAGGGCGATGTCGGCGGAGCTGATCGCGAACTACGGCATGGATTACTTCCAGCTCTGCATGATCCTGTTCGACGAGTCCGTCGACGGCCGGCCCGACCGCGGCGGCGGCTGCTTCTGCGACGCCTGCAAGCGCACCGCGAAGGAGGCCGGCCTCGATCTCGGAAAAATCCAGGCCACCCTGCTGGCGGACCCGGTCGCGCAGCCCGCCCTCGGCGAATGGCAGGAGTTCCGTTTCCAGTCGGCCGCCCGTTTCTACCAGGCGCTGCACACCAGCATCCACGCGCTCAAGCGGGACATCGACCTGCGCTACAACCTGCACATGACGAACCCGCTCGACTGGGGCGTGAAGCTAACCGCGATGCAGCCGTACCTCGATTCGCTGCGCGTGATGGATTATTCCGAGCAGGAAGGTGATCCCGCGTTGATGGGAAAAAAACGCGAGCGTCTGGCCGGGCTCCGCCGGGAACTCCGCCGCGACCTGCCGATCATCGCCTGCGTGGGCTGCCGCCTGAAGGCCACGCCCGAGCTGCTCAGCGAGGGCGTCCAGATCTCCGTGCAGACCGGCATGGACGGCATCGCGCTCGGTCACTACGACGGCGCGACCTTCCCGATGTTGCGTGGCATCCGCGCCGGCCTGGTGGCGGCGAAGGTGCCGGTCTAGCCGGGGCGAGGGCGATCCGGTCAAGAGTCCGGGGCGGAACGGACCTCATGCCGTTGAAATGTAGCAGCCGAGGTCACGAGGCTGGATTGCGGTGCGAGGTCCAAGCCCAGCCTCGTGACCTCTGCTGCTACGTATTATTGCACGAATCCGCCGGAGCGACCTTCCCTCGGCTCTGGACTCCCTGCTCTCGACCGGCTTGTCCCGCCCCGCCGGTCATTTCTTTTTCCGGAACCCGAAGTAGAGCATCACCAGTCCGCCGAGGAACTGGACCGAGTATTCGGCGACCACGAAATTCCGTCCGAGGCCGATCGACTGGTCGTCCGACGGCTCGAGCAGCTCGATCGCGGCCATGATGTTGACCACCGCGGACAGGATGGCCATCGCGCCAAGGGCGATCAGCAGGAAACGAAGGAATTTGGCGGCAAGGGGATGAAGCTTCATCAGGACGGCGGAAAATGAATAGGGCTCGGCCGGCGCGGGCTCAAGCCGTGTCCGCTGCGTATTTACCCTCCTTGGCGGGGGCGCCGATCCCTCCGCCAAAAACCACGCCGGCCCGGATCCGGGCGTTGCGCCGCGGCGTCGTGGCGCGAACCCTCTGATCCCTTTCACACCCCGGCTGCAGCAATTCTTAAGCGGCCCTAGCACTTCCGGCCGACGACGAGGTAGCCGGTCCCGCCATAGACGGCCTCCGTAACGACGTCGCGGAGGCCTGCCGGAACGGGCGGCCGCGGCTTCAGGTAGCCGGGATTCATCCTGGTCAGCATCCGTTTCATCCGCCCGTCCGGGTAATCCGGCGAAAAACCTTCGTCGCCCCAGCTCACGATCCCGCCGGGCCGGACGACGCGCACGAACTCGGCGAGGGCCCGGTTCGGGTCGTTGAAGAGATTGACGCCGCCGAAATGAAAAAGGGCGTCGAACGCCCCGTCCTTGAAGGGCAGATGTTGTCCGTTGCCGTGGACCAGGACGGCAGCAGGGTCGCCGCGCTTGCGGCATTGCTGGAGCATCTGGAAGGAGAGGTCGAGGGACACCAGCACGCCTTGAGGCCCGAGGCGCTCCCGGAGGAAGCGGTGAAACGTGCCTGGTCCGGGCGACACCTCGAGCAGCCGGCTGCCGGGCGCGAGGGGGAGGTTCGCGGCGACCTTCCGGTGGGCCGACGCCGCCGTTTCGCCGAGCATGAACGGGCTCAGCACGACCTGCATGAGATTATAAAAGGGAGCGAACGCGTCGTAGAACCGGTTCCAATCCCCGTCCTGTCCGCCCAGGGTCTCGGGAAACACGAGCGACGGGATGCCGTCCCGGATCGCGTAACGCCGGCCATCGGACCGATGGTAGCCGTCTGCGCGTTGCTCCAACGCGGAGCCTGTCTCGGGATCGCGGACCCGTTCATCGAACCAGGCGGGGATTGGCCACTCGGTCTTCACGGCAGGAATTTCACGGGCTGGAAAAGGACGACCGGCAGGAGCTGAAACCGGCTCGGGTTGAAACCATGGTGGTTGGGGCTGAAAAACGAGCCGCGATGCCTGATTTGTCTGCAGAAAAAACGGATCGGTAGGGCAACGGGTAAAGGCTGATCACCATTGTTTCAACCCGACCCCTTTTCAGGCCCCGACCCCGTGGATCGGCCCCGACGCTTTTTCATTCCTACTGGTCAGGCATTTTTATTTTCGAGCAGCTCAATGGCATCCTTCGCTTCTTTGAGGCCAGTATGATAGAACTCGCGATAACTTTTGATGGCGGCGATCTTCTTGCCGGACTCTATCAGGCACCGCAGCTCCTCTTCTTTTCTTGCTCTTTCTTCAGGAGAAACGTCACGCGGGCGTGAAAGCGTGATTTTTTTCGCCTGAGCATCTTCAATCGTGGGCGTTTTCGTCTCTTCCGCCTAACAGTATTAGTATGACACACTCCGAGTGTGGCTTTTTGCGGGTTTGATCGCAGGTGAATCGGCTATGGCCGGCCATACGGAAGATTTCATAGGTCTCGATTTGCCTCAAAGATCGGCCGGAATCGATCCGTTTATACAGGGTGGATGAACGACCCTGCATCGCCCGACAAAAGCGACAGCCGAAAGACACGCTCGCGCGCGGGGTCGGCAAGTCGTGGTGAATTGTGATGGCTTCGCATTGGTCGTCCCGGGTTTGCAGCTTGCCGTGCCGGGCGGGTGAAACTTACGTCTGGGTTGCTTACCCCTGTCCGTGCCGGCGCATTTCGCCGGATTCATCCCCAACCCCCTGGAGTTCCCGACCATGACCATGAACCGTCGTGATTTTCTTGCCGCGGGCGGCGCGATTTCCGCGCTGGCCGCGTTGCCGCGCGCTTTCGCGGACTGGCAGCCGAGCCAGCGCTATCCTGACCCGCTCGTCCGCTCGCTCACGCCGGCCTTCGACAAGTACCGCGCGGCCAACGCCAAGATCGAGCGTCTCGCCACCGGCATGCGGTGGTCCGAGGGGCCGGTGTGGTTCGGCGACGGGCGCTACCTACTGTGGAGTGATATCCCCAACAACCGGATCATGCGCTGGGACGAGGAGACCGGGGCCGTCAGTATCTTCCGCCATCCGTCGAACTATGCCAATGGCAACACCCGCGACCGGCAGGGGCGTCTGCTGACCTGCGAGCACGAGGGGCGCCGCATCACGCGCACCGAGTACGACGGCACGATCACGGTTATCGCCGACCACTATGACGGGAAGCCGCTCAACTCGCCGAACGATATCGTGTGCAAGTCCGACGGCTCGATCTGGTTCACCGACCCGCCGTTCGGCATCCTCGGCTTCTACGAGGGCCACATGGCCACGCCCGAGCTGCCGACGAATGTCTACCGCTGGGATCCGAAGACCGGCAAGCTGGCCGTTGTGGCCGGCGACATCGACCGGCCCAACGGCCTCGCGTTTTCCCCGGACGAGTCTAAGCTCTACATCATCGAGTCGGGCAGCGCGCCGCGCTACATCCGCGTCTATGACATGGTCGACGGCGGCACGCGTCCGGCCAACTCGCGCATCCTGATCACGGCCGACGACGGCGGCACGCCCGACGGCATGCGGGTGGACGTCGACGGCAACCTGTGGTGCGGCTGGGGCATGGGCGCGGAGGGGCTCGACGGCGTGACGGTCTTCACCGCGGACGGGAAGCGCATCGGCCGCATCGACCTGCCGGAGCGCTGCGCGAACCTCTGCTTCGGCGGCACGTACCGCAACCGCCTCTTCATGGCCAGCAGCACGTCGGTGTACTCGCTCTTCGTGAACGCTCAGGGCATGGCAGGAGGGTGAAGCTTATGAAGACGCTCATTTTTTGGCGGAGGTGGAGGGTCAAGAGTCGAGAGGCCAGGGTCGAGAGTAGGAGCATCTGCAGCCCGATGACTCGTGGCTCGGTACTCGCTCGGCTCTTTGCTCTCGACTCTCGATCCTGGACTATGCCGCCACTTCTCATCGTCGCAGTGCTCGGCTTATGGGCCGGTCCCGCGTGGGCGCAGCAGCCGGCGGCCAATCCGCCCGGCAAGGCGGCGGCTCCGGCGCGGAACGCATCGCCTGAGATCGGACCGGACCGGCGTGTGACCTTCCGTCTGCTGGCACCGAAGGCGAGCGAGGTGCTGGTGAGCGGCGAGTTCATGGCCGCCAGCAAGGCGCTGGAGAAAGGTGCGGACGGCCTGTGGAGCGTGACGGTCGGGCCGGTGGAGCCCGAGATCTACTATTACAACTTCACCATCGATGGCGTCCACACCATCGATCCCGGCAATCCCGACGTGAAGACCGGCTCGACGTCTGGGACGATCCAGAGCGTGCTGGAGGTCCGCGGCGATCAGCCCGCCTTTTACGACGGACAGCCGGTGCCACACGGCGAGATCCGCACGCATTGGTATCAGTCGAAATCGCTCGGGCGCCTGCGCCGCCTGACGGTGTACGTGCCGCCGGGCTATGATCGGGACGCGGCGGCCCGGCTCCCGGTGCTCTACCTCTTTCACGGCGCGAATGCGGACGAGACCGCCTGGACGCGGCTCGGTCACGTCAACCTGATCCTGGACAACCTGCTGGCGGCTGGAAAGACGCGGCCGTTCCTCGTGGTGATGCCCTTCGGCTACGGCGTGCCTCCGGGCACGCCGGGCGACAACACGGCGATGTTCAGCCGGGATCTGCGCGAGGACGTGATCCCGTACATCGACGCGCAGTACCGCACGCTGGCCGACCGCGACCACCGCGCGATCGTCGGCCTCTCGATGGGCGGTGGGCAGTCGCTGGGCATCGGGCTGAGCCACCTCGAGCTGTTCAGCTACGTGGGCGGATTCAGCGCGGCGCTGAACGGCGGCGATTTCGCGAAGACCTATGCCGGGCTCATCGCGGACCCGGCCGCGACGAACCGGCAATTGCACTTGCTCTGGGTGGGCTGCGGCACGGAAGACAGCCTTTTCCCGGCGGCGAAGAAGTTCACCGATTTCCTGACCGAGAACAAAATCAAGCACACCTTCCGGGAATCGAGCGGCGCCCACACCTGGATGGTCTGGCGGCGTTACCTCAACGAAGTGGCGCCGCTGCTGTTTTAGGATGAGTCGGAGGCATCCTGAAATCCGAACCATTTTACAGCAGTGGGACCGAGAGGAGGACGAGATCCGGACTTTCGGATTTTAGCCACAGATGGAACGGATTGCACAGATGCATGAGGATGGTTTGTCATCCGTGAAATCAGTGAAATCTGTGGCCAAAAAATTCCGAGAGGATCCTGTTCGATCCGTCCTAATCCATTTTACAGGAGTCGAGCCGAGGATATGAAAAGGTTCGGAGATTCCAAATCTCGGCCTTCCCTCGGTTCGCCTCCTGTGCACACCGGCTTTCAGTCTGCTTTTAGCACGTACACCGTGCCCTTTTCGGAGCCGATCGCGAGGTAGCGGTCATCGGGCGACCACACCAGCTTCGTGGCGGCGGCGGGCATTTTCACGGTGGCGCGGAGCGGCTGCTGGCGTTCGGGGCTCCAGAGCCTGACGACGCCGTCCTGCGACGCGGTGGCGAGGAGGCCGTGGGTGTTCTGGAAGGCGAGGGCGCAGACGGGTGCGTCGTGCGGGAGCATCGCGGGCTCACGGCCCTCGGGGCCGTTGCCGGAGCAGTCCCAGATGCACGCGTCGCGCCCGCCGCCGGTGGCTAGCCAGCGCGAGGTGTGGTCGAAGGACAGGTACTTCACCTTGCTCTCGTAGCCGCTCATGTGGAGCTCGGCGTCCTCCGCGGGAATCCAGAGGTGCACGGACGGATCCTGGTTGCCCGACACCAGCCACTTGCCGTCCGGCGACCAGGCCAATGCGTGGATGCCGTTGTTGTAGGGGAATTCCTTCTGCGCGGTGAAGTCATCGCCACGCCAGAGGCAGACGCTGCCGAAGCAGGCGACGGCGATTACGGGAGACAGGGGACGGGGGACAGGGGACGGGTTGGACTTTCTGTCACCTGTCGCCTGTCCACTGTCACCAATAGCCACCGGCTGCCAGGCGAGGGCGGTGATGGTTTTCGGAGCGGGCTTGAATTGATGGCGAGTGCTGCCGTCGGGATTCAGGAGGAAGAGGTCGCGCCCGGCGGAGGCGGCGAGTGTAGCCGGGCTCGGTGAGCCTGGGCCGGGGTCAACGACCCCGGCTACAGGTCCCCAGGCGAGATGCTCGACCCACGCGGTGCCGAGCTTGGCGGTGGTGATGTGCTGGCCGGCGGCGGTGTCCCAGAATTTCACGGCACCGTCCTGGCCGCCGCTCGCTAAAAGCGAGCCAGAGGTCAGAGGCCAGAGGTCAGATGTCAGAGGGCGAAGGTCAGAAGCCGGAGGGCCGAGGGCTGAGCTCGGGATGGCTGGGTCGGGAGCTGACCTCTGATCTCTGACTTCTGACTTCTGGCAACCGGGCCTCCACGCCAGGGCGTTCGTCCCGTTCTCATGCCCGGGCAGCTCATGGCGCTTGGCGCCGTCGGCGGTGGCGAAGAGCGAGATGGGGCCGGCGGTGGAGGCGGCGGCGAGCGTGGCGCCATCGGGGGACCACGCGAGGTCGATGACGTAGTCGTCGAGCGTCGCGGCCCAGTGTTTGGTGAGGTTCATGCCGGGAATCGTTCTCTTTATTTTTTCTCTGCCTCTTTCGCTCAACGGGAAAGACGGCCCGGAGGACGAAAGAGACAGATAAAGAGGAAAGAGAAAGATTTCAGAGGAGGCAGGCCTTGAACGCCTCGGTCAGGGCCGCGCGGTCAAGGTTCTTGCCGATGAACACGAGGGTGTTGGTGCGCGGGTCGGCGCCCCATTCGCGGTCGAACTTGGCGTCGAAGAGCATGTGGACGCCCTGGAAGACGAGGCGCTTGGCCGAGCCCTTCACACTGAGCACGCCCTTCATGCGGTAGATGTCGCCGCCCTTGGTGCGGAGCAGCTCGCTGATCCAGGTGTTGAGCTTTTTTCCGTCGAGGTCGCCGGGCGTGCTGATGCCGACGGAGGTGACGGCGTCGTTGTGCTCGTGCGCGGCATGGAAATCCTGCTGCCAGATGGGCTTCACGGTCTCGCCCTTGACAGAGATGTGCAGCGGGTCGTGGCCGCACTGCTCGAACACCTCGTAGAAGCCCGGTTCCTTGATGGTCAGGGCGAAATGACCGTGACCGTCCTTGAGCAGCAAGCGGTGGAGCGTGGCGCCGGGGACGACGGCGTCTCCTTCCTTGAGCCGCGCCTCCCAGTCGGAGAACACGGCGACCGCTGCCTCGCGCGCGGCGGCAAGATCGGGCTCGTCCAGGGACTTCACGGGCAGCACGACGACATCGAGTTCGTTGGGGTTGCCGTGGTGATGGTGGTGGTCGCCCTCGTCATGGCCGTGGTCATGTCCCTCATGGTCATGCCCGTCGTCGTCGCCGTGCCCGATCGCGAGCTCATGCGTGCCGGAGGGCAGGGGATAGGCGCCGGCCCATTCGAACGGGTACTCGGTCTCGAGGAATTTCGGGTCGAGCTCGGTGGCGCGGCTGAGATTGAAGCCGCCCACGTCGAGCACGTGGTCGAGCGACACGGCGCAGTTCTGCGTGCGATAGATCTTCGCCACGGCGTTGATGCCGTGGATGCGGTGTTCGAGGCTGTCGAGCTCGGCGGGGGTGGCGAGGTCGGTCTTGTTGAGCAGGATGACGTCGGCGAAGGCGAGCTGCTTGACCGACTCGTCCTCGGAGCCGAGGTGCTGGAGGACGTGCTTGGCGTCGACGACGGTGACGATGGCGTCGAGGCGGAAGTGCTGCTTCATTTCGTCGTCGGTGAAAAACGTCTGCGCGACCGGCGCGGGGTTGGCGAGGCCGGTGGTCTCGATGAGGATGCCGTCGAGGCGGTCCTTGCGCTTGAGGAGTCGCCCGAGGATGCGGATGAGGTCGCCGCGCACGGAGCAGCAGATGCAGCCGTTGTTCATCTCGAACAGCTCCTCCTCGCTGGAGATGACGAGCTGGTTGTCGACGCCGACCTGGCCGAACTCGTTCTCGATCACGGCGAGCTTCTTGCCGTGGTGCTCCGTGAGGATGCGGTTGAGCAGGGTGGTCTTGCCGGCGCCGAGGAAGCCGGTGAGGACGGTGACAGGGATGGGAGCGGCGGGCATGGGGACGGGTGACTGTGGACAGGAGACAGGTGGCGAAAAGAACGGTAAGGTTGCCGGGAAGGGGGCGGGATTGCAAATGCGGGGTGTCCGGCCGGGCAGGAATGTTGGCGACGGGACAAATGGGAATGTCTCGCGCAGCGCCTCTGCGTGAAGTTCATCCGATGGCTTTCAAAACTGTAACGTCCCGGCAAGCGGTGGGAAAGGTGAGTGTGCGATCTTGGGACCATTCCAATCCGGAAAATCTAATCCTCTGCCTCCTCCCATGAATATCGCTCCTTCCTTTCCCCGTTATCGCATCCTGCAGTTTGCCGCCGTGCTCATCGCGGCGGGCGGACTCGCGTGGGCCGCGTCGGCCGCCCGCTCGGGTGATGCCGCGGTTTCGGTCAAGATCGACAAGACCCCCGTCAGCGCCACCAATTCACCGCTCGGCGCCAGCTACGCGCCGATCGTCAAGCGCGTCGCCCCGAGCGTCGTGAAGGTGCTCGTGACCGAGCGCGCCAAGAATGTGCCGGTGTCGGAGCTGCCGCCGATGTTCAACGATCCGCAGCTGCGCCAGTTTTTCGGCATTCCCTTTGACGACTCCCAGGGTTCGCCGCGCCGCGGCGGCCGCACGGTGCCCCAGCAACCCCAGCAGGAAGGGCTGGGCTCCGGCGTGATTGTCAGCGCCGACGGCTATGTCCTGACCAACAACCATGTCGTCAACGGGGCCGACACCATCAAGGTCAGCCTCAACGACGGCCGCGAGCTGACGGCGAAGGTCGTCGGCACGGACCCGCAGACGGACCTCGCGGTGGTCAAGATCGACGCGAAGAACCTCCCCGCGATCACGTTTGCCGACAGTGACATCGTGGAGGTGGGCGACCGCGTGCTGGCGGTGGGCAATCCCTTCGGCATCGGCCAGACCGTGACGAGCGGCATGGTGAGCGGCCTCGGCCGCGCCACGATGGGGCTCGACTACGAGGACTTCATCCAGACCGACGCGGCGATCAATCCCGGCAATTCCGGCGGCGCGCTCGTCGACGCCGAAGGCCGGCTGGTCGGCGTGAACACCGCCATCCTCAGCCGCTCTGGCGGCTCCCAGGGCATCGGCTTTGCGATTCCCTCCAACCTCGCGCACAACGTCATGGAGCAGCTGGTGGCCAACGGCAAGGTGGTGCGCGGCTACCTCGGCGTCGAGGTGCAGAACATTTCCCCGGCACTGGCCGACGAATTCAAGCTGTCGGCGAACAACGGCGCCCTGGTGGCGGATGTGGTTGCCGGCGGCCCGGCCGCGAAGGGCGGACTCCGCGGCGGCGACGTGATCACCCGCTTTGACGGCAAGGCCGTGACCGACGCCCGCAAGCTGAAGCTCGCCGTGGCCAACGTGACGCCTGGCACCAAGGTGGCCGCGGAAGTCGTGCGGGATGGCAAGACCCTGAACCTCGACATCGCGATCTCCGAGCGCCCCGGCGACAAGGTGCTCGCGCAGGGCCGCGGCGCCGGCCGCGACCGCGGGGCGGATTCGTCCGCGACCGACGATTCCGGCACGCTCAACGGCGTGGGCGTGGCCGACCTCGACCCGCAGGCGCGCCGCGAGTTCGACGTGCCGGCGGGCATCCGCGGGGCGCTCGTCACGGAAGTCGACCCGACCTCCGCGGCGGCGTCCGTGGGCCTGCAGCCCGGCGACGTGATCCAGGAGATCAACCGGCAGCCGGTGAAGAACAGCGCCGACGCGGTGAAGCTCACGGAAAAGACGGAAACGAAGAAGACCCTGCTGCGGATCTGGAACCAGAGTGGCTCGCATTACCTCGTGGTGGACGAGACGGCGGCCCCCGGCGGCAAATCGTGAGCTAACGCCCGTAAGGCGCGGACTCCGCTCCGCGCCGGGCACAAGGACATTCCCGGCGGCGAGCGGAGTCGCCGCCCTACCAGTTCAGACAACCTTCAGGTCCCGGGTGGAATCGCCCGGGGCCTTTTCACATTCCATCCTCACTTAAGCCTTCCGGGCCCGCCCCGGCCGGCGCAAACTCTCTCCTTACCCATGCGTGTCCTCGTCGTGGAAGATGACGCCAAGATCGCCTCCTTCGTGGTCAAGGGCCTGAAGCAGGAAGGCTATGCCGTGGACCATGCGTCCGACGGCGATACCGGCCTGGCGCTCGCGGGCAGCACGACCTACGACGCGGCGGTGATCGACGTGATGCTGCCGGGGCTCGACGGCCTGAGCTTGGTGAAGCGCATCCGGGCGGGCAGCCCCGCGCTGCCGGTGCTTTTCCTCAGCGCTCGGGCCAGCGTGGAGGACCGCGTGCGCGGGCTCCAGGCGGGCGGGGACGACTACCTGACGAAGCCGTTCGCGTTTGCCGAGCTCTCGGCGCGCCTGCAGGCGCTGATCCGGCGGGCGAGCCGGGCGCCGGAGATGACGCGGCTGTCGGCGGGGGACGTGACGCTCGACCTCGTGACCCGCACGGTGGTCGTGGCGGGGAGCACGGTGGAATTGCAGCCGCGCGAATTCGCCCTGCTCGAGTACCTGCTGCGCCATGCGGGGCGGCCGGTGACGAAGACGATGATCCTGGAGCACGTGTGGGACTACAGCTTCGACCCGCAAACGAACATCGTGGACGTGGTCATTTCCCGCCTGCGCGGCAAGATCGACCCGGACAAAACCCGCATCGAGACCCTGCGCGGCGTCGGCTATGTCATCAAAACCACCGCTTGACCGCCTGCACCGCTCGCTGGCCGTGCGGCTGAGCGTGTGGTTTGCGGCGCTGTTTGCCGTCGGTTTCACCGCAATCTTCGCGCTGCTTTACTGGACGCTGGGCCGCCAGCTGGAGGCGCGCGACACCGAGGCGCTGCAGCTGCGCCTGCAACAGTATGCGGGCATCTACGCGATCGCCGGGCTGTACGGCCTCGAGGCGCGTTACGCCGAGGACAGCCAGGCGCCGCACGTACGCTCGCTTTTCATCCAGCTGGTCAACCGCGACGGAGCGGTGGAATGGGCGAAGATTCCCTCGGACTGGATCGAGGCCGATGCCCGGCAGGTGTCGGTGCCCGACGGCTGGGGCGGCTGGGCGCAGCGCCAGAACTACACCGTGCGGGTGCCGCGCGATCAGGAACGGGATCTCGCCGTCGCGGCGCAGGTGCTGGCCGACGGGCACCTGCTGCAGGTGGCCCGCAGCACCGACAGCCGCGCGGTGTTGCTGGCGCCCCTGCAGCGCACGTTTCTCTGGGTCGGCGGGGCGGTGGTGCTGACCGGTTTCGGTGCGGGCTACCTCGCTGCGCGCCGGGCCACGCGCCCGTTGCGCGACGTGATCGCAACGGCCCGGCGCATCATCGCCACAGGCGCGCTCGACGCCCGTGTGCCGGCACCGCGGCGGGACGACGAGGTCGCGGACCTCGTGCGGGCCTTTAATACCGTCCTCGACAAGAACGCCGGCCTGCTGCGCACGATGCGCGAGGCGCTGGACAACGTGGCGCACGACCTGCGCACGCCGCTCACGCGCCTGCGCGGCACCGCGGAGATCGCGCTGCAGTCGGTGGGCGGCAACGGCGCCCAGAACGAGGCGCTCGCGGACTGCGTGGAACAGACGGACGACGTGCTGCGCCTGTTGAGCGCGCTGATGGAAATTTCCGAGGCCGAGGCGGGCATGATGCGGCTGCAGAAGACCCCGGGCGACCTGGCCGCGCTGGCGCGCGGCGTGGCTGAGCTTTACGCGGAGGTCGCGGAGGCCAAGCCGGTGACGTTGAGCGTGGAGGTTTTCGGCCCGGTACCCGTGCTCTACGATGCAGTCCGCTTGCGCCAGGCGGTGGCGAACCTCGTGGACAACGCGGTCAAGTACACGCCGGCGGGCGGGCGGGTCGTGCTGCGGGCATTCGTAGCGGGAAGCGACCCAGCGCGGACTGCGGGGCGCGAGGCAATTCTGACCGTTAGCGACACCGGCCCGGGTGTGCCGCCGGAGGATCAGCCGCGCATCTGGGAGCGACTTTATCGCGGCGACGCGAGCCGTTCGCAACGCGGGCTTGGTCTCGGGCTCAGCCTGGTGCGCGTGATCGTTGAGGCGCACGGCGGCCGCGTGACGCAGCGCAACGCGCCGGAGGGCGGGGCGGTGTTTGAAGTGCGGCTGCCGCTGGCGACGACGTGAGCCGCAGTGATAGCGTTTACTGCTTGGGAGTAGCGCGGTGCTTCAGCCCGCGTCTTTTCATCAGAGCGCGGGCTAAAGCACCGCGCTACTGCGGACGATGGCAGACCTTACTCCGCCGAGATCACGCGGTCGTCGAAGAAGCGGATGCGAAAGCCCGCCGGCGGCGGTGTGGCGTCGCTGGCCGGGGACGGGGGCGGCGGGATGGGCCGGCCGGTCAGGTCGCGGAAGATCGGATCGCGGCGGTTGCTCAGCGTCTGGTAGGTCCACGTCTCGCTCAGGGTGTCCTTGGTGGTTGCGTCCGGGTTGCCCAGCGCCAGCCGGACCATGGCCGGCGTGAAATCGGGAGCGATCCAGCCACGCTGGATGAGCGACTGTTGCGCGGAACTAAGGGAGCTGAAGGCGCCGACGGGACCAGACCGGTCCGGGTTCGCGCAGCCTGCGACCAGGAGAGCCAGCAGCAAAGCGAGGACGGTGGCGGGTGTCCGGAGCAACCGGAGGAACGAAGTGGGACGATGCATGGGAACGCTGACAACGGCTAGCCCGAGGAGTTCGGGAGGCAATCGATATTCCTTGGGCTCGGAAGCCGGAATTTCACGCAGAGGCGCGGAGAACGCAGAGGTTAGGAAATCACCAACAAGGATCTATCTCTGCGTCCTCCGCGTCTCTGTGTGAAACCGGTTCGTCGGCAGCCTCTGCGCGAAATTGCACCACTGCCTCCTCGGACAGAACTGTAGGAGCGGCTTTATGCCGCGATTGTCCGTTCAAACAGCCAGTCCTCGGATCGACCTCGGTATGACTCCTGTGAAAAGGGATCGGGATCGGATTTTACAGGAGGAAATCCGAGTGAAGGCCGAGAGGGGAATCGATCCGTGACAAAATGAAACCGGGTCAGAGCCGTGCATGGCGCAGGCGCAGCGCGTTGGTGATGACGGACACCGAGCTGAGGCTCATTGCGGCGCCGGCGAGCATCGGGTTCAGGAGCACGCCGAAAAACGGATAGAGCAGGCCGGCGGCGATGGGAACGCCGAGGACGTTGTAGACGAAGGCGAAGAAAAGATTCTGCCGGATGTTGCGCATCGTTGCGCGGGAGAGCCGGATGGCCTTCGCGATGCCGCGCAGGTCGCCTTTGACCAGCGTGAGGCCGGCGCTCTCCATCGCGACATCCGTGCCCGTGCCCATGGCGATGCCGACGTCGGCGGCGGCGAGCGCGGGGGCGTCGTTGACGCCATCGCCGGCCATCGCGACCACCCCACCGGCTTGCTTGAGGCTGTTGACCGTCCTGATTTTGTCCGCGGGCCGGACCTCCGCCTCGAAACGATCGAGGCCGAGCTGGCGCGCCACGGCTTGGGCGGTCCGCTGATTGTCTCCCGTCGCCATGACAAGTTTCACGCCGAGTTCGTGCAGCAGCGCGATGGCCTCGGGCGTGGAGTCCTTGATGGGATCGGCGACGGCGAGCAGGCCGGCGGATTTCCCGTTCAATGCGACGAACAGCACGGTCTTGCCGTCAGTTTGAAGGACAGCCGCGCGTTCTTGGAGAGCGGCGGTCACGACGATACCCTCAGAATTGAGAAAATTCGCTTGGCCGACGAGCACGCTTTTTCCGTCCACGGTCCCGGCCACGCCGCCGCCGGTGACCGAGCGGAAACCGGAGACCTCGCGAAGGGAAATCTGTTTTTCGATTGCGCCGCGGACGATCGCCGCCGCGAGCGGATGCTCGGAGGCGCGCTCGAGCGAAGCGGTGAGACTCAGGAGTTCGTCGGCTCGAAGGTGGAGCGGCTTGTTCTCAAGCCGCTGGGTCGAAGAAAGCGCGTTGAGGTCAATGCGCTCCACCAAGTTCAGATCGGTGAGGCGGGGTTTCCCCTCGGTGAGCGTGCCGGTCTTGTCGACCACGAGCCAGTTCACCTGGCCGAGGAGCTCGAGGGCGGCGGCGTTCTTGACGAGCACGCCGGCCTGGGCGCCGCGACCGACGCCGACCATGATCGCCATCGGGGTGGCCAGTCCCAGCGCACACGGGCACGCGATGATCAGCACGGCTACCGCGTTGACGATGGCATAGGCGAGTCGCGGCTCGGGTCCGATGAAGAACCAGATCAAAAATGTCAGCACGGCGACGCTCGCCACCGCCGGCACAAAGATCCCCGCGACCCGGTCGGCCACGCCCTGGATCTGCGCGCGGCTGCGCTGGGCCTCGGCGACCATCTGCACGATGCGCGCGAGCAGGGAATCGGCCCCGACCTTGTCGGCGCGGAGGACGAAACCGCCGGTGCCGTTGACGGTGCCGCCGTTGACGCGGTCGCCCGACTTTTTTCCACCGGCAGCGATTCCCCGGTGATCATCGATTCGTCGACGGAGGACGCGCCTTCCTCCACGACACCATCCACGGGAATCTTGCCGCCGGGGCGCACCCGCAGGCGGTCACCCGCCTTGACCTCGGCCAGTGCGACCTCGACATCACCCGAATCTGTGACCCGAAGGGCGGTGGGTGGCGCGAGATTGAGGAGCGCCTTGAGCGCACCGGATGTGCGGGCGCGGGCGCGAAGTTCGAGCACCTGCCCGAGAAGGACGAGGACGACGATGACGGCGGCGGCCTCAAAGTAGACATCCACGACCCCGCCGTGCGCACGCATCGCGGGCGGAAACAGCCCGGGCAGGAGTAACGCGATCGTGCTGTAGCTCCACGCCGAGCCCACCCCGAGCGCGATCAGCGTGAACATGTTCCAGTGGCCGTGGCGGAACGAACGCACCCCGCGGACAAAGAACGGCCAGCCGGCCCACCAGACCACCGGGGTGGAGAGAAGGAATTGGGTCCAGCGGCTGGCGGTCCCGTTGGCGAGATGGGCGATGGCCGGCACGAGATGCGCCATCGCGAGTGCGAAGACCGGCAGGGCCAGACCGCCCCCAATCCACAGGCGCCGGGTCATGTCGCGCAGTTCGGAATTTTCCTCCCCGGCATCGCCGGCACGGGCGACCTTGGGCTCGAGCGCCATGCCGCAGATCGGGCAGTCGCCGGGGTGATCCTGCTCGATTTCGGGATGCATCGGGCAGGTGTAGATTGCCGGGCCCGCCGCCGGTGCGACCCACGCGGGATTCCGCTCCAAGGCCATGCCGCACATGGGACAATCCCCGGGCACGTCGGACGCCACGCCCTCGCACATGGGGCAGAAATATTTTTCCGGGGGCGAAACCTTCATGACTGGGAGGCGGGGCTGGCGTCGGCCGCGGGGGCGAGCTTGCGCCCATGCAGCCAGGCAAAGATCACGGGCGTAACGACGAGGATGTGGACGAGGGAGGACAGCATTCCACCGACCACCGGGGTGGCGATGGGTTGCATGACCTCGACGCCGGTGCGGGTGCTCCAGAAAATCGGGAGCAGCCCGGCGATGGCGGTGGCGACGGTCATGACCTTTGGACGGAGGCGGAGCCGGGCGCCGGCCTTGACGGCGGTGATGAACTCCTTGCGGTCAAGTTGAAGGTTGAACGTTGAAGGTGGAAGGTGGGGCGCGGCGCGCGCGGCGGCGGCATTTTTTACGGCGATGGCCTTCTTCACCGCCTCCTCGAGGTACACGACCATGACGACGCCGGTCTGGATGGCGGTGCCGAAGAGGGCGATGTAGCCGACCCAGACGGCGACGCTGAAGTTGAAGCCCATGAACCATTGCAGCAGCACGCCACCGGTGAGGGCGAAAGGGACGGCGAGAATCACGTGCGCGGCCTCGGTGACCGAGCGGAAGGTCAGCGTGAGGATGGCGAAGATGATCACGAGCACCACCGGCACGATCAGGCGCAGCGTCTGCCGCGCGCGAAGCTGGTTCTCGTACTGGCCGGAATACTCCACGGTCATGCCCGGATCGAGTGTCACGTAACGCGCGACACTTTTTTTCACGTCTTCGACGAAGCTGCCGAGGTCGCGGCCGGTGACGTTGGCCTGGACGAAGGCACGGAGGCGGCCGTTCTCGCTGGCGATCTCGTTCGGTCCGGTGACGCGCTGGATGGAGGCGACCTGGCCGAGCGGGATGAACTGGCCGTCGGGCAGCGCGACGGGAAGGGCGGCGAGGCGGTCGAGGTCCTCGCGGTCGGCGCGCTCGAAGCGGACCTGCACGGGCCAGCGCTCACGGCCCTGGATGGTGGTCGTGGCGGTCTTGCCGCCGAGGCCGGTCTCGGCGACATCGAGCACGGCTTGGACGTCGAGCCCGTAGCGGGCGAGGGCGTTGCGGTCGGCGGTGATCTCGAGGTAGGGCTTGCCCTGCACGCGGGACGGAGCGACGCCGGTGGCGCCGGGAATGCGGTTGACGACCTGCGCGATCTCGACGGCCTTCTGCTGGAGGGCGTCGAGGTCGTTGCCGAAGATCTTGATGCCGAGCTGGGCGCGGATGCCGGTCGAGAGCATGAGGATGCGGTTCTCGATCGGCTGGAGGAAGCCGGGCACGTAGCCGGGCACCTCGGTGAGCTTGGCGGTGAGCTCGGCGACCAACTTTTCCTTGGTCATGCCCGGGCGCCACTCGGCGGGCGGACGGAGCATGATGGTGGTCTCGATCATCTCGGCGGGAGCGGGGTCGGTGGCGGTGTCGAAGCGGCCGAGCTTGCCCGCGACGCTGGCGACCTCGGGCGTGGCGCGGATAACGCGGTCCTGCCAGGCCATGATGCGCTTGATCTCGGTCAGCGACGTGCTCGGCAGGAGCACGGGCATGAAGAGGAGCGAGCCCTCCTGGAGGGCGGGCATGAACTCAGTCCCAAACCCGGAAAGGTGACGGGAGACAGGGGACGGGAGACGGGAAAGCACCGGTTGGGGCAGGCCGAAGGCGAGGATGACGCAGAAGGCGAGGAGGGAGGCGGCGAGGGCGAGGACGGTCTTGCGGCAGCGGAGGGCCCAATCGAGAACGGGCTCGTAGAGGGCGAGGAGGCCGCGCATGACCCAGTTGCGGTTCTCGGCGTGGAAGCGGCCGCGCACGAGGAAGGTGCAGAGGACGGGCACGAGCGTGACGGCGAAGACGGTGGCGCCGATCATCGCGAACGTCTTGGTCCAGGCCAGCGGATGGAACAGCCGGCCCTCCTGGCCGGTGAGATTGAAGACGGGGATGAAGGCGAGGATGATGATGCCCATCGCAAAGAAAATGGGCCGGCCGACCTGTTGCGAAGCGGTGAGGACGACCTGCCAGGTCTCGGCGGGCGTGAGGCGGGAGCCTTCGGTTCCGGGATGTGCAGCATCCTTCTCCGCCTCGGCCAGTTCGCAGTGGCGGATGACGTTCTCGGTCATGACGATCGCGGCGTCGACGAGCACGCCGATGGCGATCGCGATGCCGGTGAGCGACATGATGTGCGACTGGATGCCGAACTGCTTCATCAGGATGAACGCGACGAGGATCGAGGCGGGCAGAGGCAGCGTGACGATGAGGATGCTGCGGAAGTGGAAGAGGAAGATGACGTGCATCAGCGTCACGAGGATCACGGCCTCCCAGAGCGTGTGCTTGAGCGTGTCGATGGCGCGGGCGATGAGGTCGCTGCGGTCGTAGAACGGCTCGATGGTGACGCCGGGCGGGAGGCCGGCGGCGATCTGGGCGAGGCGGGCCTTGACGTCCTGGATGACCTGCCAGGCGTTCTCGCCGGAGCGCATGACGACGGCGCCGCCGACCACCTCGTGGCCGTCGACATCGAGGGCGCCGCGGCGATAGTCGCCGCCGACCTGGACGGTGGCGATGTCGCGCACGTACACGGGCACGCCGTCACGCAGCGCGAGGGAGATGTTTTCGATATCGCCAAGGGAATTGATGAGCCCGCGGCCGCGGACGATGAACTCCATGCCGTTCTCCTCGAGCGTGCGGCCGCCGACGTTGACGTTGTTGCGGGCGAGCGCGTCGAGAACCTGCGGGAGCGAGATGCCGTACTGGCGCATGCGCAGGGACGAGACCTCGACCTGCCACTGGCGGACGAAGCCGCCGATGCCGGCGACCTCCGCGACGCCCGGGACGGCGGCGAGCTGGTAGCGCACGAAATAATCCTGCAAGGCGCGGAGCGAACCGAGGTCGTGGCTGCCGGAGGCGTCCTTGAGGTAATACTGGTAGACCCACCCGAGCCCGGTGGCGTCGGGCCCGAGCCGCGGCGTGACGCCGGCGGGCAGGACGTTGCCGAGGTAGTTGAGGCGCTCGAGCGTGCGCGTGCGCGCGAAGTAGTTGTCGACGTTGTCGTCGAAGATGACGGTTATGAGCGAGAAGCCGAACATCGACGAGGCGCGGACGGAGCGCACGCCGGCAAGACCCTGGAGGTTGACGGAGAGCGGGTAGGTGACCTGGTCCTCGATCTCCTGCGGGCTGCGGCCCTCCCAGTCGGCGAAGACGATGACCTGGTTTTCGCTCAGGTCGGGGATGGCGTCGACCGGCACGTGGCGCACGGCGAAGAGACCCCAGCCGAAGAGCAGCAGGGAGGCGCAGAGGACGAGGAAGCGGTTCTCGAGCGACCAGCGGATGAGGCGGTTGATCATGGCGGGCGGCGGGTCAGCGGACTTCCTCGCCGCAGTCGGCCATGGCGGAGCCGAAGAACGGGTTCTTCAGCGGCTCGCCGCGCTGCACCCAGCGGCCGGTATGAGACACGGGGGACATGGAGCACTGGAAGATCTTCAGGCCGAGCTGGGCGCGCTGCGGCTTGAGGAGATCGGCGACCGCGGTGCTCCAAGGCTCGAAGGAGCGGCGCGCGGACTTGAGGTCGGAGCCGGGATCGAGTTTCGGCAACGCCGGATAATTTTGTGCGGCGGTGTTAACGGCGGGGAGGATGCGCAGGAAGTGCGCGTAGTCGTCACTGGCGAGGGCATCGGCGGCCTCGATGGCGGTGTTCGCCAGTGCGGCGAGGCCGGAGCCGGCGGGGGCGGGCTGGTCGCCGGGCGCGACGCTCGAAACCGGGCCGCCCGGCAGCGGCTCCGCCTCGCGGGCGAGCTGGGCCTGGGCGTCGATGAGCAGGGCGCCGTTGGTCACGACCCGCTCGCCATCGGCGAGGCCGGACAGGATCTCGACCAGGCTGTCGCCACGGCGGCCGAGGAGGAGCCGGCGCTGTTCGTAGCTGCCGTTGCCGAGGTCGACATAGGCGACTGGCCCGCCGCCGCTGTCGAGGACGGCGGAGCGCGGCGCCGCCAGCACGGTGGCGGCGTCCACCTCCACGTGGCCCTCGGCCAAGACGCGGTGCGGGAGGACGTGTTCCTCGCCGTCCATGCCGGGATGCGGATTGGGGATGATCGCGCGGACCTTGGTCGTGCGGGTGGTCTCGTTGAAGTTCGGGTCGATGAAGTCGATCGGCGCCGTGATGACGACGCCGGGGAAGGCGCGCGTGGTGATGTCGACGGTCTCGCCGGCGCGCAGCCACGGCAGGTCCTGCTCATAGGCATCGAAGACAAACCACATGTGCGAGAAGTCGCCGATCTCGAACAGCTGGTCGCTCACCTGCACGTACTGGCCCTCGTAGACGTGCTTGGCGACGACGGTGCCGGACATCGGGGCGCGGACAGTCAGCAGCGCGGTCGGGTGCAGGGTGCGGTCCAGTTCGTCGATGTCGGGGCCGGTCAATCCGATCTCGAGCAGGCGCTCGCGCGCGGCGGCCATCTCGGCGGCGGGAATCGCGCCGGCGCCGGACTTGCGGCGCTCGACGTAGACCCGCTGGGCGGTGAGCATCTCGGTGCTGTAGATCTCGGCGAGCGGGGCGTCGGCGACGACGCGCTGGCCGGCATAGGTGACGAACAGTTTTTCCACGCGGCCGGGAACGCGCGCGGCGAGGATGCGATGGCGGGTGTCGTCGTCATCGATGCGCCCGGTGACGCGGAGCGTGCGGGCCAGCGGCTGGCGGGAGACGCGGGTGGTGGTGACGCCGATGGTGGTGACTTGCGAGGGGGCGAGCGCGACAGTGTTGGCGGGCGCCGTGGCGGAGGCGTGGCTGGCGATGACGAGTTCCATGCCGCAGATGGTGCACTTGCCGGCGTGATCCGACTGGATCCACGGATGCATGGGGCACTGGTAGACGGCGTGAGCTACGCTCGCGAGGGGCGAGGGGGCGGGGGCGAGGGGCGCAGGCGTCGCCAGTGGCTGTCCGGCGGCAACGAACCGCAGGGAGAGAAAAAGGGAGAGGAGGAAGATGCGTTTCATAAAATCAAGGGGACGGAGTGGCAGGAGGGACGGATTCCCGGAAAGGAATCGGCGGCGAAGGCTGGCGCGGGGTACGCGTTCGCCTCTGCGACGGCGTGAACGATCCGGCGACGCCGAAGCCCGGCGAAACGGACGGACACACCAAGGGCTTGGAGCCCTTAGAGCAGGAAGCTGCAGTGGGCCGTGAACAACGGCACACTCGCAGCGGCGACCAAGGCGGCCTGATCCGCGGCGCCGGGCACGCGAATCACCGGGGCCGGCGAAACGAAAACGAAGAGCGTGCGGGTCAACCGCAACGCGGCGCGTGGGGTGGTCGCGCGGGAAACCAGCGCGATCCCGGCCGTTGGCGAGTTGTCCAGACGGACGGCCACGGGGGCCGGGCACTCGGGCCGGCTGCAGCAATGGTCGCCGTCGCAGCAGCAGGCCGCGGGCTCCGGCAGGACCGCCGCGAGCGCGGGCAGTGCCGGCGCAAAGGCGCAGGCGAGCATGACCACGAGAACGCTGAGGCGGCGGAACATGCGGTTACCATCGGCCGGGAGCGCGGATGGCGCAAGGCGCTTTCATGGGCGAAAAATGCGATTCGCTGGGCGGAATTTGGCGTGGGGTGGAGTCGTTCAGGAGTAGGCTGCGTGCAGGCGATTCCGTGTATTGTAGCCGGGGTCGCTGACCCCGGACCGGGCTCGGCGAGCCCGGCTACAACGCTCATCGCCTGCAAGCAGGCTGGTCCGGACGATCCCGTTCACGGATTGCCCGGCGGAGTCACTGGCGTCCACGAGGCATCGGGATCGAATGTGGTCATGGCGGCGACCTTCGCCTCGGTGTCGGGCCCGAGGTTGCACTGGTAGACCTTGCCCTGCTGATTAACGATGAAAGTCATGACGCCCGAGTCGCCCCAGCGGGCTGGATGTGCGATCAGGGCAAAGCCGGCGATCATGTTGCCGTTGATGATGTAATTGTATTTCCCGCCGGGAGCATGGGTTCCCTGGGCGGTGAGAATCCGGAAAAGATAACCGTGAAACGGCTGGGGCGGCTCGCCTTCCTTGTGCGGGCCGTACCCCTCGGCGCGAGCGCTGGCGACGAGCGGGCCCAAGGGGCTGGAATCCTCGTCGGCAGCAGGCTCCCAATAAAGTCCGTCCTTCTGTCCGGGCGTGCTCTTGATTTTCTGGGCGTATTTGAGCACCCCGCTGGCGTCGCGGTCTTACTCGGCGTATTCCCGCTGGGCCTCGACATAGGTGCAGCAGACGCCGATCGCGGTGAGTTCGTTTTCGCCGACGCGGCGGTTGACGATCTCATCCTTGCCGGCGGCGGTGTCGAAGAACCATTGCCCGTCCCTTTTCACGAGCGGAATGGGAAACGGCCAGTCCTGCGCGCCAATGTTAAGCACGACCTTGTCGTCGCCGACATCGGAGAATCGGCAGAATTGGGCGAGGGCTTGGGCAAAGGCGGCGTAGGCGTTGGCGTCCGCGACCTTGTCGCCGGACATCAGCTCCTGGCTATCGGGCCCGAAGATTTCGCGGAGCGCATCCCGGTCATGCGGCTGGGTGGCGGCGAGCAGGGCCTTCACCGCCTCGGCGGGCGTGGCAAACTGGCGTTGCGGCGCGGGGTTCCCAACCTGGACCGCGGCGGACGCGGGAACCGGAGCGGCGGCCGGTGCGACCGAGCAGGCGGGGTTGATCAGTGCGGCGCCGAGCAGGACGGCGGGAAAGAAAAAGCGGAGGGCGGAATTCATGGTCTCGGAAAGTTAAGGCCGGAGGGCTCAGTTTCTCTTACGCTCGGGATCACGGTCACCGCTGGGACCCCCGGTACCACCGGAGCCGCCGCGTGGCTGGGGCGCCGGGGGGGCGGGCCGGTTGGCGGGGGCCGGGCTGGCCGGCCGGCTTTGCTGGCGGCTCGTCTGGCCGCGCTCGCTGGCGGCACGGGCATCGCTACCGCGATTGTAACCGCCGAATGCGGTGGGAGGGGCGGGTGCCGGCCGCGGGGCCACGATGGGCTGCCGGGTCGGGTTGGCGGGGGGATAACCGCGAAAATCAGGGCGGGCAGTGACCGGCGGACCGGCTGGGGGACGGAGGACCTGGATGCCGGACGGACCGCGGTTCTGGGGCGGACGCATCGGGGCACCGGCCAGAGGAACCGGGTGAACGACCCCGGGCCGCGGTTGATTCATGTGGATCGGGCGCGACG
>CAIKHO010000034.1 GCA_903827245.1 uncultured Opitutia bacterium
CGGAATTTCGGCCTGAAGCACAAGGGCAGTTACTTCGGGGTCGGATGGGCGGTGTTGAATCCGCTGCTCATGCTCGGGCTTTACTTTGTTGTCTTCGGCAAGATTTTCAGCGGCCACTTCGGCGTGCTGCCCGACGAGACCCCGGTTGATTTCGCGCTGGCACTGCTGGTGGGGCTGACCGTTTTCCATTTCCTGGCTGAGATCATCGGCCAGTCGCCGGCGGTCATCGTCGGCAATCCCAACCTCGTCAAAAAGGTGGTTTTCCCGCTGGAAGTGCTGCCGCTCGCCAACCTCGGGGCGTGTTTCTTCAATTTTGTCATCAGCCTCAGCTTGGTCGTGTTGGGCCAGGTGATTTTTGGCCGCGGCCTGCCCGCCTCGGCCGCGTGGCTGCCCGTCATCATCCTGCCCATCGTGCTCCTTGCGGCCGGGCTGGCCTGGTTTTTGGCAGCCTTGGGTGTATTCTTCCGGGACATCAGCCAGCTGACGCAATTTGCCACCATCCTGCTGATGTATGTCAGCGCGGTGTTTTTCTCGAGCAGCCGCATCCGCGAGCACCCCCAGCTCTGGGCGGTGCTGCGATTCAACCCCGTGCTGCATGCCATCGAGCTGCTGCGGGATGCCCTGCTCTGGAACCATCCCGTGAATCCCGTTCACCTCGGCTGGCTCTATCTCGGCAGCGGCGCCATCTGCCTGGTGGGCTACGCGTGCTTCGCCTCGCTGCGCTCCACGTTCGCGGACGTTCTTTAAGATTGCGGTTCGCCGGGGCGGTTGGCGTTATCGCCTTTTATCCCTCCACCCGAGGCCGGTTTTTTCAACGTCAGACATGCTCAAACCTCATCTTCTCCGTTTCAGGGTCATCAGCCTGGCCGTGGTTGCCTCCGGCGCCTTGGCTTTCGGGCTCCTTTCGAGCGGTTGCGCCAAACAAACGCGCTCAACCGCCGAGGATGAGGCCGAGGCGCAGCGGCTCTACGAGCGGGCCGACGTCTATGTCCGCCGGATCAACGAGGGGGCGTATTCGTACGAATACATCAATTTCCACTACGATCAGGCGATGAAGAACATCGACCGCATCCTCACCGCCTATCCCAATACCACTGCCGGGCGGAAGCTGGAGCATGGGGACCTCAAGCTGGGGGACTTCACGATCGACTACTTCCGCAATACCGTGCTACCGCAGCTGGGCGACATGAAGGAGGCGACCGAAAGCGTGGTGAATTGCGCCATCTACCTTCACAACCTGCCCGAGGCCAGCCGCCCGGAGACGAAAGTCGCGCTGGGCCAAATCCTTGAGACGCTATGCCGTCTCGTCCGGGCCGATGAGGCCATGATTTTCCCCACCCTCGAGGAAGACCGTTTGTTTGCGCGGGAGACCATCGTCCGCGTCATCGCCAGCGATGTCCAGCAGGGCTCGCTCAGTCTCGTGCAGGGCGCCGACCCGGCCGAACAGCCCGCGCTGGCCGCGGCCTACGGCGAAGGCCTGGCCGCCAGCGGCGGCAAGCTGGAGGACCTCGAGCAGTTCGCCCAGTCCTACCCCACCCCGGGCAAACAGGTCGAGGCCGGCATCCTGCGCGGCATGGTGGAGCGCGAATCCAACATTTACCGCGATGGTTTCGACAAGGTGAAGAAAAAGCGGGAGGAGGAGGCGCGTCAGGAAGCGCTGAAGAGCGGCAAGGCAAACGACAAGCCGGCCGAGGAATCGGTTCGTTACGACGTGGCGGGTTATTTTCAGCAGCAATTCGGGGGCAATCCGCCACCGGTCGCGGCAAACGCCCTCGCCAATTACAAGGCCCTGCAGGGGAACCTTGACGAGGCACGGACGCTGATCGCCAAGGGTGACGAGGCCGCGCTGATCGACGTCCTGGACAATTATTTCGAGTATCTCAGCCTCACCGGCAAACTCACCGGCCGCGAAAGCCTGCAGCGCGATTCCGGCCTGAGCCCCGAAGGCGTGGCGCACTGCCAGATGAAACTCGTGGAATTGCTCGCCCAGAACGCCCGCATTGCCGAGGCGGACGCGCTCCAGGCGCGTGGCACCGCCGAATTCCCGAAATTCCACGATCAATTCGTCCGCAGCCGCATGCGGGGCGTGTTCTATTCGCGCGAGGAGCTCTTCCGTCTCGACGCCAAGACGATTCCCGCGCTCGACATCAAGGATCCCGCCATCTGCGCCCAGGTCCTGCTCGATTGGTTCCTCTCCCCCAACCGCCTGCAGAAGGGCTCCTCCTGGGGTGCCGACCAGATTCTTTTCAAGTATTTCTCCATGCAGAAGGAAGGCCGGGCCATCTCGCGCACAAAGATCAAGGTCAAGTAGCTGATCGCCCGGCCAAGATTTCAGACTCACTCCCGCACCCCTTCCCTGCAGTCTGCAGACCCGCATGATCGTCATTTCCCAGTGGGTTCAATCGCTTCGGGCCGTCTTTGCGCCGGCGGACGTGCAGGACTACGGCCGGATCTTCAACAGCTTTTGGTTCGTCATCTTCGCCCTGGTCGCGATCCCCGTTTTCTGGCTGCTGAGAAAGCCTTTCCTGCGACTGCCCTTTCTCTTCGTCGCCTGCGTCACGTTTCATTATCACTTCGCCGGGCCGGCAGGCATGCTGCCGATCATCGCGCTCGCGATCGTGACTTATACGCTCGGCCTCACCCGCAACAAATTCGCCTGCGCCGCCGGCATCGTGCTCAGCGTGCTCGCGCTCTGCTTCTACAAATATACCCATTTTCTCTCGGACGAGGTGCTGGGATTGATCAATAAGGACTGGGGCCCGGCCGTCGATGCCGCTGCGCGGAAGCAGCTGCCTGGCCTGGTGGCACCCGCCGGCAGCATCTATCTCTTCGTGCCGCCCCTCGGCATGAGTTTTTTCGCCTTCGAATTCATTCATTACCTGTACGAGGTGCGCAAAGGCGCCGCTCCGCTCCGGAATCCGCTGCACTTCGCGATTTTCGCCATCTTCTTCCCCTCGCTGGTTGCCGGCCCGATCAAGCGCTTCCGGCAGTTCGTGGGCGCGCTGCAGGAAGGTGCGGCCAACGTCGGTTCTGCCGACGCCGCCGAGGGCCTCTGCCGCATCGCCATGGGCTTTCTCAAGAAGGTCGTCATCGCCGACAATCTCACCCTGGCCCTCGATTTTTATGCGCCCAGCGTCGAACCCGGCAATCTGGTCGTGCGATTCGCGTCCTACGGCATGGTCGAGCGCTGGTTCCTGTTCGCGCTGATTGCGATGCGCATCCTGATGGATTTTAGCGGTTACAGCGACATCGCCATCGGGCTCGCCCGCCTGCTGGGCATCAAGCTGCCCGAGAATTTCAACTGGCCTTACGCGGCGCAGAGCATCCAGGACTTCTGGCAGCGCTGGCACATCTCGCTCAGCTCCTGGATCCGGGACTACGTTTATATTCCGCTCGGCGGCAGCCGGCATGGCCTCCCGCGCAAGGTTTTCAACGGGCTGCTGGCCTTCGCTCTTTGCGGCCTGTGGCACGGCCCGGCCTGGAATTTCGTGGTGTGGGGCCTGTACCACGGCGTCGGTCTCGCCATTTGCTCGAATTATGCCGCCCTCCCGGGCCTCGGGCCGCGACTCGCCGCGTGGCTCGAACGTCAGCCGCGCACTTGCTGGGCCTTCACGCAATTGTTTGTCTGGCTCGGCTGGCTGCTGTTTTTCTACCCGCTGCCGCGCGCCCTGACCATGGCCTCGCTGCTCTTTACGTTCAAATGACCGCTGCCGAAATCTTTCGCGGGATACGCGCCACCTTCATGCCGAAGACCCTCCTCTTCGGCGTGGCGGCGGGTTTCGCCGGCCTGTGCCTGCTGGGCCGCCACGCCGCGCGCCTCGACGTCCACCGGAATTATTCGCGCTTCACGCAATATACCTCCCCGGAGTCGAAATATTATCCGACGGTCAATGAGATGATGGCGATCGTGCGTTCCAAGATCAAACCGGGCCAGATCCTGGTGATTGTCGGAGGCAATTCCATCCTGCGCGGCGTCGCCCAACTGCCGGACCAGATGTGGAGCAAACGCCTGCAGGAAAAGCTGGGTGACGGTTATTGCGTGGTGAATTTCGCCTTTGACAGCTCGCTGATCACGGATGGCGCCTCGGTCGCCGCCGAGGCTTTGCGCGACGAATATCCGCGTCAAATTTACATCGCCAATGCCTTCCCCGCCCAAGCCCCGACCCCAGGCGGCAGCAATGTCTATCGCTGGGTTTACTGGGATGCCTATTACAAGGGATTGCTGATGGCGGACGAGCCCCGCGCGTCGGCAATTGCCGGGAACATCGTGAAATATTATTTCAAGGATGGCATCCAGGAACTCCGCATCTCCTCCTGGCTGGATAGCTGGTGCTACTTCAACGATTTCTGGAATGATGTGGCCTACCAGGATTTCAACACGGTCTGGGGAACCTTGATGACACCGGGCGTGACCCGTTTTCTCGATCCACGAAAGCGCTATCCGGATCCGGACCCCGACGGCTCCCTGTTTCCTTACGATGTCCGCTATCCGCCCAGCACGCTCGCGCTCGAGTTGGTGAATGTGAAAGGCGTCAGCATGTTTGCCTTCAACCCGGATCCCACCGGCGACTTTAAAAAGGACCCTGCGGCTTACTGGCAGGTCTATCCCCCCGTCTGGACACTCCTCACTGATGGAATCAAGGATATCTTCCCCGCCGCCCTCAAAAAACGGACGCTTATCTTGATGAGCGGCAGCAGCCCCTACTATCTCCGACGCCTGACCGAGGAGGAGCAGTATCGCGACAAGATCACCTTCGAGATGGGCGTGCGGTTATGGAAGGAAGGCGGATATGACGCCATCGAGTACGGCCGGGACTTCACGCCGGATGACTTTTACGATCGCACCCATTTGACCCGCTTCGGCGCCGCCAAACTCGGCGATCTCGTCGCCACCAAGGTCCGCGCCATGTCCGTCGAGCTGGGCTATCTCCCCAAGCCATGAACTCGCTCGCCACCATCCTTCAATCGCGCGCGGCCCGGCAGGTCATCTCGCTGCTGGTCGGCGTGGCCGTCGGAGTCTTCTTCCATTACCTGCTTTATCGCCTTACCCTGCCTGTACAGCCCTTCATTTACGTCGCGTTTTGATTTTCCCGCCATGGTCTTTCCCATTGCCTTTGTCCTCCGCCCCTTGGCGTGTCTTGTTCTGCTCGCCGGCTTGCTGCTGGCGGGATGCCGCGCATCCGCCTCCGACGCGCTCGACCAATGGGTCTGGCGTGGGTCTGGCGCCAAGGAAAGCTTCAAGGGCAGCAATTACGAAGGCGTCTTCTATGAAAAGGGCACCCTCGTGGTCGTGGGCAACGGCTTCAATATCCTCCTGCGCAAGGATGGTGACCCCGCTTGGCGCACCATCGACGCCAACACACAGCGCCCGCTCTACGGCGTGGCCACGGCCAACGGGACCTATTACGCCGTGGGTGCGCGCGGCACG
>CAIKHO010000035.1 GCA_903827245.1 uncultured Opitutia bacterium
CGGCAGCGGTCGTGTCCACTGGCGATTGGGCACCGCGGGCAAAGAAGTCACGGAAGGCGGGCGGCGCGAGCGAGGGCTCGTAGGCGAGGGCGGCGAGCAGGCCGGCATTGGCGAGCAGCGAACCGGCGAGGAGGACGGACCGTAATTTCATGACGGGGCGGCTGAAAGGAAAACGCCGCGGCCTGCGTTTTCTTAGGATTAATCAATCCAGGAGCGGAGCGCGAACGTTTCGGAGGGGGCTGGCGTGGGGAGGAATCCGCTTGGAGCAGGGAAGCTTGACCGCCGCGAACTTGGAGATGTTTCCGGATACTTTCACGCTTATTTACAAGCGTTTCGACCATCGCGGAAGCCTACCGCGTTTTGTCACCCATTAGGTTACAAATGTCCGGTCCGGGCCGCATGGTCGAAACGGCCGGTATGCAGGAAGGTGCGGACATGGTGGATCGTCTCGCGGTGCCATTGGAGCCAGGTGTGCGAGTGGTGCAGCACCAAGAAATCGTCCATGCCATCCAGGCGCGTGCTGGCCACGGAGACCTTCCCATCGTTGGGGCCGGCAATCCACGACGAGAAGAGCGGATTGAACGTGCGGTCGCCGGCGATGATGCCGAGCCGGCCGGCATCCGCCTCTGCCGCAGGCCCGGAGCGGGTACTTGTGATCGAATCAGTGCGGGCGCGCCAGGGGCCGAGGATGCGAGGAAACGAATCCGCCGCGGTGCCGAGGCGGGCTCCGTTCACGCCGGTGAACCAGCGAAACGGGGGAAACCGCGAGAGCCGGTCCACCACTTCGCTGCCGGCGTTGGGCGGAGCGAGCATGACGACATTGCCTGGAGTGACGAGCGGATGGGCGCGCAGGTATGCCCGCAGCACGATGCCTCCCATCGAATGCGTGACGAAGTGGAGCCGGACCGGCAGACCGGCTCCCGTGGCCTGCAGCGCACCCGGCAGCCAGTGGGCTGCGAGCTCCTCGAGCGGCACATGGCGCGAGGGGTAGGAAAGGTTCAGCACCCGGAAGCCGTCGCGTCGGAGCGCGGTCTCGAAGCGCTTCATCGCCCAGCTGGCCAAGCCGAGCCCGTGCAGCAGCACGACGGTCTTGTCCGTCGGACGTTGCGGAACGTTGGAGGGGTTTCCGTCCGTCACGTTGCAGGCGGTGGGATTTTTCCGGCTCACAGCATTTCCAGCTGCACGCCGCCGGGGCGCCGGAAGTGTGCGGTCGAAAGTTCCCGACGCTCCAAGTTCAGGCCCGCCTTGCGCGCGCCCATGCGGAAGAGTTCCCCGGCCTGCTCGGCAAAAATCCCCTCGCCGGTCATGCGGGAACCCCACGCACTCCGGTACAATTCGCCGCCGCGCACCGCGCGGATGCGGTCGAGGATGCGGGCCTTTTTCGCCGGCGCGTGATCATCGAGCCACTGGATGAAAAGGTCCTTCACCGCGTGGGGCAGACGCAGCATGACATAGCCGGCGGTCCTGGCTCCGGCTTCGGCGGCCGCGGCGAGGATGGCGGGCATTTCATGGTCGGTGAGGCCCGGGATGACCGGTGCCACCATCACGCCGACGGGCACGCCCGCCTCGGCGAGCAGCCGGATGGCCTGGAGGCGGTGCTCGGGCCGGGCGGCGCGCGGCTCGAGTTTGCCGGCGAGGTCGGGATCGAGGGTGGTCACCGAAACGTACACGATCACGCCGTCTTGCCGCGCGAGGTCCGCGAGGAGATCGCGGTCGCGCGTCACGAGGAAATTCTTGGTGATGACGGCGACGGGATTCCGGAACTCGGCGCAGACCTCAAGGCAGGCGCGGGTGAGGCGGAACTGCCGCTCGGCCGGCTGGTAGCAGTCGGTCACGCCGCTCATGGTGATGACCTGCGGCCGCCAGCCGGGGGCGGACAACTCGCGGCGCAGCAGCGCGGGGGCGCGGAGTTTCACCATGATCTTCGTCTCGAATTCGAGCCCGCTGGAGAATCCGAGGTACTCATGGAAGGGCCGGGCAAAGCAATAGGCGCACCCATGCTCGCAGCCGCGGTAGGCATTCAGCCCCATGTTGTGCCCGAGGTCGGGGCTGTCGCTCGCGGTGAGCAAGGACTCGCTGGCGTCGATGAAGAACTGCGTGCGTGGGTGGGTCCGCTCCTCCGGCGGGCAGTCCGGGTCGGGCTCGATATGCAGCCGCTCGAAGCGGTTCGGCGGGTTGAAGGCGACGCCCCGGCCCGGGACGGGCGGCAGAGAGGCGGGTGGCGGCGCGGGCATACCGACACATTAGTGAGGCGCGAAAATGCGCCAGTGAAATTCGAACCCTTTCATTTAAATGACTTCCTCCGTCCCGGGTTTCCCTCGGATTGGCTCCTGTAAAATTTCCGATCGCGATCCGTTGCACAGGAGGCAAGCCGAGGACGACCCGAGCCTCCGCCCCGTTCCATGGCCGATCAAGGTTTGCAGGGGCACTTCGGCTGCCTGAGCCTGTCGCAGCCATCCCATGAAGAAACGCCTAGTCCCCGTGTTCCTTGTTCTGCTCATCCCGTGCGCCAAGGGGCGCGCGGCGGAGACCGCGTCGGTTCCGGCTCCGGCCGAGCCAATGGCGGCATCGCCTTCCGCGGCCGAGCAGGGCCTGCAGGCGCTGGTGGCGCGGCAGCAGGAGTTGCTGGCGGGCGCTGAGAAGGCCGGAAAAAATTTCGACGAGGAAAACTTTCGCACGCAGATGCAGGACCTGGCGAACGACTACGACACATATCTCAAGAAAAATCCCGATTATGCGCCGGCCTACGCGGCCTATGGCGTGATGCTGGGCAAGATCAGCATGCGCCGGCAGTCGGCGGTGATGCTGCTGAAGGCGGACGAGCTCCTGGCCCGCGACGCGCAGAAGGACGGGGCGCGCACCGCGGCCTTCCTCCGCACCTGGGCCCTCGTGAAAAACCAGCTCGGCAACTATGTCGCCGAGGAGGGCAAGCCGCTGCAGGCGGTGACCTATTACCTCGACGCCATCGATCTCACGCCGAACGAGCCGCTTTATCACTATCAGCTCGGGACGCTGCTGACGGAGGCCCGCGACGATTTCCTGAAAAGCGACCAGTGGACGCGCCCCGTGCTCGACAAGGCGATGCATGCCTCCTTCCAGCGCGCGGCGGAACTCGCGCCCGGCCGCATCGAGTTCGGCTACCGCTACGCCGAATCCTTCGCCGACCTCGAGGTGCCGGACTGGGACGGGGCCCTGAAGGCTTGGGCGGCCTTGGAGGAGAAAGCCACGTCGGATTTCGACCGGCAGACCATGCGCCTGCAGGCCGCCAATATCCTCATCAAGCAGCAGAAATTCGATCTGGCGCGCGTGTTGCTCGACACGGTCACGGTCGAACCGCTGCAAAAGGAACGGCAGAAACTCGTGGCGGCCCTGAGCGCGTCCGCGGCGGCACCCGCACTGGCGCCGGCCGGTCCGACCGCAGAGGTCCCGGCAGCACCCGCAAAATAATCGGCGCCGCCGGTTTTTTGATTTCGCCCCGGACGCGGCTGTGCTCAGCTGGACGCCGCATGTCCTGGCTAAAACGACTCGAGCGCCGCCTCGAGCCCTTCGCAATCCCGCACCTCACGCTCTACCTGGTCATCGGGCAGGCGTTCCTGTACCTGACGTTCCTGCTCAACCTGCTGGACCCGTACAAGGTCGTCTTCATCCCCGCCTTGGTGCTGCACGGCGAGGTCTGGCGGCTGGTCACCTTTCTCTTTTTCCCGCCATTGTCCCATTGGGCGCTGATCGCCTTCGGCCTCTACTTTCTCTATTTCACGGGCAACACGCTCGAGGGCTACTGGGGCGTTGTGCGCTACAATCTTTTCATCCTGACGGGTTATGTGCTTACGGTCGGCGTGGCGTTCATCACGCCCGGGGCCATCGGCAGCAACCTGTTTGTCGGCGGTTCGATCTTCCTCGCCTTCGCCTATCTGAACCCGGACTTCGTGCTCTACATTTTCCTGATCCTGCCGGTGCAGATCAAGTGGCTCGCCCTCCTCACCTGGGTCATCTACGGGTGGTCGTTCTTCACGGGCGGGCTGGCGACGAAGCTCTCGATCCTGGCGGCCGTGGGCAATTTCCTGATCTTTTTCGGGCGCGACCTGTGGCTGGACATCAAGGTCGGCCGGCGGCGCATGCAGTCGCAGACGCGCAAAGTCGTGGCGGAAGCCACCCCGGAGGCGCCGCGGCACACCTGCCATGTCTGCGGCCGGAACAGCAACGACGAGCCCCGGCTCGATTTCCGCTACTGCTCGAAATGCGCCGGCGACCAGTGCTATTGTCCGGACCACATCGGCAACCACGTGCATGTGCTGACGACCGATGAGCCGCCCAAAGGCTGATCCGCTGGCGCGCAGCACCGGCCTGGCCACACCCGGCGCCTGGCTCGATTTTGCGGTGCGGCTCTACGCGCGGGAAAAGGTGGCGCTCGGGCAGGTGGCCGCCACGGCGCATGACGAGGCGCTTTACCTCGTCTTGCGGACACTCGCCCTGCCATTGGACAGCGACGAAAGCGTGCTGGCGAAGCGGCTCACGGCCGGCGAGCGCGGGGCCCTGCGCGAGGTGTTCCGGAGGCGGGTGGTCGAGCGGGTGCCCGCCGCCTATCTCACCCGTGAGGCATGGCTCGGCGGGCAGCAGTTCTACGTGGACGAACGCGTGATCATCCCGCGCAGCTATTTCGTGGAAATCATCCCGCAGCAGCTGGACGGCTGGCTGCGCGACCCGACGAAAGTGCGACGCGTGGCCGATGTCTGCACCGGTTCCGGCTGCCTCGCCATCCTGCTGGCGCAGCATTTTCCCCGGGCGAAGGTCGATGCCATCGATCTCTCCGCCGATGCGCTGGAGGTGGCGAAGATCAACGTGCGGGCCCACCGGCTGGCGCGCCGGGTGACGCTGCACCGGAGCGACACCTTCGACGCGGTGGCGGTGGCAAGGTACGATGTCATTCTCAGCAATCCGCCGTATGAGCCGAGCTCGCTGGTCGACGCGCAGGCGCCGGAATTCCGGGCCGAGCCGCGCATGGCGCACGACGGCGGCCGGGACGGGCTCGCGATCATCCGCAAGCTCCTCCAGCAGGCGCGCGCCCGGCTCGCGCCGGACGGCGTGGTCCTGCTTGAGGTCGGCGGCCTGCGTGGCGCAATGGACCGGGAGTTCGCCGCGCTCGAGCCGCACTGGCTGCATACCGAGGACGGCGCCGACTGCGTGTGCGTGATCCACGCGGCGCGGTTGGTGGGTAGGGGTGTCGCTTGACGACGCCCTTCGGGATCATGGCGAGCTGGGCGTCGTCAAGCAACGCCCCTACGGTTCATTTCGCCAGGTCGTACAGCGCGTAGCCGGCGAAGAGATTGGGGAGGAGGCGGCAGGGGGACTTCCAGTCGCCGCCTAGGTGCTCGCGGCGGGTGATGGTGATGCCCTTGGTGGCGCAGAAATGCTCGAAGTCGGCGATCGAGACGGGATTGGTGGGCCGGCTCTCGAACCAGTCGGTCGTATAGACCGCGTTGCGCAGCTTGCGGCCGCGCAGGAGGGCATCGACGCGGTTCTTCCAGTAGCCGTGGTTCACGAAGCCCACCGTCACGGTCCGGCCGACGCGCAGGGCCTCGAGGATGACCTCAGCGGGGTCGTTGAGCTCATGCACGGTGCGCGAGCAGATGACGCGGTCGAAGTGCTTGGCCGAAAACGCGCGCATGAAGGCCACCATGTCGCCTTGGTAGGCGCTGACGCCACGGCGCACGCAGGCGGAAATTTTGGTGAAGTCGAGGTCCACGCCGACGGCGGCGACGTGCTTCGTCTGGACGAGGTAGTCGAGCAGTACACCGCGGCCGCAGCCGAGATCGAGCACCCGCGTGCCGGGCTCGACCCATTCCCCGATGATGCGCATGTCCACCGTGCGCTTTTCGACGAGCTTGGTCATGGGTGGCGCTTAGATGGATTCATGCGGCTGAACGTGGGGGCGTCCGCAAGGAACGCCCCTGCACCCACCGTCTGGTTTCGACTGATTCATCGGTGAATTCACGGTTTACGGCATGTGTCAGGTTTAAATCGCGAAATCGAAGACGTACGGCTGGTCGCGCTCGAGGAAGCCGCGCACCAGGTCGTAGAGCTGGGGAGACTCGAGGAGAAAGGAGTCGTGGCCGAGATCGGTGGAAAGCTCGGCATAGCTGGCCCGCCGGCCGGCGCGGAGGAGCGCGAGCGCGATGGCGCGGTTCTGCTCGCAGGGGAAGAGCCAGTCGCTGGTGAAGCCGAGCACGAGTGTCTCGGCCTCGACGGCCGCGAACGCCTGCTCGAGCGAGCCGTGGGCGGCGGCGAGGTCGAAGTGATCGAGCGCGCGCGTGATGTAGAGGTACGAGTTGGCGTCGAAGCGGTTGATGAAGCTCTCGCCCTGGTGGCGCAGGTAGCCCTCGACCTCGAACTGGATGTCGAAGTTGTAGGCGGCGCGGTCGGCGGTCTCCTTTTTGCGCCGGCCGAATTTCCGGTCCATGCTGGCGTCCGAGAGGTACGTGATGTGCGCCATCATGCGGGCGATGGCGAGACCGACGCGCGGGCCGCCATCGCGCGGGTAGTCGCCGCGGTTCCATGCCGGGTCCTGCATGATGGCCTGGCGGCCGACCTCGTTGAAGGCGATGGCCTGCGCGCTCTCGCGGGCCGTGGTGGCCATGGCGAGCATGCGCCGGGTGAACCCGGGGAACTCGATGCCCCACTGCAGCACCTGCATGCCGCCCATCGAGCCGCCGATGGCGGCATAGAGCGAAACGACGCCGAGTTGATCGAGCAGCAGTTTCTGCGAGCGCACCATGTCGCGGATGGTGACGAACGGAAACGCCACGCCGTAGGGCTGGCCGGTCTCGGGGTTGGGCGAGGACGGGCCGGTAGAGCCGACGCAGCCGCCGAGGACGTTGGCGCAGACGACGAAGAACCGGCGGGTGTCCACGGCCTTGCCCGGGCCGATGAGGTTGTTCCACCAGCCGGGCTTGCGGTCGCCGGGATGCAGGCCGGCGCAATGGTGGTCACCGCTGAGGGCGTGGCAGATGAGGATGGTGTTGTCGCGCGTGGCATTGAGCTGGCCGTAGGTCTCGTAGCGCAGCGTGAAGCCGGGGAGCGTCTGGCCGCTGTCGAACGTGAACGGCGCGCGGCAATGAAAGTCGTGCGGCTCCACGAGCCCGATCTCGCCGATGGCGGCGGACGGGTGGCTGGCGTTGGCTTCCGCGGGGTTCATGCGAAGGGGGGTGTTAACCACAGTTGGGCACGAATGAACACAGATTTTTGTGTCATGGGGCGGCGGTGCAGAGGATCGGTCCGCAGTCGTGGTAGGGCGCGGACTCCGTTCCGCGCCGGGCATGAGGCCGGAATCGATCCAACAACAAACAGCTCCGTCTCGACTCCGTGATATGCCCGGCGGCGAGCGGAGTCGCCGCCCTACCGGGGATATCCGACCAAGAAATCAGGAGCCGTGCGCCGCGGCGCCGACGGCCTCGTCCATTTCCTCGTTGGAGAAGACGTGCTGCACGTCGTCGAGCCCGTCGAGGGTGTCGTGGAGCTGCAGGATGGTTTTCGCCGTGCCGATGTCGGTCACCGGCACCGTGTTCACGGGGATGTAGGCGATCTCGGCGCTGGCGGGCTTGAGACCCTTTTGCTCGAGGGCGTGCGAGACCTTGTCGAAGACATGCTGGTTGCAGCGTACCTCGAAGCCGTCGGCCGAGGTGATGACGTCATCGGCCCCGGCCGCGAGCGCGATCTCCAGCAAGGCATCCTCGGTGGTCTGTCCCTGCGCGATGAGGAACTGGCCGGCGTGCAAAAACTGGAACGCCACGGCGCCCGTGCTGGCAAGGTTGCCGCCATGGCGCGAGAAGACGCTGCGGATCTCCTGCGCCGCGCGCTGCTTGTTGTCGGTGGTGACCTTGACGACAAAGGCGACGCCGCCCGGACCGTAGCCCTCGTAGGTGATTTCCTCGTAGACGATGCCCGGGAGCTCGCCCGTGCCCTTCTTGATGGCGCGGTCGACGTTCTCGACCGGCATGTTGGCCTCGCGGGCTTTCAGCAGGAGGGTGCGGAGGCGGGCATTGCCGTCGGGATCACCGCCGCCGGATTTCGCGGCGAGTGTGATGTCGCGCGAAAGCCGGGAGAAAACCTTGCCCCGGCGCGAGTCGGTGACGGCCTTAAGGCGTTTGACTTTGGACCATTTGTTATGGCCGGCCATGGGCGAGAACAGGGATAAGGTTTAAGAGGGGTAAGGTGTAAGGCTGAGCGGGGGCGGATTCGGACGCTTACACTCTTACGACTTAAACCTTACTCACTTCTTCTTCGGCGTGACGTTCTTCAGCGGCTTGCCGCCGGGGCCCTTGCTGACGGCGGCGGGCTCGTCGTCCTTGAGGCGGTTGATGAAGAGCTGCTGGCCGATGGTGAAGAGACCGTTGATCGTCGAGTAAAGCGAAAGGGCGCAGGAGTAGCCGTAGCAAAAGACCATGAAGACGGCGGGCATGAACTTCATGATCTTGGCCTGGGTGTTGTCGACGGTGGCCGGCTGCGGCACGAGGCGCATCTGGACGAGCATCGTGGCGCCGAGCAGCAGGGGCAGAATGTTCAGCGGAAACCCGTAGATCACCAGCACGGTGTCCGGCGCGGAAAGATCCTTGGCCCAGAGAAACTCGGCGAAGCGGAGCTCGGAGGTGCTTTGCAGCATCTGGAAGAAGCCGAAGAAAAACGGGATCGGGATCAGCATGGGCAGGCAGCCGCCCATCGGGTTCACCTTGTGCTCCTTGTAGAGCTCCATCATGGCGGTCTGCATCTTCTGCGGGTTGTCCTTGTATTTCTCGCGGATCGCCTGGATCTCCGGCTGGAATTTCTGCATGCGCTTCATCGAGCGCGAGGCCTTGAGGGTGAGCGGGAGGGTGACGATCTTCAGCGTCAGCGTGGTGAGGATGATGGCCACGCCCCAGTTGGGCACGTAGGAGTGGATCCACGTCATCAGGGTCAGCAGGAGCTTGCTGAAGAAGCGGAAGAGGCCGAACTGCATGACGCCGTCCTCGTCGTTCTTGAAGGCGTCGGTGTTGGCGAGCCGGCGGTATTCCTTCGGGCCGACGTAGAGGCTGCCCCCGATCTTGGCGGTGGCCTGGGGCGCGAGGGCCGGCAGGTCGAAGCGGGCGGCGCCCGTGACGCCCATGGCCGGGAGGAGAGTGCCGGGCAGGGGCGAAAGTTCGACCCGGCGCGTGGTCAGCGACGAGGCCGGCTGGTCGGGCGTGAAGATGCTGATGAAAAACTGGTTGTCCACGGAGGTCCAGAGGAAGGGACCCGGGGTCTCGATGGACGGAAGCGGGGCGCGGGAGCCGATGCCGAAGAAGCTCAGGAGCCCGCCGCCCTCGAGCGACCGTCGCGGGGTGAAGGCGATGGTGCCGTTTGCGTTGTGGCCGGTGGCGAGATACTGGCCGTAGTCGCGCACGCTGAGCGGTTCGGCGGTGCCGAGGCTGAGGGCGGAGAGGGGCAGCGCGCCGGTTTGCGCGGCAAGGTTGCGGAAGGTCGTCTCATGGCGGATCTGGTAGGGGTCGGTGGTGCCTACTGCGCTGGGTGAGAGCGTATACCGGCGGGTGACCTCGATGCGGTCCTCGAAGACGGCGCGATAGACCACCTCGTTGGCGGTGGCGGACACGAGCTGGTAGCGCGTGCGGCGGTCGAGGCCGGCGACATCGGTAAAGGCCAGCATCGGGTCGGCGTGCTGCAAATTGAAGACGTACGGCACGTCGGGCTGGTCCTTGGTGACGGAGTAGATGTAGTGGGTGCCCGGCAGTTTTTTCTTCGCGGGATCCTTGCTGACCAGCGCGACGTCGCGGATGGCGCCGCCAAAGTCGGTGAAACGCACCTCGACGAAGTCATTGGCCAGCGTGGTGATCTTGGCATCGGTCCCTTCCCTCACGACGGAGGCAAACGCGGCATCGGACGGCGAGGAAGGTGCAGCCGAAGGTAGGGTCGCAGGAGCGGAGCCGGTCGGGCTGATCGCGAGGGGCTTGCCCACTTGAGGCGCAGACGGGGGAGGCGTGTTCCGCTGGAACAGGTAAAGGCTGGCGAAGGCCGCGAGCAGCAGCAGCACGCCGATGGTGGTGTTCTTTTTGTCCATGAAAAATTGGGAAGGGCTGAAGGCTAGAGGCCTGAGGCGAAAGGCGTGGAGGCGACGCGGGCGCAAGAAGGCGGGATTGGCCGCGCCGAATCGGTGGAAGATGGACCTATCCACCGCAGCCTTGGCGAAGGTGGCACCGGGTCGAATCCACCCGGGTTCAGCGGCGTGCATCTCACCAACCGGCGCAGAGTGAGCCAGGAGCCGCGAATGGCGCCATGCGCTTCCACGGCGCCGACGGCGTAGTGGGAGCAGGTTGGGGAAAACCGGCAGCCGCAGGCCGAGCCGAAGACCGCGGGGAGGAGGGGGGAAAAAAAACGCCGGTAGAGCCCGATGAGCCGAAGCAGCAGTCGCGCGGCCACGCCCGGGGCGCGCAGGGAGGGCGAGGAGGAAATGTCAGGCATTGGGCGGAGGCGTGATCTTGCGACAGGCGGAGATGAACTTTTGCTCCACTTCGGCATAGTCGAGGCGAAGCACCGCAGCGCGGGCGACCAGCAGGAGGTCGCAATCGACGGGCACGAGATTCTGGTGGTGGCGAAACACCTCGCGCAAGCGGCGTTTTGCCCGGGTGCGCTGGACGGCGGCGCCGACGGCGGCGATCGAGGCGACGACGCCGACGCGGGCGGACGGGTCCTTGACCGGCGGTGTGCGCCGGTGCCACCAGAGGGTGAACGCGCCGCAATCGACCCGGTGCCCCTCGGCCCGCACGGCGCGAAAATCAGCCTGGCGGCGCAGGTGCTGCTCCGGGCGGAAGCGCATGGGGCGGGCCCGGCAGGGCGGAAAGACTCAGACGACCGTCAGCCGCTTGCGACCCTTGAGGCGGCGGGACTTGATGACCTTGCGGCCGCCACGGGTGGCCATACGGGCACGATAACCGATCTTGCGGGCGCGCTTCTTGCGGTGCGGGCGGAATGTAGGTTGCATGACGTTTAAAGAAAAAGAGGGTCAGAGGTGCCTGACACGCGGGCAAACTTCAAGCCCCGAAATTTTTAGCCGCGAAAAGACACGAAATGACGCAAAAACCGGCAGACTCTCTTTTGGGTCATTTCGTGCCTTGTATGCCGGGAACAAGGCACAAGGGAAGAGCGGCAAAGGCTCTTCGCGGCCAAAACAATCTTTCTGGGGCCGTAAATTTGCCCGCGGCCGGAGGCAACGTTTGGGCTAGTCGGCCGGCTTCAGGACCTCAGCAAGCGGTAGATGCATTGGAGCGTCTCATACGATGGAGCCCCACACCTAAAATGACCGGCATCAGCATTAGCAGCGTGCTGCCGGAATCGGGCACCGCGCTGTTGTTGCTCTCCGAACCTTGATAATTGGCCAGCTGAAGGATCGCTCTGGCTCCCCCATCACTGGATGTTATTGTGCTAAAATACAGAAGGCCGCTTGTGGGGTCGAACGCCGAGGTGCCCGACCACTGGATCGAGTCGCCTACCGAGTGTCCGGAGTGGCGCAGGCGCATCGCTGCCTTCTGCAGGAGCCGGTGCAGCACGGCGAGCGCGGCTTCGTCGTTCCGCAGCTGCGGCGGCAGCACGTGGCCGTGGCCGATGGTGTTGTGCCGGGACGCCTCGCGCTCCTGCGGCTCGCCACGCATCCAGCTGTAGAACCGCGCCCCCTCGACGCTGCCCCAGATGGCGCGCAGACGGTCGCGGCTCGCGGCGTAAAGTTTCTCAACGGTATCGATGCCGGCACGACGCAGGCGGGCCTCCATGTTTTCGCCGATGCCGCAGAAGTCCCGCAGTTCTAGTCGGAGGAGTTTTTGCGGGAGGTCCGTGTTGTCGAGCAGCACGAGGCCGTCGGGCTTCTGCATGTCGGAGGCCACCTTGGCGATGAACCAGTTGGGGCCGATGCCGATGGAGCTACGCAGGCAGGGACCGGCCTGCCGGGAAACCTTTTCCTCGATGCGGCGGGCGAGGGCGAGGGCCTGCGCGGGGACGGCCAGGTCGCCGCTCAGTTCGCATTCCAGCTCGTCGATTGACTGCACCTTCTTCACGGGAGCGCACGACTCGACGATGTCCTTCAGCCGGCGGTGATAGTCGATGTAGACGGCGGGTCGCGCCTCGACGATGACGAGGCCCGGGCACTGGCGGCGGGCCTCGGCGACGCGCGCGTTTCGGGTCAGGCCGAGGGCCTTGGCCTCGATGCTCACGGCGATGCAGCCGGTGGTCTCGGCCATGATGGGCACGATGCCGACCGGGTGCCCGCGCAGTTCCGGCCGCTCTTGCTTCTCGACGGAGGCGAAAAAGGAGTTGAAATCGATGGCGAGCGCGCGGAGCACCCGCGCAATCTCCGCCTGGGCGGAGGCCTGTCAAACTGCACCATGACGGACATGGTTTCACGCCACGACGCTACGCAGCAAAAGATAAAAGGGAATCGCAGGCGTGGCGTCGCTGCGTCGTGGCGCGAAACGAGCTTGGAGCGCCCGATCGCCATCAGGCTATCGCTGGCCGCGCCGCTTTGCTCAGAAAGCGCGGCTGAGCGTCACGGAGCCGAACTTGTCGGAGCTCTCGCGCTCGGTCTTGAATTCCTTGGTGCGTTGCACCTGCGTGAAGGTGAGCTGCCACCGGCCGGCGATCAGGCCGGCGCCCCAGCTCAGGTCCGCCACCAGCGGCTCCTTGTTCACATGCGGGCCGTCCCGCCACGTGTTGCCATCGAGAAAGATGTCCCGCGCCACCGCGCGGCCGTCGGCGGCGCCGAAGATAAAGAAGCTCCAGTTCTTGTGCGGGGACACCCGGGGATCGAGGTCGTCGATGGGCGTACTGCCGGCGCCACCCGGGCGGATGAGCTGCACGCCGAAGTCGCTGGGCAGGTTGAAGCCCAGCCGCAAGGTGCCGCCGGCGTTGGCATAGGTCTGGATGTTGCCGAGGCTGGCGCCGGCATGCGGGATGAAATCGGCCCCGAGCGTGTCGGACAGGGCGCGGGCGTAGAGCCGCCATTTGCGCTCATAGACAATGTTCACGCCCGGCTCGTCCTTGAGCTGGTATTCCCAGCCGTTGGGGCGGGCATTGCCGGTCCAGCGGTGAACGGCGCGCTGCACGTCCCCCGCATAAGAGTGCGGGCCGACCATGCCGGCTTGGAGTGAAAGGGTGTCGAGCAACGTCTCGGTTTTGCTGAGGAAGGAAAGCTCCAGGTACGACCACCCGGCGTAAGGCCGGTCGGTGGGGTCGGGCACCACGCGGTCGCGGTCCTGCGGCGTGTACATGTTCTGGCCGAAGGCAAAGCCCAAGTCTTTCTGCGCGTCCGGGCGGTTGACGAAGGGCAGGGCGTCAACGAAGTTTTTCCTCCAACCTTCCGGCGCCCAAGAGGCAAGATCGCGGGTAAGCCAGGAAAATTTCACGCCGTTGGTGTAGTGGCGGTCGGTGCCGCCGAAAAAATCGTTCTCAAAATACAGGGTGAAGACGGGCGCGGTCTCCGCGTGCGTGACCGGGACGTCGTCGGCACGCAGAAACCAAGGACAAAGTATAAGGGGCAGCAGGATTCTGATGAAGCGTGGCATGCTCCGATAGTGCCGCCCGGCAGGTGTTAGTTCCTTCAGCCATGGTCTTGGACGTAATTGGCCCGGAGCAAGTCGTTCAGGGTGCACCCGGCTGGAAGCCAATCCTGCACCGCGGCCGTTCGGGCGGACGTGCGAGGAGCAGCATGAGTTGGTCCACGACATCGCGCAGCACGACATCGTGGTCCAGCCGCTTGCGATCGATCCGGGACAGGCGCTTGAGAACAGCGGCGCTGGTGAGCAGTTCCTGCCGCATCCGCACAAAGGCGCGGACGGCATAAACGCTCATGGCCACCGCGCGCTCGCTGCGCAGGATCGTCGCGGCCATGATGGCGCCGTCCTCGGTGAAGACCCAGGGCGGCTTGTGCATGCCGCCGTGTCCGCCGTACGAAGTTGGGCCGGCATCGGAAGTTGAAGTCAAAATTTGTGACTTCAAGTTTGTAACCTACGCACGACTAAGTTGAAACGCGAAATCGGAAGGGAAGCACCCGGCTTTTCTCAGGATCGCCTGATTGAACGCCTTCTTTGCGACAGGGTAGAGTTCTGCAGGATCGCGATCGAGCATGACGGGCTGTCCGCGAAGGACGTAGAAGGGCGACAGAGCAAGATCGACGGGCATAAGCCGGAAGTGAGAGGGACGATTCATATAAACGCCGTAGCGGGACCGAATCTTTCGGCAAAAGCAGCATCGACTCCGGACGCCGCCGTGGTGTTTTCAACGGCGATGCGCATCGCCGTCCTTTCCGACACGCACGACCGTTATCCGCCGTCGCTGCCTGAGCGGTTGCGTGAGGCGGACGAGATCTGGCATCTCGGGGATGTGTGCGATCCGGAAACGCTCGTGGAGTTTGAGCAACTCGGCCCCCCTCTGCACGTCGTGCGGGGAAACTGCGACGGCTACGCCGGCTGGCCGCTGGCGCTCGGGCTGGAGCGCGAGGGGGTGAAGTTTTTCCTCTCCCACATTCCGCCCGAAGGGGTGCCCGCAGGCGTCCAGGTCGTGCTGCACGGCCACACCCATGTGCCGCGGGACGAGACCCTCGCCGGCGTGCGCTGGCTGAACCCGGGCTGCATCACGCGGCCCAACGCCGGGGCGGCGGCGAGCTTCGCCTGGCTGACGGTGGAGCGCGGAAGGTTGACCCGCTGGGAGCTCATGCGACCCTGACGGCGGACCATGAGCGACGAGCAGCAGCAGGATTTATTTTCTTTGTTTGCCCCGTCCTCCGGCGTGCACAAGGAGCCGCCCTCGGCGTCCGCCGGGGTCGTATTTGAACGCAGCGCGCGGGCGCGTCACTACCGGCTGACGCTGCGGCGGGACGGGACCGCGGTCGCGACGATCCCGGTGCGCGGCTCGGTGCGCGAGGCGGAGCGGTTTGTCGCGCAGCATGAAGACTGGCTGGAACGCGCCCGGACCCGGGCGCGCCGCCGGCCTCGCGCGGCGGAGGTCTGGACACCCGGCACGAACGTGCTCTGGCGCGGGGAAATGACCGAGATCCGCCTGGCCGTTCCGACGGCGGATGCCGCGGGTGTGCCTCCGGCCGCCGCCAAGCCGGCGGTTTGCCTCGGGGCCGACGTGTTTCGGGTGGCGGCCTTCGAGAAGGACCTGCGGCCCGCGCTCGAGGCTCATTTCGCGCGGCGCGCCCGGATCGAGCTGCCCGCCCGCACGTGGGAGCTGGCCGCGGTGACGGGCGTGGACGTGAAGCATGTCACGGTGCGCAACCAGCGCTCGCGCTGGGGCTCATGCTCGGCGACCGGCACGATCTCGCTCAACTGGCGCCTGCTGCAGACGCCCGACTTTGTGCGCGACTATATCATCCACCACGAACTGATGCATCTCCGCGAGATGAACCATTCGGCACGCTTCTGGGCGCGCGTGGAAGAAGTCTGCCCCGGCTGGCGCGACGCCGAGCAATGGATCAAGCGCAACGGCAGCCTGCTGGGGCTCTGATTTTCCGACCGAATGAACAGAATCAAACAGAATGGAAATCCGACCTTCCGGATATTCGGTCAATTCCGTTCATTCTGTCCAAACCCGGTTCACCGGAAATCGATCAGCTCGACCTCGAAGACGAGTGTGGCGCGGGGCGGAATGGTGGGCGGCTTGCCGCTGACGCCGTAGGCCAGCCAGTAGGGGATGATGAGGGTGCGTTTCTCGCCTTTCTTCATGCCGAGAAAGGCCTCGTCCCAGCCCTTGATGACGTTGCCGATGCCGACGCGGAAGGTGAGGGGCACGCCGCGCTTGTAGGAACTGTCGAACGGCGTGCCATCGAGCAGATGGCCGTCGTAGTTGGCGATGACTTCATCGCCAACCTGCGGCGTGGCTGCGCCGGTGCCGGGCACGCGCTCGAGGTAGCGCAGGCCCGAGGGCAGTTTGTGCGCGGTGCCATATTTCTCGGCGATGACCTGTGCGTCGGCCGTGCTGAGCTGCGGCAGGCCCTGGTCCTCGAGGGCCTCGCGCATCGCGCTGTTGATCGGCCGGCCGGGATTTTTGCGCGCGAGCATGCCGGAGCGCACCACGAGGGCGATCGTTAGCAGGGTGGTGCCGAGGAGAAGAAGATACATGAAACTGCGCAGATGGGCTTTGGCCATGGTAGCCACGAGGTGACAAACAAAGTGCGCGAAAGGCAACCGCCGAGCCAGTGGCGGGTGCCTGCGGCACCGTGAAATGATACGACCGCATTCCGATCCCCCGCATTGACTCACGGGAGGAAGCGCACCATGGTCCGCCACCCCCTGTCAGTTACCCCCTTTATGGTTAGTCCCAATCACCCCGAGTCCGGTCCCGCCGCTGCGCGTGCCGGCAACCCCCAATCGCTCAGCGATGTCGTCATCCGGCTCGCGGGCAACTCCCAAGACGGCATCCAGTCGATCGGCGGCTTTCTCTCCCGCCTCGCCGGCCGCAGCGACCAGGAGGTCATGACCTACATGACGATCCCGTCCACCATCTCCGGCGGGCCGTCCATTTTCCAGGTGCGGATGGGCAACGGCGACATTCTCTCCGCGGGCGACCGCGCCGACATGCTCGTGGCGTTCTACCAGCACAGCTACGACGCCCACGTCGGCTCCCTCCGCCCCGGCGGGGTGCTCATCTACGACACGGATCACGTCAAGCCCGCCGCGGACGACCATCGCTTTACCCAGGTGCCGATCCCGATCACGTCCGCAACGGTCGAGGCGGTTGGCGGAACCTCGAAGGACAAGGGTAAGAACATGTTCGTCCTCGGTCTCCTTGCGCGCATCTTCGACCTCGATGTCGAGAAGCTCACCGCCCTCGTGAAGGAACGCTTCGGCGGCAAGAACGAGGATGTCGTCCGCAACGCCATGCTCGCATTCGATTCCGGCTATGCCTGGCCGCAGAACAACCTGCGCGATCTCTTCTATCGTTTCGAGGCCGTGGAGCGCACGGGCCCCGCCGGCCGGCCGCAGGTCACCATGGATGGCAACATGGCCCTCACGTACGGTCTTCTTGCCGGCGGCGTCCGCCATGGCGCGGGTTATCCGATCACGCCGTGGTCCTCGATCATGGAACAGCTCCGCACGGAGCTGCCGAAATACGGTGGCCTCTTTGTGCAGTGCGAGGATGAGATCGCGTCCATCTCCACTGCGCTCGGCTTCTCTTACACGGGCCACCTGGCGGTCACCGGCAGCGCCGGCCCGGGCCTCTCGCTGAAGATGGAGGCGTTGAGCTGGGCGGTCATGGCCGAGATGCCGCTCATCGTCGTCAACGTCCAGCGCGGCGGCCCGTCCACGGGCATGCCCACCAACGTCGAGCAAAGCGACCTGATGCAGGCCATCTACGGCAGCCACGGCGATACCCCGCGCGTGGTCCTCGCGCCGAAGAACGTCGAGGATTGTTTTTATGTCGCCCTGGAGGCGACCCGCATCGCGCGCGAGTACAGCACGCCCGTCCTGATCCTCACGGACCAGGGTCTTTCCTCACGGATCGAGGCGTTTGACGAACCCGACCTAGGCAGCCTGATGGTCGAGCCCAAGCCCGACCTCTCGGACCGCGGCGCCGATTACCAGCCCTATCCCCTTGGCCGCATCACGCACCACGCGCCGCCGGGCACCCGCATCGGCTCGGGCAAATATCCGATCGTGACGGGCCTTGAGCATGATGAACTCGGTCATCCGACCGGCAGCCCGAAGCTGCACCAGCAGATGACCGCGAAGCGCCGCGAGAAAATCAAGCAGCTCGCCCGCTCCCTGCCTGCGCCCGAGCAAACGGGCGATTCGTCCGGCGAGGTCCTCCTCGTCACTTGGGGCTCGAACTGGGGTCCCGGCCGCGAGGCCCTGACCCGCATCCGCCGTGCCGGCGTCAGGTCCGGTCATCTCCACCTCCGCCATCTTCATCCGCTGCCCACGGGACTTGGGGAAATTTTCTCGCGCTACCACAAGATTGTCGTGGCCGAGCTCAATGACGAGGGACTCTACGGCTTTGGCCAGCTCGCCATGATGCTCCGCGCCGCCCTCGCGAATCCCAATATCGTCAGCGTCACCAAGACCGACGGCCTCACGTTCAAGGTCAGCGAGATCGTCGCCGGCGTGGCGCGCCACATCGAAAGCACCGCACTCGATGCCACCCTCGGCGCCGCTCCCCAGAGCGTTTTGTCCCGCAGCTGACCCCGCCCCGCTTCCCCCTTGCGATCCCCGCTCTCCGTCACCCCATGTCCTCCTCCGCCCCGACCCTCGCCGCTCCGGCCGCCCCCGCGGGCGCCCCACTCACAAAAAAAGCCCTCACGGCCGATCATCCCACGTGGTGCCCCGGCTGCGGCGACTTCGCCGTGCTTGCCGCGTTCTACCGCGTGCTCGAGAAGCTGAATTACCCCCACGAGAAAATCGTCACGTTCGCCGGCATCGGCTGCTCCTCGCGCTTCCCGTATTTCGTCAACACCCATGGCGGCCACTACATCCACGGCCGTGCGCTGCCGTTCGCGGCCGGCATCAGCCTGGGCAGTGACGACCTGCATGTCTTTGTCTTCGGCGGCGATGGCGACGGCTTTTCCATCGGCGGCAACCATCTCGTCCATACCGCGCGCAAGAACGTCAATCTCACCTACGTCATCATGGACAACTCCGTCTACGGCCTGACGAAGAAGCAGACGTCGCCCACGTCGCCCATCGGCTTCAAGACCAAGACGGATCCCACCGGCGCGTTCGACCAGCCGATCAACCCGATGCGCGCGCTGCTGAACAGCGGCGCCACGTTTGTCGCGCGCAGCCATGCGACACAGGTGAACCACATGATCGACATGATGCTCCGCGCCGCGAAGCACGACGGATTCTCGGTCGTGGAAATCCTCTCCGAGTGCGTCGAGTTTTATGAAGGTGCGTTCGACGCCGCGAACCCGCGCAAGGGCGGCGCGTGGAAACTGGTGGACGAGAAAAAGCACGACGGCACGCCGGAGGACGCCGCCCGCCATGATCCGTCCGACGAGCTCGGCGCGATGAAACTCGCCCTTGAGGCCTGGCCGGGTTCCTTCGGGGTCTTCTATGAGAATAATCAGCGGCCCACGAAGAACAAGCTGGAGGCCGGCCTGATCGCCCGGACGCGCGAGAAGACCAAGGGCGCGGCCGACCTCGACCTGCTGAAAGCCTCGTTCGCCCGGCTGCGCTGAGGCGCAGGGCCGGCCGACGGGTAGCAGCCGAGGTAACGAGGCTGGCTGGCCGTTGCTCGGTCGACCGCTGGGGAGTTAGAAAGTTTTTGGCCATTTCGTCGGCCGCACGCTTACTCGCACGCTCCGAGCGCCTGCAAGCAGGCGGCCCACGGGTAACCGATTCATCACCAAACCCAGCCTCGTTACCTCGGCTGCTACCCTTGGCGCTGCCGCCCCCGCCTTCCGACCGAAGAAATTTGCATGACGCCCGCGCTTCCGTTGCATGGCATCCCGCATGACCGCCGCCGTTCCCACTGACTCCGCTGCCGTGGAGGTGCGCGGGCTCGTGAAACGCTACGACAAGGTCGAGGCGCTGCGCGGCGTTGACCTCACGGTGAGGCGCGGCGAGATGTTCGCGCTGCTTGGGCCCAACGGCGCGGGCAAGACCACGCTGTTCTCGATTCTCGCCACGCTGCGTGCGCCCACGGCCGGCACGGCGCGCGTGCTCGGCCACGATGTGGTCACGGACCGCGATGCCGTGCGCCGGTCCATGGGCATTGTCTTCCAGGAACCGGCGATCGAGCAGCGCCTCACCGGGCGCGACAACCTCCTGCTCATGGGGTTGTTCTACGGCCTGGGCTCGGCCGCGGCGCGCCAGCGGGCGGCGGAGTTGCTCAAGCAGCTCGACCTGGCCGACGCCGCCGACCGCCCGGCGAAGAATCTCTCGGGCGGACAGCGCCGCAAGCTGGAGCTGGCGAGGGCGCTGGTAACCGACCCGCAGATCCTTTTTCTCGACGAGGCGACGGTCGGGCTCGACGTCGACGCGCGCCGCGGCTTCTGGGCGCAGGTGCGCGGGCTGGCGGCGACGGGCCGCACGGTGTTTTTCACCACGCACTACATGGAGGAGGCGGAGGTGGCCGACCGCATCGCGCTGATCGATCACGGGCAGATCGTGGCGCTCGACACGCCGCAGGCGCTCAAAACCCGGGTCGGCGGCGGGGTCATCCGCCTTCAGACCGAGGACAATGCTCGCGCCCGCGGCTGGCTCACCGAGCACGGCCTCGCGCCCGAGGCGGGCGGCCAGGAAATCATGCTGGTGCATGCCGATCCCGCCGCGGTGCTGCCGGAGTTGTTGCGCACGCTGCCGGTCAAGGTGCAACGCGTCGAGGTGCACGAGCCGAGCCTGGAGGATGTCTTCCTCAAGCTGACCGGCCGCGGTTTTGACGGGGAAACGCCGGTCCCGGCCGGGCGGCCGGGCGGCCGCAACGGAGGTGCCGCATGATCCGGGGCATTTACGCGGTCGTGGTGCTCGACCTGAAGCGCTTCTGGCTCGACCGGGCGCGGCTGGTCGCCGGGCTCGCGCAGCCGCTGCTCTATCTCTTCGTCCTTGGCGCGGGCATCGGCGCGAATTCGCAGCTCGGTGGCGGCGACTACAAGCGGTACATTTTTCCCGGCGTGCTGGGGCTGTCGCTGCTCTTCACCGCGACGTTTGCGGCGATCACCATCGTGTTCGACCGGCAGATCGGGTTTTTCAAGGCGGTGCTGATCGCCCCGGTGCCGCGGGCGTCGATCGCCTTCGGCAAGATCATCGCGGGCGCGCTGCAGGCCTTCGTGCAGGGCGTGGTGGTGCTGCCCTTTGCGCCGCTGGCGGGCGTGCACCTGGGCGTGGGTGAAACCTTCGGCCTGCTTTGCACGATGCTGCTGGCCTCGCTCACGTTCTCCGCCATCGGCCTGGCCTTTGCGGCCCGGTTCTCGTCCACGACGGTATTTCCCATCGTGAGCAATGCCGTGATCCTCCCCATGTTCTTCCTGTCGGGTGCGCTGTACCCGCTCGTGACGGCGCCGCACTGGATGCAACTCGCGGCGCATTTCGATCCTGTGGCCTATGCCGTGGACCTGATGCGCGGGGCGCTCCTCGGGAAGTTTTTCTTCAACCCGTACCTTTCGCTGGCCGCGCTGGTGGCGGTGATCGCCGTCTTGGCGTGGGATTCCGTGCGGGTCTTCAACCGCGGCGAGGACGACTCCAGCCTGGGCGCGACGAAATTCAACTGGCGTCGCTGACGAGCGCGGCGCGTTTCGTCAGGTATTATTTCGCTGCGGACTCCTGTAACGCTCAGGTGCCGATCATTTCGGCTCGAGCCGCAGGATCAGCCCGTCGAGCACGGCGTCGAGCCGGTATTTGATCTTCATGCCGCGGGACACGTACTGGCGGGGCGGCAGGGTCTTGGCCATTTCGTCGGTGTAGGCCTCGGCCTGCGCTTTCAGCGGGGCGAGAAACGCCTGCTTCGCGTCGTGCAGGGTGCCGCCGGCCGGATTGAACGCCGGCAGCAGCGGATCCGCGACCCAGAGGGCCCATTGGTCCTCGTCCGCAAAATAGAGGGCCACGACGCCGTCCTTCAAAACGCCCAGTTTCTCCGCGTAACGCTTTGCGATCGCACCCGGCTGGAGCTTGGCGTCGGCCGGATCCATTTTCCGGAGGACACGTGCGTAGATTTTCAGGCCCGTGGCGCGCTCGACATTGGCCAGCTTGAAGTTGAACGGGTCCGCCCGCGGTGGGTCGTCCGGCAGGAGCTTGTCGGGATCGTCAAAATGCGCGCGAGGGCTAGGCGCAGGTGCTCCGGAATATTGCGGGGTTCTTGCCAAAAGCTCGGCGAAGGCGGTGTCATCCGCGCGGAACGCCTGCGCGTCGGCGCCGATCCGGAGGATTTTCACGCGCATCTTGTCGTCCTCGACGATGCGGGGCAGCACGTCGAAACCGCGCACGACCCGGCCGAAGACGCTGTGCAGGTAGTTCAGCCGGTTGACCTCGTGCAGCGTGATGAAGAACTGCGATCCGCCAGTGTCGGGCCCTGCGTTCGCCATAGCGAGGACCCCCGCCGCGTCGAGGTGCAGGCCGCGGCCGAACTCATCGGGAATCCGATAGCCAGGGCCGCCTTCACCCGTGCCGAGCGGGTCGCCGCCCTGCACGACAAAGCCGGGTGAGACGCGGTGGAACGTGAGGCCGTCGTAGAACGGCTTGCGCGGGGCCGGCCCGAGCGTGCCTTCGGCGAGACCGACAAAATTCGCGACCGTCAGCGGCGCCTGCCGGAAGTACAGCTCGCAAGTCACGACCCCGCGCCGCGTGGTGATCTCGGCGTACAGGCCATCGGGCAGCGCGGCCTCGGCAGCGGTTGCGACCGGACCGGCCAGGAGTGACGCCAGCAGGCAGGTGAAGGCGGGGAGGAGCTTCATTACGATTCAGGGCAGGCGTGGTCGCAAGGGGACACGAAAGAAAAGGACGGATGGGCGAACTGCAGGATGCCGCGGCAAACCGCCGGGCTTGCGCGTCCCGCAGGGCTTACTTCAGGAACGAGCAGATGTACTCGCAGAGGCCGGAAGCCACCTCGATGGTGAAGCCGTTCTTGCCGGGCACGTCAAAATATGTGCCCGCGGCATAATCCTTCGCGGCGGTGGTGCCATCGAGGGTCACGCGGCAGGCGCCGGCGACGATCTCCATGCGCTCGGGGGCGTCAGTGCCGAAGTGATAGGAGCCGGGATAAATGAGCCCGAGCGTCTTTTTGACCTCGCCGGGGAAAAGCAGAGTATGGCTGACGACCTTGCCGTCGAAGTACACGTTGGCCTTGGTGAGCACGGTGACACCGGCGAATTGGGCGGGGAGGGAAGACATGGGAAAATTGATGGTGGGCCGGCGGGGACGTGGCAAGTGCAGGGAGAGATCATTCTTGGCGGTCGGACCTCATGTTCCTTCGGCCAAAAGCCGCGCCCATTATCTCGGTATTACCTCGGATCGCCTCTTGTAAAATTCCGATCCCGATCCTTTGCACAGGAGTCGGACCGAGGGCGGACGGAGGGTTTGGTTCTTGGGGAAAAAGGATTCACCTTCGCCGGGAAAGTACTATGCTCCGCCTTATGTCCCGGGTCGGTCCATTTCGTTGGTTTGCCGTGGCGGCCATCCTGCTGGTTACCGCCGGGCGGCTGGCGGCCGGTCTTCCGGAGGAGATCACGGTCAGGCAGCCGGCCAAGCTCGAGCTCATGCACGGCGACAAAGTGGGCGGCACGATCGGGCTCAACCCGGGGGACAAGCTCGATGTCTTGGATGTGTCCGGCAGCTACGTGCTGGTCCGTTACCGCAATGTGAACGGCCGGGTGCTGGCCGCACTGACGGACCTGCCTCCGGCCTTCCTCAATGCGCCACCTCCCGTGGCTGGGGCCATGGCGAACGAACCGCTGATCACGGCCATGGCTGCGCCCGCGATGATGGACGCGCCCGCCCTGCCGGTGGCTCCCCCCGCGCCGGCCACGGCCGCCAAGCCGGCCGCGCCGTACACCCCGGCCAACGCGATGGAACGCATCCTGGCCGGCAAGCTACTGCACATGGAGGGCGGCGCGTTGCGGCCGGTGGTCCCGGCGCGCCTGGCGGGGGTGAAGTTCTACGCCTTTTATTTTTCCGCGAGCTGGTGTGCGCCCTGCAAGCAGTTCACCCCCGAACTCATCGACGCCTACGGCAAGATCCGGGCGGTGTACCCGGAGTTCGAGGTGGTGCTGGTCAACCGTGACCGGTCGCCGGCCGAGATGTTCTCCTACATGCGCGACGACAAGATGCCCTGGCCGGCGCTGCGCTGGACCGATATCGCGGGGGCCGCCGCGATCAACCGCTATGCGGGTGCCGGGATCCCGGACCTCGTGCTGGTCGACGAAAACGGCAAGGTGCTGTCGGACAGTTTTCGCTGGGGCAGCTACGTCGGGCCCGATGCCGTGCTCGATGACACGTGGAATTTCCTGCGTGATTACCGCCGCAAGAACCCGCGGCCGAAATCCTGATTGCGCCGTTGAAGGTGGAACGCGTTGACCTCAACGCGTTGCGGCAAAGCCGCTCCGATCCACCGCATTGGGATCAATGCGCTCCACCTTTTTTCAGCGTCGCCGCCGTCGCGCGCAGCGCGGCGTTGACCGAGCCGCCGTCCGAGCCGAGGGCAATGAAGGTGTAGCCGAGGTCACGGGCCATGGCCAGATGGGCGGGGTCGAGCAGCAGGATGCCGGCAGCCTTGCCCGCGCGCTTGGCGGCGGTGGCGATGCGCTTGAGGGCGTCGAGGTACACCGGGTGGTTGTACTGGCCCATGATTCCGAGATTCGTGGTGAGATCGAGCGGGCCGGCGAAGATCACGTCGGCGCCGTCGACGGCGGCGATGGCCTCGACCTGGTTCACGCCCTCGACGGTTTCGATCTGCACGGCATGCACGAGCCACTCGTGGGCATGGGCGAAATAGGCCTCGAAATCGGCGCCGAACGCGGCGGCGCGGTTGAGCTTGGCGACGCCGCGCATGCCGCGGGGCGGGTAGCGCAGGGAGGCGACGGCGGCCTGGGCCTCGGCGGCGGTGCTGATGTAAGGCACCATCACGCCGTGCGCGCCGGCATCGAGCACGCGCTTGTAGCGCGCCGGCTCGTTGGCGGCGATGCGCACGATGCCGGCGGCGGGCGTCGCGGCGATGGCCTGCAGCTGGTGGAGGATGGTGGTGTCGCTGCCGGGGCCGTGCTCATGGTCGAGCAGCACCCAGTCGAAGCCCGCGAGGCCGGCCATCTCGGTCGTGAGCGGCGAGCCGAGATTGAGAAACGTGCCGCCAAGCCACTCGCCGGCGAGGACACGGTTCCGGAAATCAGCGGACATTTTCATGGGTGCGAAGGGGCGGAATTCTTGCAGGAGGTGCCGGAGGAGAGACTGCTGATGGCCGGAATCTTTCTCGTTCCTCTTTCTCTTTCGTCAGGGCAGCCAAGGCTCGATCCGGGAAAGAGGAGAAAGATAAAGAAGGAAGAGAAAGATTTTAGAGCGAAATGTAGAGGCGGTAGAGGGCCTGCGTGCCGCAATCCTCCCAGCCGCGGGCGGCGACGAGGTCGTACATCTTCTTCGCGCAGGCGAGACCGGGGAGGTCGAGCTTCAGCTCGGCGGCACACTCGAGGGCGAGACGGAGATCCTTCAGGATGTGCTTCACGTAGAAGCCGGGCGCGTAGTTCTCCGCGAGGGCGCGGGGCGCGAGGTTGGTCATGGCCCAGCTGCCGGCGGCGCCGCCGCTGATGCTGGCGTGGACGGCGGCGGGATCGAGCCCGGCCTTCTTCGCGTAGGCGAGGCCCTCGCACCAGGCGAGCATGCCGACGGCGACGGCGATCTGGTTGGCGAGCTTGCAATGCTGGCCGGCACCGGCCGGGCCGTGGCGGGCGATGTTCTTGCCCATCAGGTCGAATAGCGGCTTGGCCTTGACGAATGCGGCCTCGTCGCCACCGACCATGATGACGAGCCGGGCTTCCTTGGCGCCGAGGTCGCCGCCGGAGACCGGCGCGTCGAGGGCGGACAGCCCGCGCTTGGCCGCGGCGGCCGCGATGCGCACTGCGAGCAGCGGGCTCGAGGTGGTCATGTCGATCAGCACGGCGCCGGGTTTGGCGCGGGCGATCACGCCGTCGGGGGCGAGGTAGGTCTGCTCCACGTCGGCCGGGAAGCCCACGATGGTGATGACAAAATCAGCCTCGGCCGCGGCGCTGCCGGCGGAGTCGTGCCAGCGCGCGCCGGCGTCGATCAACGCCTGGGCCTTTTCCTTGGTGCGATTGTAGACATGCAGCGAGTGGCCGGCCTTCTGGAGGTGGCCGGCCATGCTGCGGCCCATGACGCCGGTGCCGATGAATGCGATGGAGGACATGATTGGGGAGGGAGGGGATGGGGACAGTTGACAGTGGACGGTAGACGGTGGACAGGAAATGCAGCCAAAACGGCGGAGCGGGACGGGGCGAATCAAATATGCAATGTGGCGGGCTGCCTAGGCGTGTTTGAGAAAAGCGTGCACCAGCGGATGAAGCACGCCACTGAACGCCCGTCGCTCCGGTTGAAAAAGCGTGCCCACAAAGAAGGGGTGGGCTGGGAGACGAAAAGCCCTCACCTGGCCGGCTTCGTCCCGCGCCACGAACTCCAGACCCGAGCCGGCGAAGATCGATTCAAACGGCATGGCCAGACCATAGTTGCAGTTGAACTCCTCCACCGATTCCTCGCCGCCCAGCAACTCCCCGAAGCCATGCCCGGGAACGGCCAGCACTCTGGCCTTTGCGCCCACAAGGGAACAGGTGAGCTTCACGATCAGCGGGTCCGCCGCTGCGCCATCCATCTCCTGATGCGCGGCTTTGCGGCCGAGGACATTCTGGCAGTATTCCATCAACGCATGCTGGAATCCGCCGCAGGTGCCGAGGAACGCGCAGTGATTTTCCCGGGCGTAACGGATGGCTAGAAGAGCTCCGTCTGCGCTCTCATAGGGACTCCCGGGAACGCACCAGACACCGGTGGCGAAATGCAACAATCGCCCGGGAGTCTGCCCGACGAATTCAGCTGTCGGCACCCAACGGAACTGGAGCGTCGGATCCACCTCGCGCTGGAACAGAGCGAGTGAGGCCTCGATCCCGGCATGCGCGCGCTTGGACAGGTCGCGCTCCCCGATCAGGGCAATTTCGCGCTGGGCCATTTCGCAGTTTGAAGGATCGGGCAAAAATGGGGCCAGCTCTTTCTTGTCGTGATATGGGTCTGCAATGGTTCAGGCCCGTCTTCGGCCTTTTTCAGATGCCGGGCTGGGCAATGCCCAGATCAAGGCTTCGGGCAAAGTTTTGCTCCAGGCGTCAAACTCATGCCCGCCGTCAAACTCACGGTATTTTACGTCGTATCCTTGCTCAAGCAGGACATCCCGAAATTTCCTGACCCCGGTGATTTGTGATACAACCTGCAGGACATCTTCACGGTGGCGGACGTTCTCCTGGGTTTCGCGGGTGCCGACATTGAGATAAAACCCGGTCGGAAACGGGCGGCCGAGGCTTTCAAATTGATGGACCAGCCAACAGTCGTTGGACCAGAACGATCCCGACTGGCTAACAATCTTCTGAAAAACGCCGGGATACTCCTTGGCAATGAATGCCGCAGCCAGACCCGTATAGCTCAGGCCGGCCAGGACTCTCTGGCTCACGGCCTTGATCCCCGGATGCCGGTGTCCCAGCCACGGCAGCAATTCCTCCGTGATGAACCGGGCAAACGGCGGATGGCACGGACATTCTTTCCAGCGGGCTTCGATGCTCTCCATCGAAACGAAAACGAACCAAGAGTCGGCAATGCAGCCTTGCGACAACAGCTGGTTGATCACGGCGGCGGCCCCCACGCGATCGCGATACAATTCCCCGTCGAGAAAAACAGTCAGGGAACCGGCCGTCGCAGGGTCCGTTGGCTCGCAAACCCAGATGGTACGTTCATTCTGCAGATGGACGCTCTTAAGCCTCTCGACCGTTTCGATCATGGGTGCTGGCGATTGGATCGGCGCTGGCGGGAGACCAGCACCCCTCTGCGCGTAAATTTACGGAATCCGAATAACGCGGCCGATCACGAGGCTTTTTTCGTCGCGGAGGATGTCGCGATTGGCGGCGAGGATGTCGGTCCAGCGGTCGGGGGTGCCGTAGTACTGGCGGGAGATTTTCGCGAGGGTGTCGCCGGCGGCGATGGTGTGGGTCCGCACCGCAGGTGCGGGGGAATTGGGAATTGGGGGTTGGGAATTGGTGGGGGCGGCCACGGCCGTGGTGGCGGGTGGCGGGGGCGAGGGGCGGGTGGGGGTGATGGCGGGTGCGGCGGGGGTCGTTGGTGCGCCGGCGCCGGCGACCACGCGGCCGACGGTTTGGGAAACGCTGGCGAGGGCTTCCTCCAGGCGGGCGTTTTCATCGGCGAGGTTCTTGGCGGCGTTTTGCGCGGCGGCGGATTTGCGCTCGGCGTCGGCGAGACGCACGCGGATCGCATCGAGATCGGCTGGGGGCGCCGCGGAGGCCAGGCGGGTTTTCAGCTGGGAATTTTCCTGGGCGAGTGCGGCGGTCTGGGCCTGCACTTGGCGGAGCTGCTCGCGGAACGCGCCGGCCTGGGTGTCCGATGCGTCCGGCGATGCCGGTATTTTTGCGGCCACGGCGGGGGCCGGGGTGCGCCTGGCATCGGCGAGCTGGGCTTCGAGCGCAGTTTTTTCCGCCGCGGCCTTCTCACTCTCGGCCTTCAGCTGGTCGTTTTCGGCCTGGACCACCGAGTAGCTGCGCAGCGCCATGGCGAGCTTGTCCTCGGCCTCGCCATCCGGCGCGCGCGGCGGCGCCACCACGGCGGTCCCTGCGGGGGCGGGCTGCTGCTGGAGCGCGGCGATTTTTTCGCGAAGGCCGGCGACCTCGTCGCTGTTCTGCTGCGCTGACGCCTTCAATTTTTCGTTTTCCGCCTGGATCAGCGTGAAGGAGCGGAGGGTGGCCTCGAGCTTGGTGTCGTTTTCCTCGAGTTGTTTTTTCAGCGCGGAGTCGTCGGACTTCGCGGCGGCGATGGCCTCCTTTTCCGCGGTCAGCCGGGCCACGGATTTTTCGAGCTCGGCGTTGCGGGCCTTGATGGTGTCGGCTTGGGCCTGGACTGTCGCCGCGGCTGAAGCTTCCGCCGTGGCCGAGGCCTTGGCGGAAGCGGCGGCCTGGTTGGCCAATTCGGTGCGCTGTGTCTCGCTGGCGGCAAGCCGGTCCGTGAGACTGGCGACCTGCGCCTGCAATTCGCCGAGCTGGGCGTCGGTCGTGGCGGACGCTTTCACGGACTGGCTGGCGGCTTTGGCGGCATCCAATTGCCGGTTCAGGTCGGCGATCTGTTTCGCCTGGGCCTCGGACTTCGCCACGGCTTCCGTCGCCGCGGAAGCCTTGGCGGACAGGTCCGCCTGGGCGGCGAGGGCATTGGCGAGGGCTTGCTTGTTGGCGGCGGCCTCGGCGTTCAGGTCGCGCAGGTTCCGGCCGCGTTCGGCGGCGAGGTCTTCGAGCTGCTGGCTGCGGGCTGCGGTGGCGATGGCCGCATCCTGGGCGGTCTTCAGGTCGGCTTGGAGGCGCGCGAGCTGGGCGGCGGTATCATCAACCTTGGCCGCCTTGGCCACGGCTTGGGCGCGCTCGCCTTCGAGCCGGGACGCGGTGGCGCGGAGATTGGCGAGTTCGGCGGTGGCGGCGGCGTTATCGGCCTTGGCCTTCTCGGCGTCCTTCCAGGCTGCGGCCAGTTCGGTGCCGAGCTGTTGCTTGTCGCTGGCGGCGGTCGCGAGGTCGGCCTGAAGTTTCTTGAGCTGCGCGCCGGCGGTCTGGTCCGCGGTGGTCTTGGCTGTGGCCAGTTGCTGTGTCAGGTCGGCAACCTGTCTGGCGGCAGCTTCAGCCTTGGCGGCAGACTCGGCCGCCGTTGAACCCTTGGCCGAGACGTCGGCGGACAACGCGGCGATTTTTTCCTGGGCGGCGGCCAGCTCGCGGCGGGCCGCGGTGAGGTCACCGGTCAGCTGGCGGGTCTGGTCGCTGGCCGCGGCGCCGGCGGTGTCCTCGGCCTGCTTGAGTCGCGCCTGAAGCTGCGGTACCTGCTGCTGCAGGGCGGCGCGCTCGGATTCAAGCGACTGCAGCTGGGTGCGGAGGGCGGAGAGCTGCGTGGCGGCCGCGGCCGCCGCATCGGACTTTGCCGTTGCTTCCGCTGCTGAGGCCTGGGCCTTGGCCGCAAGAGTGGTGCGCTGCGCCTCGCCCGCGGCGAGCTGGTTTTGAAGGTCGGCCAACTTGGTTTGCAGGTCGCCGACTTGCTCGCTGGCGGACTGCGCGGCGGCCAATTTGGCCGTCAGGTCGGCCAACTGTTTGGCCTGGGCTTCCGCCTTGGCCGTGGCGGCGCTGGTTTCCGCGGTCGCCGCGGCCTTGGCGGAAAGGCTCGCGGCGAGTTCGGCGGACAAATGGTCCATTTGCGCGGAGGCAGCCTTGAGCGCGGCCTCATCGGCCCTGGCCTGGGCCTGTGTCGTGGCCGAAGCCTTGGCGGTGACGTCGGCCAGTTTCCTTTCGAGCGGGGCGAGCTGGAGGCGGGTTTGCTCGGCGTCCCGGCGCGCGGCGGCGAGGTCGCCGGCCTGGGTCGAGTTCACGGCGGCAAGGGCCGTGAGCTTGTCCTTCGCGGCCGCGAGATCCCGCTGGGTCGACGTGAGTTCGCCGGCCAGCTGGCGGGCCTGGTCGTTGGCCGAGACACTGGCGGTTTCCTCGGCCTGCTTGAGCCGGGTCTGAAGCTGGGGCAACTGCTGCTGCAAAGCCGCTCGCTGCGTCTCGCTCGCCGCGAGTTTGGCCTGCAGATCGGCCAGCTGGGCGTCCGTCGTCGCTGAAGCCTTGGTGGAAAGCGTGACGGCAGCCTGCGCGGCGGTGAGTTTGGCCGAGAGATCGGCGATCTGCTTTTCCTGTCCGCCCGCCTTGGTCGTGGCATCAGCCGCGGCGGAAGTCTTGGCCGACAGCTCCGTGGAGAGTGCGGTGATTTTTTCCTGCGCGGCGGCCAGGTCGCGCGCGTGGGCGTCGGCGAGACTGGAAGCTTCCGCGGCGGCCTTGGTTTTCGCCGACAATTCCGCGGCTTGGGTTGAACTTGAGGTGGAGAGAGCGGCGAGCTTGTCCTGGGCCGAGGCCAGCTCGCGGCGGGCTGTGGTAAGATCATTCGCGAGCTGGCGGGTCTCGTCATTGGCGGCGGACTTGGCGGTGTCCTGGGCATCCTTGAGCCGGGCCTGGAGGTCCGTGAGCTTTTGCTGTGACTCGGCGAGGGTCCGCTTGCCGGCCTCGAGCTCAGTGCTCAGGGCGGCGACCTTGGCCTGGGCCTCGCCCGTGGTCGCGGAGGCGGCCTCCGCCTTGGCCAGGCGGGCGGTGAGGGTTTCCTTTTCGGCGGCAAGCGCGGCGGCGCGGTCCGTGGCCTGGGCCTTGTCGACGGCGAGGGTGTTTCGGGCAGCCTCGAGCGTGTGGATCTGGCTGAGAAGATCGGGGACCCGGCCGGCGGCGTCGATGGCGCCGGCAGCCTGGCCCTGGGCTTAGGCGAGCTGGGTCTTCAGGGTGGCGAGCTGGCTCGCCTGGGCGATGGCATCGGCGGCGAGCTTGGCGCGGGCGGCCTCGGTGCTCGCGCGTTCGCTTTCCAGCCGCGCGGCGTTGGCCCGGAGGGAGGAAAGCTCGTTGGCGGACCCCGTGTTTTCCGTCCGGGCTTTTTCGGTCTCCGCGCGGGAAGTGGCCAACTGGCTGGTGAGCTGTTGCCGGTCATTTTCGGCACGGGCCAGATCCTGCTGCAACTGGGTGAGCTGGGCGCCGTTTTTGGCCGCCTGCCCGGAGGCGGCTTTCGCCGCGGCCAGCTGCTGGGTGAGATCTGCGATCTGTTTCGCGAGGGCGTCGGACCGGGCCGAAGCTTCGTTCACGGCCGCCGTCTTGGCGGAAGCATCGGCGGAAAGTGCCGCGAGCTTTTCCTGCGCGCCCGCGAGTTCGCGGCGGGTGCGGTCGAGGTCGGCCGAAATCTGCTGTGACTCGCCGGCCTGCGCCGCGGTCGCGCTGGCGGCGTTCTGGAGCCGGGCAGCCTCGGTGCTGAGCTGGGTGACACGAGCCTCGGCCCGGGTGAGGGAGGACTGGGTTTCGGCGTGGGCGGCGCGTTGCTTTTCGAGTTCGTCTTTCGCCGCCGCGGCTGCCGCGTTGGCCGCATCCAGCGCCCGACCGCGTTCGGCGGCCAGATCCTCGAATTGCTGGTTCTTCGCGGCGAGCGCCGTCGCCGCGGTCTGCGCCTCCTTGAGCTGGGTCTGGAGCTGGGAAAGTTCCTTGGTCGCGGCGGCACTGCCTTGCGCGGCCGCCTCGAGCCGCGTGACATTGGCGCGCAGTGAGGCGACTTCCGCGCTCAATAATTGACGGTCGCTGAGCAGCGAGGCGATTTGTTCCTTCAACTGGGCCGAGTCATCAATCTTGGTCGCTTCCGGAGGTTGCGAGGGCGGCGGCCCTGCGGGGGGGAGCGCCCGGGCCGCGTCGGTCACGGCAGCAATCGAATTGGATCCGGATGGCGCATCGGCGCGCGTCCCGGTTGCGGGCGGCTGGCTGGAAGAAGCGGCGGGCGCACCGGCCTTGGTGACGGCAGAGGGAGCCGATCGTTTTTGGGGCAGGGCGGCGCGCAGCGTGTCCGCCCGGCGACGCCCCTCGGCCAGCTGCTCGGCGGTCATGCGGTTCAGCAGGGACTCGATCGGCTTGCTGGTGCTGCCCCCCTCGACGGCCAGCGAGAGCCACGCGAACGCCTCGGGCAGGTTGACGGGCACATTGCGGCCCTCGGCAAAAGCGAGTCCCAGGTTGTACTGCGCGATGGAATTGCCCCGCTCCGCATTGGCGCGGAGGGAAGCAATCTCGGGCGGCTCGGATACCGCCGCGACGGACCGGCCGGCGACGCAGGCACAGGCCAACAGCGGGAGCATCGCAAGCCGGAGGGACTTCATGGCGGACATGGGGCGGACCTTAGGAACTTCTCCGGCGGACTCAATCCGCGAAGTTGCCCGTTTCCATGGGGGAAAGCCCTTGCTGGCGGCGGCGCCGCAGGGTGGTCAGGCCCACTTTTTCGCCCTCACCACCGCCCGGTGCCAATCGCGCTGAAGCTTCCTCATCGCCACCGGCTCCGCCCGCGGCCGGAGCGTCCGGCCGGCGCGCCAAAGACGGGCGATCTCGGCGCGGTCTTTCCAAAATCCGACGGCAAGACCCGCGAGGTAGGCGGCACCTAGGGCGGTCGTTTCGCGCGTGTGCGGACGGACCACGGGCACGCGCAGGAGGTCGCTCTGGAACTGCATGAGCGCGGTGTTCACTGTGGCGCCGCCGTCGACGCGGAGCTCGCGCAGCGTCAGTTTTGCGTCGGCTTCCATGGCCCCGAGCAGATCCGCGCTCTGGAAGGCGATGCTCTCGAGCGCGGCGCGCGCGAGGTGCGCAGCCGTAGTGCCGCGGGTGAGCCCGATGATCAGGCCGCGGGCGGAGGCATCCCAATGCGGTGCGCCCAGCCCGGTGAAGGCGGGCACAAAATAAACGCCGCCGTTATCCGACGCCCGGGCGGCGAGCGCCTCGATGTCGGAGGAGCGGGCGATCAGTCCGAGACCGTCGCGCAGCCACTGGACGGCCGCGCCGCCGATGAAGACGCTGCCTTCCAGCGCATACTCGAGCGGACCCTCGGCGCCGAGGCGCCAGGCGATGGTGGTGAGAAGCTGGTGGCGCGAAGTGACGGGTTTTTTGCCGGTATGGAGCAGGAGGAAACAACCGGTGCCATAGGTGTTCTTGGCCATGCCGGGGCGGAAGCAGGCCTGGCCGAAGAGGGCGGCCTGCTGGTCGCCGGCCACGCCGCTGATCGGCACGCCGCGCAGCGCGGGAATGGTTTCCACCTCGCCATAAACCTCGCTGCTCGCGCGCACGACCGGGAGCACCTCGCGCGGGATGCGCAGGGCGCGGAGCAGGCGGTCGTCCCAGTCGCCGGTGCGAAGATCGAGCAGCAGCGTGCGCGAGGCGTTCGACACGTCGGTGGCATGCACGCGGCCGCCGGTCAGCTGCCACAGGAGCCAGGTGTCCACGGTCCCGAAGGCGAGCTCGCCACGGCCGGCCCGGCGGCGCGCACCGGGCACGCGGTCGAGCAACCAGGCGAGCTTGGTGCCGGAGAAATACGGGTCAAGGAGCAGGCCGGTCTTGCGGCGAAACAGCGGCTCGAGCCCACGGGCTTTCAGCCGGGCACAGAGCCCGGCGGTGCGGCGGTCCTGCCAGACGATCGCGGGTGCGACGGGCCGGCCCGTCGCGCGATCCCAGAGCAGCGTGGTCTCGCGCTGGTTGGTGAGGCCGATGGCGGCGAGGTCGGCCCCGGTGAGATTCGCCTCGGCCACGGCGGCGAGCGCGGTGCGGCGCGTGGTTTCCCAGAGGTCGGCGGGGTCGTGTTCGACCCAGCCGGACCGGGGAAAATACTGGTGAAATTCCTGCTGGGCCGTGGCGCGGGCCCGCCCGCGGCGGTCGAACACGATGGCGCGCGAAGACGTCGTCCCCTGATCGAGCGCGAGGATAAAACGGCGGGACATGGGGGGACCATGGCGGCCCGCAGCCCGGCCGCCAAGCCTGCGTGTCCCGATGCAAGGACGCGCTCGAAGCTTGCGCACCCGCGGGCGGCCCTTCCAGTTTCACCTGCTTCCCGCATGCCTGCCGCCAACCTGGACCAAGGATTCGGTTTTCTGCTGAACGACGTGAGCCGTCTGTTGCGCCATGAATTTGAACGACGCGTGAGCGGCTTCGGCCTGACACGGCCGCAATGGATCCTGCTTTCCTACGTGGCGCGACATCCGGGGTCCACGCTCGGTGACTTGGCGAAAATCGTCGAACGGGAGAAAATCACCGTCAGTCGCCAAATTTCGCGGATGGTCAAGAATGGATGGCTGCAACAGAGTGACGGAACCGCCGATGTGCCGCCCCACGGACTGCAGCTTACCCGGAAGGGCGAGGGCATTGTGGCCGGACTCGTCAAGGTCGCCGACCAGCTCCGGGATGACGCCTTTGCCATATTGCAGGCCGGGCGCCGCGAGGCCCTGATCGCCGACCTGCTCCAGGTGAGGGCCAAGCTCGAGCGCATGATCGGCGCCGCCGGCTGATCTTGATGACGCAGGCCGCACAAGTCATCGGGAGGTAGTGGGTCAGTTTGCCGACGAATCGATGCAGGAGCGGCTTCACGCCGCGATGCTTCGCTCTGCGGCTCCAAACATCCCGGCATAGAGCCGCTTCTACATTTTCAAACTGACACACTTCCCATCGGGACCACGGCTTGACCCATGGGCGGCCAAACGACCTGCCATGGGAGTGCCGGCCAGACATCCCGTTAATTTTGAAATGGATTGAACCTCCGGGGTTCAGGGTGCGGATTCAGGCTCTTGGACGCCCTGTGCGATTTGTGAAACCTTGTGAAACGCGTTGTGTCGTTATAGCCACTCTTCACTCAGTCATGAAAACCATTCTCTTCCTCGGTCTTGTCTTGGTCACACTGGCGCCGGCCCAGGCCCAGGTCTTTCGTCCCGCGGGCTTTGGCGGTCACAGCGGCTGGCACGGTGGTGGCCGTGGCTTCGGCTACCGTGATGGCTGGTGGGGCGTCGGGATTTACGCTCCCGTTGTCCTCGGCAGCTATGTTTATCGCGATGTCCCGGCGGTCTACACCGACTATGGCTACGATGCGGGTTACTATGCGGCGCCGAGTTACCAGGCGAGCGGTACTTGGCTGGGGGCACTGGCCGGTGCGATCATTGGGCGCAATAGCGGCAGCCTCGGTCACAATGCTTGGCGCGGGGCCGCTTACGGCGCGGGTCTCGGTTTCCTGCTTGGCACGGTCGCCGACAGCAACGCCCGCGCGCCCGCCGGCACCGTGGCCCGGCAGGCCAGCGTACCGGTTGTGACGTCGGCACCGGCTCAGGCCGCCCAGCCCGTCACCATCATCAACAATTATTACAACACCCCGGCCACGCCGATGACCTCGGCGAACGGCTTGTTCGGCCGCAACTGAGCGCGCGGCGGAGCATCACCCGGCCGCGGGATTTTTTACCCGCGATCATCCCGGTTTACCTGACGCCAGATCCGGCCGCAAATTTTCCACCACACCATGAAAACCTCCCTCCGGTTTGTGTTTCTCTCCAGCCTGGCGGCCGTGCCCGCGTTTTTTGCCGGCTGCGCCGCCTCCCAGGGCGTGCAGAATCCCTCGGGCGTTCCCGTGACCGAGATGAGACCCGATGAGCACGGCACCGTGGCCGGCACCGGCGTCGAATCCCAGGATCTCGTGGCCGTCACCGACAAGATGGCGCGCAGCATCCTCGGCATCCCGCAGATCACGCGCGCCCAGGTGCCGCCGCGGATCGTGATCGATCCGGTGAAGAACGACACGCGTTTCCCGATCAACAAGGACCTCTTCACCGACCGCATCCGCATCCAGCTCAACTCGAAGGCCACCGGCCGCGTGGTGTTCTTGGCGCGCGACCGTATGCAGGCGCTGGAACGCGAGCGCGCGCTCAAGCAATCCGGCCAGGTCACCGCCAGCGCCGACCCGAACGTCGTCGAGTTCCGCGGCGCGGACTATTTCCTCACGGGCAAGCTGGGCGGCCTGACGACCCGGACCTCCGCCGGCACGAGCGATTACATCCTCTACAGTTTCCAGCTCATCGATGCGCGGACCAGCGAGATTGTCTGGGAGGACTCCTCCGAGATCAAGAAGCAGGGCCTCGAGGACGCGGCCTACCGGTAATTCAGCGTCGCGCGTTCCCGCCGCGCCAACGACTGTCATCCATGCCCAGCTCACGCCATGCATCGTCGAGCCGATTCCAACCGCCGGGCTCGTTCCGGTCCCGCGCGGGAATCGCAGCCGTCATGTCCGCGACCTTGCTCGCCCTGAACGGCTGCGTGGAGGCGCCGGTGCAACCGCCGGTCCACCTCACCGGCGACCCCGTGGCCGACGGGAACGCCCAGCTGGCCGTGGCGCCGCCGAAGGACCGCGTGCTGTGGGATTACCGCATTGCCGCTTCGGCCCTCCGCGCGGGCAAGTACGACGAGGCCGGGGCCCGGCTCGACGACGCGATCGCGCGCATCGGCGGCATCATCACGAACGACGCGGCGGCGAAAAAGGCCCGCAGCTATTTCACCGCCGAGAGCGAAAAGACATTCATCGGCGAGCCCTACGAGCGCGTGATGGCCTTTTATTACCGCGGGCTGCTCTACTGGCGCGACGGCCAGCCGGACAATGCCCGCGCCTGTTTCCGCTCGGCGCAGTTCATCGACAGCGCGGCGGAGCAGGAAACCTACCGGAGCGATTACGTGCTGCTCGATTACCTCGACGGCCTGGCCACCGCGAAACTCTCCGACGACGGCAGCGACGCCTTTGCCCGCGCCCAGAAACTGGCGAAGCACGACCTTCCGCCCTATGATCCGGCCGCCAACGTGCTGTTTTTCGTCGAGTTCGGCCAAGGTCCGCGCAAATACGGCGCCGGCCAGTACGGCGAGCAGCTGAAATTCCGGGTCCAGCCCTCGCGGGTCCGCTCCGCGGCGCTGGCGGTTGCCGGCCATACCGTTTATTTTACCCCGTGGGACAACTTGGATTTCCAGGCCATTACCCGGGGCGGTCGCGTGATGGACTACATCCTCGGCAACAAGGCGGTCTTCAAGCAGGGCGCCGATGCGGTCGGTGACCTCGCCCTCGCCGGCGCGGCCATCGCCGCCGACAATATCTACAAGGATCCGCCCCGGAGGCCGCCGGCGCGGGATGACCGGAAGGGCGACAATCCGCCCGACACGGTGAAGGAGGAAAAGAACTACGATGCCGAGAACGCCGCCATTGCGCTTGGCGTCATCGGGCTCATCGGCAAGGTTGCCTCGGCGGCCACGACCCCGCGGGCGGATACCCGGACATGGGACAATCTTCCCCAATACCTGAGTTTTTCGGCGCTGCACCTGCCGCCGGGTTCCTATCCGGCTTCCCTCCAGTTCTATGACGCCGAGGGCCGTTCGGTCCCGGACCTTGGGCGCCACATCACCGTCACCGTCGGGGATGCCTCCCGCGACACCGTCGTAATTCTGAGCGAACTTAAACGTTGAACCGCAGTCTCACCCCTCACGCCTATGAACACCAAACCCTTCATCCTCCTCGCCGCCGTGGCCGGCCTCGCGCTGCTGGGCGGCTGCGCCACCGAGCCCGGACCCTATGCGGCGCAGGACACAACCAAGTACACCGTCGAGAACACGGAGAAGTTCGTGCTGCTCGACAAGCCCACCCAGACGTCGGTCACCTGCACGGGCCTGCAGGAGGCCTTGCTCCCTGACGGACGCCTCGACGTCGTGGCCAACGTCAAGAACCGCGAGAGCCGCCGCATCGAGGTCCAGGTCAACTGCGTGTTCAAGGACGAGCAGGGCTTCTCCACCGGCGACGAGACGCCGTTCCAGACCCTGATCCTGGCCGAGTACTCCACGGAGGCCGTGCACTTCACGGCCATGAACACCCTGGCAAAAAAGTACACCATCCGCGTCCGCCAAGCCCGCTGAGGCGGGCGAAACCCTGCACCTTTTTCTTCTGTCATCCGTTTCCGCGCCTCCGCCTTGGACTGACAAAACGAAACCAAGCCACGCCATGAACACCCGCGTCCTCCTGCCCGCCCTTTTCGTTTCGCTCCTTTCCGTCCCGGTGCTGCGCGCCCAATCCCGGAACGATTTTCAACCCCCGCCGCCGGTTGTGCAGACCGTGCGGCCGGCTCCGGCCACCGTGCCCGCGGCGGAGAACCAGAAGCTTTACGGCCAGCCGGCCGGGCTCGTCCAGGCCGAGACGGCCCAGGGCATCGTGGCCCGCTTCCGCGACGCCTATGGTTCGCCCGGCTCGCCGCGCATCGTGGTTTATGTGAACCGGTCGCTGATCGACACCGCCTCCGGGCTCCGGCTGACCGGCCATACCGAGAAATACGAAAAGACCGACGGCTCCGGCAAGACCAACGGTGAGAACACCTACCAGTTCCGAGAGGGCGCCAAGCCCGCGCTGGCCGACCGGCAGACCGTGCGGGACATCGAGCGGCTCTTCGGCCGGGTATTTCGCAACGGCAACGCCCGGCTCGCGGACCAACAGACCGCCGTCGACCTCCTGGCCGACAAGCCCGGCGAGCGCCTCGCCGGCGACCAGGCTGCCAAGGAACGCGAAGCGCTGACGGCGGTGGCGGACATCGCGATCGAAATTCTCATCTCCAGCCGCAACCTCACCGTGCCCGGGGTCTCCGGCGACCAAGTGGTCGCGGTGCCCGACATCCAGGCGACCGCCATCCGGCTGAAGGACGCCGCGATCCTCGGCCAGGCCAGCGCGAGCGACGTGCTGGGCAAGGGCGGGCCGGCCGGCCGAATCGCGCAGAATTTCGATGTTAACGACGTCACGGAGGCCACCGCGCTCGCGCTGATGGAAGACATGCTCACCGGCGCGAAATAGCGCGGCGCCGACAGAAAGCAGGGCGTGCTCCAGGCCGCCCTTTCGATCCATCGAAATTTGGCCACAGATTACACAGATGGGCACGCATAACGCATGCGAATATCTGTGCCCATCTGTGTAATCTGTGTCTCACCACTCAACGAGATCCGGAGGGCGGGTTGAAAACCCGCCCTACTTGAGAATTACGACGGAGCCCGTGTGGGCTCGGCTATTTTTTTGTCTCCGCCGGGGCCGGGGCGGTCATTGGTCCGAAGCTTACGCCCTTGGCGGCCTCGTCCATCTCTTTCACGGCGGCGTCGATCGCGGCCTTTTCTTTCGTGGAATCCTTCACCACCGGCTTTCCGCTGGAAAAATCGATCGTCTTGCCGTCCTCGATCGCCACCGGCGGATTGTTGCTTGCTGACGGGGCCGCGGCCGGCCGGGACCGGCGTAGCACCAAGGCGGCTGTGACAAGGACAACTACGGCGACCAGAATCAGGACAGCACGTTTGGTTTTCACGATGTGGTGGGATGCGGCAACGGCTGTTGATGAACCAACCCACCCTGACAATTTCCGGCGGGCTGTCCAAATCTATCGGGCCCTCGGTGGTGGATCCCGTTTGAACGGAGTTGGAGCGAGTTGACTCCAACGCGCTGGAACCCGCCGGCCAAGGGTGATGACTGACGGAGCCAAAAACGTGTTGGGGTCAACGCGTTCCATCCGGCCAGACGCGAACGGATAAGCCGCGCCGTACCTGGGTTGTGCGACGGACATTTTTCGCGTGTATTCGTCTGATTCGCGGACACTTTCCGCCTGCCGCATGCAACGTTATCTCCGTGAAGTCCGCCCGACGCTGGCGCTGGCGCTGCCGATCATCATCGGGCAAGTCAGCCAGATGCTCATGGGCATCACGGACAGCGTGATGATCGGCCATACGGGGACGGTGCCGCTGGCCGCGTCGTCCTTCGGCGGGAATGTCTTTGGCGTTTTTTATCTCGTCGGCATCGGGCTGATGCTGCCGGTCGCGGTCTTTGTCTCGCGGGCCCGCGGCGCCGGACGACCGGAGGAGTGCGGGGAGTACCTGCGGCACGGCCTGGCGCTGGCGCTGTGCTTCGGGCTGCTCGAAACGGTGGTGATCGCGGTGCTCGGCCTGAACCTGGCCTGGTTCCGGCAGCCGCCGGAGGTGCTGGCGGTGGTGAATCCGTTTTTCCAGCTGATCGGGATCTCGATCACGCCGGTGCTCGTTTATCTGGCGCTGCGGCAGTTCGCCGAGGCCATGGGCCGGCCCTGGGTGCCCATGGTCATCATGCTCGCGGGTGTGGGACTCAATGTGTTCCTCAACTGGATCTTTATCTACGGGCACCTCGGTGCGCCTGCCCTTGGCCTGACCGGGGCCGGAATCTCGACCCTGCTCTCGCGCCTGCTGGCCGTGATGGTGATCCTCGCTTGGCTGTACCGCGACCCGGAGTTGCGGGCGGTGTTGCCCGCCCGCTGGCTGGCGCCGCTGTCCCGGACCCACGTGGTGGAAATGCTGCGCCTTGGCCTGCCGTCATCGGGCATGCTGTTTTTCGAGGGCGGCGCCTTTTCGGCCTCGGCGGTCATGATGGGCTGGCTCGGGGCAGTGCCGCTCGCCGCGCACCAGATCGCGATCTCGTGCGCCGCCGTGACCTTCATGTTTGTCCTGGGCCTGTCGCTCGCCACCGGCATGCGCCTCAGCGCCGCCGTGGGCGCCGACGAACCCGCCCGCTTGCGGCCGATCGCCGGGAGTGCGCTTGGCCTCGGCGCCGTGTTCGCGGCATTTTTCATGGTCATCTATTTCGTCGCGGGCGGCACCGTTGCGACCTGGTTCGTGCGGGATCCCGCGGTCGTGGCTCTGGCGACACGGCTCTTGGTGGTCGCGGCCCTCTTCCAGTTTTTCGACGGCGGCCAGGTGATCGGCGCGGCGTCCCTGCGCAGCCTGGGCGACGTGAAACTCCCCGCGCTGATCACCTTTGTGGCCTACTGGGTGGTGGCGATGCCGGGCGGTTACCTGCTCGGCGTGCGGGCCGGCTTCGGCGCCGTGGGCATCTGGTCCGCATTGGCCGCCGGCCTCGCCCTGGCCGCGGTGTTGCTCGCCCTGCGCTTCGTGCGCCTGACCCGGCCTGAGGCAGGAATGGGCATCTAGTGCGCGCCTGATACCAACATCCCGTTGGATTTGGACCTGTGTCTTGCAGGTCGGCGGCCACCTGGCCTACTGGCATGAATTGGCCGGTAGGCTAAAGTACAAAACCTGGCGGACGTTGGTATTACCGGCCGAAATTCCGCGGTGGCAGACGGGCCGTTTGTCACCTATTGGGTTACAAGCCGGGTTGGACGGGATTTATTTGCTGCCGGTTCCAGTCGGGCGCGGACCTCGGCGAGGGTGAGGCCGGCGATGAGGATGAGCTTTTGCCGGGAGGTGCCTCCGTGGGCGACGGTGACCGCGCGGCGGGGCAGGCCGAGTTCCCCGGCGAGGAAGGCGCAGAGCTCCTCGTTGGCGCGCCCTTCGAGCGCGGGGGCATGGACCTTGACCTTGAGCGCATCGCCGAGCCAGCCGGCCACCGCGTTGCGCGGGGCGTTGGGAACGGCCTTGATGGCGAGCCTACAGGATTTTTCCACGGGATCGTTTGCCTCAGATTTAGGGAAAGAGGAATTTTTTTAGCCACAGATAACACGGATGGGCACAGATGAGCCGATTCCCCATCTTTGCCCATCCGTGTTATCTGTGGCTAAACTTACCCCAGTGCCTCGGCGAGGGCGGCGATGATATCCTCGACGGGCTCGATGCCGACGGAAAGACGCAGCAGGTCGGGATCGATGCCGCTGGCGGCGAGCTCGGCGCGGCCGGCGGGTGTGGTCACGAGGTCGTAGTGTGCGAGGTACATGAAGGGACAGATCAGGGTCGTCTTCATGCCGAAGCTCGGGCCCTTGGGCAGGCGCAGGCGGTCGTAGAATTTTTCCAGTGAGCCGCGCAGGGAGAAGGAAATCACGCTGCCGACGGCGCCGGGCGAACGTGCGGCCCGGAGGTAGTTCTCGCGCGACGCGGGATGCAGCGCCCAGAAAACCTCCTTCACGCCGGCATGTTGCCCGAGAAAGGCCGCGACCCGCGGCACGCTGGCGTGGATCTGCCCGAGCACCGACCCGGTCTGGCCGATCTGGGCGGCGAGGCGCGCGAGCTCGCGCGGGTAGACCGGCTCGAGGCGGGCGGCGATCTGCCGGCGTAGGAATGCCGCATCGGGCCGGGCGGGGTTTACGACTGCCAGGCCGGACGTCAGGTCGCCTTCGCTGGCGGTGTACTTGGTCAGGCTCGTGACAACGACATCCGCATGAGGCAGCACCTCGAGGTTGAAGGCCGAGGTGATGGACGGGTCGAGCACCACGAGCGCACCGTGCCGGCGGGCCAGCGCGGCCAGCGCCGGCAGGTCGGGTGTCTGGATCAGCGGGTTGGTCGGCACCTCGGTGATGAGGCCGGCGATCCGGTCGCCCTGTTCTGCGAAGAGGCGGGCAAGACCCGCCTGGTCGAACACATCGCGCACGTAGATGTAGTCGGCGGGCGTGGCGGTGAATTTTTTCAGGATGGCGATGGTATCGAGGTAGAGCCAGCCGAGTTGCACCCAGATGGTGCGGCCGCGGGTGGCCTGCAGTTCCGATACCGCCCGGAACGCGGCATGGATCGCGTTCATGCCGCAGTTGGCGAGCAGCAGGTCGGTGTCGGCGACTGCCGGAAAGGCCGGGCGGAGGTGGCGCTTCACCTCGGCCGCGGCGTCGCCGGCAAACGAAACCTCCGGCTGCGCCGCTGGCAACAGGCCGCGGCGCAAGAGCTCATCCTCGGCGGCGCGGGACGAAAGAAAGCCGCCGATGTTCTGGAGGAAGGTCTTGGCCCGGGCCGCGAGTTCCGCGTCCTCGGGATGGGCGACGCCATGCAGGCCGCCCTGGTGAAACGGGATAACGGCCACCGGGCCGAGATGCGCGGCGAGTTCGTCCGCCATGCGGGCAGACGAGGTTAGCCAGAGCCGGTGGCCCGGCAGGCCGCGCTCCTCCAGCAGGACTTTTGCGAGCTGCACGAGGAACGGATGCACCACGAAGCGCGGATAGCCCGAGGTGAGGTGGCTCATGACCGCGGGGTCTCTTTCCTCGTAGCCGCGCACGGCGTGCATGGTGGGCAGGCTGCAGGAGACCCCGTGGATGCTGGCGGGAATGCGCTGGCCGAGTGGAATGGGTTGAAAGGCGGGCATGGCGGCGGGAAACCGTGAGAGTGGCAACGGGGCGCGCGGCTTGGCAAGAGTGCGGGCGTGTCATACGGCCCGCACCAAGATCGTGGCCGGGTTTCGCAGCGCTTGGTGGGAAATCGATCTTCGTTCTCTTTCTCGTTACTCGTTCTCGGGTTGGTATTCGGGGAGAGAACGAGAACGATTTTAGAACGCGGGCTGGGAAACCCGGCCACAGCCCGCACGAAAGGGCTTCGCTTCCGGAGCGCCGCCTGCCACGCTGCGCGGCGCAACCCCACCACCCATATGTCCCTGATTTATACCGTCCTTCATCCGAATTACCTCGCGGTGTTCGTCGTCACGATCGTCAGTTTTATGTTCGGCTGGCTGTGGTATTCCCCGGTGCTGTTTGCCAGGGCCTGGATGGCGGAGATGAAATTCACCGAGGAAAAAATGCAGGCGGCGAAACCGGGGATGGCCCGCATGATGGCGACCAGCTTCATCTATACGCTCGCTTCGACGTTTGCGGTCGCGTCGATCATCACGGCGCACCGCTCGGAAAGTGTCCTGAAAGGCGCGATGTACGGCGGCTTCCTCGGCGCCCTGGTGGTGGCCCCCCGGCTGCTCAATGGCGGCCTGTGGGAAAACCGGTCCGTGCGGCTGCAGGCGATCACCGTGGGCCATGAGGTTGCGTTGTTCGTGATGCAGGGGGCGATTTTTGCCGCCTGGCATTGAGTCCTTCGACCGGCTCGGGACAGGGCCGGCGCGAAACGGTTTGCACCCGGCGCCCGGCCCGCGTTGAACGGCGCGCGTGAAACTCGTCTCCTGGAACGTCAACGGCGTGCGCGCAGCGCACAAGAAGGGCCTGCTGGACTACATGGCGCAGGTCCAGGCGGATGTCGTCTGCCTGCAGGAGGCGAAGGCGCACCCGGGGGACGCCCAGCACATCGCGTGGCCGCAGGGTTACGAGGTGTTCTGGAATCCCGCGGTGAAAAAAGGCTACAGCGGCACGATCGTGTTCACCCGCGTTAAGCCGAAGAGCGTCAGCCTCGGCATCGGGCTGCGCGAGCACGATGCCGAGGGCCGGGTAATCACGGTCGAGTACGCGGATTTTTACCTGCTGAACGTGTACCAGCCCAATTCCCAGCGCGGGCTCACGCGGCTCGAGTACCGCACGAAGGAATGGGACCCGGCGTTTCTCGCCTACGTGAAGAAGCTCGGGAAGAAGAAGTCGGTGGTGTTTTGCGGCGACCTGAACGTGGCGCACACCGAGATTGACCTCACGAACCCGAAGACCAACCGGCGCAACGCCGGCTTCACGGACGAGGAGCGCGGGAATTTTTCCACGCTGCTGGCGAGCGGCTTTGTCGACACGTTCCGCGAGTTCGAGCAGGGCCCGGGCCACTACTCCTGGTGGAGCCAGATGATGAACTGCCGCGCGCGCAACATCGGGTGGCGCGTCGATTACTTTGTGGCGGCCGAAAAGCTGCGCCCCGCGCTGAAGCGCGCCTGGATCAGCCCCGAGGTGATGGGCAGCGACCATTGCCCGGTGGGGCTGGAAATCGGGTGATTCGCGTGGCCTTTCCGTGCCGACGCGGACATAAGCCCGGAACGTATGATCGAGCTCAAGGAACTCATGCTGCGCCCGCCGCGGCTGACGCTGGCGGTGGCGGAGAGCCTGACCTGCGGCCGGATCCAGGCGCGCGTGGGCGCCATTTCGGGTGCCTCGAATTTTTTCCTGGGTGGCATCACCGCCTACCAGCTTGAGCAGAAGGTGAAGCACCTGGGCGTGAGCCGCGCGATGGCGGAGCCGGTCAACTCGGTGTCGGCCGCGGTGGCGGAGCAGATGGCGCGCGGCGCGTGCGGGCTCTTTGGCAGCGACCTCGGGCTCGCGACGACCGGCTACGCCGAGCCGTCGGCGGAGTGGAACGTGACCCAGCCATTCGCCTGGTGGGGGTTGGCCCACCGGCGGACCGATGGAAGTTTTTCCGTGCTGAGCGGGCGGGTGGAATATCCCGGCGCGCCACGCACGCAGGTGCAGGAGGAGGTCGCGGAGGCGGCGCTGGCGGCGCTCATCGAGAACCTGCGGGGACTGCGGAAGGCGGACTAGTTGAAAGTTGAAGGGTAAAAGTTGAAAGCCGGCCGCTGGCTGGATGCAGCCATCCAAGCTGATGCTCCGGCTTTCAACGCTCACCTTTCAACTATCTCGCTCCGGCCTGCGGAGCGAGGTCCCTACGTCAGCGAATTCTGAAAAAATTCGATAATCTCGCCGCTGGGGCCCTCGCAGAAGGAGATGCGGATGGGCACGGCTCCCGCGCCATTGGTAGTCGCGATCGTCACGTCCTTAGGCTCCATGGTGATCTTCGCGCCGGTGGCGCGGACGCGCTCGGTGACCTCGTCGAGCTTCGTCGTGCGCAAGGCGAAGTGAATCATCACGCCGTTCGGTGACGGCTCGTAGGCCGGGTCCTCGAAGACCTCGAGGTAGTTGCCGTCGCCGGCGTCGAGCATCACGGCGCGCTGCGGGGCCTGGCGCCAGGCGATCTTCACGGTGAAACCCAGCGTCTCCTGGTAAAACCGCAGGGTGCGGTCCCAGTCGCGGGTCTTGAGGCAAAGATGATGAAAGCCGCCGCCGAGGATCGCATTCATGCGATAGTTGAAAGGGGAAAGATGAAGGTTGAAAGCAGGAAGGAGGAAGCGTCAGCGCAGTGCATGACTTTCAACTTTCCTCCCGGGACTTTCAACTGCCCGCGGCGCCATCGCGGGCTCACGGCGCCAGCTTCTGCACGTAGGCCATGAGCGGCTGCACTTCCGGCGGGGCGGGGACCCAGTCGCTGTAGAGAAGCTCGGGCATGGTATAGTTCGTGTTGTAGAGGATCCGGTTGGCGTCGTCGTTGCGCGAAAGGTAGCCGGCCTTGACCGTGGCGCCGGCATAAAGGCCGGTGGACTTGCTGTAGACGAGCACCGGCGCGTCGATGATCGGGTGATTGTTGTCCTCGACCTCGGCGGCCTTCGGGCCGGCGACGGCCTTGGCGTCCACGCCGACATTGAAATGTTTGTTGAAGAACAGGCGCGGCGTCGCGTCGTCGGTGATAATCAGGATGGTCTCGACAGACTTGGCGCCGAGCTGCAGCCCAAGGCTGGCTTCACCGGCGGAGATCAAAACGGGCAGGCTCCAGTGGTTGTCGGCCTTCTTGGTGAGGATGACGCCGTAGCCCTGCTTGATGCCGAAAAGGAGGCCGGCCTTGAACTGGTTCACGATCACGATGGCGCGCGCCTTTTGCAGCACGGACGCGGGAATCGCGGTCTCGCGATGAATCATGAAGTCCTGCAGGATGGCCTCGCAGGTCTCGATGCGCGTGACGAGATCCTCACGGCTGGTCTCGGCGCGGAGCTGCGCGGCGAAGAGCGCGATGGCGGACAGCAGGAGAATTTTCTTCATGGTCGGATGAGCGGGAACGGAAGGTTGGCCGGGTGCAAGTAAGCACGGCCGGTTGGAGTTGGAAAGCGCGGATTCAGGCATGTTCCGAAACCCGCGGGTGAATGTCGGGCCGACTGGCGCGCCGGGGACCTCGCGGTCCCGCCGCATCGAGCCGCCGGGAAAATTGGAAGGCGCGTCCTAATCGAGCCCGCGTTCCGCCAGTTCGTCCTCATCCCAGCCGAGGTAGTGACCCAGCTCATGCAGGTAGGTCAGCCGCACCTCATCGCGGAAAGCCTCCGTGTCCTCCGCGGCGAGATCCCACAGGCTCTCCAGGTAAAGGATGATCTGCGGCGGCGAGGGATTGTCCGGTGACGAGCCATGGGGATCGCCCGCGAAAAGCCCGAGGATGTCCGGCTCGAATCCGTCGGCGAGCACGCCGGCGTCCGGCGCGGCCTCGTAATGCACGGGCACGGCGAGGGCCAGCGGGCGGATCTCGGGCGGAAGTTTGCGCTGGGTGGCCTCGACGGCGGTGACGGCGATCGCCGTGATTTGGGGCAGCTTCATTTCACGGTTTCACCCGAAAGGTCGAATTTATCGAAGCGCCGGCCCAGCCACCACAACCCGAGTCCGATCTCGAGTCCGACGACCCCCAGCACCCCGGCGGTCGCGACGGCGGTCGAGCCGGCGCCGCCGAGCACCCAGTGGGCGGCAAACCACAGCAGCACGCCGAGGACCGCCGCCGGCAGCAGTGCGGCAAGGATCACGACGAGCTGGCCCGCAACGAAGATCATGCGCTGTCCCATGACATCGATGCCGCCCCGGGTCCGGGTCGTCTGGGCCCAGGAGGGGAAGAGGAGCGTGGCGGCGTTGGGGATCATGAGTTGCAGCAGGCACAACGGCGGGGCGATGACGGCGAGGCAGAGCGCGACGGTGCTGCGAACCCCGGGGCTGAGCCCGCCGGCGAACCGCGGCATCGGGCCAAGTGCGAGGGCGGCCGCGAGGATGGCCAGCCAGAGCAGCGCCGTGAGGATGGCCATGGGGGTGAGCATTTCACCGAGCATGACCTGCCAGCCTTGCAGCGGGTAGGTTTTCAGGATGTCGGCATGGGTCAGGTCGCCGCGCAAGTCCTGTCGCGCCAGCTGCGGCCCGAGCAGCAGGATGTAGATGGAGGCGAACAACGCCATGCCGGCCACCGCGGCCAGGGCGGCCCGCCGGCCCTCGTCGCCGTGCTGCAGCCAGTTGGTGCCGGCCGCGATCAGGACCGCGCCGATGAGGAAATTGCGGGAGCTCAGGAAGGCCGGCGATGCGAGCAGGTTCTTCCAGAGGAACGCGAGCTCCGGCCGCCCGCCGGCCGGCGAGAGGACAAACGGCTCGCGGCGGGCCCGGGCCGGACCGCGGGCCAGCCGGAAATTGCCGGCCCGCGCGGCGGCGAGCAGCCGGGAACGTTTTTCCGCCTGGGCGATCGAGGCTTCCTCGAATGAGGTTTCGGAGCGCAGCACCCAGACGTAGTGTGCCGCCAGCAGCAGGAGGGCCGGCCCCAGGGCCAGGAAAAATTCGCGCCAGTCCGGGGCGAGGAACGGACCCATGACGACCTTGATGGGCAGCAGCAGCCAGTGCAGCAGGCCGGTGTTGGTCACGCTGGCGGCGTATTGCACCAATGCCGCGGGCGAACCCTCCTCGTCGGGGAATGCCGGTGCCGTGATCCAGACCGCATAGCCCGCCGCGGCAATGAGGAGGAGGATCAGGCCCGTCACCACGGCCTGGCGCCGCGCCTTGCTGAGGCCGCCCTCCGTGAGGCGGGTGACGGTGAAGGCCGCGCCGATGGTGTGCAGGTTGAGGGTGGAAAGAATCACCCACCAGCCGACCGCGTGGATGAGCGGGTTGCCGCCGAGGAAGCGGCCGCGGCCGGTCAGGAAGGTGAGCAGGACGGACGAGAGAAGGATCGTGAGCTGGGAGCTGAGCAGCTTGAAATGGATGAGGGTGCGCCGCGAGACGGGAGCGGGGAAGAGGAAGGCGATTTCGGCCTCGGTGAACGCCACCCCGGGACGGTCGGACGGTGCCAGCCACGCCGCACCCAGGCGGAACAGGGCGAAAAGCGTGAACATGCCGAACAACATCAGCGCCGGGATGGCGGCGGCCCCGGCGTCGAGGGCCGGCACACCCGCGCCCGTCGGGCCGGGTGACACGAGGAACACGCGCCGGAGGAAAAAGAACCAGAAATACGCCGCGCCCGCGATGGCCCCCACCAGGTAGCGCGGGTGCCGCATGCGCCGCACGGTGCTGACCAGGTGGTTCTTGAGGGAGGTGAGCCGCAGGTAAAGCAGGGCTTGGATCATGGCGGGGGCATGGGATGACAGGATCGTTCTCGTTCTCCTAATTGTTCCTCGTTCTCGATCCGAAATTCATGACGCGAAGAAAGAGAACAATAACGAGGAACGTGAACGCCGGGTTCAGCTCTCCGAGCCGCCCGTCGCGCGGATGAAGACCTCCTCGAGGCTCACGCCGGACTCCCCGTTGGCGAACTGCGCGGACACATCGGCGAGCGTGCCGTGGGCGATCTTCGTGCCCTGCTTCAGGATCAGCACGTGCGAGCACACCTCCTCGAGCAGGTGCAGCAGATGCGAGCTCAGCACGATGGCAGCGCCCCCGGCGGCGCGCTGGCGGATGGAGTCCTTCATGCGGCGGATGCCGAGGGGATCGAGGCCGGTGAGCGGCTCGTCGAAGAATATGACCCGCGGGGAGTGCAGGAGCCCGCACGCGATCGCGAGCTTCTGCTTCATGCCGCGCGAGAGCTCGCCGGGCAGCTGGTCGGCCTTGTCGGCGATCTCGAGTTCCTCCAGCAGCGGGCCGGCCAGCGCCTCGTGGTCGGTCACCCCGTAGATCCGGGCGACAAACGCGAGGTGCTGCCGCACGGTAAGGTAGTCGAAGAGCCGCGGCTCATCGGGAAAAAAAGCCAGCAGGCGCTTCGCCGCGACCGGGTCCTGCGCCAGGTTGACGCCGCCGATGGTCACCGTGCCGCCGTTCGCCGGGATGATCCCCGCGAGGCAGCGGAGCGTGGTGGTCTTGCCGGCGCCGTTGGGGCCGACGAGCCCGAGGACCTCGCCCGGCTGCACTGCAAAGGAAAGCTCCCGCACGGCGGTGAAATCGCCGTAGCGCTTGTTCAGGGCGAGGACCTCGATCATGGGTGGCGACGCTGCCGGCAATACCCACCTTCGGCAAGCCCGGCGGGGGCGACCTCCCGCCAGCAGGCCAACGGTGCCGCGTGACTGTCCCGTAACCCGTGGCGGGATGAGCCGTCTTTTGGGTTAATATCGTGCGAAAAGACGCACGTCACCCAATCCAATCCCAAAAAATGAAATCACTGCTCAAACTCTTCGTCCCCGCCTTTGCGCTGGGTCTGTTGTCCGCCTCGCTTGTCCGAGCCGAGGATCAGGCTGCTCCGCCCCCGCCGCCCCCCCCGGGCGACGCTCCTCCTCCCGGTGGACCCGGTGGTGGCGGACGTCGCGGCGGCCGCGGCGGCATGTTGACCCCGGAGCAGCAGGTGCAGCGGCTCGACGCAGCCGTGAAGCTCACGGACGACCAGAAGGCCAAGGTCATCGAAATTTATAAAAAGGCCGGCGCCGACGCGCAGGCGCTCCGCGGTGGCGGCGGTGGCCGTGAGGAGATGATGGCCAAGGGCCAGGAGATCCAGAAGGCCGCGCACGACCAGATCCGCGCCCTCCTGACGGCGGACCAGCAGACGAAGTTTGATGCCATGCCGCCTCCGCCCATGGGTGGCCGTGGCGGACGTCGCGGCGGCGCTGGTGGCCCTGGCGGCGGCGAGGCACCACCTCCTCCGCCCGCGGCTCCGGCCACGTGACGGACTGTTACGTTTTCAAAAAAATAGCCTGACCCAATTCAATCCGCCGCGTGGTGAATTTCACCCGCGGCGGTTTTATTTTTCGACTCGGCGACCGCCGCCCCGCACGGTGCGGGCATGGCAGAATCGCCCCGGGTGGTCATTGTCGGAGGAGGCGCGGCGGGTTTTTTCGCGGCGATCACGTGCGCCGGGGGGAATCCCGCGGCGTTGGTCACCCTGTATGAGGCCACCGCGCATCCGCTGGCCAAGGTGAAGGTATCCGGCGGCGGGCGCTGCAACGTCACCCACGCCTGCTTCGAGCCGCGCGAGCTGGTGAAGCGTTACCCGCGGGGCGGACGGGAACTGCTCGGGGCCTTTCATCGCTGGCAGCCGCGCGACACGGTCGCGTGGTTTGTGGAACGCGGGGTGGAACTGAAGACCGAGGCTGACGGCCGCATGTTTCCGGTGACGGACAATTCGCAAACGATCGTGGACTGCCTGCGAAACGCCGCGGAAAAGGCGGGGGTGAAGGTGGTGACGAGCTTGGGCGTGCGGTCCGCGCTGGGCCGCCCGCCACCGCGGCCGGGCACGCCGGAGTCGGCGCGGCCGGCGCCGCTGTTTGCCCTGACGCTGACCGACGGGAGCACGCTGAACTGCGACCGGCTGCTGCTCGCCACGGGTGGCAACCGCTCCTCGGTGGGCCTCACGATCGCGCAGGCGCTGGGCCATGCGATCGAGCCGCCGGTGCCGTCGCTCTTCACGTTTCACGTCGATGACCCGCGGATCGACGGGATCTCGGGCGTTTCGGTCGCGAATGTGGTCACCACCGTGCACGACACAAAGCTGCGCGAGACCGGCCCGCTGCTGGTGACGCACTGGGGCCTGAGCGGCCCGGCGATCCTCAAGCTCTCCGCGTGGGGCGCGCGCGAACTCGCCGCCGCCAACTATGAGTTCACCCTCGGCGTGAATTTTGCGCCGCCGCATACGCGGGAGTCGCTCGCCCGCGAGCTCGCCGCCGCGCGCACGGCGAACCCGCGCAAGCAGCTCGGCACGTGGTGCCCGGTCGGGCTGCCGCTGCGGCTCTGGGAAAAATTGCTGGCCGCCGCCAGGCTCGCGCCGGCCGCGCTCTGGTCGAACATCTCGAATGAGGCGCTCGGCGCGCTGGCGGCGCAGATCGTGACGGCAGAGTTCACCGTGGTCGGCAAAAGCATGAACAAGGAGGAATTCGTGACCTGTGGCGGCGTGCGCCTGAGCGAGGTGGAATTCAAGACCATGGAGAGCCGCCTTTGCCCGGGATTGTATTTTGCGGGCGAGGTGCTCGACATCGATGGCGTGACGGGTGGGTTCAATTTCCAAGCCGCGTGGACCACCGGCTGGCTCGCCGGCCAGGCGATGGCGGGCCTGGCGTAGGGGCGTTGCTCGACGACGCCCGGCTCGCGTTCGTAGTCCCGGGCTTCGCCGGATTCACTCAGGAGAGGTTGGAGCGTGCCCGCAGGCGATTCCGTGAATTGTAGCCGGGGTCGCTGACCCCGGGCCGGCCTCAGCGAGGCCGGCTACAACAAGGCAAATCCGAGCCAGCCTTCCGACCCTCCGGTGGGCCGGAGGATCGAATGTAGGGGCGTCCCTCGCGGACGTCCGGCTTGTCGTGATGCCGGAGGGCGTCGGCAAGCAACGCCCCTACGAAAACAGCGGAATTGCACGCCCCGCTCCGTTCTGCCCTCTGTCTCCCGTCCCCGGTCTCCCGACTCCCGACGAAACCATGCCCACCTACTGGCAGCTCCTGCTGATCATCCTTCCGGTTTTCGGGCTGATCGGCATCGGCGTGATCATCCGCCGGGTGCACTGGATCGAGGGTGAGGCGGAAACGAGCCTCATCCGGCTGGTGGTGAACCTGTGCTATCCCTGCCTGATTTTTGAGTCGGTCACCGGCAACGCCGCCCTGCGCGAACCGGGCAACGTGCTGCTGCCGCCCCTGCTGGGCTTCGGCACGAGCGCGCTCGGCATCGCGCTTTGCCTTTACCTGGGGCGGACTGTGCTGGGCCTGACGGTCGGCACGGGACTGCGGACGTTCGCCCTCGCCACCGGCATCTGTAATTACGGCTACCTGGCACTGCCGGTCACCACGGCGATTTGGGGGCGGGAGACCCAGGGCGTGCTCATGGTGCACAATGTCGGTGCGGAGGCGGCGGTCTGGACCGTCGGCGTGCTCGTGCTGAGCGGGCTCTCGTTCCGCGAGGGCTGGCACCGGCTGCTGAATCCGATCGTCATCACCCTGTTCGTCGCGATCGGCGTGAATCTCTCGGGCCTGTCGGGCCACGTTCCCGGCGTGGTCATGAACATGGTGCACCTACTCGCCGTCTGCATGATCCCGATCGGGCTGCTGATGGTGGGCGTGAGCCTGGCCAGTTATCTCAACGGACTGGGCGACTTGTTCCGGCCCAAGGTCACCCTGGGTGCGGTGGTGCTGAGGCTGGGTTTGCTGCCCGTGCTCATCCTTTGCATGGCGCGCTGGCTGCCCTGTTCCGTGGAGCTCAAGCGCGTGCTCGTGGTGCAGGCGGCGATGCCCTCGGGCGTGTTCCCGATCGTGCTGGCGCGGCACTACGGGGGCCAGCCGATGACGGCGGTGCAGATCGTGCTCGGCACCACCGCGCTCGGCATCTTCACGATCCCGCTATGGATTCACGTCGGGCTGGCGTGGGTGGGCGTGTCTTAAAATCGTTCCTCGTTCTCGTACTCTTTCTCGTTCTCGTTCTCGCTTCCGATCGAATCCGCTGCAAAAGGGGAAGAGAACGATTACGAGAACGAAGAACGAGAACGACGGATAATTGCCACTGGCCGGTTGCCATGGATAAAATCCCCGCCATTTTTCCCCGCATGAAACGGTTTTATGCCCTCCTTCTCCTGCTGGCTGCCTTCACGAGTCTGCGCGCCGCCGAGCCGTCCACCGTCGAGCAACAGGTCGCCGCCGCGGTGAAATCGACCGGCGTGACGGTCGTCCATTTCTGGGCGCCGTGGTGCCCGAACTGCCTGTCCGAGCTGTCGAAGAACGGCTGGAGCCGGTTCATCGCGGCCAATCCGGACGTGAACTTCATCTTCGTGACGATCTGGAACGAAGAGGACGGCCGCGCGGTGCTGGCAAAGAACGGCGTGGGCCCGCAGAAGAATTTCGAGCTCTACCTGCACCCGAACCCGTCGCGCATCGACGGCGAGAAAATGGAGACCTTCCTCGGCCTGCCCGTGACCTGGACGCCGACGACCTGGATCTTCCGCAACGGCCGGCTGCGCTACGCCTTCAACTACGGCGAGCTGCGCTTCCTGATCGTGCAGCAGCTGCTGCGCGACACGTCGGACAAGTGGGATCGCTGAATGTCGGAAGACCGGAAGGTCAAAAGGCCGGAAATCCGGATGGCCAGAAGGTCTGAGGATCTGAAAGCCGGCTTTCTGGCTCTCCGGCCTTCCGCGCTTCCGCGATTAGAGCTTCGTCCGGAAAATCGGCACGGGGCGCGGCGCGGTGGGCTTCGGGTCGTCGTTTTCGAAGCGACTCCAGCCGGCGTTGCCGATGAAGACGAAATAGCCATCGGCGATGCAACCGAGCGCCGGCTCGGCCATGGAAGGATGTGCGGACTCGAGCACCTTGACGTCGGTGACCGAACTGCGCGCGTCATCCACCGTGAGCCGCAGGACGCGGAGCGGATGCAGGCCGTTCTGCACGGCGAGCAGGTCGCCGCCCGGTGCCAGCGCCAGGCCGTCCAGGCCGACCAGCGTGGTGTTGGGCGGCGAATCGAGGTGCCGCGCGGTGCGTTTGGCGAGATCCACGCACAGCAGGCCGTTGGCATGGTCGGTGAGGAACAGATTCCGGCCGTCCGGGGTGACGGCGAGGTCCTGCAGGGAGACGAACTCGTCGTTCTCCATAAAGCGATCGAGCTCTTTTCCCCCGGGAGCGAGCCGCCAGAGCACTCCGCCGATGCTGTCGGTCAGGTACACGCTGCCGTCCGGCGCCAAGGCCAGGTGCCCCAGCACCCGGGCCTGGCCGTCGACCGCGAGCTTGATGACGCGCCGCAGCTTGCCCGAATCGAGATCGAATTCCGCGAGCCCGGCCGCGCCGTCCTGGGCCGGGGTGTAGCCGGACACGCCCGGCACCATGCTGGTGGCGGCCCAGAGCGCGCCATGGTCCTCGTCGACCGCGAGGCCGAAGAGACCGAAGAGCATGTCGGCGGGTTCGCTGAAGCGCCGCACCTTCCCATCGGGCGCGCGCACCCACACGGCACGCGTGTGGACATCGCCGAAGAAAAACTCCTTCGTTTTCTCGCGCCACGCGATGCCCTCGATCAGGCCGCTCATACCGGGTAACGTGAACGTGATCTCGTGTTCGCCGACGGGCAGCAGGTTGGCGTCGATCCGTTTTACCACAGCCTTGAAGTCGTCGCGGTCGCGCAGCGCGGCGAGCTCCGCATCCTGGTCCACGGGCGAGTGCGTGCCGAGGTCCGCGAGGCGGCCGAGCGTGACAACCGCCTCCGCCAGCTGGTCGTTGGCCATTTGGGCCTCGGCGAGGTTCACCAGCAGCCGCGGATAATCCGGCCGCAGTGCGACAGCCTGCTGCATCTTCGCGAGGAAGGCCTTCTCATCCTTCGCCCCGTGGGCGGCCAGCGCCTCGCGGGCGATGCGACGGGCCGCGAGGATGGCAGGCTCGGCCGCAGACAGCGCTGCTGCGCCGCCGGAGAGGAGGGCGAGGCAGAGTAAGTAGGGGATGAGGCGGAAGGGCACGATGGGTGAAACCGGATGGCCAGAAAGCCAGAAAGCCAGAAAGCCGGAAAGCCGGAAAGCCGGAAGTTCAGAAGGTCAGACCCGCCACAATAGGATCGTATTTGCGCTTTCTGCGTCTCTTTGCGGCCAAGATTGCCACCGGATTTGTGTCCGCAAAAAAGCGCAGAAGGCGCAAGAGGCCGGATCGCGGACGCGTCCAGCATAGCCTCGACGAGGGTGGAAGCGCGGAAAAACCGGGAATCGATCCGGGAATTCGGACACACCGCGGAACCCGTCACTTCACATCGACGACGATCCGCCGGTAGGCGAAGAGCGGGACCACCGGGTTTTGATCGCGAACTTCCAGGATGACATGGATCTGGGTGCCAGTGGCATTCGCCGGGATGATCACCTGCGCGACCTTCTGGTCGGCCTGCCGGATCGCGATCATGCCCTTGTAAGTGCCGGCCTCGGGATAGGGGAACCACCGAAAAGCCAAGGAATCGTTGTCGGGATCCGTCGAGGCGGAGGCGTCGAGTTGCAATTGCTGGCCGGCGGTCGCGGTCAGGTGGACGATCGTTCGGCCCAGGTCGCCGTTGAAGGCCGCGACGGGGTTGTGGTTGGCGTCCTTGAACTCCTTCACGCACCACTCCATGCGCGCTTGGAAGTCGTTCTCGTACGCCCGCCGCCAGCGCCGGATGGGTGTCCACATGTCGTTGTAGGATTTGCCCGTCTCGGGATCGGTCCACTGGTCGGTCGCGTCCGGGTACATTGCGAACGGCTCGTAAGGTTTTTCACCGGCGCCGTAGTTGTGGACGCGAGTCTGGCCGGCGGGAATTTGGAGTTTCCGGTCCTGGAAGCGTCCGCCCCAGCCGCCCCATGTGATCTGCTCGGGATCGTAGAGCCCCTTATTGACCAGGCCGATCCAGGTGCTCGTGTTTCCGCCCTCGAGGTAGCGGAAGCGTCCATTGCGCTCCGTGCGGTCGGGATAGAGTGCACCGAGCGGACCGTGGTTGCGCTGCACGTGTTCGTGCATCCAGAGATGCTGGCCTTCGTCGGTTGGAGGATACGGCTGCCACACGTAAGGATCCCGGTCGGTCTGGGAGAATCCCGGCGGTATGTGTGGAGGTCCCGGCCCCATGAGCCCGAACGCCTGGTCGAGGCTGCGGATCCAGGGAATCTCGGGGAAATTATGGCAGATCCAAGCGCCGGCGTCGTCCTGGCCGAAGTCGTCGTAGACCCGGATCTTGGCGACGAACGCCTTCACCTGCTCGGGCGTGTGGTCCCTGCGATAGTCCCAGAGCGCCTGCGCGAGCGGATTGGCGCCACCGGTGACGCAGATGTAGACGGGGCGCGGGTCGGGTTTTTCCACGGCCCGGATAATGAGTCTTGTTCCTGGTGTGCTTTGTCCGTCCCCGACGGCGGCCATGCCGTAGCCATACGGCCCGGCGCCGACCTTGCTGATAAGGAATTCGCGCGTGGGCCAGCCGGAGGCATGCTTCAGCAGGTTGGGCCGCACGGC
>CAIKHO010000036.1 GCA_903827245.1 uncultured Opitutia bacterium
ATGCTCTTGCCGCCGTCGGCCTCCCGCAAAATGCGGATCTTCTGTTCCGTCGTGTGTCTTTTGCCTTTCATGGTCTGGGCTCCTTTTAGGGCCGCAGACTAACATTACAAGTGGCCCGGATTTCGGGGGATCACCGCACTCCTTTTAGAGCCGCAGACTAACATTACAAGTGGCCCGGATTTCGGGGGATCACCGCACACCAATAAGATGATAAACCAGCAAACAGCACGATCCCCAGTAGAGAAATGACCAACGCCTGCGTCTTCTCGCCCTGCCGGCGATATCGCTATCAGGATCGGGTTTTCAGGTGGGTTTTCTGTGCCAAACTTACCTTGAACGATACTATCGGTTTTCGACTGATCGTTCGCGATTGTTTTGTGCACGGGGTTTCCGTTGCAGGTGCGAATTGCCTGGGGTGAGTAGGTGACGAGGTGCTGGTGATTTTCGGATTCTGGGAAGAGTATTGTCGGTGGTTGGTCGTTCGTGGTGATCGTGCTCGTTTTGACGCAAGTGTTTCTCGGATGCCTACGAAGTCCTTGTGGCCATTTCGGAGTCCGCTGGCGGCCGGTTTCCCGAACGCGCGCGGCCAGCAGTCGCGTTGGTTTATCCGGTTGCGGAGGCCCCAAGAGCCGGAGCAGCCGGATAAACCGACGTGTCTGCGCCTGCCGCACCGTCCGACAGCGGATGCCGATCAACCCGTGCCGCCCGGCTGGGCAGCGGCACCGTGCGTCACCATAGACACCGAACCGGGCACGCGCAGCCAGATGGGTTGCGATCTGCTCCTGCTCTTGGGGCCTCTACCGCCCGCAACCCGTCCGGCTGCCACTGAAAAAATGACAAGGCACCACGCCGCGTTTCATGGCGGCGTGGCGCCTTGGTTTGGGACGAGTCCTCGGCTGCGGGCCGGACGGATCAGGCGAGGCGGTCGGCGTTCATCGCCTTGGTCCACGCCGCCACGAAATCGTGGACGAACTTCGCCGAGGCGTCGCTGCCGGCATAGACTTCGGCGAGGGCGCGCAGTTGCGAGTTAGAGCCGAAGACGAGGTCGACCCGAGTCGCGGTCCACTTCACATCGCCGGTCGCGCGGTCGCGGACCTCGAAGAGTTCCTCGGCGGGCGAGGTCGGCTTCACGACGTTGGCCATGTCGAGGAGGTTGACGAAGAAATCCGTGGTGAGCGTCTCCGGGCGGCTGGTGAAGACGCCGTGCGGCGACTTGCCGTGGTTGGCGTTGAGGACGCGCAGGCCGCCGATGAGCACGGTCATCTCCGGCGCGGTCAGCCCGAGCAATTGGGCCTTGTCCACGAGGAGCTGTTCGGCGGGCAGCGTGTAGCGCGTCTTGAGGTAATTGCGAAAACCGTCGGCGATCGGTTCGAGCACGGCGAAGGACGCCACGTCGGTCTGCGCCGGCGAGGCATCCATCCGGCCGGGGGTGAAGGGCACCGCGACGTCGTGGCCGGCCTTCTTCGCCGCTTGTTCGACGGCGGCGCTGCCGCCGAGGACGATCAGATCGGCGAGCGACACTTTTTTGCCGCCGGGCGCGCTGGCGTTGAACGCCTGCTGAATGCCTTCGAGGGCCTTGAGGACTTTGGCGAGACGGGCGGGTTGATTGGCTTCCCAGTCCTTCTGCGGGGCGAGACGGATGCGCGCGCCGTTGGCGCCGCCGCGTTTGTCGGAACCGCGGAAGGTCGACGCCGAGGCCCACGCAGTCGAGACGAGTTCTGAGATCGAAAGACCCGTGGTGAGAATTTTGGCCTTAAGGTCGGCGAGGTCGTTGGCATCGACCAGCGGGTGATTCACCGCGGGGATCGGATCCTGCCAGAGGAGATCTTCGGCGGGAACGTCCGCGCCGAGGTAGCGGCCCTTCGGGCCCATGTCGCGATGGGTGAGCTTGAACCACGCGCGGGCAAACGCGTCGGCGAACTGATCCGGGTTGGCGAGAAAGTGCCGCGAAATTTTTTCGTAGGCGGGATCTACGCGAAGGGCAAGGTCCGTGGTCAGCATCGTCGGACGCAGTTTCTTCGACGCATCGTAGGCGTGGGGAATAGTGGCTTCCGCATCATTTGCGACCCACTGGTGCGCGCCGGCCGGGCTCTTCTCCAAGACCCATTCGAAGCGAAATAGATTTTCGAAGAAATAGTTGCTCCACTTCGTCGGCGTGGTGCTCCACGTGACTTCGAGGCCGCTGGTGATCGTGTCGGCCCCCTTGCCGCTGGCGTAGCTGCTCGTCCAGCCGAGGCCTTGCTCGGCGAGGCTGGCGGCTTCGGGTTCGCGTCCGCAATGGGCGGCGGAGGCCGCACCGTGGGTCTTGCCGAAGCTGTGGCCGCCCGCGATGAGGGCGACCGTCTCCTCGTCGTTCATCGCCATCCGTGCGAAGGTCTCACGAATGTCCTTCGCCGAGGCGAGCGGGTCAGGGTTGCCGTTCGGACCCTCCGGGTTGACGTAGATGAGGCCCATCTGCACGGCGGCGAGCGGGTTCTCGAGTTCGCGGTCACCGGCGTAGCGCTTGTCGCCAAGCCAGGTATCCTCGGCACCCCAATACACGTTTTCCTCGGGTTCCCACACGTCGGCCCGACCGCCGCCGAAACCGAACGTTTTGAAACCCATCGATTCGAGCGCGCAATTGCCGGTCAGGACCATGAGGTCCGCCCAGGAGATATTCTTGCCGTATTTTTGTTTGATCGGCCAGAGGAGCCGGCGTGCCTTGTCGAGGTTGGCGTTGTCCGGCCAGCTGTTGAGGGGCGCGAAGCGTTGCTGGCCGGCACCGGCGCCGCCGCGGCCATCCCCCGTGCGGTAGGTGCCCGCGCTGTGCCACGCCATGCGGATGAAGAACGGACCGTAGTGCCCAAAGTCCGCCGGCCACCACTCCTGCGAGTCCGTCATCAGCGCGTAGAGATCCTGCTTCAGCGCCGGCAGATCGAGCGACTTGAACGCCTCGGCGTAGTCGAAGTCCGCGCCCATCGGATCGGACAAGGCGGAATTCTGGTGAAGCATTTTGAGGTTGATCTGGTTCGGCCACCAGTCGCGGTTGGACCGGCCACCAGCGCTCGTGGGCGTGGGTTTAGGGGTGTTGCCGTGCAGGTGGGGAAAAGGGCATTTGCCGCCGCTGCTTTCAGTTGGGTTGTCCATGGTGTTTTGAATTGGGGGTTAAGGAGCTGGCGCGATCGTTGATTTTGGGATCCCGCTTCAGCGCTGCCAGCCAGCGTTGGCGGTGGCGACCGTCTGAAAATAGATGGCGGTGAGCGTTTCGACGGGCGCGGGGGGTGGAGCCGAAAGGTGGGCGGCCATGTCACGTTGCGAGGTGCTGCGCTCGGCGAGCGCGAACTCGGCCATTTGGCGGGCGAGGGCGTGGCCGTCGACGGGCGTCGCGGCGCGGAGGGAATCGGGGAATTGTTTCATGTAGATTATCCGGACAATATCAGCTCGCGCCATAGACGAGAAATATTAAGAAACGCTGTCAGTAATAGGAAAAAACTATGGAGCTCCATCAACTGCGCTACTTTCTTGCCGTCGCCCGCACGAAGCATTTTAGCCGCGCGGCAGAGCAGTGCCACGTGGCCCAGCCCTCCCTGAGCCAGCAGATCATGAAACTGGAGGGCGAACTGGGCGAAAAACTCTTCGAGCGCACGAAGCGCGAGGTCGCGCTCACGCCGGCGGGGGATCTGTTGATGGCGCACGCGGAACGGGTGCTCGCGGAAGTGGAGTTGGCGCGCGAGGGCGTGCGCGAATTGCGCGGGTTGGTGCGGGGTCGGGTGACGCTCGGAGTGCTACCGACGGTGGCGCCCTATTTCCTGCCGCAGCGGCTGCGGGCGTTCACCGCGAAGTTTCCCGCGGTGGAGGTCGTGGTGAACGAGGACACGACCAGCCAACTGACGGCGGCGCTGCTGGCGAAAGAAATCGATCTGGCGATCGTCAGTCTGCCGGTGGAGCGGGCGGGATTGGTGGCGGAAAAGTTTTTCGATGAGAAGCTGCTCGTCGCGCTGCCGGCGGGGCACGTGTTGGCGAAGAAGCGGCGACTGACGCTCGACGATTTGGAGCAGGAGGCCTTCATTCTGATGACGGAGGGGCACTGTCTGTCGGGGCAGGCGTTGCAGTTTTGCCGGATGAACGGCTTCGCCCCGCGGGTGAGTTTTCGCAGCGCGCAGATTGAGACGGTGCTGGCCTTTGTCGCGAAGGGCTGGGGCGTGTCGATCGTGCCCGAAATGGCGTGCGGGCGTCCGATGTTGGGCGTGCGCTACCGGGCGCTCACGGGAATAACGCGGTCCATCGGGATCATTCGCCGCGAGGCGCGGGCATTGAGCCACGCAGGCCGGGCCTTGGTGGATTTTTTGCGGTTGGGTTCCGGTGGGGCTGCGGCCGGGGTACCGGTGGAAGAAAGTCGGCGTGATGCTCCTGGAGCTTGGTCCTGAGCACGCCGTGCAATCGGCCTTTGACTCACCGCCACCGGAGCTGATTGAAAAGCGGCGACAGGCGATGGCGGTGATGGACGCGGTGAATCGAGTTTGGGGTCGGGCTGCGGTGCGAGTGGCGTCCGCCGCCGGGCAGGAGCCGTCGGAATGGAAAATGCGCCAAGCGTCACTCTCACCCCGGTACACCACGCGGTGGGAGGAACTTCCGTTCGCGGCGGCGTGATTAACATTTTGGCGAAGTCCATTCGTATCACATTCACCCTCGCAAATGAATGCCTGTCTACATCACCTATTTCAAAATAAGCGTTTCGGGTTCAGCCCAACGCTGAATCACTGATTCTTGAGCCGGCGAGTAATTTCAGAATCTGACAGGCCTTGGGCAAAAAGAAGTTGCCGATTTTTCCAACTCACTTGCCCAGCAAATATTATAAAAGACGGTATGCCGCCCCAAATGGCGGATTTACCCAGGCCACCGAACCCGGCCAAAATCCATAACGCACAGTGAAGGACGATCCATTTGGTGCGAAAATCCTCAATTAACTTGGAACATTCTTCATCCGTGAGCGCGAGAGGCGTCGAGCCTTGGCCGCCGGTTAATTTCCAAAGCCTGACCGCATTGAGAGCTATTTGAAGCCGATCCTGAGCGTTCTGACCGGACTCACGCTTCTGGACCACTTACGATGAGAGACCGAGCGGGTTGTTGGTTGCTCCTGAGGGAGTGATTGGGGTTGGGAACAAGAGCA
>CAIKHO010000037.1 GCA_903827245.1 uncultured Opitutia bacterium
CCGCGGTCCAAAACCTTGAATGACTCGTCTTGCTTTGAAATGCTTTCCCCGTCTCAAAAATCGCACCCTGCGAATCAGAAAATTACCCCCATGCCATCCTCACCATTGAGCAGTCTACGCCTTCTCATTGCCTTTGCCGTGATTTCCGCGGCTCCGATCCTCCGCGCCGCCGAGGCCGCTCCCGTGGTCGCCAAGCCCGCCTCCAATGCGCCCGTGACCGTCACCGACGACGACAAGTTCTTCACGCTCGCCAATGGCATTGTGACCGCCCGCATCAACAAGCGCACCGGCGAGATGGCGTCACTGGTCCACCAGGGCATCGACACGATGGGGCACGACCAGGGCCAGGCAGGCTACTGGGAGCAGGACCCGTCCGCCGCCGAGAAGGTGGGCGGCCTCACTCAATCCATCACCATCGACCCGGCGAAAAACGGCGGCGCCCGCGCCGAGATCTCGATCAAGGGCGTCACCGGCGGCAAGGCCGGCCTGACCCCCGGCTCACCCGGCGGCGCCCAGGGCGGAACGATGAACCTCGACCTGGAGATCCGCTATGCAATGGGCCGCGGCGAAAGCGGCATCTACGCTTATGCGATTTTTTCCCACCCGGCGGACTACGGACCGCTCAACGTGCCGGAGAGCCGCTATATCACCAAGCTCAACCAGACCTTCGACTGGATCTCGGTCGACGCCGACCGCAACATGCTCGAGGCCGCGCCGACCGACTGGGGCACCGGCGTGGTCGTCCACGCCAAGGAGCAGCGGATCATGAGCAAGGGCGTCTACAAGAATTCCGTGGAGCACAAGTACAGCTACAACGCCATCCAGTACAAAATTCCCGCCTACGGCTGGTCGAGCACCAAGGACCATGTCGGCGTCTGGTTCATCAACCCGACCATCGAATATCTCAGCGGCGGTGCCACTAAGCAGGAACTGGTCTGTCACTTCGGCGACAATGAAAACCCTGACCCCATCATCCTGAACTACTGGCGCGGCACCCATTACGGCGGCGGTGCGACGGCCAGCATTTCCGCCGGCGAAAGCTGGAGCAAGGTCGTCGGACCGATGTTCATCTACGTGAACTCGCTGTCCACCTTCAAGACGCCCTCCCCGGCCGACCTCGCCACGCTGGCCGCCACCGCCGGCAACCCGACGGTGCCATCCGCCTGGAAGGACAACCAGACGGCCCTATGGAAGGAAGCGCTTGAGCAGGCGAAAAAGGAAAAGGCGAAATGGCCCTACGACTGGGTCAACGGCGTCGACTACCCGCACAAGAATGAACGCGCCAGCGTGACCGGCCAGCTCGTGCTTAACGACCCGCAGGCCGCCAGCAAAAAACTGCCCCACCTCACCGTTGGCCTCGCCTCGCCCGACTACGTCATCGAAGGCCGGGGCAATCCGGCTCCTGCGGCTGCTCCCGCCGCCACTCCAGCGGGTACGACGGCGAATGCCGTTGGCGGTCCGGCACGCGGCGGCCCCGGCCGCGGCGGCTTCGGCGGCCCCCGCACCATCGACTGGGTGCACGACGCCAAGCACTACCAGTTCTGGAACGATGGCACAGAGGACGGAAAATTCACCCTCACCCAAGTGCGTCCCGGCAAGTATACGCTCCACGCGTTCGCCGACGGCGTCCTCGGGGAATTCGCGCAGACCGACATCACCGTCGAGGCCGGCAAGGTGCTCGATCTCGGCAAGCTCGACTGGAAGCCCGTGCGTTACGGCAAGCAGGTCTGGGAAATCGGCTTTCCCGACCGCACCGGCGGCAAGTTCTTCAAGGGCGACGGCGACAACTACTGGCTCTGGGGCTGGGGCCTGCGCTACCCGCTGCTCTTTCCGAACGACATCACGTACACGATTGGCAAAAGCGATTACCACAAGGACTGGTTCTTCCAGCAGACGCCGCACAGCGAGACCACGGCCTGGATGAATCCCGACGCGAAGGATCCCGCCAACCAGCGCTTCGGCTGGGTGAAGGCCGAGTCGTTGACGGAGTATCCTCAAACCAACCAGGCCGGTCCCTGGAAGATCTACGGCCGCGGCCGCGCGACCACCTGGACGATCAAGTTCAACCTGGACAAGCCGGCGACGGGCACGGCCGCCCTCCGCATCGCCCTCGCCGGCGCCGACACCCAGCAGCTCGCCATCGGCGTCAACGGCACCGACGCCGGGACCATCCGTCCGGCGAGCACCAACGCGCTCCGCTACAACACCAACAAGGGTGTCTGGCAGGAACTGCCCGTGAAGTTCGACGCTGCCCTGCTAAAGGTCGGTGAAAACGAAATCTCGCTCACCGTCCCCGCCGGCGAACTCACGAGCGGCGTGGTCTACGATTACCTGCGCCTCGAGCTCGACGAGAACCAGAAATTCGAGGTCAAGGCCGTGGCCTTCGCCAACTGAGCCTTCATCTCGTAGGGGCGTTCCTCGCGGACGCCCTCGGGCCTCGGAACCCGGAATTTCACACAGAGGCACGGGGGACACTGAGGTTTATCATCGCGAATCCTCCGTGTCCCCCGTGCCTCTGTGTGAAACCACTTCCCACAGTCCGAAATCCCCGATGACGCGTCTTGCTGCACGGTAGTGCGGTGATCCCCCGAAATCCGGGCCACTTGTAATGTTAGTCTGCGGCCCTAAAAGGAGCCCAGACCATGAAAGGCAAAAGACACACTCTTGGACCACCTGCAATAAGAGACCGAGCGGGTTGTTGGTTACTCCCGAGGGAGTGGTTGGGGTTGGGAACAATAGCAAGCTCCCGACGGAGGGAAGGCCC
>CAIKHO010000038.1 GCA_903827245.1 uncultured Opitutia bacterium
TGAGATTGCCTCGATTTAGCGGACACGCCGGGTAAGCTGGTTGGGCGCTCCCGAGGACAGGAGCCAAAGCTTGCCGCAGGGAGCGCCCAACCAGCGTTGGACGCGGACGGACACCGGTTCGGTGCGGCGAAAGGAACCAAATGAATAAGCCTGAGCAAAATGGAACCGGGGCGAAGCCCCGGCGGCAGTACGACGAAACGTACAAGCGGCACGCCGTGGATCTGACGCTGCGCGGCGATCGCACGGTGAAAGCCGTGGCCAGGGAACTGGGGATTGCTGCGTGGGCGTTGTACGACTGGCGCAAGCTGTATGCGGGGCGGCCTGGCTACAACCGGCCGGCTCCGCGGACCTTGGAGGAAGCCGAGGAGGAAATCGCCGATTTGCGGGCAGATGTCGTCCGAATGCGAGAACGGGAGACCGCGCTAAAAAAATCACTGGGCATCCTCTCCGAAACGCCCGCGAGCGGTATGCCCAGGTCGAGGCGATGAAGGGCGAGCATTCAGTCCGGATGTTGTGCGGGTTGCTGGGCGTCTCGCCCAGCGGCTATTACGGGTGGAGGCAAAACCGGCCGACTAAGCGGCAGAGCGAGGACGCGGCCTTGGCCGCGCGGATCGCGGCCGCCCACCGGGCCAGCCGCAGAACCTACGGAGCGCCCCGCATCGTCGAGGATCTGCGCGAGGAGGGAATCCGCACGAGCAAGCGCCGCTGCACCCGGCTCATGCGCGCTCAAGGACTGCGCGGCAAGAAGAAGAACCGGCGGCGGCCGCGGACGACAGACAGCCGTCATGCGCAGCCAGTCGCCGCGAACGTGATCGCGGAACGGCCTGCGCCGACCGGTCCGAATCAAGCGTGGCGGACCGATATCACCTACCTCAAAACCGCCGAAGGATGGCTGTTCTTGGCCGCGATCCTAGATGCTTGGAGCCGTCGCGTCGTGGGCTGGGCCTGTGCCCCGACGCTGCACGCCAGTTTGGTCTTGGCCGCCCTTCGAGACGCCCTCCAGCGCCGACAGCCGCCCAAAGGTGTGCTGCATCACTCCGATCGGGGCTGCCAGTATGTCGACGCCGATTACGTTGCCCTCCTCGATGCCGCTGGCTTGGTGCGCAGCATGAGTCGATCCGGAAATTGTTACGATAATGCCGCGATGGAATCGTTCTGGAGCACGTTCAAGACCGACACCGGGCTCGACGAGGCCATCCTGTCCACGCGCCGTGAAGCAGAGCTTGCCGTCTTCGATTATATCGAGACGTTCTACAACCCAAGGAGGCGCCACAGCTCCCTCGGTTATCTCTCCCCTGTGGACTTCGAAAATCAACAAACACTAAAACACATCAAAGCCGCCTGAATTGGTGTCCGTTTTTTCGAGGCAAGCCCAGTCCAGATCGATGAGTATATCGGACAGGAGGCGACCATTGATTCCGTTGAAAAATATAGAGCCTAACAACTCGCCAGACCCTAGCCGGCCAAGCGGCGTGGGTCATCTGAAACGTTCACTCTCCGGTCTGTCGTGTGCGGACGGCAGGGCAGATAGAGGAGTCAAAAAGAGGGACAGAA
>CAIKHO010000039.1 GCA_903827245.1 uncultured Opitutia bacterium
CGTGACCGGCCGGCAGCCGGCCACGGTGCCGGCGAGGTCGGCGGCCAGCGCCGCATCGAGATCGCAGGCGTAGAGCAGTTGCGCTGACGCCTTCCCGGGTGGTTCGGCTCCGAGGGCCGTGAGGGCATTGGCGCGTTTGCGACCGATGAGACCGCATCCGACAATGGCGAAGCGCAAGGGGGTTTGAGACTTGTCACCCATAAAGGGCGAGCCTCTGCTAACACGCTCAATGTTCAAGCAAGAGTTGGTATTCCAAGTCGCGCGGTTTGCACTGGTGGGAGGCACCGTGACGGCTGCATTCATGGGGCTGAACAAGCTGTTTGGCCCGAAACTGGGGAAGAATGGGGCCTTCTTTGCCGCCTATCCTCCGGCCGTCGCCTTGCATTTCTGCCTGAACAAGTGGTGGACGTTTGGGAGCGAGGGCGCGACCACGGCGCAGCAGGGGTTCCACTATTTGCTACTGATGCTGGTGGCGTTCGTGATTCAATGGGGCGCTTTCCAGCTGCTGACCCGCTTTACGCGGATGCGTCCCTGGCTGGCGTCCGGCGCGGCCACCGCCGCGCAGATGGTAATCGCGTTCCTGGCCATGCGCGCGTGGATTTTCACCTCGGACTGGCACAACTGACCTGCCGCCGAATCCACCTGCTGCACACCCCTGGTGACTTCGAATTATCCCATGCAAGAAACCTCAGCTGCGCCGCGTTCCCTGCGGCGTCGTCCATGGATCGAGGCGGCGGGGGTAACGGCCATTGTTGCGGCGGTTATCTGGCTCTACGGTTACCTGGCCACGAGTCATATGGCCCACCCGTTCGAGTTTAACCGGGGTGCGACGGATTACTACCATCACCTGGTGGCCGGGTTCATGAAAGGCCAGATGTCGATGACGATCCAGCCCGATCCGGAACTCGCCACCCTGGCCGATCCGTACGATCCGCTGGCACGGGTGCGGCTTGGGCATCCCGGCCTGGCCGACGCGAGCTATTACAAGGGGAGTTATTACCTTTATTTTGGGGTGGCACCGGCGCTGACGCTGTTTTTGCCGTTTCGATTGCTGACCGGCCTGCATTTTCCGGAAGCCCTGGCCTGCGTGCTTTTCTGCGCCGGAGGCTACCTCGCAAGCCTGGCGCTTTTTCTGGGAATCCGGCGCCGTTTTTTCCCGGACTGCCCGGCCGGTGTGGCGTGGCTTGGGACGCTGATGCTGGGATTGGGAAATTTCTGCGTCGTGATGCTGACACGGGCGCAATTTTATGAAGTGCCGATCGCCAGTGCCTATTTTTTTTCATGCCTCGGGCTCTGGGGACTGTTTCAAGCGCTGGGCGGCGGGATGCGTCAACGTCGCTGGCTGTGGCTGGCCAGCACCGCGTTCGGGCTCGCGGTGGCCTCCCGCCCGCACTTTGTCTTTGCGTGCGTGGTCCTAGGGGCAATGGGCTTTTGGCGGTGGCGCGACCGGCCGTTCGCCCGGCCACGGGCCGTGATGGGCGACGCCCTGGCCCTCGGCCTGCCAGTTGCCCTGACGCTGGCCGGATTGTTCATTTATAACTACCGGCGTTTTGATTCCCCGTTCGAATTCGGGCAAAAATACCAGCTCGGGGGATCCAACGTGGGGCACATGAAGCTGCTGGGCTGGGAAGTGATTCCGGCGAATATCTACTACTATTTTTGGGCGCCGGCCCAGTTCGGGCGATATTTTCCATTTTTCGATGGGATCAAGGCTTATCCGGGAACCTTGCCCAAATTTTATTACGGCATTGAGGATCCTTACGGCCTGTTGCCCAACATGCCATGCTTCTGGCTAGCCTTTCTCGCTCCGGTCCTGTGGTTCGCGTTTCACCGGTCTGCTCGTGAAGTGGGTCTATTGTTGCTGTTTTTTGGCGGGTGCTTTGCGACGATTTGCCTGTTCACGCTTTGCTTCGTCTCGGCGACGAATCGCTACATGGTCGATTTTCTGCCGTCGCTGCTTCTCGCGGCGGGCATAGGCCTGCTGATGGCGGGCCAACCGCGGAATTTGCCGCGTCGCCGGGCTTGGGGGCTGCGTGCCGGTCTCGCCGTTATTGTCGGGTACACGGCGTTCTTTAACCTGATGGCGGCATTCCAGCACAACGGTTTGTTCCGGCATCATCAGCCGGAGGGCTATGATCGTATTGGCCGCTGGTTCAACCAGCCGGCGGCATGGTGGGAGCGCCTCGCCGGCTACCAGCATGGCCCTGTCGAGCTGACGGTGAAACTGCCTCGTGGAAGTCTTGGCACCACGGAGCCCTTGGTGGTGACCGGGACGGGAGCACGTTCGGACTTCGTTTATTTGTATTATACCGGCAGCGAAAGCGTTCAGATCGGTTACGCCCACATGGGCGGCCCGGAAGCAGGCTTTCTCAGCCAGCCCATCCCGGTTGATTATGATATCCCCCACCGGATCGGCGTGCAGGCAGGATCGCTTTACCCTCCCAGCTCGCATCCTTATTTTTCCGGTTTTTCGCCGGCGGAAGTACAGGCGGCAAAGCACACGTTGAAGGTGACGGTGGATGGAGTGCCTTACGTGAAGACCGATCAGCCATTTCATGATTCCTCTCCCGCGCTGATCTCGTTTGGCCGGAACCATGTTTCGGACTATGGTGGCCGCGAATTCAAAGGTCAGTTGCTGGAGGTGCGCCGGCAACCGTTGCCGGTGCCGATCAGGCCTTTTGCCGGCGGGGCTTTTGTCCAAATGGCGTTCAATCTGCCCAGCGGCCACATGGGCCAGAGGGAACCGCTTATCGCCACGGGCAGGTCGGGCGCCGGAGACCTTTTGTTCATAGCGTACGAGGACGAGTCGCACATCCGCCTCGGCTTTCATCATGCCGGCCGGGAGGCAATCATCAGTGAACCCCTGGCTGTGCAAAGCGGACAGATCCAGCTGCTCGAAGCGAGCCTGGGGTCATTTTATGCCGATCCGAAAGGCGCCGCGGAACGGGAGTTGGCGCAGGCGCTCGTCGTTAAATTCAATGGGCGTTTGATTTGGGCCGAGGAGGCGGCCTTTTACCCGTCCGGCGGAAAGGCACCGGCCATGGGCCTCAACTCATGGAACAGTGATGCCTGCGCGCCGTCGTTCACCGGAAGGATCATTGCGATCCAGCCGGCGCCCCCGATGCCGGGATTGCAGACGGCCATGCCCTTTGCCTTTGAAACTTATTGGCTGGAGGACGCGGGGCCAGGATTCGGCCCCCTTCGCCTGCACGTGGATTTTCCCCGGGATCAAACAGGCAAATTCGAGCCCCTGCTCGTCACCGGCCCGTCCGTCTCACAGGCGGACTATGTCTGGATCCAATATGTTGATGCCGGTCGGATTGTCATGGGCTATGAACATACGGGTGGAGGCGGCCCGCGTGAAGTGATCCCGGTGGACTTTGCGCGTCCGCATGTGATCGAACTCGAGGTGCCATCGCTCTATCCCCCGGCAGCAGACTCCTATTTTTCCGGTCGCTCGCTCATCGCGACCGCCACGGCCAAAACCCGGGCGCGCCTCAAGGTGGACGGCGTGGTGCGGATTGAAGCCCGGGTGAAAGCCTTTGAGTCAAGCCCGGCCCAGGCCACGCCGGGCGCGAATCATCTTTCCAGCACCTTCGGCCAGCGTTTTACCGGCCGGATCCTGCGGACCGAGCGCGGGACCTTCGCGCCGCCCCCGGGATTCATGGAGCAAGGCGGCCCGTTGGAAATAGTCCTGACCTGGCCGGAACCGCGGCCCATCGGTACGAGTGAGGTGCTGCTGGCGACCGGGACGGAAGCCGCCGTGGACGTGTTGCTGGTCTCTTATGAGGACGCCGGGCAGGTGCGGCTGGTGATTCAGGATCACCAGGGAAACCGTCGCGAAAGCGGGCCCTTGCGGATCGACGCCGCCAGCCGCCAGATTCTGCGGGTCAGGTGGGGTGGATTTGATGCGGCCGGCGCCCGGCCGGAGGCAACTGCGCCCGATGGAGGGATTCCCCGGGTGCCGACGGTGCGCGTTGAGCTTGACGGGAGGGAGGTTCTCACCGGTGCGATTGATTTCGTCCGCGCGAACCCCCAGGGCGTGCGGATTGGCGGTGCGGCACCGGCGGGAGGCGCGTTTTCGGGGTTGATTCAGTCCGTGCGAAGGCTGGCGGCGGACAAGCCGTGAAATCGATGCCGCGCGGCCATGGCCGCCAAAGAGTCCACGCTTGCTTCATCGAAGGCTTTTCGCTCCTCGTAACGCTGCTTCAATCTACTCACTCATGAACGGCATCTGCATCGTCGGCTATGGCTACTGGGGCCCCAAGTTGGTGCGCAATTTTATCCAAGCCGCCGGCGGCGGAGCGGTGGCCGTCTGCGACGAGAGTCCCGGGCGGCTGGCCCGCGTGCAGAAGGATTTTCCCGGGGTACGGGTGTTTACGAGGCTCGATGACGTCCTGGGGGATCCGTCTTTTGACGCCGTGGCGCTGGCCACGCCGGTGTCGTCGCATTTTCCGCTGGCCCGGCGGGCGCTGGAGGCCGGCCGCCATGTGCTGGTGGAAAAGCCGCTTACGACCGCACGGCGCGAGGCGGACGAACTCATTGCCCTGGCCGAGAGCCGGAAGCTCGTGCTGATGGTCGACCACACGTTCGTCTACCACCCGGCGGTGCGCAAAATCAAGGCCATCATCGAGGCCGGCGACCTGGGCCAGCTGCGTTACATCGACTCGACCCGGATCAATCTCGGCCTCTTCCAGCACGATGTGAACGTCCTTTGGGACCTCGCGGTCCACGACCTGTCCATCGTCAACTACCTGACGCCCGAACGCCCGCTCGCCGTGAGCGCCGTGGCCACCGCGCACACCCCCGGTGCACCGGAAAACATCGGGTTCATCGTGCTGCGCTACGCCTCGGGCCTCGTGGTCCATCTCAATTGGTCCTGGGTCTCGCCGGTGAAAATCCGGCATATTCTCATCGGTGGCGACCGGAAGATGATCCTCTACAACGACCTCGACATGAACGAG
>CAIKHO010000040.1 GCA_903827245.1 uncultured Opitutia bacterium
GCTTCGCCCTGCGAAGCCCGGCGCAAGCCGGGCCAAGCGGGGCTACGCAGGACAAGTCCGCCGCGAGGCGGAGTTGAGAGAAATGACGACCGAATCCCGCGCGAGCGGGAGGAACAGAATCCGGCTTACCGGCCCCAAAACCAAGATTTCTCACGCGGCCGTAATCGTTTGCTGACGCCTTTGTAACATTTCCGCCACCGGGCCGACACATTGGCCCGTTAGTTTCCCGGGCGTGAACCTGATCAAACCACGCCCTGACCGTATTGCCCAACTCGTCGCGCTCCTCGCGCTTGCCGCCTTCGCACCCCTGCGGGCCCAGAATGCCGCACCTGCGAAAGAGACGGACAAAAACAAGGACGCGATTGTCCGCCTCCAGGAAATCGAAGTCTCCGAACCGCGCACGTCGGCCATTTCCGCCGCGCCGACCGACAGCAAGCTGGACGCCTTGCAGCCCCAGTCGGTCATCAATCTCGATTACATCGCCAACAACACGGCCGCCACCTCGGACTACGCCACGATCGCCAACATCGCGCCGAGCGTCTCCAACGTGGAGACCAACGGCCCGGGCCTGAGCGAGGCCAAGCACACCACCATCCGCGGCATCGATGACGGGGGCTACAACGTCACCTTCGACGGCATTCCGTTCGGCGACTACAACACGTTCACCCACCACACCACGAGCTACTTTCCGGCGAAGCTCCTCGGCCAGGTCGTGGTGGACCGCGGTCCCGGCACCGCCAGCACCATCGGCAACGCCACGTTCGGCGGCACCATGGGCCTTTACTCCAAGGATCCCCGCACCACGGCGGGATTCATCCCCACGCTCAGCTTCGGGAGCTGGGCCACCAAGCTCGGCCACTTCGAGGTCAACTCCGGCCTGCTCCCCTCGATCGACAACGCCTCGGTCATCGCGAGCTACCAGCGCATGACGACGGACGGCTACCGCACGAATGCCGACATGGCGCGCGACACCTACTACGTGAAGTACCTGCAGCCCATCGGCCGCAAGACGGTGCTCACGTTCCTCAGCAGCTTCAACTCGATCACGTTTGGCAATCCCGGCACGGTGACGCAGTCGCAGATCGACCAGTTCGGGCGCAACTTCGGCCTGAAGGACAACAACGCCGCGAACCACCTCGACCTCCTGAACCGCGCCTACAACTACCAGCACAAGCGGGCCGACTTCGAGTACATTGGGCTCACCACGGATTTCGGCGGCGGCTGGAAGCTCGATAACAAGCTCTACACCTATTCCTACAACAACCTCAGCCACGAGAAGCCGAAGGTCGGCACCGGTGACGCGGCGGGCACGATGCTCGGCTCCGTCAAGCTGAACGAGTACCGCACGTACGGGGACAACCTGGTGCTGTCCCAAGACAGCGACCTGGGCACGTTCAAGACGGGCTTCTGGGTGGATCGCACGCGCAACCACCGCTACACCTACGGCGTTAATTACGATCTCACCGGATCCGACAAGATCGATCTGAGCTCGACCGCCCTCTACAAGGCCGCGGCCCCGAACGGCAACCCGCTCACGCTGCCGGGAGCCTACGCCTACGATTACAAGTACCTGCTGCTGGACCGGGACACCACCTTCCAGCCGTTTGCGGAATACCAGTGGAGGGCGACCTCGGATCTCAGCATCAACGGCGGGATCAAATACTCCACGTTCACGCGCGATATGAACGCGGCCGTCAACCAGACCTCGGGTCGCGAGGCCCTCGTCAAGTCGCGCACCGACAGCAAGGCGCTGCCCTCGCTCACCGCCAACTATTCGCTCAGCCGCCAGTGGTCGGCCTATGCCGAGGTGGCCAGGGGTTTCCAGTCCCCCAGCGAGGGAAATTCCTTCTACGTGGCGAACAGCAACCTCAGCGCGATCAATATTTCGCCCGAGATCTCGACCAATTACCAGGTCGGCACCGTCTACAAGACGAACAAGTTCAACGCCGATTTCGACGCCTACTACGTCGACTTCAAGAATTACGCCTACAACGGGCCGACCGATTCCTCCGGCGATCCCCTCTATTATGGCATCGCCAAGGGCGCCTATTACACCGGCTTCGAGGCCGAGGCCACGTACGCGGTGGGCGGCGGATTGAGCGTTTACGCGAACGGCTCGGTCAACGACGCGACGTTCAAGGGCTCCAAGCTCGATGTGCCCCAGGTCCCGCAGGACACCGCGGCCCTCGGCTTTGCCTACAACCAGGGCGGCTTCTTCAGCTCCCTGACGGAAAAATACGTCGGCAGCTGGGTGGTCTACGACAAGATCACGAACCCGGACATTGCCGGCGCCGGCGCCTCCCGTTCCGCCAACAGCTCCAGCTACTGGCTCGGCGACCTTTCGATCGGCTACGGCTGGAAATTCCGGCAGGGGATCGTGCGCAACGCGAAGGTCCGCCTCCAGATCAGCAATGTCTTCAACAACAAGGTCCAGGTGCTGGACAGCGTCGACGCCTCCGCGGCCAACGCCTACACGAAGGACGCCTTCAACGTCCTGCCCGAACGGAATTACTTCCTGACGGTTTCATTCGACCTCTAATTTAAACGGCTGGGGCGGTGTCGGCGCGCAGTCGTGCCGGCATCACTTCGCCTCGATCTTTTTACCTTCACCGGCTGAACCTGGATTCGGCAGTGAAATTTGAACCACGGAGACACAAGGGGCACAGAGTGGAAATTTTATGGAGCAAATCGAGCCGATGAGAATTTCACCGGTGGGATGAAGCACACTTTCACCCCGTTCGTCCGCTTGGCCTCCGTGCTCTTTGCGCCTTTTTGGTTTAACTGCATTTTTCAGACTGAATCAAATTCGGCATTCATTTCCGCATAATCCTTGGACTGACCCGACCATGATCAAATCCCGCCTGCTTTTCCTCCCGCTCGCCCTGCTCGCCTTTTGCGCCGCACCACTGTTGCGCGCCGCCGAGGCGGCCAAGTACCTGTCCGCCGGCCAGCCCGATCCCATCGTGCTGCTCGCCCCGCCGCCCGTACCGGGCTCGGCCGAGGATGTCACGGACATGGAGTCGGCCTTCCGGGTGTATAGCGCCGCCACGCCGGCCGAGCGCGCCCGCGGCACCGATGAGGTCAAGCTGACCATCTTTCATTTCGCCCCCGCGATCGGCCCGTGGTTTGTGCCGGGCAAATTCCCGAAGACCGAGGCCCTGTTCAAGGAGGTCGAGGCCGAGGCCAACGTGGTGAAGAACCTCGCCAAGAACCACTGGCAGCGGATCCGCCCGTACCATGTCGATCCCGCGCGTTTCCCCGACGCCATCGAGCACGAAGCCCGCACCGATTACAGCTACCCGAGCGGGCACTCGACGCGCGGCACGACCTACGCGCTGCTGCTGGCCGAACTTTTTCCCGACAAGCGTGACGCGCTGCTGGCCAAGGGACGCGACACCGGCTGGCTGCGGGTGCAGGGCGGCGTGCATTACCCGGTCGACATCTACGCCGGCCGCGTGCTGGGCCAGGCCCTGGCGCGGGAATTTCTCGCGAGCCCGGCCTTCCAGCGCGACCTCGCCGCCGCCAAGGCCGAGCTGGCTGCGGGGCATTAGCCGTAAAAATGTAGGAGCCTGCTTGCAGGCGATGATCGATGTGGGCGAATGAAAATCGCCTGCAAGCAGGCTCCTGCAGGATACCTGGGACATATTCCAATTTTTGTGTCGGCCCAATCCGCACGCGGGCTTACTTGGAACCTGTTCCAAAGTTCCCGTTTCCTACCATGACCATCCGTCTGGCCCTGCTGTGGTGCGTGCTTCCGGCCATCGCGTCCGCCGCGCCTGCGGCCGAGCCCCTTCCGCGCCATGTCGTCGTGGTGGTCTGGGACGGCATGCGCCCGGACTTCATCTCGGCGGAGACCACACCGAACCTCTGGGCGCTCGTGCAACGCGGGGTGTTCTTCGCCAGCCATCACCCGGTCTATCCCAGTGCCACCGAGATCAACGGAACCGCCCTCGCCACAGGCGCCTATCCGGGGCACAGCACCGTGGTCGGCAACAAGGAATTCCGCCCGGCGATCGATCCGCAAAAGGCCATTGGGATGGAAAAGCCCGAATCCGTCCGGCGCGGCGACGCGATTTCCCATGACCATTATCTCGCGGTGCCGACCCTTGCGGAATTACTGCACACGCAGGGACTGCGCACGGCTGTCGCCGGCTCCAAGCAGGTGGCGCTGCTCCATGACCGCCTACTGCGGCCGGACGATCCCGCTTCCTCGCCCGTGGTGTTTGAAGGGGACGCAATGCCGGCCGGATTGAAACCGGCGCTGGCGGCGCGGTTGGGCGACTTTCCGGCGATCGGCAAGAACGCTGCGACGGGCAAGGATCTGGAGAAGGCCGCCCGCGATGCCTGGACGACCGGTGCGCTGGTCGACGTGCTGTGGCAGGACGGCGTGCCGCCGTATTCCCTGCTCTGGCTCGCGGAGCCCGATTTTTCCCAGCACAACACGGCGCCCGGCTCGCCGCAGTCGCTCGCCGCGATCCGGAGCAGCGACGGCAATCTCGGGCGCGTCCTCACGGAGCTCGAGCGGCGCGGACTGGGCGCCAGCACGGATCTGTTCATCGTATCCGACCACGGGTTCTCCACCATCCAGACCGTGAGCGATATCGCCACGGACCTGTCCAAGGCGGGCTTCAACGCGACCCGCGTGCCGCTGGGCGGCCTGCAGCCGGGGCAAGTCATGGTCCTGAGCAACGGCGGCTCGGTCTTTCTTTATGTCGGCGGACACGACCCGGGGATTGTCCGCCGGATCGCGTTCTGGATGCAGACGAAGGAATGGGCGGGCGTCATTTTCACCCGGACGCCCTTCGAGGGCACGTTTGCCCTCGGCGAGGCGCATCTCGATTCGCCCGGGGCCCCGGACCTCATCGTGTCACTGCGGTGGAGCCTCGGCCGGAATTCCTTTGGCGTCCCGGGGATGATGATGTCCGACCTTTCGGACCGCGGTGTGGGTGAAGGCAACCACGGCAGCCTGTCGGCCGCAGACATGCACAATACCTTGGTGGCGGTCGGACCTGATTTCCGGGCCGGGCTGCGCGACACCCTCCCCAGCGCCAACACCGACCTGGCACCGACGATCCTCTGGCTGCTCGGCTTCAAGGCGGAAGCCGCGAAAATGGACGGCCGAGTGCTGGGCGAGGCGCTGACCGTCGATGCGCCCCCGCTGAAAACTTCCGAACCCAAGCGCCTGACCGCCCGCCGCGAGACGGTCGCCGGCACCTGGGAGCAGTACCTGCAGGTCAGCGAAGTGAACGGCGTGCGTTATCTCGACGAGGGCAACGGGGCCTGGACGGCCCATTGACGCAGCGTCCTGCCTCGTGGCTCTCTGAGCCGTAACGATGCAGGCCGTTTTGGCTTTAGCCAGTCCTTCGGCACGCGCTTGGTATCGGCCTTGATCTGCGGCCAGCCAATAACGAGCCGATCTACCATCGGACGCATGGTTTTGGCCTTTAGCGGCCTGCCTGAAGGCACGTAGGCCGATCCGCCGGCCTTGGTGCAGTAAAGTGCCCGGATTAGCCCCGCACGCTTCGCTTTGTCCATCGTGCGGGATTGATGCCAGAGGGGCCATGGGAAAAGCTAAAATTCAAAACGTACCACCACCGCCCAGACAAAACCCTTGACTCAGCCCCGGGCGTTTGAGTCTTTGACCGGCTCCAATCTCTCCATCGATCATGGCCAATACCAAATCTGCCATCAAGGCCGCCCGTAAATCCGCCCGTTTCGCCACCCGCAACCAGGGCGTCAAGACCCGCCTGAAGACGCTGCACAAGAAGCTCGACGCCGCCATCAAGGGCACCGATGCCGCCGCCACCAAGGCCGCCGCCAGCGCCTATGTCTCCGCGATGGACAAGGCCACCAAGTCCGGCGTCGTCCACAAGAACGCCGCCGCCCGCGCCAAGGCCCACGTCGCCAAGCACGTTTTCGGCAAGAAGTAAGCGCCCGCCTTTTTTCTCCATCGTTTCCCTGCGCCCCCCGGCGGCTTCGTGCCACGGGGGGCGTTTTTGTTTTTGGGCGCCGCGCGACCGGCTGATAATCTTTCTCTTATCGAGGCTCGCGCATTAAACTGACGACCGAGGTCAAGGTAGCGCGGTGCTTCAGCCCGCGCTTTGGGACGCAAGCCGCGGGCTGAAGCACC
>CAIKHO010000041.1 GCA_903827245.1 uncultured Opitutia bacterium
GAGCCTCTTTCAAAACCTCGGACTGTCCGTAGTTTTCCGGATTGATTGAACGGAGCGGCGGGAGCGGCGTCAGGGAGACATGGCTGAGCTGACGGCGATCTTCCATCATCTGCAACGCCACCTTTTCCCCGAGCTGGAAGCCGAGCTGGGGCCGCTTACCGCCCTGGACCAGCAGTTCTGCCAGGTCATTTCGCTGACCGATCTGGGCCGCCTCACCCGCCGTTATGAGTGGTGCGGCAACGGCGCGCCGCCCTGTCCGCGCACCTGGCTGGCGCAGGCGTTCATCGCCAAGCACGTCTACCAGTTCCCCACCACTGGGGCGCTCCTGGACGCGCTGCGCTCCCGCCCCGTGTTGCGCCGGCTCTGCGGCTGGGAGAGCGTGGGGGCCATCCCCAGCGAACCGACCTTCAGCCGCGCCTTCGCCGCGTTTGCCGCCGACCAGCTGCCCCAGCAGATCCATGAGCACCTGGTCCGGACCCACGCGGGGCCCAAGCTGGTCGGCCACGTCAGCCGCGACGCCACGGCCATCGCGGTGCGCGAACGGCCGGCCCCCAAAGTCGCGCCACCCACGCCCGCAGCCCCCCACCCCCGCGGACGGCCCAGGCGGGGCGAGGCGCGTCCGCCGGCGCCGCCCCGGCGCCTGGAACTCCAGCCGACGCGCACGCTGGCGGAGAATCTGGCCGACCTGCCCGCCCGCTGCGCCGTGGGCTGCAAACGCAACAGCAAGGGCCATCAGGAAACCTGGACCGGCTACAAGCTGCATCTGGACACGGTGGACGGGGACTTTCCGGTCAGCGCGGTGCTGACCGGCGCCAGCGTGCATGACTCGCAGGTGGCCATTCCGCTGGCGCAGATGACCGCCCAGCGGGTCACCTCCCTCTACGACCTGATGGACAGCGCGTATGACGCCCCGCCGATCCACGCCTTCAGCCGGCAACTGGGCCATGTGCCCATCATTGATCCCAATCCGCGGCGCGGGGTGAAAATCCCCCTGGCCCCAGCGCAGGCCCAACGCTTCCGGGAGCGGAGCGCCGCCGAGCGGGTCAACAGCCTCCTGAAGGAGCGCTATGGCGGACGCTGGGTACGGGTGCGCGGCGCAGTCAAGGTGATGTGCCATTTGATGTTCGGACTGGTGGCCCTGACGGCCACCGCGCTGTTTGCCCGGCGGTGTTGAGGGACCCCAGGCCCACCGCCGGCGACCGGCGGCCCCGAAACTCGCGTCGCTTTCCGACGCCAGCGGCAGAGCGTCGAGCCCAACCGTCGCAAACTGGCTTGGGGGGCTGAAATCTTCGTTTTTATCCCTTCTTCCCAGCCGCCCCACCCGCCCATCCCACCACCAACGGAGGTTTTGAAAGAGCCTCCTAATCTTAATCTTAATCGCAGCCGCGAGAGCGGAAGTGAGCGTGCGAGAGGAAGGGATTAAGATTAAGATTAAGATTAAGAGCAGGAGTGGGCACTGCCGAAAGATGGGTGATGATCAGGGGATGGTCCGGACCGGCTCCGCCGGGGAATGCGGCAGGGTGAACCAGAAGGTCGAACCCTTCCCGGGTTCGCTGGTGAAGCCGATCTGGCCGCCCATCAGCTCGACGAGTTGCCGGCTGATCGCGAGCCCCAGCCCGGCTCCGCCGAAGCGCCGCGTGGTCGAGGACTCCGCCTGGACGAACTTCTGGAACAGCAGCGGCTGCTTTTCCGGCGAGATGCCGATGCCGGTGTCCGTGACGGAGATACGGGCAAAGCCCCGTACGTCCGGGGCAGCCTCGACGGTCACCGTCCCCTGGGTGCTGAACTTGATGGCGTTGCTGACTAGATTCATGATCACCTGCCGGACCCGTTCGACGTCGTTGACGAAGCTGACCGGCAGGCTGGCGTGCCAGCGCGTGGAAACCTTCAGCGACTTCTCGGCGGCCCGGGGCGCGAGCCGCCGCACCGCCTCTTCCATCGCCTCGCGGAGGACGAACGGTTTCGGATTCAGTGAAAGCCGACCCGCCTCGATGCGCGAGATGTCGAGCAGGTCGTTGATCATCGCCAGCAGGATTTCGCTGGAGTGGCTGATGTAGCCCACAAACTCGTTCTGCTCCGGCTGCAACGGGGTGTCCGCCAGCAGTGACGCAAAGCCGAGGATGCCATTGAGCGGGGTGCGCAGTTCGTGGCTGATGGCGGCGAGAAAGGAGCTTTTGGCCAGGCTGGCCGCCTCGGCCGTTTCGCGGGAGCGGCGCATTTCGGCCTCCCGCAGCCGGTCGGCGGTCACATCGCGATTGATGCCGATGAGGCGGATGGGCCGGTTCTCGGCATCGCGCTGGATGAGCGCGTCGTCCTTGATATGACGTACGGATCCATCCGACCAGAGGATGCGAAAATGCGTGTCCAGGCGGTAGCCTTGGGCCAGCGCCGCCTGCACTTCGGCCTGCACGCGCGGAAGATCTTCCGGATGCAGGCGCTTCTGCCAGAGGGCCGCAAAGTTCGCCGGCTCGTCCTTCGGAACCTGATAAAGTGCGCACATCCGGTCATCCCAGACCAGCCGCTCCGCGCGGACATCCCAGTCCCAGACGCCAAAGTCCGCCGCCTGGGCCGCCAGCAGCAGGCGGTCGGACAGGATACGGAAACGATCCGCCCGCTCTTTTTCTTCCGTGAAGTCGGAATCGACGCCCACCGCCCGGACGCACCGCCCGGCGGCGTCGCGTTGCAGCACGGCCTGGGTGCGCACCCAGCGGATGATGCCGTCCGGTCGCACGATGCGAAACTGACGCGCGTAACCGTGGTTGGCTGGATCGGCGAGGGCGGATTCCACGTAGCTGACGGTCTCGGCGCGGTCTTCCGGATGGATGAGTTCGGCCCACGAAGGTGTGTCCGGCCCCATGCTGGTCACCCCATAGATTCGCAACAGCCTTTCATCCCGCCACATCCGGTCGGTCGTGGCCGTCCATTCCCAGTAACCGAGGCCCGCCGCCTCGGACACCACGCGCAGCCGGTCCGAGATCAGCCGCACCGCTTCTTCCGGGTCGGCCTCACGCGTCACATCCCGCACGAGGGCGAGCACCTGGCCGCTGGCTCCCAGGCTCAGCTCGGCGACGAATTCGCGCCGCCCCTCCGTGACCGGCAGCTCGTAGTGCAAGACTTGCGGAGTGCCGGTGGTCGTCAGCCGGGACCAGACCGCGGCAAATTCCTCCGCCACCGCCGGCGGCAGCACTTCGCGGTAATGGCGCCCCAGCAATCCTTCGGAGGGCTGCAGGAGCAGGCCGGGCCTGGTCGCGTGGTAGTCGGCGTACCGGCCGTCGGCGGTGAACATGAGCCACAGGCCGGTGCCCGCTTCGGCCGGCTCGGCGGGAGCCTCGGCCGGGAGGGACTGACTGTTTGATGGTGGCACGATCATGCCGTACTTGTTGCTGTTTCGGATTCTACCCGTCCCGGTCCGGAAGCCAGTCAGTTTCTTTGACCCTCCCTTTGCAGTGAACGGGCCGTTTTTATGCGCGTCGCCGGTGCCAAGGCAATTTATTCCCGGCAATTCGCCCACCCTACAATTCGTGTTGCCATTGAACGCGACGGCAACTCTTTGCGTCCGTCCTTCCGCTCCGGCATCCTCGGGGCGTTGATGAACTGGGCCCGCTCCATCGCTTTCTGTTTTTTTGCCGTATGTCGGTCGGCTTCCGCCGCCGAAGTGTCGCCGGCCGTCCCGGCTGCCACCAACGCCCCCCATGCCCGGGTCGTCACGGTGCATGACCCGGCTGCGACCAGCGCCTTCGTGCCCGATACCGGGGTGGTCCGGCGGATGGTGGACAAAGGGCTGGCCGCTTTTACCGGGAAGCCGGAGGCGGTGGATGCCTGGCATTCACTGTTGAGTGCCCGCGACACGGTCGGGTTCAAGGTGACCGCCGCGCCCGGGGCTGTCAGCGGTACCCGCCCCGCCACGGTACAGGCCCTGATCGAGAGCCTGCTGGCGGCGGGCCATCCGGCGAAACAGATCGTGATCTGGGACAAGCGCGACCTCGATCTTCGTGCCGGCGGCTGGCGTCAGCTGGCCCAGCGGCTCGGGGTGCGCTGTGCGGCGAGTGAAGAGGCCGGCTGGGACGAGTCCAAGTTCTATGATTCGCCGGTCATTGGGCGACTGGTGGTGGGCGACCTCGAGTTCGGCCGCAAAGAGGAGGACCACTCCGGTCGCAAGTCCTATGTCACCCGGCTGCTGACGCACGACCTCACCAAGATCATCACCGTGGCTCCGGTGCTCAGCCACAACGTTTCCGGGGTGAACGGCCATCTGGCGGGCCTGGCGTGGGCCAGTGTGGACAACACGATCCGCTTTGCGAATGACCCCGCGCGGCTGGCCGAAACCGTGCCGGACATCTGCGCGCTCGATGACGTGATGCCCCGGCTCGTCATGGCGGTCAGTGACGCGCTCATCTGCCAGTATCGCGGCGAGGAACTGACGCTGCTGCATTACACCATCCCGCTGAACGAGCTCCGTTTCAGCAAGGATCCCGTGGCGCTCGACGCGCTGGCCCTGGCCGACGTCGAGCACGCGCGCGCAGCCGCCAAGGTGGAAGGGGAGAGAAAGATGAAGATCGAGCTCTACAACAATGCCGAGCTGATCGAGCTCGGCGTCGCCGACCTATCGCGGATCGACATCACCCGCGTGCCGTGATGGCCGGATTTCTCCCCTTCTTAATCTTAATCTTAATCTTAATCTTAATCTTAGAGCGCGTCTGAAAAATCATGATTGGCTTGGGATCAGGCGAGTCTGCGGAGCTGGAGGCGTATGAGGGCGAGGTAGACGAAGGCCTCGGCGCTCTCGGTGGAGGTTTCGTAGTCGCGGACGAGGCGGCGGTGGCGCATGA
>CAIKHO010000042.1 GCA_903827245.1 uncultured Opitutia bacterium
TATCACCCTAGAGTCGACCCATGAACCAGCCCAACCGCCGGCGTGCCCGCGATCCGCGCCGCGACGAGATGACCCGTGCCATGATCGCGTGCAAACAGAAGCTGCTGGAAGCGGAAAAACTGCCGGACGGGCCGGCCAAGGTTATCATGCAGAACGCCGCCATCGCGTTGCTCTCGAAGGACACTCCGAAACGTCCGGATCGCCGGAAGTCAAACGCATCGACTGGCTCCGCCCACAGTGATTCGGAATTGGCCGAACTGGCCCGTCAGTTATTGATGTCCTGAACCCGGTCGCGGTCGTTTCGCCCGACCAGCCGCGCGCGTCAGGAATAATCGCGCCGGCCTTCGAGCGCACTCTTGAGCGTCACCGAGTCGGCGTAGAGCACGCCGCCTCCGCTGGGCAGGCCAAAACCGATGCGCGTGATCTTCACCGCCCGGTCGGCCGGCAGGTGCTGCGTCAGGTAGTGGCAGGTCGCCTCGCCCTCGACGTCGTTCGAGAGGGCCAGGATGAGTTCGCGCACCTCGCCCGTCGCCAGGCGCGCCAGCAGCGACTTCAGGTTGAGGTCGTCCGGGCCGACGCCGTTGATCGGCGAGAGTTTGCCATGCAGCACATGATAGACGCCGCGAAATGCCGCGGATCGCTCCACGGCCACGAGATCTGGCACATGCTCGACCACGCAGACGACGCCTGCATCGCGCCGCTCGTCGGCACAGATGGCACAAAGCCCGCCCTCGGCCAGGTTGCCGCAGCGCGGACAGCGTTTCACCGCCAGCGCCGCCTGCTGCAATGCCTCGACCAGCACCGGCAACTGTCCCGGCTTCTCCACCAGCAGGTGCAGCGCAATGCGCTCCGACGAGCGATAACCCAGGCCGGGCAGCTGCTTCAGCTGCTTCTGCAGCTTCTCGAAGGCGGGAGTCATGGCGTAGTTGAAAGGTGAAAGGACAAAGTTGAAAGCCGGGCCCTGCGACTGGCTTTCATGCAACTTTCAACCTGCCACTTTCAACTGCGCGGCACGACCGCGCCTCAGAACATTCCCGGCATCTGGAATGCCGAGGTGACCTTCTGCATCTCGGCGTCGTTGTATTCCTTCGACTGCTTGGCGGCGTCCTGGATGGCGACGAGCAGGGTGTCCGCGACCAGCTTGGCGTCCTCCTTGAGGAATTCCGGGTCGAGCGTGAGCGCGAGGAACTTGCCTCCGCCGTTGACCTTGAGCTTCACGGCGCCGCCGCCGCTGGTGACCTCGATCTCCTTGGCCTCGAGCTGCGTCTGGAGCGCCTCGATGCCGCGCTGCATTTTCTGGGCTTGTTTGAGAAGTTTGCCTACGCCGGCCATGGTATGTGTGGGTTGGGGTTGTGGATTTCGGATTGGGCCGGGCGCGGACGGCGCTGGCAAGTTCAGAGTGCAATGGGCCGTGTCAGGGTTTCGCTGCAGGATGCAGTGCCCCGGAGTTTTTGGCCACTGATTGCACAGATAAAACCCAAATGAATGCCTCCAAGCATCCGCCCCATCCGTGATCATCGGCGTAATCCGCAGCCAAAGTGATATGAGTTTTAAAAAAAACCAATCATCACCACGGATTCCGCGGATAAAACCTGGATGGAGAAATCCGCATCCGATCCATCCGTGCCATTGGTGTAATCTGTGGCCAAAAAATCCGTGGTTCGCTCTACCCATTCAGCAGCGCGGCATAACCCTCGCGAAAACTGGGAAACGCCGGGCGCCAGCCCAGCGACTGCTTCAACCGGGCATTGGCAATGATGCGATCGGGCGTCGTGGCGCGGCGGCCCGCGGCCGGTGCGTCCGTGAATCGCGGCAGTGGCACGCCCAGACGCGCAGCGAGCCAGCCCGTGATTTCCCCACGGGTGGCGGCGGCATCGTCGGCTACGTTGAAAACCGCATCCTTCCGCTCCGTCGGCGCCAGCAGCGCCGCCCAGATCGCGGCGCAGATATCGTCGCGATGAATGAGGTTGAGGTGATCCTGCGCCCGGCCGCCGACTTCGCCGGCGCGCACCTGATCGAGCAGACGGTGGCGCCCCGGCCCGTAAATCCCGGCCAGCCGCAGGATGAACCAACGCGCACAGGCCCCCGCATGGTTGCGCAGCAGCGTTTCGGCTTCAAGCAGTACCTGCGCGGTGTCGCCCGCGCCCGCCGTGGAGGCCGCCTCATCGACTACCGCTCCCCCGCCCTGCGGATAGACCGACGTGCTCCCGGTGTAAATGAACGTGCCCGCCGGTCCGCGCTGCGCCCAGGCAAGGATGGATCGCATACCTTCCACATAGCTGCGCCGGTAGCCCTCGACCCCGCCGCCGCCGGAACTCACGCAGTTGAGCACGAAGTCCGCGTCTCCGGGAATGCCGGCGTGCCAGGCGTCCCCCGCAAGTTCCGCCACCACCACTCCCACCCCCGCGGCGCGCAACGGATCCGCCTTCGCGGCATTCCGCGTGAGCGCGGTCACCTTCAGGCCGCGGGCCACCGCCTGCCGCGCCATTTCGCCGCCCACATAGCCGCAGCCGAGGATCACGAGGTGTTTTCCTGAAAGATTTCCGTGGGCATCCGCCGTCATTCTTCTCAGGTTCGCACGATGTCCACGGTTCTCGCAATCCTCGCGGAGGGTTTTGAAGAAATTGAAGTGACCGCCCCGGTCGACCTGCTGCGCCGGGCGGGCGTCGAGGTGACCGTCGCCGCCCTGGGCGAAGGCATCCATGTCACCGGCCGCAACGGCCTGACGATGCATGCCGACACGACCCTCGCGGCCGTGGAAACGCGCGAGTTCGACTGTCTTTTCCTTCCCGGCGGTCCCGGCGTGGCGCACCTGCGCGCCGATCCGCGGGTGCGCGCGCTCGTCCTGCGCCAGCAGGCCGCCGGCCGCTGGCTCGCGGCCATCTGCGCGGCGCCGGCGGTACTGCATGATGCGGGCCTCCTCGCCGGCCGACGTTATACCGCGCATTTTTCCGTGGCCAAGGAATTGCCGGCCATCCTCGCCGATGAACGCGTCGTGGCGGATGGCAACCTCCTCACCTCGCGCGGCGCGGGCACGGCGATCGATTTCGGACTTTTGCTCGTCGCCAAACTTGTCTCGCCCGCGAAGGCCAGAGAGGTCGCGCAATCCATCTGCGCGTGATTTTTTCCCGACGCATAATGCGTAATACCGCTCACTACCAACGTGATTGCGTTGGCGACGGCTTCGCTTAGGACTTTCTGGGCTGGGGTTAAAACCCTAGCAATTACCCTATGGGCCACTCCGCCCTTTCCCTTGCTCCGGTCACTTACGTGCGGGAAGTGACGGGGCGAAGCCATCCCGAACCAACACCATGTGCGGCATAGCCGGATTTATCAGCGCGCAGGACACACCTGACGCCCGCTCCACGGCCGTCGGGCGCATGTGCACGAGCATGCTGCATCGCGGCCCCGACGATGGCGGGATGGAAACCGTGGGCGACGCAACCCTGGGCATGCGCCGGCTCGCCATTTTCGATCCGACCCATGGACATCAGCCCATGGTGACGCCGGACGGGCGCCACATCCTGATTTTCAATGGCGCGATTTATAACTTCCGGGTCTTGCGTGATGAGCTGGCCGTGGCGGGTTATCCCTTTCGGACCAATTGCGACACGGAAGTCCTCCTCGCGGCGTATGCGCGCTGGGGCGAACAATGCCTGCCGCGCCTGCAAGGCATGTTCGCCTTTGCGGTCTGGGATGCGCACGAAAGGACACTTTTCCTCGCGCGCGATCCGTTCGGCATCAAGCCACTCTATTACCACCAGGAAATTGGCGGGCGGCTGTTGTTCGCCTCGGAACTCAATGCGTTGCTCACCTCCGGGGCCTTCAACGCCGAGATCGACCCGCAGGCCGTGGCCGACTACCTCGCGTGGTTTGCCGTGCCGGCGCCGCGCACGATCTACCGCGGCGTCCGCAGCCTGCGCCCCGGCGAATGCGCCACGCTGCGCGACGGCCACCTAGTGATCCGGAGCTACTGGAATTTCGGGTCCATGCGCCACGACCAGGCGGTGTGTGCCACGCCGGAAGACTTCACGGCCGAGCTGCGCCGCCGCCTCGAGGCCACCATCCGGGCCCATGTCGTCGCCGATGTGCCCGTGGGCGCCTTTCTTTCCGGCGGCCTGGATTCCGCCATCGTCACCGGGCTGATGACGCGGCTCACCGGCACGCGGCTCAAGACGTTTTCCATTGGCTTCGCCGAGGCCGGCTACTCGGAGGACTGGTTGCAGTCGCCCTTTTCACGGCTGTCGGTGGCAGGGACGCACCCGCCCTGAAAGCCGCCGCCACCGTGCTGGGCCTGATGGCTTTTTTGGGGCCGTTGCCGGGCTGGTGGATTCTTTCGGTCCGTCCGGACATCTGGGCGCTCGCGCTCGAGACCGCCGGCGTGGCCGCCTTGCTTCTGCTGCACCAGAAACTCCCCCGGGCCGCGGTCATCGGCGCCGCGCTGCTCATCTACGCCGCATGGTCATGCAAGCAGACCTATGTCGCCGGGGCCGGAGCCTCGTTGATTTTCCTGCTCGCCCGGCGCAACTGGCGAGACGCGCTGCTGCTCGCCTCGCTGTCCGCACTCTTGGTGGTCCCGACCATCCTGATGCTCGGGCCCGATTACCGTTTCACGCAGCGTGCTGCCGCCATCGCAGCGGATTTTCAGCTTGAGACCGGTTGGGGCAACCTCGTGTCCGCGATCGAAAAATCATTTCCGCTTCTGCTGGCGCTGCCTCTCGTTTACCGGGCCTGGCGCGAGCAGGGTTTCCGCCCCGCCATGCCCTCGCTCGCCTCCGATGCACTCCTGCTCGGCACGGTCGGGCTGGGCCTCAGCCTGGCCGAAGCCCTTCCCGCCAGTTGCAAGAGCGGGGCGGCGACCAACTACTATTTCACCTGCTTCCTCATGCTGGGCCTTGCGGCGGTCGCAGCCTTTCGGCTGACCGCCGTTCGCTGGACCCCCTTTTTCGTCTGCAGCGCACTTGTTCTGCTGCTCGCCATGGCATCTTCCGGAAGGTTCGGCACCTTGTCGATCCGGCCGGAAGCGGAATTGCTCGCCCGGCGCTGGACGGCCTGGCAGCAACAGCCTGAACCGCGTTACAGCTCGGATTCCCGCCTCAACCTGCCCTGGCTCCTGCATGATTCACCGCCCATCGTGCGCGCCTTTAACTACGAATGGGACCGGGCCCATCTCCGCCACTTCGAGGCCGGTGGCATCGGCGGATTGATTGAAAGTGGATTCTTCGCCTCCCTGCTTTTGCCGCGCGAGACCACGGACGTCTATGACCGCGGCCTGCTCTCCCTTTATATCCGGGAAGGCGAGGTCGCGGGGCTTGTGCTTTTCCGGCGTCGTGATCAGGTGTTCAGCAAGTCCGTCACGATCCATCCATGATTAAATCCTACGACTTCCTGGTCATCGGTGGAGGCAGCGCCGGCTACAACGCGGCACGGACCGCGGCGGCGAGCGGACAGCGGGTCGCGATCATTGACGGCGCCCGCCAGCTCGGCGGCCTTTGCATCCTGCGCGGGTGCATGCCCTCAAAAACCCTGCTGTACATGGCCGATGTGCTCCATCTCGCCCAGAAGGGCGCAACCTTCGGGCTGCGAATCCCCCGGGCGCGGGCGGACATGAAGGCCATCCATGCGCGGAAACTGAAAATCATCGGGGAATTTGCGGGTTACCGCGTGCAGGCGCTCAAAACCGGCCGCTTCGATCTCATTCGCAGCCATGCGCGTTTTGTGGATCCGCATACAGTCGAACTCTCCAACGGCCGGCGGCTGCACGGGAAGCATTTCCTCATCGCCACCGGCTCCAAGGTCAGTGTGCCCCCTGTGCCCGGGCTCAATGAGGTCAAGTTTTGGACGAGTGACGACATCCTCGACCTGAGTTTTACGCCGAAGAGCGTGCTGGTGCTCGGCGGCGGGATCGTGGCCTGCGAGCTTGCCCAGTTTTTAAACCGGATCGGCACCCGCGTCACGCTCATCCAGCGCAGCCCAAACATCCTGCGCGACCACTCCGGGGAGGCCAGCGCGGTGGTGCAGCAGGCGTTTGTCGATGAGGGCATCGAGCTGTTCGCCGGCACCCGGATCCAGGGCGTCAGCCAGGGCCCGCGGGGTGTCACCGTCACGTTCCTGCACGACGGCCAGCGCATCACGCGGCGGGCTGAGCACCTCTTCAACGCCCTCGGTCGCGAGCCTAATACCACCGGGCTCAATCTCGCCGCCGCCGGCGTGAAAACCAAGCCCAACGGGCAGGTTATCATCAATCGCTGGCAGCAGACCAATGCGCCCCATATCTACGCGGCGGGCGATTGTTCCGGGCCGGCGGAAATCGTCCACATTGCCATCCAGCAGGGTGTGCTCGCGGCCCAGCACGCCGCTGGCATCAAGGGCCTCAAGGCCGTCGACTTCTCACTGTTGCTCAATGTCGTCTTCACCGACCCGCAACTCGCCACCATCGGCCGGCTCGAGCGAGAGCTGGACCAGGCCGGCACGCCTTTCATTCGCGCCAGCTACCCGTTCAACGACCATGGGAAATCGATCCTCATGGACGCCAATTACGGCTATGTGAAGATTATCGCGGAGCCGCGGAGAGGCCGCATCCTCGGGGCCGAGATTGTCGGCAAGGACGCCGGTGAACTCATCCATTGCTTCAGCGGCCCGCTGGCCATGCGCGCGACCGTCTTCGATCTGCTCCGGGCACCGTGGTATCATCCGACCCTCGCCGAGATCATCACGTACCCGCTCGAGGAAATTGCCGAACAGATCGGTAGTAAATGAACACCGTTGTCAGCAACGGGATCAAGCGGGTGTTGTCGCTTCCCTTCATCGCCCGCCTGCCGGTGCGCGTGCGCCGCGGCGTCGCAGCCGGCGCGCACTGGACCTTTTTTCCCTGGACCGCGTACTGGCGCGGCACCCATGAACCAGAGGTCCAAGCTCTTCTGGCGGGACTGATGGACTGGACCGGAAAGTCCGTCTGGGATCTCGGGAGCCACTTTGGATTGTTCGCGGTCGGGCTCGGTCGCCGCGTGGGCCCAACCGGGGCTGTTGCGGCCTTCGAGCCCCATCCGGATAACTTTGCCCGGCTGCGATTGCACCTGAGTCGGAACCATCTCGACTGGGTGCATCCATTTCAAATCGCGGCCTCAGATCACACCGGCCATGAGCGTCTCCTGATCTACAAGGGCGGTGCGTCCACCACGGCGCATCTTCTTTATGACGATGAAACCCTGCACGCCGGCATCCCCTATTTCGATGTTGAGCTGCGTCCGCTCGACGAACTGGTGGACGAAGGCCGGATCCGCCCGCCCGATTTCGTGAAGATTGATGTCGAGGGCCACGGGCACCGGGCGCTGGCCGGTGCCATTCGCACCATTCGCGCACACCGGCCAGTGATCCTGATGGGGCTCCATAGTTTGGCCGAGGTGGCCGGCACCGAGGAACTGCTCCAGCCGCTAGGGTATGTATTTGAGCCGGTAAAACCAGGAGCGCCTCCCGACCGGATTGGCTGGGATTACCTGCTGCGTCCGGCCGCCAGGTAGCGTAAGGCCGGGCTCCCGGCGGGCACAATCACGGGAAGAACGCGGCGAATCCCGCGTGCGGCCGATTCAGCGCCTCTCCGTTCGCGCGATACCCAAAAGATCGTCGAGCTCCACGCGCTTTTCGTAAAGCGCCTTGCCGACAATCACGCCGTCGAGGTTGACACAACGCAGCGCGAGCTCCGCCAGGGCCGAGACATCCTCGCGCCGGCTGACTCCGCCACTGGCAATGACCCGGGCCTTCACCGCCGTGAGCATGGCCTCCTGCGCGAGCAAATTCGGCCCGGTCAGCATGCCGTCTGTGCCGATATCCGTGTAGATGAGCGTGGCCACGCCCAGCCCGTCCATGCGCCGCGCCAGCGCGAGAGCTCCCGTGCCAGTGGTGGCCACCCAGCCCTTGGTCGCCACCTGGCCGTTTTTCGCATCGATGCCGACCGCCACCTGGGCACCGTACGCCCGCACCAGTTCGGCGATGAATTCCTCGCTCTCGGCCGCGCGCGTGCCGATGACCACCCGGCTGACCCCCAGCCCGAGCGCCCGATCCACGGCGGCGCGGGTGCGCAGGCCGCCGCCGAGCTGCACCTTTAGGCCCACGGCGGCGATGGCCTTGACCACCGCCAGGTTCTGCGGCTCGCCGGCAAACGCACCATCGAGATCCACCACGTGCACCCAGGCACTGCCCTGCGCCTTGAAGAGGGCCGCCACCTCCGCCGGATTCTCCGCGTAAACGGTCTCTTGGTCGGCGCGCCCCTGCGTCAGCCGTACACAACGGCCGCCCTTGATATCAATCGCGGGATAGATGGTCATTCGGAAAAACGCTTTGCGCCCAGACGCAAAGGCGCGAGACTAAAACCCATGCCTTCCTACCAAGTTCCCGCTTTCCTTGCCGAACTCCTCCATGCCCGCTCGCCTTCCGGCTATGAGGGGGAGGCCCAGGCGGTTTTTGACCGTCACGTGAAGCCGGCCGCCGACACCTACGCGCAGGATGCGCTGGGCAACCGCCTCGCCACGCTTAACCCTCCGGGTGATCCTGTCCTCATGCTCGCAGGCCACATGGATGAACTCGGCCTCATCATCACGTATGTGAACAAGGACGGCTTCATCTACTTTGACACCATCGGCGGCCATGATCGCACGGTCATTTCCGGCCGGCGCGTCATCATCCAGACGGCAAACGGGCCCGTGAAGGGCGTGACGGGCAAGCGGGCCATCCACCTCATGGACGAGGCCGACCGAAAAAAGGTGCCCGAGATCCACGAGATCTGGATGGACATTGGCGCCCGCTCGAAAAAGGAGGCGCTCGAGCGCGTGGCCATCGGGGATGTGGCCACCTACGACCACGAACTTGAGCTGATTCACGGCAGCATCGGGACCGCCCGCGCCTTCGACAACAAGGTTGGCGCCTACATCGTGGGGGAGACTCTCATCCGCCTGGCCCGGGAGAAGAAGAAGCTCGCGGCCAGGGTGGTCAGTGTCGCCACCGCCCAGGAGGAGATCGGCGTCCGCGGGGCAACGACCTCGGCCTATGCGGTGAATCCGCATATTGCCGTGGCGGTGGATGTTGGCCACGCCACCGACCACCCGGACTGCGACAACCGCAAATACGGCGAAACGAAACTCAGCGGCGGCCCGATCATCTGCCGCGGGGCGAATATCAATCCAAAGGTGTTCGACCGCCTGCTCAAGGCCGCCAAAAAACTCAAGATCCCCTACCAGCTCGAGGCCGACCCCCGTCCCACCGGGACCGATGCCCGCGCCATCCAAATGGGCCGTGGCGGCGTGGCCACCGGGTTGATCAGCGTGCCGCTGCGCTACATGCACACGCCCAGCGAGGTCGTCGACCTGGAGGACGTCGAGCGGTGCGTGCAACTGCTGGTGGAATTCGCCAAGGGTCTCGAGCCCGGCGATTACGCCCACTGGTGACCGGAGTCTTTACGCCAAAAAAAGCCGCGACCCAAGTCGCGGCTTTTTCCTTTAAAATCCAAGGCTCAGGCAGCGTTTTTCGCGCTTTCGCCCTTGACCGTCTTGCGGAGGGTCGGGCGTCGTTTGCCCGCGACCGCGGCCGCATCGATGACCACCTCGGCGATATCGTCGCGCTGCGGCAAATCATACATGACCTCGAGCATGAGATTTTCCATGATCGCGCGCAGGGCCCGCGCACCGGTCTTCAGCTCGATGGCCTTGCGGGCAATCGCCTTGACCGCATCCGAGGTGAAACGAAGGCGCACGCCATCCATCGCGAAGAGCTTGGAATACTGCTTCACCATCGCGTTCTTGGTCCGGAGCAGGATCTTCTCAAGGTCGGCCTCCTGCAGCTGGTCCAGGACCGACACGATCGGCAGGCGGCCGATGAACTCGGGAATCATGCCGAAACGGATGAGATCCTCCGGCGCCAGGGACTTCATCATGACCTCGGGCCGCAGCGCCTGGCTCTGCTGGGCCTGAATCGAGGAGAATCCCAGGTTGCGCTGCCCCAGGCGGCGCTGGACGATGTCATCGAGACCGACGAACGCGCCGCCGCAGATGAAGAGGATGTTCGACGTGTTGATCTGGATATATTCCTGGTTCGGGTGCTTGCGGCCGCCCTGCGGGGGCACGTTGCAGGTGGTGCCCTCGAGGATCTTGAGCAGCGCCTGCTGCACGCCCTCACCGGAAACATCGCGGGTGATCGAGACGTTCTCCGTCTTGCGCCCGATCTTGTCGATTTCGTCGATGTAAATGATGCCGCACTCGGCCTTCTTCACGTCGTAATTCGCCGCCTGCAAAAGCCGGAGCACGACATTTTCGACGTCCTCGCCAACATAACCGGCCTCCGTCAGCGTGGTCGCATCCGAAAGGGCGAAGGGCACGTCGAGCATTTTGGCCAAGGTGCGCGCGAGCAGCGTCTTGCCCGAGCCCGTCGGGCCTGCCAGGAGGATGTTGCTTTTCTCGACCTCGACCTCGTTGAACTCGGGCGAGAGTGCGGCCGGGTCCCGCGTCGACTGGCCGGAATCGAACATCAGCCGCTTGTAATGGTTGTACACCGCCACGGAGAGAACCTTCTTCGCATGGTCCTGCCCGATGACATAGTCATCCAGCTTGCGCTTGATTTCGGACGGCTTGATCAGGCGGACGGTCGGCTTGGCGTCGACCGCCGGGGTCTTCACCTCGCGGTCGATGATCGTCTTGCAGACATTGACACAGGAGTCGCAGATGTAGACGCCGGGCCCCGCGATGATCTTTTTCACCTCCGCCTGCGACTTGCCGCAGAACGAGCAAAGGGTCATGCGCGATGATTTGGCCATGGCGCGAAATTGTCGGGCGGCGGCGGCGGGTGTCGAGCGGCGAGTTGACGCGCAACTCAGGCGGCCGTCTGCACCACGAGGGTCTGCGCCTCGCGGGTGGATTCCACGACATGGTCGACGATCCCGTAGGCCTTGGCCTCGTCGGCGCTCATGTAGTAGTCACGATCCGAATCCTTCTCCACCTGTTCGGCGCTCTTGCCCGTATGTTTCGCGATGGTCTCGTTGAGCGTCTTCCGCCAGCGGATGATTTCACGCGCGGCGATGGCAATGTCAGCAGTCTGGCCGCCCGCGCCGCCGCTGGGCTGGTGGATCATCACCCGGCTGTTGGGCAGGGCAAAACGCTTGCCCTTCGTGCCGCCCGCAAGGAGCACGGTGCTCATGCTGGCCGCCATGCCGATGCAGTAGGTGGCGATGTCGTACGGCATGAACCGCATCGTGTCGTAGATGGCCATGCCACCCGTCACCACGCCGCCGGGCGAATTGATGTAAATATAGACGTCCTTCTTGGCATCCTCCATCTGCAAGAACAGCAGTTGGGCGATGACCAGGTTCGCAACCATGTCGTCGATCGGCGTGCCGATGAAAATGATGCGGTCCTTGAGCAGGCGGGAATAGATGTCCATCGACCGTTCACCGCGGCCGGTGCTTTCGAGGACAATGGGGACGTAGTAGCTCACGGATTGGGTTGGTTTCGCGCTTAGGCAGGCTTCGGTGCTGTGGTGGTCACCGTAGCCTTGGAAACGAGAAAATCAACCGACTTGTCGAAAATGATGGATTGCTGGACCGAGCGCAGCTGCTCGCGGTCCTTGGTCAGCTCCTTGATGAGCTTGTCGGGCTTCTGGTTGGTGCGCATCGCCTCGCGGTAGATGAAATTATCGATGTCTGACTCCGTCACCGTGATTTTCTCGGCCTCCGCGATCTTCGCGAGGACGAACTGCAGTTTGACCCGGTTCGTGGCGGCTTTGCGCGCGCCCTCGAAGAGCTCCTTTTTGTCCTTTTCAAACTGCTCCGACGCCACGCCGCGGCGCATGTTTTCCTCGATGAACTGGCGGAGCACACCCTGCGTCTCGGCCTCGACGAGGCTTTGCGGGACGGGGAAATCGATCTTCGCCGCCAGCAGGTCGGACACCTGCCGGCGCTGCGCGGCCCGATTCTGATATTCCTTCTGCATCTTCAGGTTGGTGCGGACCTGGTTTTTCAAGCCTTCAAGATCGTCGACCTTCTGGGCCTTGAAGAATTCGGCGTCGAGCGGCGGCAGAACGCGCTCGCGGATTTCCTGCACGTCGACGGCGTAAACCGCGGCCTTGCCCGCCAGCGCCGGCACGGGGGCAAACTCCGCGGGGAACGAAATCTCGACGCTCTTCTTGTCCCCGGCCTTGAGGCCGGCGAGCTGGCGGCCGAGTCCCGGGATGACGCCCTCCTGCGTACCCTCCACCTCCTCCCAGGTCTGGGGGACCTTGCCATAAATCTGCTTGTCCGGCACGAGCTCCGCAATGGGTTTGCCCTCAGAGGCTCCCTCGTACGCTAGCTTGACGTAGTCCCCCTTCTGGGCCGGCCGGTCGGCTACTTTAAAATCGGCGCGTTCGGCACGCAGGCCTTCAATCACGCTGTCGACCTCCGCATCGGTCACGTCCGTCGACTCGATTTGGGTCGGCAGGCCCGTGTACTCCGGCAACTGGAACTCAGGGCGCACGTCGACCGTGATCGTCACCGCCGCGGACAAGCCGGATTCGATCGCCCCCTCCTCGACATTAACGATGTTAAGCACATCGAGTTTCTTGTCCTCCAGGGCCCCGCGATAGGCCTTCGCGACGACCTTTTGCTTGAACTCGTCGGCGATCTCCTTGCCGAAGCGCTTGGTGACCATGGCCGCGGGCGCCTTGCCGGGACGGAAGCCGGGCAGGCGGGCCAGCTTGGTGTATTCCCCGACCACGGCCTGGTGTTCGGTGTCGACTTCGCTCTTGTCGAGCGTGACGACGAGACTCTTGCGGGTTTCGGAGAGGTCGTTGACTTGGATGTTCACAGGAGGAAAGGCGCGGAGGTTTTCTACCGGGAGAATTGTCAACGCTACGGCGCGGGCGCCGGCGGTCAATGCCGGATTCTGCGCGCTTGCGCGTGGTGCGCGCCCGCCGTTTCGTGAAGGAGGAAATGACAAGCCTTCGCCAACTTCTAGCCACCCAGGCGCCGGTGCTCCTGCTCGACGCCGCCTCAATGCGGGTTCAGGCCGGGCTCTTGGCCGCCGATGGTTCGGCCCGGTGGCAGACCTCCGATGAAGAAGCGGGCGTGGGGATATTTCGCTGCGTGGAGGCCCTGGGATTTGACCTGAACGAGGTGCGGGGCTTCGCCTTTTGTGAAGGTCCGGGATCCGTGCTGGGGGTTCGCACCACGGCCATGGCGCTCCGCACCTGGCGGGCGTTGGCCTTGCGGCCGGCCTTTGCCTATTGCAGCCTGGCCCTCGTCGCCCACGCCCACGCGCAACAGGATATCGCGGTGATCGCCGATGCCCGGCGCGATTCGTGGCACCACTACACGATTGGCGGCGGATTGCAGCGGATTCCCGCGGCGGAACTCAGCGGCCACTTGATTATGCCTGGCGGATTTCGTCATTGGTCGCCACTGCCGGCCGGCGTGATGACCGCCTCCTATGATCTCGCCGACCTGCTGCCCCGCACCGCCCGAAGCGAACTGTTTCGCGAAACGGAGGCCCCCGACGCATTTCTGCACGAAGAGCCCGGTTATGCGACATGGACACCGCATGTTCATCGCGCACCCGCGACGCAATGATCTCGCCTGCGACCAACAACCGTCCACTCCGATGCTGGGCCGAGATCGACCTCGCCGCGCTCGAACGCAACCTGAGGCTGATCCGGGCCTCGCTGCCCGGCGGCATGCGCTACGTCGCGGTCGTGAAGGCGGACGCCTACGGGCATGGCCTGCACCATGTCGCCGCCCGCCTGATGCATTCCGGCGCGGATTTGTTTGCCGTCGCGAACGTGACCGAAGCCGCCGCACTGCGTGAACTCGGTCCCGGCTGGCCCATCCTCGTGCTTGGCCCGTTGCTGCCAGAGGAGGATCGCTTCCTGGCCGATTACGACCTGGCTGCCACCGTCTCCTCGCCGGAGGAAGTCGTCCGCTTCAATGCCATCGGACAGGCCGCGGGGCGGGCCATTCCCATCCACCTTAAAATTGACACTGGAATGGGCCGGCTGGGTGTCTGGCACGAACACGCGGAAAGGCTTTACCGGCAAATTATCGCTGCTCCGCACGTACTTCTCGCCGGGGTTTACACGCATTTTGCGAGCCCCGACGACAATGTCGTTTTCACCGACGAGCAGAGGCGCCGGTTTCTTGCCGCGCTAACGCGGTGCGAAGGCATCAAGCTCGATGAACTGTTTGTACACGCCGACAACAGTGCGGGCATCGAGTCCATGCCGGGTGCGAGCCCGTTCAACGCCGTGCGCATCGGCCTGCTGCAATTTGGCATCCTGCCCCATCCGAATTCGTTGCTTGCACAGGTCAGGACTGAACCGGTGTTCAGTTTTCACACCCGGGTTGGCTTGGTGAAGGCGCTCCCCGGTGGCACCACGATCAGCTATGGCTGCACGCACACGCTGACCCGCGATTCCACGGTCGCCATCCTCTGCGCAGGCTACGCCGATGGCATACCGCGGGCAGTCAGTAATCGGGCCCAGGTGCTCATTCACGGACTGCGTTGCCCGGTGCTTGGACGCGTGACGATGGATCAGACGATTGTCGACGTAACCGATGTACCCGGTGTCGCATGCGGCGACGAAACGGTACTGGTCGGCCGGCAGGGCACCGCCGAGATTACCATCACGGAGTTCAGCCGCTGGGCTGATACCATCCCGTGGGAAACCCTCTGTTCCGTCACTAAGCGCGTGCCACGGATGTATCGCACCGTGCTCGGAGTTTGAGCGCACGTCGCGCCCCGAACCGACATGCCAAGGCGGCATGCGTGACGTAAGACTTTACGCAATAAAGGGAAAGTAGATCTTAAAAAGACTGATAACGAATGATGACATAGGGGTATTACCCTATTTTGTTGTTGCTGTAAATCAAGGTTCGGATTTCATATCTATCACTTGGTTATGGATCTTCTCGACGCTCAACTTACGCGGCGTGTTCTGGCGAGCACGGTGTTGGCTTATTGATGGCTCGGAGCAACTCACGGCTAGCCGGTGTAATTTCCGAACCCGTCCGGGCGCACCGCACGTCAAAACTTAAGCCCAATGATCTTCAGAGCGTCCGAAGCAGGTTCCGGCCCGACGCGCGCGATCACAGCTGAAGAGAGATAGCCTTCAGGACAGCCGACTATTTACCGATACCGTGGGCCCTGAAACCAATCGCTTTCAGTTTGGCCAGATCCAAAATATTCCTGCCGTCAAATGCGAACGCCGGCTTGTTCATCGCGGCAAAGATACGCGCGAAATCAAGCTGCTTGAACTCATCCCATTCAGTCACCACCGCAATCGCATGAGCTCCCTCTGCTGCTTCGTAGGCACTCGAGGCGATAGTGAGTCGGGGGTCTTGCTTCCCCTTCCCTAGTATATCGGACCGGATTTCATCGGCCGGAACCTTCGGGTCATACACCACGACCCGCGCTTGCTCGGCCAACAGATCCCGGCAAACGAATATCGCCGCTGATTCCCGGGTATCATTTGTATCCTTCTTGAAGGCGAATCCGAGCACGGCAATTTTCTTGTCTGCGACAGAATTAAAAAGCGACCGTACGATCTTGGTCGCGAAACGTCGCTTCTGCCAGTCGTTCATCTTCACGACACTCTCCCAGTAGGCCGCCACTTCCGGCAGGCTGAAATGGTCGCACAGGTAGACCAGGTTCAGGATGTCCTTTTGGAAACATGAGCCGCCGAAACCGACCGAGGCCTTGAGGAATTTGGATCCAATCCGTGAATCCCGGCCGATGGCACCGGCCACTTCATCGACATCGGCGCCCGTCGCCTCGCAAAGCGCAGAGATCGAGTTGATGGACGAAATCCGCTGCGCCAGGAATGCATTGGCTACAAGTTTCGAGAGCTCCGACGACCACAGGTTGGTCGTGAGAATGCGGTCACGCGGCACCCAGTGGGCATATACGTCCACCAGCGTCTTGACCGCCGCGTCTCCCTCCGGCGTGCGCTCGCCCCCGATCAAGACCCGGTCGGGATTATGCAAGTCGGCAATGGCCGTGCCTTCGGCCAGAAATTCCGGGTTGGAAAGCACCGCAAACCTGACACCCCGGGCATTGGCCCCGAGGATGTCCTTGATCGTCTCGGCCGTCTTTACCGGGATCGTGGATTTTTCGACGATGATCTTCGGCGTCGTGGCGATCTCCGCGATCGTGCGTGCCACCGACTCGATGAATCGCAGGTCCGCCGCCCGGCCGGCTCCCACGCCATAGGTCTTGGTCGGCGTATTGACCGCCACAAAAATGATGTCGGCCGCCTTGATCGCACCATGAACATCAGTTGAAAAAAACAGGTTTTTCCCCCGGGTTTGCCGCACGACTTCGTCGAGACCGGGCTCGTAGATTGGCAGAGTGTCCGAATTCCACGCGGCAATTCGCTCCGCGTTCATGTCGACGACCTTCACCTCAATCGCCGGGGCCTTGAGGGCGATCATCGCCATGGTTGGTCCCCCGACATAGCCAGCGCCAATGCAACAGATTTTCATACAAGATAAGGAGGCGACATTGGACCTTGCCGCCCCGAATCCAAGGCCCTTTTTACGGGACTAACTATATGGGCCAAAAAAAGGCCCGGAAAATTCCGCGCCTTCATCTAAGTGTAATTCGCCGGACTCAGGCTGGGGCCGCAGCGCCGCCCGCGATATGCTCCGCTGCGGGAGTTTTTTCCGGGGACTTCCTGCCCGGCGTCTTGTCTTCCACCTTGGGCGGTGGGGCCACGATCACCGGGGTGCGGATTTCGCCAAATTGGAGGATCTCGAGCACATGCTTGCCCTCAATGGTCTCGTATTGCAGCAGCGCCTCGGCGATCTTGTCGAGGGCAGGCCGCTTCTCGATAATGATGACCTTGGCCCGCTCGTACTGTTCGGCGATAATGCGATGGATTTCCTCGTCGATCTTGCGCGCAGTCTCCTCGGAAACGTTCTCATTGCGGGTGATATCCCGGCCAAGAAAAACCGTGTCGTGATTGTCGCCAAAGGCAATTGGTCCAAGCGGGCTCATGCCCCAGTCGCACACCATGTGGCGCGCGATCTTGGTCACCTGCTTGATGTCGCCGGCGGCTCCACTGGAAATGTCGCCCAGCACGGTTTCCTCCGCGATCCGTCCGCCCAGTCCCATGGCGATCTGGTTGAGCATGCGCTTCATCGCATGGGTTAAAATATCCTTCTTGGGGATGAACATCGTGCTGCCCAAGCTGCGGCCCCGCGGAATAATCGTGACCTTGTGCACAGGCATATGCCCGTCATCCAGCACCGCCTGCACCAGCGCATGGCCGGCCTCATGGTAGGCGGTGAGCTTCTTTTCCTCGTCGTCCATTACCCGGCGCCGTTCCCGGCCAAACTGGACCTTCTCGCGTGCATCCTCGACGTCGATCATCTCGACCTTCTTCTTGCCTCGGCGCGCGGCCAACAAGGCAGACTCGTTTAATAGATTGGCCAGTTCGGCCCCCGAAAGGCCGGGCGTGCCCCGGGCAATGATCGCGAGGTCCACGGTATCGGCCAGGCTGATCTTGCGGGCATGCACGCGCAAAATCTGTTTGCGTCCCACGAGGTCGGGCAGATCAACGTAAATCTGGCGGTCAAAACGGCCCGGGCGCAGCAAGGCGCTGTCCAGCACATCGGGCCGATTGGTCGCCGCAATAATGATGACACCTTCCGTGGTATCGAAGCCGTCCATTTCAACCAGGAGCGAGTTCAGGGTCTGCTCGCGCTCGTCGTTGCCGCCGCCGAGCCCGGCACCGCGCTGACGGCCCACTGCATCGATTTCGTCGATGAAAATCAGGCAGGGCGCGTTCTTGCGCCCCTGCTCAAACATGTCGCGCACGCGGCTGGCGCCAACGCCGACAAACATCTCGACAAAGTCGGAGCCTGAAATGCTGAAGAAAGGCACCTCTGCCTCGCCGGCAACGGCTTTCGCCAGCAGGGTCTTCCCGGTGCCGGGAGGGCCAACCATCAGGATGCCCTTGGGTATCCTGCCGCCCATTTTCTGGAATTTTTTCGGATCCTTCAAAAACTCAACCACCTCGCTCACCTCCTCCTTGGCTTCATCGCAACCGGCGACATCCGCAAACAGCACACGATCGCGATCACGCGTGAGCAGCTTGGCGCGGCTTTTGCCGAAGTTGAGGGCGCCCCGCCCGGCCTGGCGAAGTTGCCGGACGAAAAGGAAATAAAGCAGCCCGATGATGATGACGAACGGCACCACTTGCTGAAGGATGGCCGTGACCAGCGTGGTGGCCGGAGGCTCGTCGAACTTCTGTGATTTTTGCAGGCGTTCCAGATTGGCGTCGGTCAGCCAGCCGGAGGACGTGAAATTGGCGTTCGGGCTGCCCGCGGCGAGCGGCTCGGTCGACCGGCCGGTAATCACCACCCAGTCACGGCCACCGGAGCCCTCGCGCCGGATGGTGCCGTCGAGAATCTTGCCCTGCTCGGCGAGTTCAACCACCCGCTGCAGCTTGATTGCTGCCGGTCCGGACTGGATATCCGGCCTCCAGACCAAAAGCGCAATGACGGCGGCGATAATCGCCAGCCACACGAGCCATGCCTTGGAGAAAAAATTCTCCGGGGGCAGTTTCTTCAGAGGACGGCGCTTGGACTTGTTTTCAGGTTCAGGCATTTAGTGGGTTGGACTAGGACGCCAAGCTGTAGGTTCCCGGTTCATAAGTCAATTAGACCGCCTTGGAATCTGCCGGCCTTCTTTCAACACCCGGGCGGGGCGCCGGCGCTCAAACTCCAAATGACCGCGGCGAATGACTGCAAAGCTCTCCGCGCCCAGGCTGTGCCGGGTGGCTCGCCCCGCCTCGACTGAGGCCAAAAGTGATGCAAAGCCCTGCCGCGAAAGGCCGGCCGCCTCGGGCCGGGCAAGCAGCCAGCGGTGAAGCGCACGCCGGATGACAGCCCGTGGCTTGCCGGACAATCTTCGCAAATCAAGCGCGCCGTCACCCCGCGGAAAGTAAAGGTCCGCCGACCAGGCCTCGAGCGCGGCGGCGTCTTCTTCGAGCAGCTCACGGGAAAGCGCAATTCCTCCGAGGGCGTCACGCCCCGCGGCACGGCGCCATGCCGGAAGGACGGTGCGGCGGATCCGGTTGCGAAAAAAATCATTTCCCGCGTTCGTTGCGTCCTCCCGCCATTTGCCTCCTGCAGAGCGCAACCCGGCGGCAATCTGTGCCTTCTTCAACGTCAGGAGCGGCCGCAAATGCACGCGCCCGTCATGCATCGCGTGCAAGGGCCGGGGTGCCGCCAGCCCCACGGTGCCGCTGCCGCGGGCCAGGCGCATGAACATGGTTTCCGCGATATCGTCCTGCTGGTGTCCAAGCCACAAAACACGGCATCCGATCGCGCGGAGCTTGCGCTCGAAAAACCCAAACCTCGCCATGCGCGCCTCCGCCTCGCTCGCCCCGCTGTGCGCCGCCCGCCATCGCGCGGAAAAATATCGCACACCCAGACCGCGGCACACCTGTCGGCAGAAGGCCTCGTCCCCATTGGATTCGCGCCCGCGCAGGCGATGATTGAAGTGCAATGCCACGAGCTTTTCGCGCCGGTGCGGCCAGTGGGCCCAGAGCAACAGCAACAGCGCGAGCGAATCGGCTCCACCGGAAAAGGCCACCGCCCATGGCCCGCGCCGCGCGGGTTTGACCCCAGCCCAAGCCAGCACCGCGGGATGCAGCTGTTCTCGCGTCAGTGCTGCGGCGAGTCTTCCGGCACAGTCGGGCCAGTTGATTTTGTGGGCGGGCATCGGGGCGGGACCCTGCTTCCATGAGCTGGGGCGGCGCCAATCAAACCCCGGCAGGCACTCGCGTCCACCCTCAAGCAAACGACAGCCACTCCTGCCCAAAATGCGGGACCAAGGCCGCCGGGATTTTAACCCGGCCGTCGGACTGCAGGTTGTTTTCCAGCAGGGCCGCCAGCACGCGCGGCACCGCCAGGCCCGACCCGTTCAGGGTATGCACAAGCTCCGGCTTGCCCGAATCTTTCGAGCGGAAGCGGATTTGGGCGCGGCGGGCCTGAAAGGCCTCGAAATTCGAGCAACTCGAAACCTCGAGCCACCGCTGCTGGCCGGCCGCCCACACTTCAAGGTCGTACTTCTTCGCCTGCGCAAAACCAAGATCGCCCCCGCACATCAGCAACACCCGATAGGGCAGATCCAGCTTGTGCAGCAGCCGCTCCGCATCGCCCCGCAATTTCTCCAGTTCGTCGTAGCTGGTCGAGGGATGCACCCACTTGAGCAGTTCAACCTTGTCGAATTGGTGGAGTCGGTTGAGCCCGCGGACATCCTTGCCGTAACTGCCTGCCTCGCGGCGGAAACACGGCGTGTAGGCGCAGCGATAGACGGGCAGCGCCGCCTCGTCGAGAATCTCGTCCCGAAAGAAGTTTGTCAGCGGCACCTCCGCCGTCGGCACCGCGTACAGTTTGTCCGCCGTTTCATACATCTGCCCTTCCTTGTCCGGCAGCTGGCCGGTGGCGGTGGCGCTGGCGGCGTTCACGAAGATCGGCGGGCTCACCTCCACGTAGCCGGCCTTAGCGTTCTCGGCCAAAAAAAAGTTCAGGAGCGCCCGCACCAGCCGCGCGCCGTCGCCAATGAAAAACGGAAAGCCCGCGCCGGTCACCTTCGCCCCGCGTGCAAAATCAAACAGGCGGTCAAAGCCCGCGATCTCCCAGTGCGGGAGGGCGTGGGGACGCGGTTCGGCGTGGGCACCGTGCAGCGACTGGACGATATTGGCCTCCGGGTTCCGGCCCTCGGGCACGCTCGCGTGCGGAAGATTCGGCAGCGTAAGCATCGCCTGGCGCCACTTCTCCTCGGTCTCCTTCAGGCCCGCCTCGCGCTCCTTCACCAGCGAGGAGACGCTTTTCATTTCAAGCACCTTGGCCTGGAATTCCGGCGAGCCCTTCGGCATCGTCGCCATCGCGTTGTTCGCGGCCTTCTGCCGGCCGCGGAGCGTTTCCACCTCCTGCAGCAGCGTGCGCCATGCCTGGTCGAGCGCGAGCACCGCGTCGAGGTCGGTGTCGAGATGTTTCCGGGCGATCGCAGCCCGGACGAGGTCGGGCGATTCGCGGATGAGTTTGGGATCGAGCATGGCGTGTTAGTTGTTGCGGGCGTTCCCCACTGGGCGGGTCTGGGTCGAGTCGATGCGTTGAAACCGGGCGAAAACTTCCTTCACGGACAGGAGCTTGAGGTCGCCGACCGGGGCCTGGACGACAAAATTGGTGGGGCCGTTGAGCGGATACGGGCCGAAAATACGCGGATCCGTCGGCCCGAAAATGCCCAGCACGCGGACCCCCAGTGCCGCCGCCAGATGCATCGGGCCGCTGTCGTTCGTGATGACCCAGTCGGCCCGCTTGATGAGCGCGGGCAACGAAACGATGCTGGTGTTGCCCGTCAGGTTCAGGAACTGCGAGGGCGGAAAGGCATCGCGGTCGGGCACGTAGTTGCTGCCGGCCCAGACCACCTTGCGCGCCTTGTCCTCGCGCAGGAGAAGCTCCGTGAACTGCTTGAACCCCGTCCAGCGCTTGTCCGCCCGGCGGCTGTCGGGGAAAATCAGGATCGGCTTCGCCCCGCCGCGGCCATCCGCAAACTTGAGATTGAGATTTTGCACCTCGCGAAACTTCAGCATGCCGCGCAATTCGGCCTTGGCGCCGAGCACCGGGCAGAACTGCAGCACGATTTCCAGACCGTGGCTGCGACGGCCTTCCGGCGGCAGCGGCACCTTCTGGTTGTAAAACATGCCCGACATCTCGCGCGCATCGCTGCGCCCGACCTTCCGCTTCGCCTTGACGCGCGAGGTCATCAGGCCGGTCCGCAGGAGACCCTGCAGGTCGAAGACATAGTCGAACTTCGTCCGGCGCACTTCCTTCATCAGGCGGAGGAATCCCTTGGCGCCGCCATTGCGCTCAAAGACATAGACGTGATCCACCGCCTCGCACGCCCGCACCATCGGCGCGAACATCTCCCGCACGATCCAGGAAACGTGGAGGTCGTCGCACTGCGCCTTCAGCGAGGTGGCTAGCTGCAGGCCGTGCACGATGTCGCCCATGGCCTGGGTTGCAATGATGAGGATTTTTCGCACGTGAGGGGAGGCACGCCCGGGAACTCACCGGTCGCACGGGTGAATCCCGCGGGACGGCGGATCGGGGCGGCCGGATCAGATCAGCGCCCGGCCCGTGAGCCGCTCCAGGATGCGCAGCGGGGATTTGCCCGTGTCGAGCATGCCGCTGAGCGGAAGGGCAAAGGTCTGCTCGAATTGGTGCTGGCCGGAAAGCGCCGCGTGGGAAACCGAATCCGTGAACGTGATCCAGGTCGTGCCCGGGATGATCTCCACCGGCGTCTGCCCGACCCGGCCCTGGTAACCCAGGTCGGACTTCATCGCATCGTGCAGGCCCAGCATATAGTGATCGTATTCCGTGCGCAGTTTTTTCGTGAGCCGCAACAGGCGCAACAACCGCGCACTTCCGGGCAGCGGCGGCTTGAGGCCGGGCAGGAAATGACGCGCCACATCCTCAAACGGCTCGCCGAGCCGCCAGACCCGCGGTTTGCCGTGGGGATTGACGTTGCAGAACATGCGGATGATTCGGTCGCCATGGGTCGGCAGCGTGGGAAACGCATCGACGTGGACCCGCGTGTCGTCCTTGCGCCACGAGCTCTTGCGGCCGGCAATCTCCGCGGGTCGCAGGCTGGCGCGCTGGACCTTCAGCGTATCGTTGTAGTGGGGAAAAAGTTTCCGCATCAGCCCCTGCGCCGCCTTCGAATAGCGCGCGATGACCGCGCGGATCGTCTCGGCCTCGGCTCCCGTGCAGACCGTGCCGCCAACCTTGTCCGTCCAGGGGGTGTAACTCACATTCTTGGCTTTGCCGAGGATCCGGGGGTCCAGCAGCTTCTGCTCCTCCGGGGTCATGGCAAAGGCCAGGCCCGGCAGCATGATCACCGAGCCGTCCTCCAGCGCGGAGGTCGCCTCGCGCTGGATGTCGGCCGGGAACCGCTGGTCCCAGGTGGCTTGGTGGATTTGCACGATGGTTTTCATGGATGAGCAGGTGGAATCAGGACGAAATCTGGTGCATGCCAAACACGGCGGGATCGGCTTTTTTTAACAGGTAAAGGACTTCCTTTGGACCCAACAACCGCAAATTTCCCCCGGGGGCACACACGGCGAGATTCGTCGGGCGGCCCGGCGGATAAGGTCCGTAAAGCGTCACGTCGGTCGGGCCAAAGACCCCGAGGACTTTCACCTCCAGCGCCGCGGCCAGGTGCATCGGGCCGCTGTCGTTCGAAATCACCCATGATGCCTGCCGCAGCAGGGCCGGCAGGTCGGTCAACTTCGAGCGTCCGGTCACGTTGAAGAATCTGCCGGGAAAAGCCGCGCCACCCGGGAACGGCAGCAAACGATCTCCCGCCCAGACCACGCTGCAGCCGGGATTTTCTCGCAGCACCATCTTGGTCAACTCCCCGAAGCCGCCCCAGCATTTCTCCTCGCGGCGGCTGTCGGGAAACATCACCACGGCCTTTCTGTCCTGCGGCAGACCCGCCAGGTCCATCATGGGCTGACCCGGCGCGCGGAAGACGGGCGGACCGCGCAGTTCGACCTTCGCGCCGAATGCGCCGCAGAATTCCAGCAGGATATCCAGCGCGTGGCTGCGTCTTCCGGCGGCCGGAAGTGGCACCCGCTCATTGTAGAAAAGTCCCGAGCCCTCACGGCAGTCAGTCCGGCCGATCCGGCGCCGGGTGCGTGCCCGCGCGGCCATCAACCCCGTGAGGAAGCGGCCTTGCATGTCGATCACCGCATCAAACTCGGGGGTCTTCAGCTCCCGCAGCACGGCGGACATCCCCCGCAGCAGGTTCCTGCGCCGGAAGATGATGGTCCGGTCCACCGCCGCGCAAATTTGCACGAGGGGCGCAAACGGCTCCTGCGCCACCCAGGTTACCTGCACGCCCGGCACCTGCTCCCGCAGCGACGTGATCACCCGCAAGCCGTGGACGATATCGCCCAGCGAGGAGGTTTTGATGACGAGGACTTTCATGGAGTGAGTCCGTGGATTTGGGTTTTGCCTTCCGGCATCGCAATCTCAAACGCGCCCCTGTCTTGACGCACCCACGCACGCGTTCCCTCATCAGGTTTCCTCCCTTTGGCCCTTCTGATCCTCAAACTCCTTGGTCGCACCCTCGCCCTCCTCCCCGAGCCGGTCCTCCAGGGCGTGGCCGCGGTCCTCGGGGATTTTATTTTTTTCTGCCTGCCCCGCCGGCGCCGGATCGTGCTGTCCAACCTGCAGCACGCGTTTCCCGACCGGACGCCCGCCTGGCGCCGCGCCCTTGGCCGGGAGAGCTGCCGCCGGCTGATCGAAACCGGCCTGCTTTCCCTTGCCACGCCTTTTCTCAGTGTGACCCGCCTGCGGCGGATCGTCCGGCTGTCCCCGGAATTGTCGGCCGTCTTTGCCGCCCACCATGCCGCACCGGCCGCCTCCCTGATCTGCTCCCCGCACCTCGCCTACTGGGAGGCCCAGACCAGCATGGCGCTGGCGTTGCCCGACCCACTCCCGGAATTCGGCATCATCTTCCGGCCGGTCGACAACCCGGCGGCGGACGAATGGGTCCGGCGCTCGCGCGAGCGGTTCGGGATGCGCCTGCTGTCACGCCGGGAGGGATTTGCGGAGGCCTTGAAAATCCTGTGTCGGAAGGGATTTGTCGGCGTGCTGTTCGACCAAAATGCCGGCATGCAGGGCGCACTCACCACTCTTTTCGGCCGCGTCTGTTCCACCACCGAGTTGCCCGGTCTCATGGCGAAAAAATTCGACGCACGGGTTTACGGCATTTTCCCGCGCCGCCGGGCCTTCTGGCGCGTCGAGATCGGGCTGCAGCCCATCGCCAGTGACGGCACCACGGCCGGCGTGACACTCACCCTCAACCGCTGGCTGGAGACGTTGCTCGCCGCGGATGACAACCTATGCGCCTCGTGGCTCTGGGTGCATGACCGCTGGCGCCATCAGGATGTGCCGGCAAAGCGTTTTCGTCTCGAATCAAAACGCGACCTGCTCGGCCCGCGTGAAACGACGGTCCTTCCGCGCAAAACCCGGATATGGATACGCCTGCCGAACTGGCTGGGCGACGTGGTCATGGCGCTTCCACTCATCCGGGCTTTGCATAGGTCCCGGCCCGACGCCGAGATCACCTTGATCGCCCGGCCGCAGTTCCTGCCCCTGCTGGAGGCCTGGGGCGTCGCGGACCGGCTCCAAGCCCTGCCGCGGCGTGGTCCCGGGTATTTTGCCCACTTTTGGCGGGCCCGCCACGAATATCCCGATGTTTACCTCCTCCTGACCAACTCGGCGCGCGGTGACCTTGAAGCCTGGCTCGCCCGCTGCCCGCAACGCTTCGGTCTCGCGCGGCCCGGGCGTTCGCGCCCGTTGCTGACCCACCGCTACCGGGTGCCGGCCGATTTCGACGAAGCCCGCCACCACCAGTTCGGACTCTGGGAAAACCTGTTCAGGCATTTTGGACTCAATACGACGCCTGATCTCGCACCGTTTTCCATGGGCAACGCCATGCCTGCCCAAGCCATCGCGCTGATCTGCGGGTCCGAAAACACCCCGGAGAAGCGCTGGCCGGTCGCCCACTGGCGCGCGCTCATCGACGCATTCCCCGACCGCCAGTTCGTGCTTTTCGGGACAGAGCGCGACAAGCCCATCACCGCCGCCGTCGCCCGTGACTTTGCCCCCGCCCGGGTCTCTGATCGCGCGGGCCAGACCAGCCTGCCGGCCTTTGCCCGCGAACTGCGCGCGTGCGCCCTGCTTGTCACCAATGATACCGGGGGCATGCACCTGGCCAACGCGTCCGGGGTTCCTCTCATCGCGCTTTTCGGGCCGACCAACCCCCTGCGCACCGGCCCGGTATTTTCCGCCCCGTGCCGGATCCTGCAGCCGGCCGGCTGCCCGCCGACGGGCGGCGGAGCGCTCGAGGCGCTGGCGCCTGCCACGGTGATCGGCGCCGTGCGCGAGTTGCTGGCCGCGCCAGCCACCGGCGTTTAGCTTGCGCCGCCGGCTTTGCCCCGCATGCCTCTTGCCCTGTTCCGATGCCGCTGCTGACCGTCAACGATCTCCGCACTTATTTTCATACCCGGAGCGGGGTTTATCGCGCGGTGGATGGCGTCAGTTTCACCCTCGAGCGCGGCGAGACGCTCGGCATCGTCGGCGAATCCGGCTCGGGCAAATCCGTCACATGCTACTCGATCATGGGCCTGGTCCCCCAGCCGCCCGGCCGGATCGAAAGCGGCACCGCGATTTTCGACGGGGTCGATCTGCTGCATTGCACCCCGCGGGAGGCGCGTGCGATCCGCGGCAAGCGGGTCGCGATGATTTTCCAGGACTCGATGACGTCGCTCAACCCGTACCTCCGCATCTCGGAGCAGCTCATCGAGCCCTTGCTCATCCACGAAAAAATCCCGAGGGCCGCGGCCCTCAAGGCCGGACTCGCCATGCTCGAGGCCGTGGGCATCAATGACGCGGCACGGCGGATCCACTACTATCCCCATGAGTTTTCCGGCGGCATGCGCCAGCGCGTGATGATCGCGATGGCGCTGATCACCAAGCCCGAGTTGCTGATCGCCGACGAGCCCACCACCGCCCTCGACGTGACCGTGCAGGCGCAGATTCTTGAACTCATCAGGACGATGCAGCGCGACCTGGGCATGGCGGTGATCCTGGTCACCCACGATCTCGGCGTGGTCTCCGGCCTCTGCGACCGGGTCCAGGTCATGTATGCGGGACGCATCGTTGAGACCGCCGACACCCGGGCCCTTTTCTACGCGCCGAAACATCCTTACACCCGCGCCCTGCAGCGCTCAATCCCCTCCACCCAGGCAAAGGGCACCGAACTCTTCACCATTCCCGGCATGCCGCCCGATCTCGCCAAACCCATTGCAGGCTGTGCGTTCGCCCCGCGCTGCAGCTTCACCGTCGACCATTGCCGTGACACCAACCCACCCCTGACCGAGTGCGGTCCCGGTCACTTTCAGGCCTGCCTCCGCGTTCAGGCCGGGGAGATCTGATCACCTTGGCCGCATCGCCATTTTCACCCTCATGCCGGACCCGATCCTAGAGCTTAGGGACGTCAAGACCCACTTCCCCATCCAGCGGGGCTTTTTCATCAAGCGACAGGCCGGCGTGGTGAAGGCGGTCGATGGCGTGACCCTGTCGCTCCAGCGCGGCGAGGTGCTGGGACTAGTCGGCGAATCGGGCTGTGGCAAATCCACCCTCGCCCGCACCATCATGCAGCTGGTTCCCACGACCGGCGGCACCGTCGTGCTCGAGGGCAAAAACCTGGCCAGCGGTTCCGCGGCCGAGGTCCGGCGGACCCGGCGCGACATGCAGATGGTCTTCCAGGATCCGTATGCCTCGCTCAACCCGCGCATGACGGTCTTCGCCACCCTGGCCGAACCCCTGATCGTGCACCGGGTCTGCCCGCGAGCCGAGGTCACGGCGCGAGTCATCCGCCTCATGGAGACGGTCGGCCTCGCCCCGCGCTTCATGCAAAAGTACCCGCATGAGTTTTCCGGCGGCCAGCGCCAGCGCATCGCGATCGCCCGCGCCCTGGCGCTCGAGCCCAAGGTCATCATCGCCGACGAGCCCGTGTCGGCCCTCGATGTCTCCATCCAGGCCCAGATCCTGAACCTCCTCGCCGAACTCGGGCGCAGGATGAACCTGAGCCTCGTCTTCATCGCCCACGATCTTTCCGTGGTGAAGCATATCTCCGACCGGATCGCCGTGATGTATCTCGGCCGCATCGTCGAACTCGGGCCCGCCGCGGATGTAATCGAGCGCCCAAGGCATCCCTACACTCGCGCCCTCGTCAGCGCCATTCCCACGCCCAATCCCGACGTGGAACGGACCCGGCAGCGCATCGTCCTCGCTGGTGACCCTCCCTCGCCGATCGATCCGCCCGCCGGCTGCGCCTTTCATCCACGCTGCCCCCATGCGCGGGAGATCTGCCAGGCCGCCGTTCCTCCGCTCATGCCCGACAGCCCGGCGCGCGAGGTCGCGTGCGTGCGGCTCGCAGAAATCTAGGTATCGCCGACACCCCTGGCCGCGAATATGTCGGCTTCCCGCTACTTTTTCCGCGCCAGCCCGTCTTGCCCACGGACAGTCTGATGTAGAGTTTGTATTACCGCTCCCCCCCTCCTCCCAAATCCCATGCCCCTCACCCGACGCGATTGGCTCAAATATACCGGCGGCGCCATGCTCGCCACCTCGCTCCCTCGCTCGCTCTCTGCCGCCTCCTCCGACTCCTTCGCCAGCCTCGCCTCCCGCTATGCGGCTCCCGACAACATCCAGCCCTACCTTCGGGATTGGGAACAGCCGATGTTCAACATCCCCGGCCAGATCAAGGCGCCAGTTAAAATCGCCTCGGTCGAGATGTTGAAGGTGGAGAACAACTATTTTGTGCGGACGCGTTCCACCGACGGTGCCGAGGGCATCACCGGCACGAAGCAGGTCGAGGACTTCATCCCGATGTTCGAGCATCTCGTGGCGCCCCACTTCGTCGGCAAGGACGCCCGCGACATCGAGTCGCTGGTCGACTATGTTTACCGCGAGAACTACAAGCTCGCCAGCATTCCCCTCTGGTGCTGCATCGCCTACGCCGAGCAGAGCGCGCTCGATTTGCTCGGCAAGGTCGCCAACAAGTCCGTGGGGGCGCTGCTCGGCGGTGTCGTTCGGACCGAGATTCCAGTCTATCTCTCGGGCTCGCCGCGCAATACCACTCCCGAGGAGGAGGTGGATGTCTATGTCCGCGGCTTCGCCGAGACCGGCGCGACCGCCGTGAAATTCCACATGGGTGGGCGCATGAGCCGCAACCTCGACACCTATCCGGGCCGCACCGAAACCCTGCTGATCCACGCCCGGGAAAAACTCGGCGACAAGGCCCTGCTCATGGCCGATGCCAACGGCTCCTACGACGTGCCCCAGGGCATTCGCATCGGCCGCCTGCTCGAGAGCCTCAAGTACGAGTTCTTCGAGGAACCGTGCCCGTTCGAGGAGCTGTCGGAAACGATCGCCGTGGGCCAGGCACTCAAGATCCCGATCGCCTTCGGCGAGCAGAACTACAGTTTGTGGCAGTTCGACTGGATGCTCCGCAATGGTGTGATGCAAATTGCGCAGCCCGACATCAATTACAACGGCGGCCTGATCCGCGCCAGGCGGGTGGCGCGCATCGCCGAGAAGCTCGGGCGAACCTGCGTCCCCCACAATACGCAGACCGGGATGACCTCGAGCAACATCGTGCAGTTCTCCTCCTGCACAAAAAATGCCTCGCCCCTGATGGAATACCCGTGGCGCGCCCCGCAACGGCCCTCCTCGTGGTACAAGCCGGATTTCAAAATCACCGGCGGAAAAATCCAGGTGCCCTCCACTCCCGGCATGGGTCTCGAGATCGATCCCGATTACCTGAAAAAGGCCACGGTCATCTGCAAGCTCGACAAGGCCGTGCCGGGTGGCGGCAACGGCACGGGCACCTGACCCGGAAGGATTTCATCCGCGAGGTCAGGGCCCAAGGTCGGGAACCGGAGAGTCAATGGGCCGGCCCACATTGGACCGAGCGCGGTCAAGTCTCAGCCAGACTCACGCAGTTGATGATTTCGCCTATCGCCGAAAATGGGGAATCGTTCGCTTGGTCCAGATAGGAGCCTGCTTGCAGGCGATTTTAGGTCGGTCCACGCCGCTCATCGCCTGCGGGCAGGCTCCTACAACGGACTGACGGCGACTTCAGGCCCGGAGAATCGCCTGATGACCGCGGGGTTCCTGCTAAACGGGCGGCCCCGGGCGCAACTGCCGCAACGCCTCGTAGCACGCGATGCCGGCGGCCGTGCTGAGATTGAGCGAGCGCAGTCCGGGATTGGCGTGCGGGATCGTCACGCGCGTTGCCGCCAGCTCGTCGTGCAGCCAAGTCGGGGCTCCTTCCCCTTCGTTGCCAAAGACCAACCCGTCGTTGTCGGCATAACGCACGTCCCAAAAGCTCTGCTCCGCCTTGGTCGTAAAGAGCCACAGGCGCCGGGGCGCAAGCGGGCTCGCGCGAAAACCGGCCCAGTCCGCGTGCTCATGCACGTCGAGGGCTTTCCAATAATCCATGCCCGCCCGCCGCAGGTTCCGGTCGTTGATCACAAAGCCGAGGGGATGGATCAGGTGCAGCCGCGAACAGGTCAGCGCGCACATGCGGCCGATATTTCCGGTGTTCTGGGGAATCTGGGGCGCAAGGAGCACGAGGTGCAGCACAGGAGCATTCTGGATCACGTGCGGCCTCATACAAGCCGGCAGCGGGTGCCCGGGGCAGTGCGTGTTTCTACGTAGCGGACAGGCCAATCGCTAAGTAATATTAGACCCCTTCCGGCCGGGTTCATACTTTACCGCAGTTGGCCGCACGCTAATAGTTGCCCCGCCAGCAGCCGCATCCTGCCGTGAAACCAACCACCGGAAAAGCCATCGTGATCGTGGACGACGAGAAATCCTACGTCGACCTGTTGTCCGAGCTCATCAAGGAGCATTTCGTGAATCCAATCATCACGTTCACACGGCCGCTAGAGGCGCTGGAAGCACTGCCCCGGATCGATGTCGGCATCGTCGTGACAGATTATTACATGCCCCAGCTGACCGGGCTTGAGCTCATCGTCCGGGCGCGGGCGCTCAAGCCTGGCATTCCCTTTCTGATCATCACCGGCCATGGCATGCACCTGTCGGAAGAGGATTTTTCCCACCTGCCCGAATTGCGGGCCGTCTTGCACAAGCCGCTCGGCTGGCGCCAGCTGGCCGACGCCATCGTCACCCACTGGCCTTCCGCCTCCCGCGCCATCACGACCGAGGCCAAGGCCGACGTCTTTCTTCCCTGACGGCCGGCCGCTGGGGATTCGCGCCCGGCGCGGATCAGGCCCGCCGCATTAACCGCGCTGGAACTTGATCGACCGGCGGACCTCGCCGAGTTCGGCCTTGTTCTTCAGGTCATCGCGCTTGTCGAAGAGCTTCTTGCCGGTGCCGAGCGCCACCTCGACCTTCACGAGCGCATCCTTGAAATACATCCGCAACGGCACCAGTGCCCGGCCGCCGGCATCGAGCGCCTGGGCGATCTTGCGGATCTGGTGCCGGTGCAGCAGGAGTTTCCTCACCCGGCGCGCATCGTGGTTGTTGATGTTGCCAAAGGCATATTGCTCGATGTGCGCGTTGTGCAGCCAGAGCTCGCCCTTCTCGACCCGGCCGAAGGCGTCCGTGATCTGGGCCCGGCCGGCCCGGATGGACTTCACCTCGGTGCCGCGCAGCTGGATGCCCGCCTCGAAACGCTCATCGACAAAATAATCACGGAGCGCCTTGGAATTGCGGATTTCCGTGTAGCGGCGGGGATCTTTTTTTTGCGCGCTCATGGCTGGTCGACACATCCCTGCATGAAAAAGGCGGCCCCGGCAATCGCCGTGCCGCCTGCAGGATGCGAAAGTTGCCGGGCGATCAGTTCTCGCCGACCTCGAAGCTGATCTTGCCCTCGCTGATTTCACGCAGGGCCGTGTCCTCGGCGGAAAGCTTCTCGAGGGATTCCACGAGCGGACGGTTGCCGCGCCGGAGCTGCTTCACGCGGCGGGAGACCACGTTGATGAGCATGTTGGGATCGTGAATGACCTTCAGGGCCTCTTTGATGTAATCGTCTCTCATGGATGGAGGTGGGCGGAAATGGAAGGTGTACCAGTAGGGCCGGGACGTGGAGCGTCAAGGGTCAATTTCCCGGCTTGCCCACCCCTTTTCGGACCGGCGACGCTCGGCCATGCTTATCGCCTGGACCACGGTCGCAGCACGCTCCGACGCCGAGCGGATGGCCGCTGAAATCATCGGCCTGCGGCTGGCAGCTTGCGTGCAGATCGAGGGGCCTGTGACGTCGCTCTATCGCTGGGCCGAGCAAGTGCAGCAGACCGAGGAGTTTCGGCTTTGCCTCAAGTTCGCCCCGGAACAGGCCACCGCCCTCTCCGCCTGGGTGCAGGAGCACCATCCCTACGATACCCCGGAATGGATTGTCGTCCGCGCCACCGATGTGGGAGAAAAGTACTTGTCATGGGTCAGGTCGACCTCTAGCAATCCGCCCCTTTAACAGTCCGCTAACCTCTCCCTCACCGTCATGTCCCAGCACAAAAGTCTCCAAGGCGCCAGTGGCCTCGTCGTTAAACGCAACGTCCTCAAGCGCTTCGAGCGCGTTGAAATCCTGCGCAAGCGCAGCCAGTGGAAGGCCGGCGACCGCGTCGTGGGCCTCCGCAAGACGAAGCCCGACGTCTGATTTTTTCCGCCCCTTTTCCCGGCAGGCAGCTTCCACTGCCTGCCTTTTTTATTTTCCGCCCCATGCACGCTCTCCTCGATCGACTCATCGCGTGGTACCAGCATTCCCTTGAAACCGGTGGTTATCCGCTGATCGTGCTGCTCATGGCGGTCGAAAGCTCGATCGTGCCGCTGCCCAGCGAACTGGTCATCCCCTTCGCAGCGCACCTCGCCTACACCAAGGGCAACATGACCCTGGCCGGCATCGTGATCGCCGGTACCCTCGGATCATGGGTCGGTGCGACCGTCATGTACTGGGCCTCGCGCTGGGCCGGGCGGCCACTCGTGCTGCGCTATGGCAAGTTCTTCGCCATCCCTCCGGCCAAGGTCGAACAGGCTGAACGCTGGTCGACGCGCTTTGGCAGCTTCGGTATCTTCGCCTCGCGCCTGCTGCCGGTTGTGCGCCATCTCATCGGCATCCCGGCCGGCATTGTGCGGATGAACTATTTCAAGTTTTCACTGTTCACGCTGGTCGGCGCCGGTGCCTGGTGCGCCGTGCTCGCCTGGGTTGGCGTGAAGGCCGGCGAAGACACCGCGCTCATGAACGGGGAGCTGCATCAGATCCTAGTCTGGATCGTCGCCGCGCTGGCCGTGCTCGGAGCCATTTACTATTTCTTCGTCCATCGTTTCATCCGCGAGGAACCGAACTGACGCATCCGGCAAGGTTCGGCTGCAGGCCGGCCTGCCAGCCGGTTGAGGAAGTGGACTGGAAAACGGCTTGAATTCGCAGCGGCCGGCTTAAAGCTGACCCCTCAGGGTTTTTCCCGCGAGCGTAGCACAATGGATAGTGTAGTGGCCTCCGAAGCCATTGATCTGGGTTCGATTCCCAGCGCTCGCACCAACCTTCGCCAAGCCTGCGACAACACGGAAGGAAGACTCAGATGTGGATCGCCTCGCCCGTCGTCGCCGCGGCCGCTTCCATCACGGCCTCGCTCAACGTCGGGTGGGCATGGATTGTGTGGTGGATTTCCTCGACCGTTGCCTCGAGCTCAACCGCCAGGCCGTACTCGGCGATCAGCTCGGTCGCTTCCGCGCCGATAATGTGCGCACCGTAAATCTCCCCGGTCTTCGCATCGCTGATCACCTTGACGAATCCTTCGCTCTCGGCCGAGGCCACGGCCTTGCCTGACGCCGTAAAGGGAAACTTGCCGACCTTGTAATCGAGCTTCTTCTCCTTGGCCGCCTGCTCGGTCAGCCCGGTGCTGGCCACCTGCGGCTGGCAGTAGGTGCAGCCGGGAAAATTCTTCACCCGGTGCGGCCGGCCGTGGCCGAACATGCCGTTGACCGCGCTGACCGCCTCGAAGGTGGCCACATGCGCCAGCCACGGGGGCCCGATGATGTCGCCGGCGGCGTAGATGCCCTTCACGTTCGTCTGGTAGTCGTCGCCGACTTTCAGGTAATTGCGGTCGAGTTCGAGCTTCACGTTTTTCGAGAGGACCCCTTCAAGGTTGGCCACGACTCCGATCGCGGAGAGCAGGGTCTCGGCCTCGACCTCCTCGCTCTTCCCGTCCTTCACGAGGGTCAGCTTGACGGAGGTTTTGCCAACCTGGAAATTTTCGCACTTTGTCCCTGTCCGGATGACGATGCCCTGCTTTTCGAAGGCCCGGTGCAGGGTCTTCGCCACCTCTTCATCCTCCACCGGCAGGATCTGCGGCAGCATCTCGACCAGCGTCACTTTTGTGCCGAACGCGTTGTAGAAATAGGCGAACTCCACACCGATGGCACCCGCGCCAACAATAACGATGGACTTCGGCAGCGTCCGGCCCGCGAGCGCCTCGCGCGAGGTCATCACACGCACCCCATCCACCGGCAGGTCGGGAATGCGCCGCATCTTGCAGCCGGTCGCAATGAGGATGTTCTTCGCCTTGAAAAACTTCCCTTTGTGCTCGCCCTCGGTGATCTCGACCATCCCGGGCACGGTCACCTGCCCCCTGCCCACGAAGTAATCGACCTTGTTCTTCTTGAAGAGAAATTCCACGCCCTTCGCCATCTGGCCGGACACCGTCCGCGAGCGGTCCATGACCTTCGCAAAGTCGAACGACACGTCCTTCACCGTGATGCCGAACGTCTCGGCCTTCTTGATCTTCTGGTAGAGCTCGGCGCTCTTCAGCAGCGCCTTGGTCGGGATGCAGCCCCAGTTCAGGCACGTGCCGCCGGCCCGCTCCAGTTCGATGCAGGCGACCTTTTTCCCGAGCTGCCCGGCGCGGATCGCTCCGGCGTAGCCGGCGGGACCGCCGCCAATGACAATGAGATCGTATTCCGTGGTATCAGCCATGCGCTCAAATTCGCACCGCACCCGGAACCGTCAAATGGAAACCGCGGCCCTGCCGCGCCCGCCATCGTCGCGGATCAAATATCGATCACGTCGTCCCGCTTCGGCGGCGCTTGGCCGCCCGGCGGCGGTCGCCGGCCGGAGGAACTGCGCAGGAAGCGGCTCAGGACAATGTTGGTCACGCTCACGATCAGCGAACCCAGCAGGGCCGACCCGAAACTTTTCACCTCGAACCCGTCCACGAGCCGGCCGACCCAGAGAAAGAGCAGCGCATTGATGAAGACGACTCCCAGGCCCATTGTCAGCAGGATGAACGGCAGCGTGAACAGGAGCAGCAACGGCCGCAGGACCGCGTTGAAAACGCTCAGCAGCGCCACGACCCACAGTAGCGTCCCCGCATCGTGGTGATAATCGATGCCGGGCACGATGGCGGCGGCCAGGGCCACGCCCAACGCCAGCACCGACCAGCGCACGAGCAGGTTGACGAGAGGATGCTTCATCGAGTGGAGTCTCACTCTCTTCCCGGCGCCGTCCCGATCAATGAAAATCCTCGTCCTCCAAGACCACCTGCGCAGCGGCGGGACCGAGCGCCAGTCCGTCCTGCTCGCCCGGGCCTGCGCTGCAGCGGGCCATGAGAGCCTGCTGCTCACCTTCCGCCCGGGCGGGGTGTTGGCACCCACCGTGGGCCCGTCGGTGACGCACCGGGCGCTGCAATCGTTCGACACCGGCCTCGACTGGTTCGCCCCCGGCCTGATGCGGACCGTCGCTCGGTTTCAGCCCAATTTCATCCTCTGCATGGGCCGGATGGCCAATTGTTATGCCGGATGGCTGCAGGACCGCTGGCCCGGCCTCGCCGTCATCGCCACGATGCGTACGGGCAAGCCGCTGCCGTGGATGTTCCGCCGCTCGCTGCGGCAGGTCCGCCATATCGTGGCCAACAGCCACGAGGCCCGGCAGACCCTCGTCAACACCCACGGTATCACCGCGGAAAAGATCACCGTCATCTACAATTCGCTCGTCTTCCCGCCGGAAACCGCGGCGGCGCGCGACGAGGCCCTGCGCGTGAAATGGGGCGCCTCCCCGGCGACCAGCGTCCTGCTGAATGTCGCCATGTTCCGCCCCGAGAAGAACCAGCGGGAGCTGATCGAGATTGTCGGGGACATGCCCCGCGATTCCAATCTTCAGCTCTGGCTGGCCGGTGACGGCCCGGCGCGGGCCGAGTGCGAGCGGCTGGTCGCCCACCGCGGCTGGGGTGACGTCGTTAAATTCCTCGGCTACGACCCCAACCCGACGTCGCTCTATGCCGCCGCCGGCTTCGCCGTGCACGCCTCCTGGAGCGAATCGCTTTCGAATTTTCTCATTGAGGCCCAAGCCCATGGCCTACCCTCGGTGGCTTACGCCGCCCAGGGGATCGCCGAATGCGGCATCCCCGGCGAAACCGGTTTCGTCATTCCCCGCGGCGATCGCGCGGCCTTTCGCACTGCGCTGACACAGCTTATCCGCGAGCCAGTAGCCGCTCGCACCCGTCGCGCCGCGCGTGCCCGCACGTTTGCCCGGGAAACGTTTGATCCGGCCCGGCAGTCCGCGTCGTACCTCGCCCTGTTCCAAAAAATCGCCCCTGCGCCCGCGCCATGACCAACCGGCAGCGTCTCCATCTCATCGAGGTTTACCTCCGCGACCACCGTTACGCCGACCTGCACACGCTGGCGGCCCGGTTCACGATCTCGCTGTCGACGGTGCGCCGCGCACTCGACGAGTTGGAGGAGAAGGGGGTCGTCCGCCGGCATCATGGCGGGGCCTCGCTCGTCGAGACCGATGTGCTCACGCAGGAGCACGATTTCACCGCGCGCGACCTGCATCATACCGCGGAAAAATTTGCCATCGCCCGCCTGGTCGCCGGACAAGTGCGGCCTGGCATGAGCGTCATTCTGGACGGTGGCAGCACCACCTACGCCGTCGCCCGCCTGCTGGCGGCGAAACGTCTCCAGGTCATCACCAACTCGCTGCCCATTGCCGGGCTTTTCAGCGAGATCGGTGGTCAGGAAACCATCGTGACCGGCGGCAGCATCTACGGCCGGCTCGGGGTGCTCGTCGGGCCGTTGTGCGAGCAATCGTTCGAGCAATCGCATGCCGATGTCGCCATCCTCGGCGGCGCGGGCATCACCGCGGCCGGGGTCTGGAACTTCAACGCCCTGATTGTTGCCGCCCAGCGCCGGATGATCGCCGCGGCCGACCGCACCATCTTCGTCCTCGATAACTCCAAGTTCGGCCGCATGGCGCTCAGCCTCACCACCGGCTTCGACGCACGCTTCACCATCGTCACCGACACCAAGCCTGCACCGGAAGTGACCCGGGCGATTCATGCCGCCGGCGCCAAGCTAACCCTGACGGAAGGCAACCGATAGGGCATTCGACCGCCGGCCGGCGGGAGAATGGGTCGCAGGGGATGCCCGTTCCGCCGGTCCGCGGCGGGAAAGCCGCTTCTGCCCTAAGTTATTTCCGGCCTGATCGCTCAAGAAATTTGCCTTCCCGGAATCCGTGCTCATCCGTGCCCGCCGTGACCAAGAAAGCCGCCGCCACCCACACTTCCCCGCCCGAGTGCATCCGTCTGCGGGGGGTGCGGCAGAACAACCTGAAGGGCTTCGACCTCGATGTGCCGCTCGGCCGCTACATCGTCGTCACCGGGCTGAGCGGCGCGGGCAAGTCCTCCCTGGTCTTCGACACGCTCCACGCCGAGGGCCAGCGGCGTTACGTCGAGACCTTCAGCGCCTACACCCGCCAGTTCCTCGACCTCCTCGACAAGCCCAAGGTCGACTCGATCGAAAACATCCGCCCGTCGATCGCCATCGAGCAGACCAACACCGTCAAGAACTCGCGCTCGACCGTCGGCACCATGACGGAATTGACCGATTTCGCCAAGGTCTGGTTCAGCCATGTGGCCGAGTGCTTCGACCCGGCCACCGGCGAAAGGGTCGAGGATGACAATCCGCAGAGCATCTGGCGAAAAACCGCGGCCACCCGGGAAGGTCAGGCCGTCATCATCGCCTTTCAGGTCAGTCGTCCCGCCAGCCTCACTTGGCTGGAGATCCTGAAAAACCTCAAGGGCCAGTCCTATGTCCGCGTGCTCGCTCCGGGCATCGGCGGCTCCCAGGCCGTGCAACGGGTCGACGATCTTATTGCCGATCCCAAAACGCTCGCCGACGCCACCCGCCTCTTTGTCGTCCAGGACCGCGTGACTGTTTCCGCCGCGCAGAAGTCACGCTTCCTCGAGGCCGTCGAGGCCGCGCTGCACTTCGGCCGCGGCGAGGTGCATCTCTTCGTCGCGGAGACGCTGGTGGAACTCGGGCATTACTCGCGCGGCCTGCACTCGCCCAGGACCGGCCGCACTTTCCGTCCCGCCACGCCGGCGCTTTTTTCCTTCAATTCACCCCTCGGGGCGTGTCCGAAATGCCGCGGCTTCGGTCGCGTCATCGATGTCGATTACCGGCTGGCCCTTCCCGACCAGTCGCTCTCCATCGACAACGGCGCGATCAAATGCTGGGAGAGCGAGATCTACGGCGAATCCAAGAAGGACCTGCTCGTCTTCACCCGGAAGAATAAGATTCCCACCCACGTCCCCTTCGCCTCTCTCACCGCCGAGCAACAGGCTTACATCATCGACGGCGAGCCGGGTTACGGCGAAGTGAACGGCAAGCCGTGGCCGAAGTACTGGTACGGTCTCAAGGGGTTCTTCCGCTGGCTGGAAAAGAACACCTACAAGATGCACGTGCGCGTCTTTCTTTCGCGCTACCGCACCTACAATCCCTGCCCCGACTGCCACGGCCAGCGCCTTCAACCCGAGTCCCTGTGCTGGAAGTGGCGCGGTCGCACCCTCCCCGAGCTTTACCGGCTCCCGGTCAGCGAACTGCTCGATTTATTGCCGGGCGCCCGTCCGCCGCGCGACGACCGCCAGTCCGGTCTCGCCTATGATTCGATCCTCACCCGCCTGCGGTACCTGCGGCAGGTCGGCCTCGACTACCTCACGCTCGACCGCCCGTCGAAGACCCTGTCCGGCGGCGAGGTCCAGCGCGTCAACCTCACCAGCTGCCTCGGCACGTCGCTGATCGACACCCTGTTCGTCCTCGACGAACCCAGCGTTGGGTTGCATCCCCGCGACATCGACCGGCTGATTGCCATCATCCGCTCGCTCACCGACGCCGGCAACACGGTGGTCGTCGTCGAGCATGACGAGGCGATGATCCGTGCCGCCGACCATGTCATCGAAGTCGGCCCCGAACCCGGCGGACGCGGCGGGCACATTGTTTTCCAAGGCCCGGTCGCCTCCCTCCTGGAATCCCCGGCCAGCATCACCGGCGCCTATTTTTCCGGCCGGCAGACCGTGGAGACACCCGCCGCGCGCCGCTCCGTTCCGCCGGGCCACCCCGCCCTGCATTTCACGAACGTGACCAAGCACAACATTGCCGGCCTGTCGTTCCAGGTGCCGCTGCAACGCTTCGTCTGCCTGAGCGGCGTCTCGGGCTCGGGCAAATCCACGCTGCTCGACAACGTGATCCACCAAGGGCTGCTGACCCAGCGGCTGCAACTCGCCGCCGACCCCGCCATGATCGAGGCCCTGCGCAGCGACCGGGAGTTTTCCGAGATTGTCCTCGTCGATCAGTCGCCGCTCTCCCGCACCCCGCGCTCCAACCCCGCCCTTTACACCGAGGTCTGGGAACTCATCCGCGAGCTTTACGCCGGCACGCCCGCCGCGCAGGAGGCCGGTTTCAGCGCCTCCAGTTTTTCCTTCAACAGCGGCGACGGCCGTTGCGATCACTGCCTGGGCCTCGGCTATGAACGGGTGGAAATGCAGTTTCTCTCCGATGTCTTCGTGCCCTGCCCCGTCTGCGACAGCCGCCGTTTCAAACCCGAGGTGCTCGCCATCCAATGGAACGGTCGGTCCGTCGCCGACCTGCTCGCCACGAGTATCACCGACGCGTTGCCGCTCTTCGCCGCGCACGTGGATATCCAGCAACGCTTGGCCGCGCTCGAGTCGGTCGGCCTCGGTTATCTCACGCTGGGCCAGCCGCTCAACACCCTCAGCGGCGGCGAGTCCCAGCGCCTCAAGCTTGTCCGGTATCTCGGCACGTTTGCCGGCAATGCCGCCTCCGACTCTGCCGCGCTCTCTCCACCGTCCCCTGTCACCCGTCCCCCGTCCCCTGCCGCTCCAGCCGGCGCCCTGCTCCTCTTGGACGAGCCCACCACCGGTCTGCACCGTCATGACGTGAAGCGTCTCCTCGGGGTGCTGCAGGCGCTGGTCGACCGCGGGCACAGCATCGTCGTCATCGAGCACAACCTCGATGTGCTGAAGTCCGCCGACTGGATCCTCGAGGTCGGCCCCGAGGCCGGCGCCGGCGGCGGCCGCATCGTCGCTGCAGGCCCGCCCGAAACCATCGCCCGCGCCGCCACCGCCACCTCCCCTTTCCTCCAGGCCGCGATGGAAAGGTATCATGTGACACGCGACCCTTTCCCGTCGCTCGCGGCGGCGGAGGACGCCGCGCCTTACGCCCCGGGCCTCGCGCCTCACGCCTTGGAAATCACCGGCGCCCGCGAGAACAACCTCAAGAATCTCTCCCTCTCCATTCCTCACCGGCAGTTGTCCGTCGTCACCGGGGTTTCCGGCTCGGGCAAGTCCACCCTCGCGTTCGACATCGTGTTCGCCGAGGGCCAGCGGCGGTTCATGGAATCCATGTCGCCGTACGCCCGGCAGTTCGTCGAGCAACTGCCGCGGCCGGCCCTGGACCAGCTCACGGGTATTCCCCCGACCGTCGCGATCGAGCAGCGGGTGACCCGCGGCTCGCGCAAATCCACCGTCGCGACCATCACGGAGGTCGCCCAGTACCTGCGCCTCCTCTACGCGCGGCTCGGCATCCAGCATCATCCCGACACCGGCCGGCCCGTCGCCCCGCTCTCGCCGGGCGCGCTGAAGAAACTGCTCGCCCGCGTGCTCGCCACCCCCAAGGCGAAAAAAGCGAAGCACCTCTACCTCTGCGCCCCCCTGATCCGCGGCCGCAAGGGCCACCACCAGCCCATCGCCACGTGGATCGCCGGCCAAGGTTACGAGTTGATGCGGGTGGACGGGCGGCTGACCCGGACGGACGCGTTTCAAAAACTCGACCGCTACAAGGAGCACGATGTCGAGGTGGTCGTCGCGGATCTGAAAAAGATTGAAGCCCCCGGCCAGAGGCCAGAAGCCGGATCAAAACATCTGGATAAGGCCCGGCCATCATCGGAACAGCCCCCTCCAATCTCGCCCAATGCCGCGCTCGAAACCGCGCTGCGCATCGGCAAGGGCGCGTGCTTCCTGCTCACGCCACAGGGCGAGGTGCTTTCCGGGTTCTCGACCACGCGCACCGACATCGAGACCGGCGAGTCATTCCCCGAGCTGGATCCCAAGAATTTTTCCTTCAACTCGCCGCGCGGCTGGTGCCCGGCCTGCCGCGGGCACGGGCGCATTTTCCCGTGGATGCTCGAACCCGAGGAGGACGACGAGAACGATCCCCTCGCGCGCCTGCGGGCGTTCGGGATCGACTCGGCCGAGGATGTCTCGGACGAGGGCCAGCCGTGCCCCGAGTGCCGTGGCGAACGCCTCAACCGCATCGGTCGCGCCGTGAAGCTTCCCTTGCGCGGCCGGCTGCCCCCCCTTTCCCTGCCCGGACTCCTGCGCGGGACACCCGCGCAGCTCCTGGCCAATCTGCGCTCGCTTGAGCTCGATGCGCGCGGCCGGCTGATCACGCGGGACATCGTCCCCCAGATCGAGGAACGCCTGAAGTTTCTCGACCATGTCGGGCTCGGTTACCTGTCGCTCGACCGCCCGACGGAAACCCTCTCCGGCGGGGAGGCGCAGCGCATCCGCCTGGCTTCGCAACTCGGGTCCAACCTCTCCGGTGTGCTCTACGTCCTCGATGAACCCAGCATCGGCCTGCATGCCCGCGACAACGACCGCCTGATCGAAACCCTCGAGGCCCTGCGGGCGAAGGGCAACACCCTCCTCGTCGTCGAGCACGACGACGAGCTGATGGCCCGGGCCGACCACATCATCGACCTGGGCCCCGGCGCCGGCGTGCATGGGGGCGAACTGCTCGCCAGCGGCACCCCGGCGGAAATCAAGCGCAGCGACAAATCGCTGACGGGCCTTTTTCTGGCGAAGGGCATTGTCCATCCCCTGCGTGGTGCCTACCGGCCTCTGGTGTCCCCCGAGGCCACCGTCCGCTCGCGCGCGTCCAGCACACCCCGATCAGCGCCGGCCTGGCTCGAACTGCGGGGCGCCCGCTTCCGCAACCTCAAGGGCTTCGACCTGCGGCTGCCGCCCGGCCGGCTCGTCATGGCCGCCGGTCCGAGCGGCGCGGGCAAGTCCACGCTGTTCCGCGACCTGCTGCGCCCAGCGGTCAGTCACGCCATCAAGGCGAAAAAGGCCCGCCTCGGCGGGCAGGAATTCGTCCGGGCCACCGATTTCTCCGACGGCAGCCTTGCCTCCTCCACCGATCCCTCGGTGCTGCCTTTTCAAGAGCTCACCGGGGCCAACACGTTCCGATCAGTGATCGAGGTCGACCAGGCTCCCATCGGCAAGACCCCGCGCTCCACGCCCGCCACCTATCTTGGCATCTTCGACCTGATCCGGCAGTTTTTCGCCTCCCTCCCCGACGCCAAGATCCGCGGCTACACGGCCTCCCGTTTTTCCTTCAACACCGCCGGCGGACGCTGCCCGACCTGCGAGGGCGCCGGCCGCATCAAGTTCGAGATGGCGTTCATGCCCGACACCTACCTGCCCTGTGACGACTGCCGCGGGCTGCGCTACAGTGCGGAACTGGCCGATATCACCTGGAAGGGGAAAAACATCGGGGAAGTGCTGCAGCTCACCTTTGAGGAAGCCGCGCCGTTCTTTGATTTCCATTCCCAGCTTTCCCAGGTGTGCCGGCTCATGGTCGACTGCGGCCTGGGTTACCTCACGCTCGGGCAAAGCTCGCCCACCCTCTCCGGCGGCGAGGCCCAGCGCCTCAAGCTTGTCACGGAACTGTCCGCCGGGCTCGCCACCTACCGCGAGCGCAGCCGGGGCGAACTTCCGCGCAACCTCTACCTGCTCGAGGAACCCACCATCGGCCTGCATCTGAGCGACTGCGAAAAACTCATCCGGGTACTGCATTCGCTCGTGGACCAGGGCCACACGGTCGTCGTCATCGAGCACCATCTCGACCTTCTCGCCGAGGCGGACTACATCGTCGAGCTGGGGCCGGTGGGCGGCCCCGACGGCGGAGCGTTGATGTACCAGGGCGAACTGGCCGGCTTGATGAAAGTAAAACGCAGCCCCACCGCCCCCTACCTGCGCGCAAAATTGAACAAGGTTTGAGCGCGCGCCAAACTTGGACGCCCATTACTCCGCCAGCGCCTGGTGGATGACTTTGATCAGCTCGGGGGTCGACACGGGCTTGATCAGGCAGGCGGACAAACCCGCCAGGGCCACGCTGCGCGAGATCAGGTCGGGGTTGATGTAGCCCGTCAGCAAAATGCGCCGGGCCCCGGGATGCAGCCGGGCCAGTCGCATGAGAAATTCCAGGCCCTGCTCCCCCGGCAGCAGCTGGTCGCACACAATCACGTCGTACTGCCGTGTGGCTGAAAGCATCGTCGCTTCCTCCGCGCTGGAGGCGACCTCGACGTCGAATTCCGTCTTCAGGCCCTGGCGCAGCGCGTCGAGCAGGGGCAGTTCGTCGTCAATCACCAGGACGACGGGGCGCGGCGCAGGAACTGGTCCGGACGCAGGCATCGCGCTCAGCCGGCACCCACGCTCTGGTCGTGAAGCTTAGCCGCGTCCTGCACCACCTTGATCAACTCGGCGACGGAAACGGGCTTCAACAGGTAGCGGAAAAGTGCGGCTTCATTGACACTCCGCAGGAGCATCTCCGGCTTCATGTAGCCGGTCACCAGGACGCGCTGCATGTGCGGGTGCTCCTCGCGCGCCCGCACCAGGAAGCTCATCCCGTTTCCGCCCGGCATCAGATGGTCGGCGATGACCACCTTGAACGTCTTCTTGTGGAGGATGAACTCGGCTTCCCGGACCGATCCCGCGGTCGTAACCTCGAAATAGGGTGAAAGTGCCGCCGCGAATACGTCCAGCAGGGCCGGTTCGTCGTCGATCACGAGGACTGCCGACTTTTGGGGATTGTGGGCCGCATCAGCTGGCTTGGGCTCCGGGGAATTCATCGTAAGCCACGCTGGCTCGCGTCCCGTTGTTGGCAATCCAAACCGGTGTAACCCGGCACAGCCTGTTCCGGTGAAAATTCCGGAAGGTTTCGGTTTGCGTCGTTTCCAACCGTGCGTTGCCTGAGTGTCATCCCGGATGGAACAGATCGATTTGCATGCTGCTGCCAGAAAAGGCTCGCTCGCCAGCCTGCCGCGCGAGGCCGTGACTGTCGCCCGCCTGATCGAGCGCAACGCCGCCGGCCATACCCCGCTGCATGCGGCCGCCCGCCACGGCTGCCTGCGCGATCTGCCCCCGGGAACGCTTAACGCCGCCCTCCTCGCCCTGCGCAACGACTCGGGCTATACACCGCTGCACCAGGCGGCGCTCGGCGGCCATCTCGACCAGGTGCCGGGTGAACTGCTGACGTCTGACGCACTGCTGCAGTGCAGCAATGCCGGCTACACGGTTTTCCACAGCGCCGCCGGCCTTGGCCATCTCGATCAATTACCCGCGGGCCTGCTCACCGCCGAGGTCATCAACCAGCGCACTCACCTCGGCAACACCCTCCTCCACGAGGCCGCGGAACACGGCGCCATCGACCGGCTCCCAGCCGGTGTGCTCACCGCGGCCCGCCTGCTCGAGAAAAACATCAGCGGCGAAAACGTTTTCCATGTGGCCGCGCTGAATGGCCACCTTGACCAGATCCCCGTGGAACTGATCACCTCCGCCGCATTCGTCGAGCGGACCAATGCCGGTGACACCGCGATCCATGCCGCCGCCATCGCGGGCCATCTCGAACAGATCCCGGCCGCTTTCCTCACGCGCGAAAACCTGGTCCTCGCCAGCAATTCCGGGTTCACCGCGATCCATGCCGCCGCCGAGACCGGCCAGCTCGACAAGCTGCCCCCTTCCATTTTCACCACCGACCTCCTGCTGACACGCAACGACAACGGCGACACACCCCTGCACGCCGCCGCATACGAGGGCCATCTCGACCAGGTGCCCGTCGTGCTCCTGACCGAGCAGACGATCAATGCGCGTAACTACGATGGCATCACTGTTGCCCGCACGGCGCTGGAGCGCGGCTTTTCCGGACAGATTCCCCTGCAAGTCCGGCCCAAGCCCGCCGGCCCGATCTCACGTTTCCTCACCAAGCTCGGCGGCTCGCGCCCGCCGTTTTAGCGGGATTGTGCAGTTCGTTCGGTGGGTCCATGTAGGAGCCTGCTTGCTACCACTGAATGACTCCGGCTCAGCGGAATGAGTGTCGACTGACGGCATCCTGGCTTCGCGGCCGACGTCCCTAAATCGTTCTCGCTCCCGGCTCTCGACCGAGCGGAAAACGAGGAACGACTAAGGAAACGATAACGATCAATTCCCGGCGTGTGATGAAATCGTGTCACCGCACACTTTCGTCTTCCACTTGGCGGGGCGCTTGCTTCCATTCACGGCCCGACCTTTACAACTGCCAATCATGAACACCTCCATCACCGCCATCACCGCCCGCGAAATCATCGACTCCCGGGGCAATCCCACGATCGAAGTCGATGTCCGCCTCGCCTCCGGCCATCTCGGCCGCGCCGCCGTCCCCTCCGGCGCCAGCACCGGCGAGCACGAAGCCATCGAGCTCCGCGACGGTGACAAGGCCCGCTTCGGCGGCAAGGGCGTCCGCAAGGCCGTCGGCAACGTCAAGGCGAAGCTGGCACCAGCCCTCATCGGCTTCGACGCCTGCGACCAGCTCGGCGTCGATCGCGCCATGCTCAAGCTCGACGGCACCAGCACCAAGTCAAAGCTGGGCGCCAACGCCATTCTCGGCATTTCCCTCGCCACTGCCAAGGCCGCGGCCGCCGCCCTCGACCAGCCGCTCTACAAATACCTCGGCGGGCCGAACGCCAAGGTGCTGCCGGTGCCCATGATGAACATCATGAACGGCGGCGCCCATTCCGACGCCCCGATCGACTTCCAGGAATTCATGATCATGCCCACCGGCGCGAAGTCCTTTTCCGAGGGCCTGCGCATGGGTTGCGAGGTGTTCCACGCCCTCAAGAAGGTCCTGAAGGAAAAGGGGCTTGCGACCGCCGTCGGCGACGAGGGCGGTTTCGCCCCCAAGCTCGCCTCCGCCGAGGCCGCGCTCGATGTCATCGCCCTCGCGGTCAAGAATGCCGGCTACAAGCTCGGCAAGGACATCAACCTCGCCCTCGATGTCGCCGCCTCCGAGTTCTTCGTGAAGGAGAAGAATCACTACGTCTTCAAGAAATCCACGGGCCAGATCCTCTCTGGCGACGACATGGTCGCCTTCTACAAAAAGCTCACCGCCAAGTACCCGATCATCTCCATCGAAGACGGCTGCTCCGAGGGCGACTGGGTCACCTGGAAAAAGCTGACCGATGCCATCGGCGATGGCACCCAGCTTGTCGGTGACGACCTGTTCGTCACGAACACCGAGTTCCTCCGCAAGGGCATCGAGACCGGTACCGCCAACTCCATTCTCGTGAAAGTGAACCAGATTGGCTCCCTGACGGAGACGTTCGACGCCATCGAGATGGCCAAGGAGGCCGGCTACACCGCCGTCATCAGCCATCGCTCCGGCGAAACCGAGGATGTCACCATTGCCGACATCGCCGTGGCGACGAACGCCGGCCAGATCAAGACCGGCTCGCTCTGCCGCACCGACCGCGTGGCAAAGTACAACCAGCTCCTCCGCATCGAGGAAGAGCTTGGTGCCAGCGCAATCTACGGCGGGAAAATGAAGGGGCTCTGAGCCAAGGCGCTCATCCTTGCCGGGGCACTCCTTGCTGACGCTCCACGGCAGTTTTTCTGGTCCACCGGCCGGGCCTCATTGGCCCGGCCTTCCTTTTCGTCCGTGGAACCGTCTGATCCAAAACGCGTCATTCGTTGCGAGGTCACACCGGTCGTCTCGAACTTTGCATTCTCCGTGTTCGCAGCCCCACCCAGCTGCTTTCCGCCAGCCTATCCCCTCGACTCCGCGCTTCCCGGTCCTAAACTTCGCTTCTACCCGGGTCCGCCGACCGATCTTCACCCACATGAAAGCTCCCGTCCTTTCGCTCGCCCTGTTCCTTGCCTGCCCGTTAGCGGCCATGCGTGCCGCGGATGACCCTAACACGCCTTCCAGCCCCAAATCGGATGCCCCGAAGGATGCGCCCGCCGATGACTCGAAGGGCAAACCAGCCAAGCCCTCGCCCGCTCCTGCGGACAATGCCGGCAAAGACGGAAGCACAGCTGCCCCGACACCAGCTCCAAAGGATGCCGCCGACAAGAACACCGCGGCCAAACCCGCCAAGACGCCGCCCGAGCCGGCCACCGTGTTGCCCCAGGTCGAGGTCCGGCGAAACCGGCTCGTCGAAATCGACCGCCAGATCATGGACCTCGAGGACGAAATCGCCCGGGAAAAGAAGAAGACGAAGTCGACCGAAACGGACAAGGCGCTGAATGATTCGCGTGTTTCCACCGCCGCGGCCGTGTTCGGCGGCTCCTCGGCAGAGAGCCGCGAGTCGCTCGCCGCCCAGCGCGTGAGCCTGATGGAGGCCGAACTCGGCCTGCTCGAGCTCAGCGCGGCATCCAAGACCAAGGCGGAAAAAGACGATTACCAAAAGCAGGCGCTCGAGCTCCGAGCGATGCGCCGCGATCTTGATCGCGGCGCCAAGTAAGGCGGGCGCCAGGCCCGCGCACCGCCGGCCGACGTTGCCCTCAGTCCGCCTGCACGACGTAACCGCGCAGGTATTCGCTCTCCATCATGGTCACGAGCACCGGATGATCCGGGGGCTGGTGGCAGAATTCCTTCACCCGCACCTTGCGCTTAGCGTCGGCCGCGGCCTCGGCCAGCACGCCGCGCAGTTCGGCATCCTGCATGTGGTGTGAACAGGTGTAGGTGGCCAGCACACCGCCGGGCGCCAGCCGCTGGAGGGCGCGCAAATTGATTTCCTTATAGCCGCGCAGCGCTCCATCGAGCGCGCTTTTCGATTTCGCGAACGGTGGCGGGTCGAGGATGATGACGTCCCACAACGGGTCGCCTGCGCGCGAGGCGTCATTGAGCCAGTCAAAGACGTTGGCGACGGCAAACTCGGCCTTCACGCCGTTCCTTTCCGCGTTGCGCCGCGCCGCGGCGATGGCGTCCTCCGCGCTGTCGAGCCCGAGGACCTGCGTCGCGCCGGCCCGCGCCGCATGCAGCGCGAACGGGCCTTGGTTGCAAAACGCGTCGAGCACCCGCTTTCCCGCGCAGTATTTCGCGACCAGGGGATGCTGCGCGCGCTGGTCGAGGTAAAACCCCGTCTTCTGTCCGCCCTGCAGGTCGAGCCAGTACTCAAACCCGTCAATCCGCACCCACCGCGGCTCCCACGCCCGCCCGGAGCGCGTATGCACTTCCATCGGCAGGCCCTCGAGCCGACGGATCGGCGCATCGTTCCGGAAAATGATTTCCGCCGGCTTCACCACCTCGGCCAGCACGTCGCCCACCAGAACCGATCGCTTCTCCATCGCCGCCGTCTGGATCTGCACCACCAGCGTCTCGCCAAACTGGTCCACCACGAGGCCAGGCAGGTCATCCGACTCGGACCAGACGAGCCGTCGGCAGGCGCCGGGAGTAATTGGAAATTGGGAGTTGGGAATTGGTTCCGAACTCTGCGCCACTCGCGTGTCCGCGGTGCCGCCCCCCTCGCCCCTCGCCCCTTCGCGGCGTGCGACGGCCCGCTCAATCGCCCCGCGCAGATAGGCCGCGTTGAGCGCCGCACGCTCACGGCTGAAGCGCCGCCACACGATCTGCGACCTCGAGTTGTAAATGCCTGTGCCTAGGAAGCGGTCCGCCCGGTCGCGGCACTCGACCACCTCGCCGTCATACTCGGCCGGCAGCAGGGCCTCGACCTCATTGGCGAACACCCACGGATGTCCCGCGAGCACTCGCGGCTTGGCGTTGGGTTTAAGCTTAAGCGATGGAGCCGGCGACATGGCCGACGTTATCGCGCCTCAGGCCGGCGGTAGAAGCTAAAACATCAACCCGGGCGAGCGCAGGCCGGCCTTTGAAGTGGAAGCCGAGCTCGTCCTGATAACCCTCGGGCGCGTTCTGTAAGCCGCGAATCATCAGAAAAGAGCCGGTCAGCACGCAGGCTGCGATAAGGTAGGTTAACGTGATCATGCGAACACAGTACCAAATGAGGCGTGGTTGCGGTATCAGGGTTTCTACGTGATCACATCTAGGTGAATCACGTAGACACCCTGCCGCTTCATTCCGCGATTGGATCCACAAGATATTTTTTAGCAGCACCTTAGATAGATGCAGCGGACGGCAAATGTCTCGTGAACCAGACGTTCTCCCATATCACGGGTCCGCCGGTGACACTTTCGACAATTGCCCGCCGGCAGCACTCGCGGCAGAGTTCGAAGAAAGAGCCGGATGGCCTTCAAGTCCATATCATTCATATCCCCAAAGTTTCGCGGCATAACCGGCAAACTTGAGAGGACGACGCATGATACCTTTTCGACTTTTCACCACCGCATCGGCGCCAAGGATTTTTTCATGGAATTCCTGCAACGCAGCCGGCGGTTGCAGGAGCGGCTTTACGCCGCGGTTGCCTGATGCGGCGCGCAGACGGCTGCGGCGGTAGGCCGCTTCCAGTGCCGCACGTCACCAAATAATCTTCCCCTTTGCCCCTTTGCGCCTTTGCGTGAGGCTCCTATTTTTCATGTCGCCCGCCGCTGAAATCGCCCGCCGCCGCACCTTCGCGATCATTTCCCATCCCGACGCGGGCAAGACCACGCTCACGGAGAAGTTCCTGCTGTATGGCAACGCCATCCACCTCGCGGGCGCCGTCACCGCCCGCAAGAACCAGCGCGCCACCGCTTCCGACTGGATGGAACTCGAGAAGCAACGCGGCATTTCCATCAGCTCGACCGTCCTTCAGTTCGATTACGCCGGGTACGCCGTCAACTTGCTCGATACTCCCGGCCACAAGGACTTCTCCGAGGACACCTACCGCGTGCTCACGGCAGTCGACGCCGTGGTGATGGTGATCGACGCCGCGAAGGGCATCGAGGCCCAGACCCGCAAGCTCTTCGAGGTCTGCCGCCGCCGCGGCGTCCCGATCTTCACGTTCATGAACAAGTGCGACCGGCCCACGCTCAATGCGTTCGCGCTGCTCGACGAACTCGAGAGCGTGCTCGGCCTGCAGTCCTCGCCCGTGATTTGGCCGCTCGGCAACGGCCCCTCCTTCCGCGGCGTGTTCGATCGCCGCTCCCAAGAGGTCCACCTTTTCGAGCGCGTCCCCGGCGGCAAATATCAGGCACCCGTCAATGTCAGCTCGCTCGATGATCCGGTCGTGCGGAACAAGCTCGACGAATACACTTATCGCGAGGTCACCGAGCAGCTCGCGATGCTCGACGGCGCCGGCCATCCCTTCGACCTCGCCGCGGTCCGCGCCGGCCAGCAGACCCCGGTTTACTTCGGCAGCGCCGTGAACAACTTCGGCATCCAGCTCCTCCTCGACGGCTTCCTCCACGACTCCGTCCCGCCCCAGCCCCATCGGAACGCGGCGGCCGTTGGAGAGGCGACCTCCCGGTCGCCTGGACGCGACCGGGAGGTCGCGGTTCCAGCCGGCAGCTCTTTTCCTCGCCCCTCGCCCCTCACGCTCGCCCCTCCGATCATACCCGTCGGGTACGACCGGTTTTCCGCCTTCGTCTTCAAGATCCAGGCCAACATGGATCCGAAGCACCGCGACCGCATCGCTTTCGTGCGCATCTGCTCGGGCAAGTTCACGCGCGACATGATGGTCACGCACCAGCGCACGGGTAAAACCGTCCGCCTTTCCTCGTCCCACAAGCTCTTCGGCCAGGAGCGCGAAACCGTTGACGAGGCCTGGCCCGGCGACGTCATCGGGCTTGTCGGCCACAGCGAATTCGGCATCGGCGACACGCTCACCGAGGACAAGTCGATCGTGTACGACGAAATCCCCCGCTTCCCGCCCGAGGTCTTCACTTTCATCAGCAATCCGAATCCCTCCGATGCGAAGAAATTCCGCGCCGGCCTGGAGCAGCTTTTGCAGGAGGGCGTCGTGCAGTCCATCACCCTGCGCGCAGGCATGACGACCTCCACGCTCCTCGCGGCCGTCGGCACGCTCCAGTTCGAGGTCGTCCAGTTCCGCCTTGAGAGCGAATATGGCGCCGCCTCCCGGCTCGACCCGGTCAACTGGACGATCATGAAGTGGCTGGCGCCCGCGGATCCCGCGGCCAAGCTGCCCGACCCATCCCGTTTCATCATCGCCAGCGGCGTCGCCTTCGGCACCGACAAGCTCGGCCAGCCCGTCGGCCTGTTTCCCAACGACTGGACACTGCGCTACTTCGTGGAAAAAAATCCCGAGGTAAAACTGCACGACCTGCCTCTCGAACAAACCGAACGCTGATCGCCGGCGCTTGGCGGGCAGCCGTGATTTCCCCGTGAAATGATGCAGAAAAAATTTGGCCACTGATTGCACCGATAGCACAAATATTGGTCTTCAATCTGTGCCCATCGGTGCCATCAGTGGCCAAAAATTCCGGATGCCGTCTATAATCCATGGCTATCCGTGGCAAAACGCCTGCCTCCCGTTTTTCTCTGCCGGATTTCCCGCATGGCCCGATCCTCCCTTCTTTCTGCTCGCGCCGCAGGCGAAAGTTTTCCTCCTTGGCGGATGATTTTCTCACGCCTCGCCCGCGTTCTCCTTCCTCTCCTGGCCGTGCTGCCAATGGCCGCCAGGTCGTCCGGAGCCGACCAGATCCGCTCCAAGCCGACCCGGCCGGGCGCGGTCATTACCGGCGGTTACAAGGGCGCCATCATCATGGACGCCGCCACGGGCAACGTCCTGTTCGAGGACAATGCCGATCTCGTCAGCCCGCCCGCGAGCATGACGAAGCTGATGACCTTCGCCGTCCTCTCGGACAAGCTGAACAGCGGCTCCCTCACCCTGCAGACGCCCGTCCGCATCACGCCGGCTGACGCCGCGATCGGCGGCACGCAGGTCTACCTTGACCCCCGGGAAACCTTCCCCGTCGAGGAGCTGATTTACGCGATGATGATCCAGTCCGCCAACGACGCGGCCCATGCCCTGGCCCGGGCCGGTGCCGGTTCCACCGAGGCGTTTGTCGAGCTCATGAACGCCAAGGCCCGCGAGCTGGGCATGGCGCACACGACCTTTCGCTCGCCCCATGGACTGCCCCCGTCCGACCGCAAGGTCGCGGAAGGCGACCTCACCACCCCGCGCGACTTCGCCCTGCTCAGCCGCTATCTGCTGCTCAAGACCGACGTGCTGAAATACACGTCGGTCCGCCAGCGCCCTTTCGGCAGCCCGCCTCGCGCCAAGCCGTTCGACATGGTCAATCATGACAACCTGCTCGGGAAAGTCGCCGGCGTCGACGGGCTCAAGACCGGATTCACCAATGGGGCCGGCTTCTGCCTCTCCGCCACCGCCCAGCGCAACGGGCGCCGGGTGATCGTGGTCACCATGGGCGGCGCCAGCCAGGCCAATCGGGACCGCAAGGTGATCGAGTTGCTCGAGCGCGGCTTCACCCTGCTTCCCCCAGGCGGCCCGGCCTTCGCGACCGCGCCGGCAGCGGCCAAACCGGAAGCCGGTTCCCCCATCTCGCTCGCGCCCTTGCAGCCCTCGGAAAAAGCGGCGGCCAGCCCGGTCTCGGCCGCGACTGGAGGAGAATCCTCGATCAGGATCATCGTGCCCGGCGCCAAATAGGACGGAGGAATGACCGGCACCGCGAATAAGCCGGAATAGCCGCCATGCCGGAGCGGCATGATGAGATCATTGTGGCCGACATCAGGAGGCTGGGATTCCTCCATCTCGGCTTTCCCTCCGATTGTCTCCTGTAAGATTCCCGATCCTTGATTCTTTTACAGGAGACAATCCGAGGTCGATCCGAGTGAACCACCGTCACCCAGTCGGGCGGTCGCATCAGCCGCTGCAGCCGAAACAACGAGGCTGCCTCTGGTGATCCATTTCGCGACCTCACCGGATCTCGCGTATAAAATCGTTCTCGTTCTCGCTCCCGTTCCCCGTTCTCCTTGCCAATCAGGAACGATGCCATGTCCTCCCCACCCGACGTCACCGCCGTAAAAACCTACCTTCTGGGCCTGCAGGACAGCATTTGCACCGCGCTCGAGGCCGAGGAAACCGGCGCCCGGTTCCAGCAGGACGCCTGGGAGCGCCCCGAGGGTGGCGGTGGTCGCACCCGCGTCCTCTCCGGTGGCGATGTCTTCGAAAAGGCGGGCGTGGCCTTCTCGCATGTCCGCGGCACCAAGCTGCCTCCGTCCGCCACCGCCCATCGCCCCGAGCTGGCCGGCCGGGCCTGGCAGGCCCTCGGCGTCTCGCTCGTCATCCACCCGCGCAATCCGTACGTGCCCACCGCCCACGCCAACGTCCGCTTCTTCATCGCCGGAGCGGCCGACCTCTCGCCCCTCGCCCACGGCCACTCCGCGTCCGCCCCGCCGACATGGTGGTTCGGCGGCGGCTTCGACCTCACGCCGTACTACGGCTTCGAGGAGGACGCCGTCCACTGGCATCGCACCGCACGGGCCGCCGTCAGTCCGTTCGGCGCGACCCTCCATGCGCGGATGAAAAAAACCTGCGACGACTATTTCTTCCTGAAGCACCGCGGCGAACCCCGCGGCATCGGCGGGTTGTTCTACGACGACTTCAACGAGCCCGGCTTCGACCAAAGCTTCGCGCTCACCCGCAGCGTCGGCGACGCCTTCATCCCCGCCTACCAGCCCATCGTCGCGCGGCGCAAGGCCACGCCCCACGGCGACCGCGAGCGTCAGTTCCAGCTTTACCGCCGCGGCCGTTACGTGGAGTTCAACCTCGTCTGGGACCGCGGCACGCTCTTCGGCCTCCAAAGCGGCGGCCGGACCGAGTCGATCCTCATGAGCCTGCCGCCGCTGGTGCGCTGGGACTACGACTGGAAACCCGAGTCGGGTTCACCCGAGGCCAAACTGTACGACGTATTCCTTAAGCCCCGCGACTGGGCAGCAGTGTAGGCGCAAAGAGGCTCGAAATGGCCCAAACCCAGACCTTCCTTATGGATTTTTTCGCGTCATCTCGTGTCTTTTCATGGCCAAAGCTCCGAAGTTCGGCCTCAAACCACACCACTCCCCATCTTTCTTGTGGCAACCTTCCCAATGAATAGCCGCGAACGCTTCCTCGCCGCCTGCGCCTGCACCCCGCTTGATCGCCCTCCGGTCTGGATCATGCGGCAGGCCGGGCGCTACCTGCCCGAGTACCGCGCCCTCAAGGCGAAGTCCTCGTTCCTCGAGATGGTCCGCACCCCGGCCCTCGCCGCCGAGGTCACCCTCCAGCCGCTGCGCCGCTTCGCGCTCGATGCCGCCATCCTTTTCTCCGACATCCTCGTCATTCCCGAGGCCCTGGGGCAGGGCTACAAGTTTCGCGACGAGGGCGGCATCGCGATGGAATACCGCCTCGAGACCCGTGCCCAGATCGAGGCCCTCGCGCCCGCCGCCGCCGTGCCGGAACGGCTCCGCTACGTCGCCGACACGCTGGCCTTGCTCAAGCAGGAACTTGCCGGCCAGAAAATGCTGCTCGGTTTCGGCGGGTCTCCCTGGACGCTCGCGACCTACATGGTGGAGGGCGGCAGCTCCGACGAGTTCGAGCGCATCAAGCAGCTTTTCTACACGGACCGCGCCATGTTCGACGCGCTCTTGGAAAAGATCACCGCCGCCCTGATCGCCTATTTTGAGATGCAGATCCGTGCCGGGGCCGACGCCATCCAGATCTTCGATTCCTGGGGCGGCATCATTGCCGGCCCGGACTATGAGGCGGCTTCACTCCAATGGATCCGGCGGATCATCGCCGTCCTGCCGAAGGATTTTCCCGTCATCCTTTACGCCAAGGGCACCGCGCCCCACCTCTCCGACCAGGCGTTCAGCGGCGCCAAGGTGCTGAGTGTCGACTGGACCAACGACCTCGCCATCGTCCGCCGGACCCTCCCGGCCAACGTCGCCGTGCAGGGCAACCTTGATCCGGTCCTGATGAACACCACCCCGGACATCGTCCGGCGCGAAACCACCCGTCTCCTCGAGTCGATGCGCGGCACCGCCGGCCACATCTTCAACCTCGGCCACGGCATCATGCCCCAGGCAAAAATCGAGTGCGTGTCAGCACTGGTCGAGACCGTGACTACTTGGAAGAATTGAAAGTCTGCCGGCTGGGCCCGGACTCCGCTCCGCGTCGGGCAAAAGGACCTTCCCGGTGGCAAACGGAGTCGCCGCCCTGGCGGATTGGCCAGCACCCGGAAGCAGCGAAGCATCGCCAAACGAAAAGTCATGTGGCATGTCTCCCCCTTTCCTGTGCCCCCCGCGTTAAACGAAAAAAAAATCATCGCCGTCCTCGGCGGCGGAATCACCGGGCTCGCCGCCGCGCACCGGCTCACGACGCTCGGTCATCGCGTGCAGGTCTTTGAACAAGGCCGGCTACTGGGCGGCGTCATCCGCACCGAGCTGGCGGGCGGCTGGCTCATTGAAGCCGGGCCCAATTCATTCCAGGAAAGCGCGCTGGAAATCACCGCCCTCCTCGACGAACTCGGCCTCGATCGTGATCGCGTGGAGGCCAGCCCCGCGGCCAGAAACCGCTACCTCGTGCGCGGCGGCCGGCTCGTGCCCTTGCCCATGTCGCCCCCGGCCTTTCTCGGGTCGCCGTTGTTTTCATTTCCCGCCAAGCTCCGCGTGCTCGCCGAGCTGTTTTTCCGGCGCAGAACGCGCCCGAGTGACCTCAGTCTCGGTGACTTCATGCGCTCCCATTTCGGCCGGGAACTGGTGGATTATGCCATCCAGCCGTTCGTCAGCGGCATCTATGCGGGCGATCCGGAAATGCTCTCCACCCGTTACGCTTTTCCCAAGCTGTGGGAGCTCGATCGGACCCACGGCTCCCTGCTGCGCGGCCAGCTCGCCCGCGCCCGGGTCAACCGGGCGCAGGGGACGCCCTCGATGGCGAAAATCATCTCGTTCCGGCGCGGCCTGCAGACCCTGCCCGACGCCCTCGCCGCCCGCCTGCCTGCCGGATCCGTGACGCTTGGCGCCCAGGTCGAGCGGATCACGGGTGGCGGCTCGCACTGGTCCGTCACCTGGCACGACGGACGGCTGTCTCACACTGAGAAGTTCGATGCCGTCATCGCCGCCCTGCCAGCCGCAGCCCTGGCCCGCCTTCCCATCGGAGCAGCCGGTGAAAGCCCCCTCGCCGGGCTGGAATCCGTCGTCGCTCCCCCCGTTTCAACCCTGTTTCTCGGGTTCCGGCGCGATCAGGTGACTCATCCGCTCGACGGCTTCGGCGTGCTGGTTCCCGCCCTGGAAAAGCGTGCCATGTTGGGCGTGCTTTTTTCCTCCACGCTTTTTCCCGGCCGCGCGCCCGAGGGGCACGTCGCCCTCACGGTCATGATTGGCGGCTCGCTCCAGCCCGACCTGGCTTCCCTGCCGCCAGATCAACTGTGGGCCGCCGTCCGCCACGACCTCCGCGACCTGCTCGGCGTCAGCGGCGAGCCGGTCTTTCTGCGCCACACGTTCTGGCCGCACGCCATCCCGCAATACAATCTCGGCCACGGCCGCCACCTCGCGGCCATGGCGGCCTGCGAACAGGCCAGCCCCGGCCTCTTCCTCGGCGGCAATGTGCGCGACGGCATTGCCCTCCCCGACTGCCTGCGCGCCGGCCTTGCCCTCGCCGAAAAAGCCGCCCGATAGGCCGCGGATCCATTCCTCGCCACTTGTATTATTAGACCGGCATTCCCACCTCGCCCCCGTCCCTCGCCCTCCACGTCGCGAACGCGACGTGGTCTCCCTTGACTCACCCGGGGTGCGTCTTAGCCTCGCCCACTTTTCTCCGGCATGGCGCAAGACTTGAAAGACACCCTGCAGCTCCCGAAGACCGATTTTCCGATGCGTGCGGGGCTGGCGCAACGCGAACCGGTGCGGGTCGCCCATTGGGAAAAAATGGGTCTCTACGAGGCCATCCAGCGCAAGCGCGCCGCCGCCGGCGCCCCCGCTTTCGTGCTCCACGACGGCCCGCCCTTCACCAACGGTGACCTGCACCTCGGCCATACGCTGAACAAGACCCTCAAGGACCTGATCAACCGCTACAAGTCCATGCGCGGCTTCCGCACACCGTACGTCCCCGGCTGGGACTGCCACGGCCTGCCGATCGAGCAAAAGGTCACCGCCGAACTGCGCGAAAAGAACGAAACCGTCACGACCGCCCAGTTGCGTGCGAAGTGCGACGCGTTTGCCGAGTACTGGATCGGCCGCCAGCGCACCCAATTCCAGCGCCTCGGGGTCCTAGCGGATTGGAAAAACGAATATAAAACCAAAGCTCCCGCCTTCGAGGCCGACATCCTGCGCACCTTCTCAGCGTTCGTCGAAAACGGCCTGACCTACCGCGCCAAGAAACCCGTGTACTGGTCCATTCCCTTCGAGACCGCCCTCGCTGAGGCCGAGATCGAATACAAGGACCACACCTCCATCGCCATCTGGGTAAAGTTCCTCGTGCCGACCGACGAGGCCGCGAAATTCGGCCTTCCGACCGACAAGCCACTCTACATCGTCATCTGGACCACCACGCCATGGACGATCCCCGCGAACATGGCCATCGCGCTGCATCCGACCGTGGACTATGTCGTCGCGGACGTTGGTGCCGAACGAATGATCGTCGCCGAGGCCCTGCTCGGCGCCGTCGTCTCCGCGGCCAAAATCGAACCGGCTCCCACGGTCGTTGCCCGACGCAAGGGCGCCGAACTCGAGAAACTCGCCGCCCGCCATCCGTTCATCGAACGCGCCTCCCCCGTCGTGCTCGCCGATTATGTCACGACCGACAGCGGCACCGGCGCCGTCCACACCGCGCCCGGCCACGGCGCGGACGACTATCTCACCGGCCTGAAGTACAAACTCGAGATCTACTGCCCCGTCAGCGACGACGGCAAATATCTCGACGACGGACGCATCCCGGCCGATCTGGTCGGCCTTACGACGCTCGAGACCGTCGAGGACCTCGCCGCCAAGAAGCCGGCGCCCGCCAATCTCGCCGTCCTCAAAAAACTCGCCGTCGCCAACGCCCTGCTGGCCAAGGCCAAGTACCTGCACAGCTACCCACATTGCTGGCGTTCCAAGACTCCGATCATCTTTCGCGCCGTGGACCAGTGGTTTGTCGCCCTCGACAAGAACAACACCCGCACCACCGCTCTCGCCGAGATCGCCACGATCGCCGCGCACCAGGGCTGGATCCCCGCGTGGGGCGAGGCCCGTATCCGCGGCGCCGTTGAGATGCGCCCCGACTGGTGCATCAGCCGCCAGCGTTCCTGGGGCGTGCCCATCCCCGCGTTCTTCGACGCCAAGAAAAACGCCTACCTTGACGCTGGCGTCGCCCGCGCCGTCGCCGACAAGATCGAGAAACTCGGGTCCAATCTCTGGTACGACACCACGGCCGCGCAAATCCTCGAGGGCGTGAAGCTCCCCGCCGGCTGGCCCGCCGCCGCTGAGCTCACCTGTGGACGCGACACGCTTGACGTGTGGATCGACTCCGGATCCTCGCACGCCGCCGTGTTGAAACGGGGCCAGGGCAACACATCGTGGCCCGCGGATCTCTACCTCGAGGGCAACGACCAGCACCGCGGCTGGTTCCAGTCCTCACTCTGGACGAGCGTGATCGCCTATGGCGCCGCGCCGTACAAGGCCGTCCTCACCCACGGCTTCATCGTCGACGAGGAGCGCAACAAGCTCAGCAAGAGCAACACCTACCAGAAGCCCCAGACCAACGATGCCTATCTCGCCGAGTATGGCGCCGATGTCATCCGGCTCTGGATCTCCTCCCAGAATTTCCGCGACGACATTCCGATCTCGAAGGAAATCCTCTCGCATGTCAGCGAAACCTACCGCCTGACCCGCAATACCTTCCGCTACCAACTTTCCGTGCTCCACGACTTCGACCTCGCGCAGCATGCCGTGCCTCCCGGGCAGATGGACACGCTGGATCGTTGGGCGCTGCACCAGACGGCCACGCTGCTGAGGGAATGCGAGAAGGCTTACGACGCCTATGAGTTCCACCGCGTCTACCAGCTCTGCAACCAGTTCTGCGCGGTCACCCTCTCCGCGACCTACCATGACATCCTCAAGGACCGGCTCTACACGCTCGGCAGCGGCTCCCCGCTCCGCCGTTCCTCGCAGACCGCCATCCATCACATTTTCCAGACGCTCGTGAAGGTCCTCGCGCCCATCCTCACCTTCACGGCCGATGAGGCGTGGGCCTTCGCCACCGCCAGGATCGAGTACACCGCCGACTCCATCCACCTCCAGGACTGGCCCGTGGCGCCCGCCACGTGGACCAATGGCGAGGTCGAGGCCGACATCGCGGCACTCCTCAAGGTGCGTTCCCAGGTCAACGAGGCCATCGAGCCGTTGCGCGCCGCCGGCAAGCTCGGGAAATCGCTCGACGCCGCCGTCACGCTGACGGGACCCAACGACGATGCGGTGTTCCGCGTGCTGGAGAAACATCGCGACTTTCTTCCCGAACTTTTCATTGTCTCGCATGTCACGTTGGTGCCCGCGACGGGTGCCATCCTTTCCGCCGGCGCCCGTCCCTGCAGCGAGCTCAACTACGTCCGTTGCCCGCGCTGCTGGCGCTGGGTGCCGGCGCTCGAGGCCAGCAGTCACGGCGAGGTCTGCCCGCGCTGCGCCGAGGCCCTGCAGTCCGCCTGAATTTTCTTACTACCGCCATGCCCACCAAAAAGAAACCCGCCCCCGCGAAAAAGCCTGCCGCGCCTGCAGGCAAAACCGTTTCCAAAAAAATCCCGCCGGCCAAACCGGCCGTTGTTCCCGTGAAGAAAACCAAGACCGATTCCACCAGCAAGGCCTCCGCGTCCCGCGATGCCCTGCGCACCCGCATTCTCGGCGCCAAGAAAAAGCCGGCCAAGCCCATCGCCTTCAGCCTCGACGAGGTCCGCGCCATCGCGAAGACCGTCACGGCCAAGGACGCCAAGGCCCGGGACGCCAAGGCCGCCCTGCCCGGGGCGCCCGTGAAGAAAACCGACCTGAACGCGAAGGTGCTCAAGCCCGCCGCCCCGACCCACGTGAAGGCCGCGTCGCTCGCCGACATCCTGGGCTTCAACCCCAAGAAGGCCAAGTCCGCCGAGGCGGCGGAGGAGAAGGACGTGCCCGAGAAGTTCAAGCGCTTCTACAAGCTCCTCTTCGACCTGCGCAAGCACCTCACCGCCGGCATCGAGCTGCATTCCGAGGAGACGCTCAAGCGCTCCTCCAAGGACGACGCCGGCGACCTCTCCGCCTACGGCCAGCACATGGCCGACGCGGGCACCGACACCTTCGACCGCGACTTCGCCCTCAGCCTCGTGTCCAGCGAGCAGGAGGCGCTCTCGGAGATTGATGCCGCCATCAAGCGCATCCACGACGGCAGCTACGGCGTTTGCGAGATCACGCAGAAGCCGATCGCCAAGGAGCGCCTGCTCGCCGTGCCCTTCACCCGCTACTCCGCCGGCGCGCAAAAGGAACTCGAGCGCAACCGTCACCGTTCCCGCACGCAGGCCGGCCTGTTCGGCGAGCTCGGCGAAGAGGGCGCCAAGATCGAGGAGGACAGCGGCGGGGGCGGCGACGAATAGGCGCCAGCCCGCCCCTTGTGGCGCCGGACCACGTCCGGCACCGCTCCTCTCCATGGACCCGACCCTCGCGCCGCCCGCCACGCCCTGGCAGCGCGTGCACGCGTATCGCGTGTTGCTCGTGCTCGCGGTCGCACTCTTCGTCTTGGACCAGGCCACCAAGGCCTGGATCGCCGGCCGCCTGCCCTACGGCACCTATGGCGAGCCCGGCGCCATCGCCGTGGTGCCCGGATTCTTCTACCTGATCCATGTCGGCAACACCGGCGCCGCCTGGAGCATGCTCACCGGTAAAAGCGGCCTCCTTGCCATCCTCGCGGTGGCCACGCTCGGCGCGATCTTTCTCTGGCGGCGGGCCCTCGGCCTGCGCGCGCTCATTGTCCAGGTCAGCTTCGGCCTGCTGTGCGGCGGCATCGCCGGCAACCTTTCCGACCGGATCGTGCACGGCCATGTGATCGATTTCATCGACCTGCACTTCGGCAGCTACGTCTATCCCACGTTCAACGTCGCCGACTCCGGCATCTGCGTTGGCGTGGTGATCTACCTCTGGCACACGCTGCGCGCACCGGAGTGAGGCCGCCGCTCTCCGGACGGTAGGAGCGGCTTTACGCCGCGATCCCTTCCTGTCAGTCGCCCCCGGTCATCGCGGCATAAAGCCGTTCCTACAGGGCAATCCGCGCCATCGCCGCACTCACTCCACGTTGGCAATCTGCTCCCGCACGCGCTCCAGCTCGTTCTTCAGCTCGATGACGGCCCGCGAAATCGTGAGGTCGTTCGCCTTGCTGCCAATGGTGTTCACCTCGCGGCCGATCTCCTGCAGGATGAACTCCGACTTGCGGCCGATCTCGGCCTCCGACCGCAGGAGCGCCGCAAACTGCTCGAAATGGCTGCGCAGCCGCGTGAGTTCCTCGGTGACGTCGCAGCGGTCGGCGAACAGCGCGATTTCCTTCAGCACGCGCTCGTCATTCAGGTCGAGCTCCAGCTCCGCCTGCCGCAGCCGCTGCAGGAACTGTTCGCGGTAGGCTGCCGGCACCGCCGGGGCGCGGGTCGCGATCGCGTCCACCTGCCGCCGCAGAATCTCCAGCCGCGCCAGAAAATCGACGAGCAAGGCCTCGCCTTCCCGCGCGCGCATGGCCGCAAAGCCCCGCAGCGCCTCGCCCAGGGTGGCCAGAACGGTCGCAGTCGCAGCCTCCGCCGCCGGCAGCTCCGCGGCCTTCCGCTGGGAATTGGCAATGGACCACAGCAATTCGGGCGTCGGCTCGAAACGCACCCCGCGCACCTCGGCCAGCGATTCGAGCCGGTCGAGTGCGGCACCGACCTCGGTTTCATCCCAGACAATCTCGCTCGCGCCCTTGGACCCGGTCAGCTCGATCACCACGCTCACGCGCCCGCGGGCCGCGACCTTGCGCACCTGCTCCCCCACCAGGGCCTCCAGGCTCTCCCACTCGTCCGGCAGCTTCACGGCCAGGTCGAGCGTCTTGCGGTTCACCGCGCTCACCTGGACCGTCAGCGTATAGCCCGCGATGGTGGAGGTCGCGCGACCGTAACCGGTCATGCTTTTCATAATTTCACACCAAGGATTTTGGCGACCTGTTGCACGTCCTTATCCCCGCGGCCGGAGAGGTTGATCAAAAGGATCTCGTCTTTCCGCATCTCTTTCGCCCGCTTCAGCCCGTAGACCAGCGCGTGCGTGCTTTCCAGGGCGGGAATGATCCCCTCGAGGCGCGAGCAGGTCTGGAAGGCCTCCATCACCTCGTCATCGCAGGCGTAGGCGTAGTTGATCCGCTTCTGGTCGCGGTAAAAGGCATGCTCCGGCCCGATCGCGGCGTAGTCGAGCCCGGCGCTCACCGAATGCGTCAGCTCGATCTGGCCGTCGGAATTCTGGAGAATGTAGGTCTTGCACCCCTGCAGCACGCCGAGTTTTCCGCCCTCGAAGCGCGCGGCGTGGTCTCCGCGCGTGATGCCGCGGCCGCCCGCCTCGACGCCCGTGAGCCTCACCGAGGTGTCCTCGAGAAAATCGAAGAAGAAGCCCATCGCGTTGGAACCGCCCCCCACGCACGCCACCATCTCGTCGGGCAGCCGGCCCTCGCGGGCGAGGATCTGCTCCTTGGTCTCCTGGCCGATCACCCGGTGAAAATCCCGCACCATCATGGGATACGGGTGCGCCCCCAGCGCCGAGCCGAGGATGTAGTGCGTGCTGCGGACATTCGTCACCCAGTCGCGCATCGCCTCGTTAATCGCCTCCTTCAATGTCTTCTGGCCGGCCTCGACGCCGCGCACCTCCGCACCCATGAGCCGCATGCGGAAGACGTTCAGCGCCTGCCGCTCCATGTCGACCGCGCCCATGTAGACCACGCACTCGAAGCCGAACTTGGCGCACACCGCCGCCGTCGCCACGCCATGCTGGCCCGCGCCGGTCTCGGCGATGACGCGCTTCTTGCCCATGCGCCGCGCCAGCAGGGCCTGCCCGAGGGCGTTGTTGATCTTGTGCGCACCGGTGTGCAGCAGGTCCTCCCGCTTGAGATAGATCCTCGCCCCGCCGCAATGCTCCGTGAGCCGTTCCGCAAAATAAAGCTGGGTCGGCCGGCCGGCAAATTCCTTCAAATGGTGCCGTAGCTCCGCCTGGAATCCCGGGTCCTGGCGCGCCAGGTCGTAGGCGGTGCCGAGTTCCTGCAGGGCGGTCATCAGCGTTTCCGGCACGAAAACACCCCCATAACGGCCGAAATGCCCGCCGGCGTCAGGCAGTGAAAAGCGGTCGATTCCAGTGGCGGTCGCAGCAGGCATGGGAGCGCCAAACGTGGGCGCTCGGCCGCGGCGAATCAACGGCGAACTTGGCGGCCGGAACCAGCGCGGGCCGGTCTGGCCCGCACACTCCGCCGGTTTTCCCCTGACGCTTCTGACCATTGCTCGGTCCCCTCGCACCATGGACTCGGGTTCGAACCGCAAATAATGCTCGTCCGCCTGCGTAACGAACCGCTGTTTGTGTCCGTCAATCCAACGCTTCCAACCAACCCCAAAGGGAGAAACCCCATGCAACCTCACCACCTCCGCCCTCTTGGGCGCGCCTTCCGCCCGATCCCGATCAGCCTTGGCCTGCTGGCGCTGCTGGGCAGCAGCCTCGGCCTGGCCTCCCTTGGCGTCGCGGCAGAACAGACGGTGCCGGCCAATCCGCCGGCCCGCAGCGGGCAACCGCCCGCCGGTCCACGCGCCGGTTTGCCGCCGTTCCCGGTGCCGGGGAACAAACACGCCTCCTTCAAGGAAGGCCTGCCCACCTTCTGGATCGTCGGCGACTCGACCGCAAAAAACGGCCGGGATGATGGCAGCGAGGGCGGACGCTGGGGCTGGGGCCATGAAATCGACCGCTATTTCGACCTCGGCAAAATCAACGTGGAAAACCAGGCGCTGGGCGGCACCAGCAGCCGCGATTTCATCACGCGCGGCCATTGGGAGAAGGTGCTGGCCCAGGTGCAGCCGGGCGATTTCGTGGTCATCCAGTTCGGCGCCAACGACGGCGGCGGCAAGATCGACGACCAGCGGGCGAGAAAATCCATCGACGGCAACGGCGACGAGGCGCAGCACGTGAAGCTGACCACCGGCAAGGAGGAGGATGTCCACAGCTACGGCTGGTATATCCGCAAGTACATCCAGGACACGCAGGCCAAGGGGGCGACGGCAATCGTCTGCTCGCTGATCCCGCGTGACGACTGGAAGGACGGGAAAATCGTCCCGGCCCAGGACGATTCCTACGTGCTGTGGGCCGGCCAGGCCGCGCAACAGGCCGGTGCGTTCTACATCAACATGAATCACGTCATTTGCGATCAGCTGAATGTCATCGGCGAAAAACTCACCAAGGGCACGCTCTACCGGGCGGATGATCACACTCACACGACGCTCCTCGGGGCACAGTTGAACGCCCGTTGCGTGGTGATGGGTGTCAAGGGTCTCGCCCCCGGACTTAAGCTGGGCGGATTCCTTTCCATCACCGCGGAACCGGTCGATCCCGCACCGGCGGAGAATATCGCCGGACCAAAATAACCTTGGCCGAAACGGCTCCGGGATGCCTGAACGTAGGGGCGTCCCTTGTGGACGCCCTTCCGGGTTTCAAACCGGGCGTCCGCCAGGAACGCCCCTACATCCGGATCGGGTTCACACCCGACGTACCGTAACGAGCGTGAAATCGTCCCGCTGATCGGTATCGCCCGTGAACCGGCGTACCGTCTCGAGGATCCCGTCGTTCATCTCGTGCGCGGGACGGCTGTGCAGCGTGCGCACGGCATCGGCCAGGCGATTGCCGGAGAACTCCTTGTCCTCCTCGTTGGGGGCCTCGGTGATGCCGTCGGTGTAAAGCACGCACACGTCGCCGCGCGAGAACGGCTCCGTGCGGTCCACGATGGTCGCCGCAAACAATTCATCGGGGACCATCCCGAGCGGCATGCCCTCGGAGCCGACAAATTCCGTGAGATAGACCCCGCTCGCCTGGTCCCGCCGCGCAAACAGCGGCAACTCGTGCCCCGCGCGGGCGAAGGTCACCGTGTTCGCCGCCGTGTCGATCACGGCATAGAGCATCGTGACGAAGAGGCCCGCGTCGATTTCGGCCGCCAGCACCCGGTTGAGCTCGGTCAACACCCGCGCCGGTGAACCATAACGCGGCGCGATCTGGCGGAGATTGGTGCGGCAGATCGCCATCAGCAGCGACGCCGGGATGCCCTTGCCCGACACGTCGGCGACCACCACGGCAAGCCGGGTGTCCGAGAGCACGATCAGGTCGTAGAGGTCGCCGCCCACCTTCTGCGCCGGCGTGTAGCGCGCGTCCAGGTCCAGCCCGGGCGCATCCGGCGCGGCGCGCGGCAGCAGCATCTGCTGGATGCCGCTGGCCAGCGAAAGATCGAGGTCGAGCTGCTTGCGCTCCAGCTGCAGGTGCAGGAACTCCGCGTTGTGCAGCGCCAGCGCGGCCTGCTCGGCCAGCGACTGCAACAGGGCGAAATCGGTGGTGGAAAACGGCAGGTCGTCGGCCGGATTCGTCACGGCCAGCACGCCGAAGGAGTGGTCGCGGAACACGAGCGGGACGGCGATGACCGACCGCACCGCCAGCGCGGGATCCTCGTGCTTCACGATGCGCGGGTCGTTCGCCGCGTCGGTCAGCAGTTCGCCAATGCCCGTCAGGGCCACGCGGCCGACAATCCCCTCGCCCACCGGAAATTCCTCGGACTTCAGGACATGCTCGATGAACTTGGCCCGGGTGGTCAGCTTCTCCCGGGCCACGCTGTCCAGCGGCCGGTGCGGCGGAAACAGGCCCTCGACGGCCACGCCGCGCATGGTGTTCTTATCGGTCTTCTCGAAGATGCACGCGCTCAAGGCCCCGGACGAGAGGATCGAGGCGTGGACTATGCGCTGCAGCAGGGCCTGCCGCGTGAGTCCCTCGCCGAGGGCCTCCACCATGTGGTGCATGAAATCCACCACGCGTTCGCGCTCCTGCTGCATCTGCTGCCGTTCCTCCTCCGCGCGATCCAGCGACCGGGTCAGGCGGTCAACCACCGCGAGCAGCGCACACACGCCGGCGATCAGGAGACAAATCAGGAGAAGCATGGAAGGAAAGTTGTGACAGCACAGACAGAGCCGGGCAATCGCCGATTATCCCCGCGGAGTGCGCAGTATTCCGAGCAGGATGCCACCACCCATCCTTTCAACCCCGGCGGATTTTTAGCCACAGATTACACGGATGGGCACAGATGATGGCATCAACAATTTGTTCCCATCCGTGTAATCTGTGGCCAAAAATCCGCCGAATTACAGAGGGACCGCTCTGCTTGAAAAACCGGACCCTTCCTTACCGCTGCTCCACCCGGTTCTTCAGGAAGGCGAGCACATCCTGGAACTTGCTGCGGTTACCCTCATCGACCGTCACGAGGTTCTCGTGGGCCTCGAGTACCAGCCGCGCACTTTCCAGTTCCGAACGGTCCGGGCAGTGCAGCGCGGTGTCGCACTTGTCGAAATTCATCGGGAAATCTCCCGCGTCCACGGTGAGGAGGCGGTGGAGGCCAAGGTTGCGGATCAGCTCCAGGTTCCGCTGGCCGACCCTGGCCAGCACCATGCTGCCGGCCGGCGTCTGCTTGCGCAGCACCAAGGCTGCGCCCGCCAGCACGCCGAGAAAGGTGCTGTCCATGCTCGTGCAATGCTGGAAATCCAGCACGAAGCGCGTTTTACCCTGCGCGGCCAGCTCGCCGATGAAGTCGCGCAGGCAGGCGCTGTTCTGGAAGGACGCCCGCCCGTCAATGCGCACAATCACCGGGTCGGAGTAGGCATCGACGAGATAGACCGGTTTGCCGTTGTCGGACATGAGATTAGTTTATGAAAGGAAGTGAAAAATGCAAAGCCTGGGGGGCCGGCCGCACGGCCAGCCGATGGAACTCAGGACCGGTCCGGAATCAATTTTTTGCGACAATCTGGCGAAGCACGTAGGGCAGGATGCCGCCGTGCTGGTAGTAATCGATCTCGATCGGCGTATCGATCCGGCATCTGACCGGTAGAGCTTCAACCGTGCCGTCCTTGCGCGTGATGCGCAGCGTAAGGTCCTGCTGCGGCTTCAATGCCGGGCTGAGGCCGACCACGTCATAGGTTTCATACCCGTCGAGCTTCAGGGTCTGCGCGGTCGTGCCTTCCTTGAACTGGAGCGGCAGCACGCCCATGCCGACGAGGTTCGAGCGGTGGATCCGCTCGAAGCTCTGCGCCACCACCACTTTCACGCCGAGGAGGTTCGTGCCCTTCGCGGCCCAGTCGCGCGAGGAACCGGTGCCGTACTCCTGGCCGGCGATGACGATGAGCGGGGTCCGGGCCGCGATGTGCTTCGCCGCGGCGTCGAAGATCGAGACCTTCTCCCCGGTCGGCTGGTAGATCGTGTTGCCGCCCTCCTCGCCGCCCAGCATCAGGTTCTTGATGCGGACATTGGCAAACGTGCCGCGGGTCATGATCCGGTCGTTGCCGCGGCGCGAGCCGTAGCTGTTGAAGTCCTCGAAGCCCACGCCGTTTTCAAGCAGGAACTTGCCGGCGGGCGAGGATTTCTTGATGGCCCCGGCCGGCGAGATGTGGTCGGTGGTGACCGAGTCGCCGAAGATGCCGAGCGCGCGGGCGCCGGTGATCGCCGTGATCGTGCCGGGCTGCATGCCGAAATTGGCGAAGAACGGCGGCTCCTGGATGTAGGTCGACTTCGCGTCGAAGGCGTAGACGTTGCCGGTCGACGACGGGATCTCGTTCCATTTCGGATTCTGCTCGGCGAAGTTGCTGTAGAGCCGGCGGAAGACCTCGGGCTTCAGCGCCGCCTGCATCTGGTCGCGCACTTCCTTGAGCGTCGGCCAGAGATCCTTGAGGAACACGTCCTGGCCGTCCTTGCCCTTGCCGATCGGTTCCTTCGACAAATCGATGTCCACCCGGCCCGCCAAGGCAAAGGCGACGACGAGCGGGGGCGACATCAGGAAGTTCGCCTTGATGTTCTGGTGCACCCGCGCCTCGAAATTGCGGTTGCCGGACAGCACCGACGCGGCGACGAGGTCGTTCTTCGTTACGGCCTCCTCGATCACCGGGTGCAGGGGGCCGGAATTGCCGATGCAGGTCGTGCAACCGTAGCCCACCGTCTGGAAGCCGAGTTTGTCGAGGTACGGGGCGAGCCCGGTCTTCTCGAGGTAATCCGTCACCACCCGGGAGCCGGGGGCGAGCGAGGACTTGACCGTCGGGTTGACCGTGAGGCCCTTTTCCACGGCCTTCTTTGCCAGCAGCCCGGCGGCGAGCATGACACTGGGATTCGAGGTGTTCGTGCAGCTCGTGATCGCGGCGATCAGCACGCTGCCATGGCGGATGTCACCCTCCATCCGCGGCGCCTCTCCGGGCAGGGCGTCCGGCGTGGGCCGGTTGTTGGCCATTTCCCGCTCGGTCGCGGCATTGGTCGCGGACGCGGCCGCCTGCTGGGTCGAAACCGGTTTCTGGCTGCCCCCGCCGGGGTGGAAATGCTCATGGCCGTTGGCCGAGATATGAACGCTTTTCGCCAGCTCCTCGGCCTTCTTGCCAAATCCGTTTTCGGTCACGGCCTTGGAGAAGGCGGTCGTGAACTCCTGCTTCATCTTCGGCAGCTCGATCCGGTCCTGCGGGCGCTTCGGGCCCGCCACGCTCGGCACCACCGAGGAAAGGTCGAGATCGAGGTCGGTGGAATAATCGATGGAGCCCTTTTGCGGGATGCCCCAGAGCTGCTGCGCCTTGTAATAGGCCTCGTAAAGCGCGACATGCTTTTCGTCGCGGCCCGTCGCCCGGAGATAATTCGAGCACTCGGCGTCGATCGGGAAGAAGCCCATCGTCGCGCCGTACTCCGGCGCCATGTTGGCAATCGTTGCACGGTCCACCACCGGCAGCGCCACCGCGCCGGGGCCGTAGAACTCGACGAATTTCCCGACCACCTTCGCCTTGCGCAGCATCTGCGTGACCGTCAGGGCGAGATCGGTCGCCGTGACGCCCTCGCGCAGCGCACCGGTGAGATGCACGCCGACGACGTCGGGCGTCAGGAAATACACCGGCTGGCCGAGCATGCCCGCCTCCGCCTCGATGCCGCCGACGCCCCAGCCCACAATCCCGATACCGTTGATCATGGTTGTGTGCGAGTCGGTCCCGACGAGGGTGTCGGGATAATACACGCCGTTCGCGTCACCTAGCACGCCCTTGGCGAGGAACTCCAGGTTGACCTGATGCACGATGCCGATGCCCGGGGGAACGACCTTGAAGGTGTCGAACGCCTGCATGCCCCACTTGAGAAACTGGTACCGCTCGCGGTTCCGCGAGAACTCGAGCTCGAGGTTTTGCTTCAGGGCCCCGGCGCTGCCGGCAAAATCAACCTGCACCGAGTGGTCCACCACGAGGTCCACCGGCACCAGGGGCTCGATGATCTTCGGGTTCTTGCCCATGCGAGCGACGGCGGCTCGCATCGCTGCGAGGTCGACGAGGAGCGGCACACCGGTGAAATCCTGCAGCACGATGCGTGCGACCACGAAGGGAATCTCCTCCGTGCGGGGCGCCTTCGCGCCCCAGCCCGCGAGGTCGCGGATCGCCGGCTCGGCCACCCGCTTGCCGTCGCAGTTGCGCAGCAGCGACTCGAGCACCAGCCGGATCGACACCGGCAGGCGCGAGACCTTGAAGCCGGCTTTTTCCAACGCGGGCAGCGAGTAGAATTGATGCGACGTCCCGTTGACGGAAAACGTCTGGAGCGTGTTGAAGGGATTGGGAAGGCTCATCGAGAATGGTTCAGGAAACAGTGATCTGGAGCGGCGACGTCTCCGTCGCCGGAACCGCGACAGGGACGTCGCGGCTCCAAGGATGCAATTATTGGGCCGCCAGTGCCGCCTTGACCGCGGCGAAATTAGGCAGGTCCTTCGGGGTCGGTGTCTGCTCGGCGTATTTCACCACGCCGTCCTTGCCGATGACGATCGCCGCGCGGGCCGCCGTCTCATACATGCCGGCGAGCGTGGGGAAAACGACCCCGTAGGCCTTGATCACGGTCTTGTTCAGATCGCTCAACAGCGTGATGCCGATGTTGTTCTGCTTGGCCCAGGCCTCCTGCGCGAAGGGACTGTCCACGCTGATGCCGTAGACCTGCGCACCCAGCTTCGCATACTCGCCGAGGCCGGCCGTGGTGTCGCACAGCTCCTGGGTGCAGACGCTGGTGAAGGCGGCGGGGAAAAAAAGCAGCACGGTCTGGGTCTTGCCGAAGCCATCGCTGAGTTTGACGTCCTTCGGGCCGTCGGCGGTTTTCGTCTTGAGGGTGAAATCAGGGGCTTTGGTTCCGACGGCGATGGGCATGAGCAAGTGGTTGAGGATTGCAGACTGGATCCGCGCGGACCGGGCCGCCGGAGTGAAGGGACCAAGTTGAGCCCCGCCGCGGGCCGCGGCAAATTGTTTTTCCCACCAGAAGCCCGGTTTCTATTTTGCCACCCCGCCCCATTAGAAACGCTCTTGCGCGCCCGCTCCCCCGCCCCGTTTACTCCCGGCTTCCGCATGACCCTCCTCGAAGATCTCCAGTGGCGCGGCCTTCTGGCCGATTGCACCGACCTCGACGCGCTGACCCAGCGCCTCGGTCAAGGCCCGGTGACACTGTATTGCGGCTTCGACCCCACCGGTGACTCACTGCACGTGGGGCACCTCGTGCCGCAGCTCACCCTGCGGCGTTTCCAGCTGGCTGGGCACCATCCGCTCACGCTCGCTGGCGGAGCGACCGGGATGATCGGCGACCCGGGCGGCAAATCCGCCGAGCGCAACCTGCTCACCCGCGAACAACTAGCCTTCAATCTTACACGGATCAAAGCGCAGCTCGAACGCCTCCTCGATTTTTCCGCCGCCGGTAATCCAGCCCGGATCGTGAACAACGCCGACTGGACCGCCCAGATCAGCTTCCTCGATTTCCTGCGCGATGTGGGCAAGTACTTTTCCCTCAGCAGCATGATCGCCAAGGACAGCGTTAAGTCGCGCCTCGGGAGCGAATCCGGCATAAGCTTCACCGAATTCAGCTACCAGCTCCTGCAGGCGAATGATTTTTGCCACCTGCGCCAGACGCTGAACTGTGAGCTCCAGATCGGCGGCACCGAACAATGGGGCAACATTACTGCCGGCACCGATCTCATCCGCAAAAAACTCGGCCTGTCCGCCTGGGGCTGGACCTTTCCCCTGATCACCAAGACCGACGGCACCAAGTTCGGCAAAACCGAGGGCGGCGCCGTCTGGCTCGATCCGGAGAAGACCAGCCCCTACAAGTTCTATCAGTTCTTCTTGAACACGGAGGACGCAAAGGTCGCCGAATATCTCCGCAAATTCACCTTCCTTACCCGGGCCGAGATCGAGGCCCTCGAGGCGGCGCACACCGCCAATCCCGGTATCCGTGAAGCCCACAAGGCCCTCGCCCGCGAAGTTACGCGACTGGTTCATGGCCAGCCCGCGCTCGACGCCGCGGTCAAAGCCAGCGAGGTCCTCTTTGGCGCCCCGCTGGACGGCATCACCGAGGAAATCTTCCGGGATGTCGCAGGGGAAATTCCGACAAAGAACCTCGAAAAGACCAAGCTCGCCGGTGCCGGTACTCCGCTAACGGATCTCCTCGTGCATAGCGCCCTTTGTCCCTCCAAGGGTCAGGCCCGCAAGGATCTCGAAGGCGGCGGGATTTACCTGAACAACGTCCGCGTCGCCGAGGCCGCCCGGGCCGTCACAGTCACCGACCTGCTCTTTGGAAAGTACCTCCTGCTGCGCAAGGGCAAGCGGACCTATGCGGTGATCAACACCGTCTAGCCTCCGCTCGGCGAGGATCGTGCGATCGGAGGTAGGGGCGTTCCTCGCGGACGCCCGGTTTGCAACCATGAAGCGGGCGCCAGCCTGGAATGCCCCATACGTGAAGCCGCTCAGAACTGGATCGCGCGCGCCCAGAAGCCGTCGTCCAGTTGCGGGCAGAATTTGAGTAGCCGTGCCTTCAGGAGCGCCACCTTGGCCGCGAGCACATTGTCTCGCTTGACTAGGTCGCGCGCCTGCAGGTCGTTGAACATGAGGTTGGAAAACAGCTCGGCCTTGTCCTCGCGGGCGTCCGCCATAGAGTAGCGCGTGAGAAATCCCGCGGCCGGATGGGTGACATCGGAGGACGGCCCGTGCCCCGCGGCGGTGGCCGTCGCCGGGCTGTAGGCAATCCCGGGCGCGTTCAATGCCTCCCACTCCGTGTCCTCGTCGAGGCCGAACGAGGCGAAGTCGATGATATGGAAAAATTCATGGTGCATGAGCTTGCGCCGGAAACGCTCGGAAAAAACGCCGCTGCGCACGTTGAGGTAAACCGTCGCATTGTCGGAAACGGCCACGCCACTGCGCCGCCCGCCACCGTGCAGCAGGTCGCTGCAGAACACGATGCGCTTCAGCCCGGACAACCGCAGCAGCTCCGGCGGGTATTTGCCGAACTCCTTGCGGAACATGTAGAGGAACAGGTCGATGTCCCCGGGGTTGGCATTCACGCCGTCAATCCGGTCGTGCTCGGTCACAAAGGGAAATTTCTCCGTGCCGGCCACCAGCTCGACGCCGGCCTTGTCCAGGTACTCCCTTTTCAGCTGGTCAAACAGCTCGCTGCCGCGGGCTGGGCCCGCCGCCATCACGAGGGCGAAAACCAAGACTGCCGCGCGCACAATTTTGACCACGGATGATCGCTGTCCGCCGCTTTCAACGACGCCGGCGGCGCAGCACCAGCACGACCACGCCACCAAGGCCCAGCAGCGCGAACGTGCTGGGTTCCGGCACCGCCACGAAATACGCCATGGTGTTCAGGGCCAGTATGCCGTTGGCGTTGAGCGACGGGGAGTATGGATTCTGATTCCAGTTTGAAATCATGTCGACGTCGCTGAAGATCACCAGTGCACCGGAGCCAGGCGCAAATGCGCCCTTGGCCCAGTAGGCGATGGTTACCTGGCCCGATGAATTCATGCCTCCGATGGTGCCACCCAAGGCAAGGATCGTCGTGGGATTGAACTGGTCGAAAGCCCCGAACGTCGCGGTATTGGTCGCCGTCCCGAAGCGTCCGTTGAAGAATGGCGCCGATCCGTTCGAGGGCGTGCCATCTGCCGTGGAGGAAACGATGCCGAGGGCGGTGCCAATGCCGTTATGGCCCGAGTCATCCTCCAGCAGCCAGAGATCCATGCCTGAGCGGAAGGCACTGATGATCGCAGACTGATAAGGCGCGCTTTGCGTGTTGTTCCACCACGGCTCCATAAAACCGTTCAACCCGGCCAGAGTCGTTGGCGTGATGGACGTCAGGTCGACCACGGAAATCGGTTTGTTGACCGTCCCGGAAGGCCCGAAATAGCTGGGATTGGTGATCGCCCCGCGAAAACCACTCATGTTGGAGGAATCCAAGGACCAAGTGTCACTATTGAGCGTACCATTGGGACTTCCCAACACATATTGGGCGGCCGCCGGGAGCGTGACGGACGCCAAGGCCGCACATACGCCGGCAATTTTGAGCAACATTATGGGTGGGCGGATCAAATTGAAATCTCCTCGATTTACGTGAGCTTTCGCGGGGCAAAGCCAGCAAGTCAAGATATTGCAACCAACTTGCCCGATATGCTGGCCGTCCTAATCGCGAACTGAGCCGTTTAGGCCCCGCTTATGGCTTCAAAAAAACATCGCCTCGCTCAACGCGTTCTCCGGCGGCAGCAGGCTGACGGACGCCGGCAGTGTCGTGCGGCCCGTGCCGAAATCGGCCTCGAAGAACGCCTGACCCTTCGTGATGTCGCCCTTCCATTTGAAGAATTTGGATCCGGTGTACGTGAACGCGACGTTGAACGAACCCGCGACGTCCGCCGGCAGCGACTGGAGATCGAACTTCGCCTGGTTTTTCCCGAACTGGCCCACCCGGTCGCGCAGCCAGCCGAGCAGCACCCGTCCCTCGGCAGCCAGCGCCGGCGTGTGCGCGACCGAGACTGCTAGTAGTCCTTCGCAAATTGCCTCCATCGGGTACCGGCTGAGAAACTGGCCCAACGACTGCCGCAGCGGCAACAGGCGCGCATAGACCAGGTCGCGCACAGCCTCGGGCCGCGGCCAAGGATACGTCAGCGCATCGGCCGGGGCGATGGCGCTGTCGATCAGCACGCGCCGGGCACTGGTGAGCAGGTACCGGTAATCCGCGAGCTTGGAACTCTCCGTGAACCGGTGCGGCCAGTAATAAAGCGGCAGGTCGGTCGAGAGGCAGATGGACACCTGGCTCTCCAGAAATTCCCGCGCGCTGCGCGGGTAGCTGAGCATCACAAATTCGACACAACGCTTGTCGCTCTTCGATTTGCCGAGGTGACATTCGCCGTAGACCTTGGCCCGGATTTCGGTGCCCCCCTCCTCCCGGCTCAGGGGCGACAACACGACCACCCGGCTCGGATAACGCTGGGAAAAGCGCACCGCGGTCTGGAACTGCACCGCCGCGTCCTCGGGCGTGGTGTTCAAGCCAAGGTGCAGGACAAAATTGACCTGGGTCGCCTTGGCGTCATCGGCCTCCGGCGCGGGTCCGCCGCTCGCCGCGGTACTGGCCCACATGTCGGTCAGGCTCTTCGAGATCGAGTCCACCGGGACCTCGATCCCGGGCAAGGCAGTGAAAATGGAGGGCATTATTTAAAAATTCCAAATTCCAAGCACCAACATCCAATGAAACCTCAAGGGCTTGAAATCTTCAACCACCGGCTGAAAAGCCGGTAATGAAGTCTTGTTTTGGAGCTTGAAGGTTGGTCCTTGGAGCTTCCCGGCGCCTCGCGCCGGCTACGGCTGCCGCCAGACGTGGTTGTTCTTGGCGACCAGCGCATCCGCCGTCGGCGGCCCCCAGGATCCGGCGGCATAGCTGTCGATGCCGGTGCGGCCGGCGGCGGCCCACGAGTCGAGAATGGGCGTGCACAGTTTCCACGACGCCTCGGTCTCGTCGCCCCGGATAAAAAGCGTGCCGTCGCCAATCATCGCGTCGAGCACCAGGCGCTCGTAAGCCTCGGGCGTGTTGGAGCCGAAGGTCGTCGCGTAGCGGAAATTCATCTTCACCGGCTGCGTGCGGGTCTCCAGCCCGGGGATCTTCGTGTTGAGGATCAGGCTCAAGCCCTCGTCGGGCTGTATCTGGAAGGCGAGCGTGTTGGCGGCGAGGTCGAAGTGGGCGCTCTGCTCGGCAAAAAGCGTGCCGGGGGGACACTTGAAATTGATCGCGATCTCCGAGACGCGGCGCGCGAGGCGCTTGCCGGAGCGCAGGTAGAACGGGACACCCTGCCAGCGCCAGTTGTTGATCGAGAGGCGCAGCGCAGCGTAGGTCTCGGTGGCGGACTGCGGGTTGATGCCCTCCTCCTGCAGGTAGCCGGGCACGGCCTTGCCACCGGTCATGCCCGCGGCGTACTGCGCGCGGGCGACGTCGCCGCCCGGGCCGAGTGCGAGCGGCTGGATGGCCTTCAGCAGCTTGACCTTCTCATCGCGGATGGCCTCGGGATCGAGCGACACCGGCGGCTCCATCGCGGTGAGCGCGAGCAGCTGCATGGTGTGGTTCTGGATCATGTCGCGCAGGCAGCCGCTCTGCTCGTAATAACCGCCGCGCGTGCCCACGCCCACCTCCTCGGCCACGGTAATCTGGACGGACTCGATGAAATTCCGGTTCCACAGCGGCTCGAAAATCGAGTTGGCGAAACGCTGCACGAGCAGGTCCTGCACGGTCTCCTTCCCGAGGTAGTGGTCGATGCGGTAAACTTGGGATTCCTCCAGGACGGAACGGATCGTGACGTTCAGCTGTTGCGCGGAGGTGAGGTCGCGGCCGAAGGGCTTTTCGATGATCACCTTCGCCTGGTGGGGCTGGCCGCGGTATTTGGCGGCGAGGCCGCTCGCACCGAGGTTGCGCAGGATCGGGGCGAAGACCGAGGGCGGCGTGGAAATGTAGAACAACGGCTGCACCTCGCGGCCGATTTTCTTCTCGATGTCCACGAGATGCGCGGCGAGCCGGTCGAACGCGGGCTTCTCGTCGTAGCCGCCGGCCACGTAGCTGGTGTTGGGCGCGAGCCGGCTCCAGATGTCCGGGTTCAGCTCGCGACGGGAGAATTCCTTCACGGCGTCGGACGCCAGCGCGCGGAACTCATCATCCGGGATCGGCTTGCGGCCGAAACCAACAAGGAAGAAGTCGGCCGGCAGGAGATTGTCGTAGCTCAGGTTGTAGACCGCAGGGATGAGCTTGCGCGCGGTGAGGTCGCCTGACGCGCCGAAGATCACGACGACCGTCGGCGGTGCGCCGCGGTGCTTGCTGAGCCCTTGGAGAAAAGGATGACGCGGAGAGTCGGCCATGACAGTGGCAAATCCTCATCGGCCCGTCACGGCGCAGGCAAGGGAAATGGGCCCGCGACCGATTCGTCGCCCTGATGGTTTCGTTTCACGGCCGCCACTGCCGCGGGAAGAGCGGGATATTGGAAAAATGCCGCACCTCGGGCGCCGCGCCGCAGGCCGCATTGGCCCCGGGAAGCGCCACTTCGACGATGTCAAAGCGCACTGTGCGCGGCTTGAGGCGGAGGCCGGCGAGGTAGGCTTCGATCGCGCGGCGCATGACGGCCTTCTTGCGCTCGTCGACCGCATGATAACCCGTCACGAGTGCCCCGGCCGCCCGGGTCTTCACCTCCACAAACACGAGCACCTCACCGTCACGCGTCACCAGGTCGAGTTCGTCGCGACGGTCCCGCGGGCTGCGCCAGTTGCGGGCCACGATGCGGAAACCCCGCTCCCGCCGGAGCCAGGCTGCCGCCAGCCGCTCACCCCGCTCGCCTGAGCCCGCGGGTTTGAAAAAGGCGCGCAATCGCTTAAACATACGTCATCCTCGTCACGCAATTGTCATTGCGGATGCGTGCACGCGCTGACAATTCAAGATTCAAGGTTCTCCGTCCCCATCCATGGCCTCCGCCAATATCGCCAATACCCTGCGCCGCTCGCTCCTGATCAAGCTGATCTCGAAGCCGGCGCCCAGCCGTGAGGACGTCAATTCCGTGATCGAGCTCACCGCGACCAAGGTGGTCGAGGCGCTGCAAGCGCAGTCGATGACGCTCTACCTCATCGAGGGCAACGACATCGTCTTCAAGCACGTCTACTATTCCCCACCCTCTGGGCCAAGGACCCGCCGCTGGAAAAAAAGCTGCAGGAGACCGCCGCCAAGCTGCTCACCCTCAAGCTGCCCCTCGGCACCGGCGTGGTCGGCAAGGTGATCTCCTCCGGGGAACCCGTGTTCTTCCAGAACACCGACAGCCAGGCGCCGTTCATGTCGACCATGGCCAAGAGCACCGGGTTCGAGGTGTGCTCGATGCTCACCGTGCCGCTCAAGGCCAACACCGTCATCGGCGCCATCCAGGTGCTCAACAAGGAGGAGGCGGCCGGGACCAACGGCGAGTTCGTCGACAAGGATCTCACGCTTCTCCAGGAGGTCGCCGAGTATTCCTCCACCCTCATGCAGCGGATGCTGGACCCGAAGTTCCAGCTCAGCGCCGAGGACACCGCCAAGTTCGTCGCCAAGCTCACCGACCTGCCGCTCGTCACCAAGGTCGAGGAGATCGAGTGCGACGAGAAGCTCATCGAGAGCACCGGCGAGGCCATCATCCGCCGCGAGGGCATTTTCCCCTATAAAAAACTGGACGGCAACGCGATCGCCGTGCTCATGGCCAACCCGCTCGACTACGCCAAGCGCGAGTCGTTCCAGCAGGCCACCGACTACTCGATCGATGACGTGCGGGTCGCGCCGGCCACCCTGATCGAGGTCCTGATCAAGAAGTTCTTCAAGGACTCGAAGACGGGCGCGAACAGCGAGGTCGATATCGGCGCAGTCGCCGATGTCATCAGCACGGCCTACAGCTCCGACCCCGCCGGCGCCGCGGTGTCCGCCGCAGATCTCGAGAGCGAGGACTCCGCCCCCATCGTCCAGCTCGCCAACCGCATCATCGAGGACGCCTACATTTCGGGTGCATCCGACATTCACATCGAGCCGATGGAAAAGGACCTGCTCATCCGGTACCGGATCGACGGCCTGTGCCAGGAAAAGCTCCGTCTGCCCAAGCAGGTGACCAACTCCCTCGTCACCCGCCTGAAGATCATGTGCAACCTCGACATCTCCGAGCGCCGGTTGCCGCAGGACGGACGCATTGTCTTCAAGAAATACACCAAGAAGAACATCGACATCGATCTCCGCGTCGCGACCGGGCCGATGAACCATGGCGAGAAGATCGTCATGCGTATTCTGGACAAGACCAAGAGCACCCTGCCCCTCCCCGCGCTCGGCTTCTCCGATGAAAATCTCGCCCGCTACCGCGAGTGCATCCGCCAGCCCTACGGCATGATCCTCCACTGCGGCCCGACCGGCTCCGGCAAGTCGATGACGCTTTACTCCGCGCTCGGCGAGGTGAACACGCCCGACGTGAACATCCAGACCGCCGAGGACCCGATCGAATACACGCTCGCCGGCATCAACCAGATGCAGATGAGCCGCCAGATCGGCCTGACGTTCGAGCGTGCGCTGCGCTGCTATCTCCGTATGGATCCCGACATCATCCTCGTCGGTGAGATCCGCGACAAGGAAACCGCCGGCATTGCCGTCGAGGCCGCGCTCACCGGCCACTTGCTCGTGTCAACGCTGCACACCAATGACGCCCCGTCCACCGTCGCCCGCATCGGTGAAATGGGCGTGGAGCCGTTCAACATTTCCGCCTCCCTCGTCTGCGTGTGCGCCCAGCGTCTGCTCCGCCGCATCTGCAAGAGCTGCAAGCAGCCGCATGAGCCGAAGGACCGCGAAAAGGAGCTGATCGAAAAGGCAATCGGCTGGAGCGGCTCGATCTTCAAGGCCAACCCCCAGGGCTGCCCGACCTGCAATGGCACGGGCTACAAGGGCCGCGTCGGCATCCATGAGCTCATGGTCAACAGCGAGGAACTGACCGAGGGCATCAACAAGGAGGTCGAGGTCGCCCAGCTGAAGCGCATCGCCATGAAGAACGGCATGAAGACGCTCCACCAGGACAGCATTCTCAAGGTCAAGCTGGGCCTGACCACCGTCGAGGAAGCGCTCTCGAACGTCCCGCCGGACTTGATTCTGTAAGGGCGGTCTCGCCCCGGGACAGGATGATTCCAGCCGGTAGGGCGCGGACTCCGTCCGCGCCGGGCCGAAGGACAGTGCTTTGTCCGGCCACCAGCGGCTCCGGATCGGCACTAGAGACATTCCCCGCGGCAAGCGGAGTCGCCGCCCTACCGGCGGAACGATCCGGCCACTACAACACCGCCGCCACTTCCGTGAACAACCGCTCGCGCGTCTTCACGTCCTTTTTCCGATCCGTGCGCAGCTCCACCACCCACACGCCGGCCGTGGGCAGGTCCGAGATCAGCGTGGTGAAATGTGCCCAGTCGTCGACGCTCACATGCCCGACGCCATAGGCCGCGCATAGCTTCGCAAAATCCGCCTCCTGCGGCGTGGCCATGAACTCCTCGAACGGCGGGTCAAACTGCGACACGGGCAAATGCTCGAAAATGCCGCCACCCCGGTTGTTGATGAGGACAATCGTGAGGCTCCCGCGAAATTTCGGCCGGATCAGGAATCCGTTGGTGTCATGCAGCAGCGCCAGGTCTCCGGTCAGCAGCACCGCGGCCTGACCGCCGTGCGCCACGCCAAGCGCAGTCGAGAGCGTCCCGTCGATCCCGTTGGCCCCACGGTTGCAGAACAGGGCAAACCGGCGGTCGCCCGGCGGCCAGTAAAACTCCACGTCGCGCGCCGGCATGCTGTTGGCCACGAAGACCGGGGTTTCCGCCGGCAGGTGCTGCGCGAGGAGCCAGGCCGCGCGCCCTTCGAACATTTCCGTCATCGCCCCCAGCCGTCCGTCGATCCCGGCCCGGGCCTTGCGTTCGAACGATGCCCACAACTGCTGGTAGCCGTTGGGCCCGTCCGTCGCCGGCAGATGCTCCGCCAGCAGTGCCGGTGACAGCGGGCAATGCCGCGTGCGTCCATGCAGGGCATCGCGGTTGTCCGGCCGGTCGGTCAGGAGCCAGACAGGCGCGTCGGCCTCCTCCACCCACCGCCGCAGCACCTTGCTGGTCGGCCAGCCACCCAGGCAGAGCACGATTTCCGGGCTCAACCGCTCCGCCGTCGCCGGATGGCGCAGGATCATGTCGTAGGTGGTGACGAGGTTCGGATTCAGCCCCGCATGATGCCGCAGCGGCGACAGCGTGTCCGCCAGCACCGGCCAGCCCAATTTCAGCGCGAGCAGGGCGACGGTCCGGGCGTATGCTTCCGGATCCGCGCGTTGCTCCGGGCCGGCGATGATGACCCCATGCACCTCCGGGACCAGGCGCGGCGGCGCCGCCAGGACATTACCCGGCCCCGTCACAGAGCCGACCTGCGCGAAAAAACGCGGCCAGTCGATCGCGGCCGCGAGTTTTTCCGCGGCGCCGCCATCCGGCAGCGGCGCCAGCGGATCGCGAAAGGGCGCGTTCAGGTGCACGGGGCCGGAGCCGCCCTGCAGCGTGCGCTCGACGGCATGCAGCAGCGTCTGCCGCAGGTAGCGCAGGAGTTTTTCGCTCAGCTTCGGCACCGCAAGCTCGTGATAAAAATTCACATGGCCGCCAAAGAGTTTCTGCTGGTCGATCGTCTGGCCCGAGGCGCAGGCCCGCATTTCGGGCGGCCGGTCCGCCGTGATGACCAGGAGCGGCGCGCCGCTTTCCTGCGCCTCGATGACCGCGGGAAAGAAATTCGCCGCCGCCGTCCCGCTCGTGCACACCAGCACCGTCGGACGGCCATTCCGCCGGGCAAGGCCCAGGGCAAAAAACGCCGCCGAGCGCTCGTCGAGGACGGAAATCGCCTCGATCCCCGGATGCCGCGCAAAGGCGAACGCCAGTGGCGTGGAGCGCGAGCCCGGCGCGATCACGGCATGGCTGACTCCACAACGCGCCAGCGTCTCCGCCAGCACGCCGCACCAGAGCGAATTGACATTACTGGCGTCGAGGTGGTCTGGCGGGTTCATGCGGAGAGCAGGGCATCCTCCATGGCTTTAAACTTCAGCTCCGTCTCCGCAAACTCGTTCTCGGGGACCGATCCCGCCACGATGCCGGCGCCGGCGTAAAGCCGTGCCCGCGCGCCATCGACCAAGGCCGAGCGCAGGCCGACAAAAAACTCGCCGCCGCCGCGCGCGTTGAGCCAGCCGAGCGCACCGGCATAGAGACCGCGCGGAAAACCCTCGAGCTCCCGGATGTGCGCTACCGCCGCCGCCTGCGGCGTGCCACCGACGGCCGGCGTGGGGTGCAGGGCGGCCACGGCCTCCAGCAGGCGCACGGAAGCCGGCAGGACGGCGCGGACCGGCGTGTGCAAGTGCTGCACATTCGCGAGCCGCCTCACGCCCGGCTGCGGGGAAAACTCCGGCTTCAGCCCCAGTTGTGCGAGCCGGTTCGTGATGGCCTCCACGACGAGCTGCTGCTCACGGAGATCTTTGTCGCTGTGGCGCAGTTCCGCCGCCAGCGCGGCGTCTTCGCTCGCACCGCCCCCGCGCCGGATCGAGCCCGCCAGCGCCTCGGTTTCAAGCACACCCTTGCTCACCCGCACCAGCCGCTCGGGGCTGGCGCCGATAAAGCTCTGTCCGCGGCCGTTCGCCAGGGAGAAGGCATAACAGCTGGGAAAGCGCTGGCGCAGGCCGTTCAGGAGCCGCAGGGGATGCAGCGGCCCGCCGGCCGCGAGATCGCGCGCCCGCGCGAGCACGATCTTGCTGAATTCGCCGGCGGCGATGCGCTCCAGGGCCCGGGCCACGGCCGCACGGTAGTCGCCCGATTCATGGGACTTATAGGTCTCATCGGTCCCATTGGACCTATGAGTCCCATCCGCCAGGGCGCCCTCGCCTTTCACGTACTCGAAACCCCGGAATTTCTCATGCGCATTCCACACCCGCCCGGCCAACGCCGCCAAGTCGGCGTCCGGCGCCACCAGCAGGTTAGCGACGGCGGTCGTGACAGCGCCCGCGCGCGCGACCTGCCACCGCGGCACAAACACGCGCGCCGCCGGAAAGGGCTCGCCGGCCTCCACCTCGTCGCCAAACGCAAAACTCGCAAAAAAATGCGGTCCGCCGAACGGGGCGTCCACGGCACCGACGGCGAGGGTCCGCTCCAGCACCCCGTCGATCCAGCGCTGCACCGCGGCGAACCGGTCCGGACCGCGCGTCTCGAATTCCACCGCCACCTCCGCCCCGGCGATCGCCGTCTCGAGGTCCGGGCGCTCCGTGTAGAAGTGCGGCTCGTCCGGTTCAAAGATCGACTCCAGCACCGCCAGTGGGTCGAGCGCGTCGACCTGCAGCGAAATGCTCACGAGCTGCGGCCGTCCCGTGCGCACCGCCACCGCCTGGCACTGCGCGAGGAACGCGTGCAATGCCTCCGGTGTGGCATTGGCGGCGAGGTCGAGCGGAAGGATGGTCATCGGTGAGGAAGCCAGAGGTCAGAAGTCAGAGGCCAGAAGTCGGTGACCGGAAACAGAACGGCTATTTGCTGACATCTGACTTCTGACCTCTTTCACCTATTTCGCGGGCGCCGGCCGCGGGAACAGCACCAGCGCCTCCGCGACCTTCGCACCCGTCAATTTCGTGCCCCAGGTCAGCTCTTCGCGCCACACCGGGCCGGGCGTGTAGCCGAGCACCGCGTTGATCTTCTCCGTGGTGGCTGGCATCACGGCCTGCAGCAGCGCGGCGGCGAGGCGCAGCGCCTCCGCCATCGTCGCAAGCGACGTGCGCAGCAGCGCCTGGTCCTTGGGCTCGGCCGATTTGCCGAGCTTCCAGGGTGCGCGTTTCTCGATATAGGCGTTGGTCGCCGTGATGAAGCCGAAGGTTTTCTCGAGGGCCGTGTGGAACTGGAACCCCTCGCAGAGCGGGATCACCTCGCCCCGCGTTTTCTCCCACAGCGCCTGCAATTCCTGCTCGGTCTCCTCCGTCGGTCCCGCCGCCGGCACGATGCCGCCGCCGAAACGATTGGTCATGTTCAGCGTGCGGTTCACGAGGTTGCCAAAGTTATTGGCGAGTTCGCTGTTGTAGCGGACGAGAAACTGGGCGCGGGTGAAATCGCTGTCCTGCCCGACGTTCATCTCGCGGACCAGGAAATAGCGCAATGCGTCGACGCCGAATTCGCCGGTATAGTCCCCCGGGACGATGAAGTTGCCCGTGCTTTTCGACATCTTGACGCCATTGACCGACCACCAGCCATGCACGAGGAGCGCCTTGGGCAGAGGCAGCCCGAGGGCGTGCAGCATGATCGGCCAGTAAACCGCGTGTGGCGGCAGCAGGATGTCCTTGCCGATGACGTGGAAATCCGCGGGCCAGAAGCCAGGCCGGTCTGCCACCGCCGAGTAGTAGTTCACGAGCGCGTCAAACCAGACATAGGTGACGTACTTTTCGTCAAAGGGCAGCGGGATGCCCCACTCCAGCCTCTCGCGCGGGCGCGAGATGCAGAGGTCGTTGAGCGGCTCCTTGAGAAATTCGAGCACCTGCTTCTGGCGGTAGCGCGGGAAGATGAAGTCATCGTGCTTGGCCAGGAAGTCCACGAGCCACTCCTGATACCGCTGCAGCTTGAAGAAATAATTCGTCTCCGTGATCTCCGTCACCTCGCCGAAAATCTCGGGCCAGGAACCGTCGGGCTGGCGGTCCTTCTCCTGGAGAAACTGCTCCTGCCGCGTGGAATAAAAGCCCTTGTACTCGGCCAGGTAGATCTCGCCCTTGTCAAACAGCTGCTGGAGCAGCTGGCGGACGACGCGCTTGTGCCGCTCCTCGGTCGTGCGGATGAAGTCGTCGTTCGAGATGTTCAGCTGCGGCAGCAGCGCCCGGAATTCACCGCTCACCTCGTCGACGTACTGCTGCGGCGCGATACCGCGGGCCCTCGCGCTCTGCTGCACCTTCTGCCCGTGCTCGTCGGTGCCGGTCAGGAAATGCACGCGATCGCCCATCTGCCGCCGGAACCGGGCAATGACGTCCGTCAGCACCTTTTCATAGGCATGGCCCAGGTGCGGCGAACCGTTCACGTAATCGATCGCGGTGGTGATGTAGAACGACTTCATGGATGGAGCCCGCCAAGGAAACCCGCCACGGGCCAAATGTCGAAAGTTTTGACGTGCGCCCCCGGCTGCCGCAGCGTGCGGCCGGCCTCAGTCCCGCGGGGCCCGCATGAATTCCCTCACCCGGCTCGTCGGCTACTCCGTGCTGCTGCTCCTCCTCTTCCTCGGGGCGGCGTTCGCGGCGCAAGGATGGCTGCTCCGGCAGACCCGGGAACTTCGGGCCGAAGCGATCGAAGCCAAGCGGGCGCAATTTGTCGCCGCCATCAAGGCCGCCGCCCCGGCCGGCAGGCCGTGGAGTGCCGCGGATGAGCCGGTGCTGGGCGCACTGGTTGGCGGCACCGTGACGATTTCGAAGGGCTCCGAGATCGCTCCACCCAAGGACCCTTCCGCGCTCTATTTTGACCAGGCATTGCCGGGTCCGGCATTGAGCCCGGCCTCGGCCCGCGTGACGATCGCCGCGGCCCCGCTCATGCGGCTCATCGCCCTGCAGCAGCGCGTCGTGGTCGGCCTGGCGCTGCTCGCGGCGGTCCTCCTTGGGCTTTGGTTCATGCTCGTTGCCTTCGCTTGGCGACGCCCGGCGCATGAGGCCGCGTCCCACTCGCCGTGGTCACTTTCCGTCTCCCCGATGATCACGCCTACGCGGCGGCCAGCATCGCCCGCGTGGTATGGCGCCTGTCCTTCACCACGCTGCCGGCGATGGTCCTGTTGTTCAGCACCGCCCCGCTCCTGCACGGCTGGCTCCGCCGCCGGGGCGAGGAAATCCCTTACTACCTCTACGCCGTCTCCAGCGCGGGCAGCCTCGCGGCCGTCGTGATCTATCCTTTTTTTGTCGAGCCTTCCCTGCGCCTCGGCGAGCAGACATTCTACTGGCATGGCTGCCTGACCGTGGTTGCCGGCCTCCTCGCCGCCGCCGGTTACCTCTTTCGGCAGTCTTCGAATGCCGCCGGCGCCCGATCCCAACCCGAGGACGAGGTTCGTGAGCCCGTTGCCTTCGGGACGGGCGTACTGTGGCTCTGGCTGAGCGCGCTCACCTGCGTCGGCATGCTGGGCGCCACGTATCATCTCACCGCGGAAATCGGTTCCAACCCCCTCGCCTGGGTCGGGCCGTTCGGACTTTACCTGCTCAGCTTCACCGTCGTGTTCTCCGGGCGCTGGCGCCGCTGGATGACCCTGACCACCCTGGTCTGGCTCGCCGTCAGCCTGAGCGGGTTCATGGTGGCCAAGGGATTCACCGCCGCCACCGTCAACGCCGCCACTGCGTGGTGGCTGCTCTCGCTCACGGCCAGCGGCAGCTTCCTCGGCAATGCCCTGCTGTACCAGTTGCGGCCGGCAAAACGTTTTGAGACTTTTTACCTCGTGCTCGCGGCCGGCGGGGTCCTCGGCGGGCTGGTGTCCGGTATGATCATCCCCGTTCTCCTCTCCCAGCCCATCGAGTTCGAGCTGGCTTCCGTCGCGCTCCTGACGACCGGCATGCTCTGGTTCGCCGGCCGCCGCGATCCCGCCTTTGTGGCCGTCACCACCTGCGTGCTGCTGGTTCCCGTCCTCATCCTCGGCCTGCATCAGCGCCGGGGCGAGGCCCTCGGGCAGAGCAAGCTCGTCCATCTCCGCGACCTCTATGGGCACCTGATGATCAAGACCGACGCACGCAGCGTGGTGCTGTCCAGCGACACCACCCTGCACGGCACGCAGCTGACAAGCGATGCGGCGGCCCGGCACCGGCCCACCCGCTATTACACCGAAAGCACCGGCGTCGGCCGCACCTTGGAAAAACTGCAGGCCGCCCGGCCGCGGATGAACGTGGGCGTGATTGGCCTCGGGGCCGGCACCCTGGCCGCCTATGCGCGCACCGATGACACCTACGATTTCTGGGACGTCGACCCCAAGGCGCTCCGTGTCGCGCGCGAGAACTTCTCTTTCGTCGCCGAGTCAGCCGGCCACGTCAACCTGGCCGAGGCCGACGGGCGCAAGGCGCTCGAGGATTCCAAGACCGACTACGACCTTCTGGTGGTCGACGCCTTCACTGGTGGCGGCGTGCCCTCGCACCTGCTGACCCACGAGGCGCTGGCGCTCTACCTGCGCCGGCTGGCCGCCCGGGACGGCCTGCTGGTCGTGCATACGCCTTCCCGCTATTTCCGGTTTTTCCCCGTGGTGGAGGCAACGGCGCGCACGCTGGGCCATTCCGCCATCAATGTGACCACGGACATCAGCGACGCGACCGCGGACCGCGACTGGGATCCCACACATACCGAATACGTCATCGTCTGCCGCGCGGAACAATTGAAGGCCATCTCCGACTGGTTCCCCGCCGAGGAGGACAAGGGCCGGGTCAAGCACCAGCTCGACATTATCCAAGCCCCCTTGATCAACGCGCAGCTCATCTGGAGCGACGAGCGCAACGCGGCCATCGATACCATTAACGTGGGCCAGTTTTTATTCGGGCCGTAGGCGGGCGGCGGACCAGGGATAGGTTTTCCTGCGCCCACTTGTTTCTTGAGCGGGCGTTTAGTTGCGGAAACGATCCGCCATGCCTCTTTCATTGCTCCAGGCTTCGGGCGGGCGACGCTTGGCGACGAGGACAAAGTCTGTTCCTTCCAGGCCGGATTCATGCCGTTGGATCGTTTGCGGAGAGGTAACAGCCGAGGTGACGAGGCTGAGTTTGGGCCATGCAGCTCAATCCAGCCTCCTCACCTCGGCTGCTACGTTCAACGGCACGATCCCGGCTGAGAACGATACCCGCCACTGATGCTTGCGCTGCTTCAGCTTCTTCTCATCGGCGTGCTGGCTTACCAGCTGCAGGACCGCGCGGCGCTGCTGGAGTCGTTCAAGGGGCTTCCCCGCTACCTTTTTTCGCTCGGCCTCACGCTCTTCCTCGCGACCTGGGCCAATTTTCTCTTCTACGTCGTCTTCGGCTGGGGTGGAACCCAGCAGCTTTTCTCATGGGCCGCGCTCCTGCTGCCCCTGACGTGGCTGTTGCTCACAAGGAACCCCGGCGCCGCACCGGGGCTCGCGGCGTCCGCCCCGGCGCGTTCATCCCCCCGCGGGAACGGGTGGTTTTTGTTTCTGGCAGGCTTTGTCGTCATTCGCTTTGCCACGGGCCTGATCGTGGACCGGGAGGGCAACATCTGGACCAATTTCAATTTCGTCGACACCGCCTTCCATCTCTCGGTCGCGAATGCCTTTCTGGCGGCGCCACGCTTTCCCCCGGTCGACCTCGACATGGCGCCATTCCCGCTGAAATACCACTTTCTGGCGGACTTCCAGCTCGCCCATCTCGTGCAGCTCGGTCTTTCGCCCCTCAAGGCGATCTGGCTGATGAACCTGATCAGTGCGGCCGCGATGGTCGGCGCGGTCTGGGCGGCATTCGAGCGCTGGCTGCGGCTCCCTCCCCGCTGGGTGATGCTCGGCGCCTTCATCTTCCTCTGCCTGAACCCGGCCCTGCTCAATTTCATCCATTACCTCGCGCTCCATCCCCCCTACTTCAATCCGGACGATCCGTTTTACGGCATCGTGCGGTTTCCTTACTTCAACTTTGAATTCACGCTGACCAACCTGCTGGAACCGCAGCGTGGATTGCTCTTTAGCCTTCCGGTCGCGCTTTTGATCCTCCACGGCACCTTTGGGGACGGAGACCCCGCCGCGCCGGGGTCGTTGTCGCCGCGCGACCGGACCCGGACGCTCCAGTCGTTCTGCCTGGTCTGCCTGCTGCCCCTCGCCCATATCGTCGCATTTGCGGTACTGGCACTCGCCCTCGCACCGAAGTTGTGGCGGCACCGCGGGTGGTTTTTCGCCCGTTGCGGCTGGTGGCTGCCGGTGTTCGCGGTCGGTGTACTGCAGCTCTTCTATCTTCTCTTCTACGGCCCCGCAGGCAACCCGGCCTACTCGGGCTGGGATGTCGCCCTGTCATTGCCCCTGGGGGATTTCTCCGCCTTCCCCGCCTTCACCCGCCGGATCGTTTTCTGGTTTTTCGTCGACGGGGATTTCCTGTTCTGGGGCCTGCTTTTATCCGGGCTGGCCTTGGTGCGCCGGCCGGCGCACCCGGCCGGATCCGATCAATCCCCGCCGCTGCGGAATTTCCTGCGGCAATGGCAATGGTACTTCGCCGCCTGCGGCTTCTGCTTCGCCCTCATCAACGTCTACCGCTACAGTTTCACCTGGGGCGACAGCAACAAGTTCATGATTTTCGTCAACCTGGGCCTGTCGCTCGTGATCGTCCTGGGCGCCGCGCAATGGCCCGGACGCCGGCAGGTCGTGGCGCGGACGCTCTGGTGGTTCTTCCTGATCCTGTGCGTGGCGCCGCCGGCCTTTGAGTTCTATCGCGAGGTCGCCTCCGCCGCCCATGGCAAGATCCTCATGTTCCACCGGAACGTCCGCGCCGCGGCGGCCTGGCTCAGGGCCAACACCGAGCCCTCCTCCGTCGTCCTCACGTCGGCCTACAACGACATCCACTTTGTCACGGCCCTCGCCGGCCGGCCGACTCTTGCCGGCATCTACGGGGACTCTAATCCCTACCGGCGCGATGAGCAGCGGGACGAGATTCGCCGCACCTACGAGCAGGCGGACTTCGCCAGCCTGCGCGTGCTCCAGGCCCGCTATGTCTGCGTCTCCGGCTACGAACGCCTGAAGTACAAGCTGGACCCCAAATGGACCGATCTCATGACCAGCGGCACCGCGGTGCTCTTCCATGTCGGCGGCGGCCCGGATGACCACGACTCAGTTTATATCTTCGACGCGACCCAGCTCAAGTAGCTGGCGAGGTCACGAGGCTGAATCGAAGCGATGGAGCGGCGACCTCCCGGTCTCCACCCGGCTCACCCGGAACGCCGCCGGACCCATTCGGCCAGCCGGGCCCAGGCGCGGCCGCGGTGGCTGAGCCGGTTTTTCTCCGCCTCGGGCAGCTCCGCAAAGGTCCGCGCCAGGCCGTCCGGCACGAACAGCGGATCATAGCCAAAACCGCCGCCGCCGCGCGGCTCCCGTTCCAGTCGCCCGCCGACCAGGCCCTCGAAGACCTGCTCCAGCCCGCCGGGTCCAAGCACGAGCAGCACGCAGACGAAATGCGCCCCGCGTTCCGCCGCCGGCACGTCGCGCATCACCACCACGAGCTTGGCGAGATTCGCCGCGCCGTCGCCTTGCGGCCCGGCGTAGTAGGCCGACTCGACGCCCGGCGCGCCTTCGAGTGCGTCGACGCACAATCCGCTGTCATCGGCCAGCACCCAGGCGTCGTCGGGCAGCTTCGCGCGCAATGCCTGCGCCTTCTTCCGCGCGTTGCCGGCAAACGTGCCGGTGTCTTCCTCCACCGGGGGCATGCCGCCCGTGGCCGCTGCAGAAACCACCGTCACGGCCAGGCCCGACGCGGCCGCCAAGGCCCGGAACTCCTCCGCCTTGTGCGCGTTGCCCGAGGCAAGGTGAAATTTCATGCCGCTTTCCGCCGGCCGCCCCCTCAACGGGAACCGAACACGGTTTCATCCACCGGCATTTTTTCGGGAAAGGTCACGCGCCCTCGCATGAGCTCGTCGTCGCCGAAGGCTTCGTGCCGGACATCCGCCAGCCGCACCGCCTGGTCGAGCCGCTCCGGGCGCAGCCCGCTGAAAATGCTCCGCGCCTTGTCGTCGGCGAGCAGCACCGGGGCCCGGTAGATGAAAAGGTAGTCGAGCTGCTTCGCCCGCAGGAGTTCGCTCAACAGCTGGGCGCCGCCCTCGAAGTAGACGCCGGAAATTCTTTCCTCCGCGCAGCGCTGCCGGAAATCCGCGAAGGCCACCCGCTGCGTGGGCGAGTTGAACACCCAGACTTTCACGCCGAGATCCTGCAGCTTCCGCACATAGCCGAGTCCGCCGTGGGGCGTCGTCACCACGATCGTGCGTTCGTGAAACTCATCCGTGTACACCCGCGGCAGGTTCTGGTCGACCACCGTGCGCAGCAGGCCGTCGAACACAAAGCGCCACGGGCACCACTCCTCGCTGCCCCGGCGAGCCGTCAAGCGCGGGTTGTCCCGCAGCACTGTCATCGCCCCCACCGCGATTCCGGGAAAGAGCCGGCGCCAGCGGTGCACGTCGGCGCGCGACTGCTCGTTCGTGATCCAGCGCGACTCACCCGTCCGGCTCGCGATCTTGCCGTCCAGCGTCACCGCCGCCTTGGCCGCGATCAGCGGGCGTTCCCGCGTGATCCAGTGGTTGAAGATCAGGTTCAGGTCGGTGCATTCGTCCTCCAGCACGCCGGTCACTACCTCCACCCCCGCCGCGCGCAGCACCGCGAACCCGCGGCCGGCATGGGCGGGATTGGGATCCGTCGCCCCGACGACGACGCGCTTGATCCCGGACGCGATGATCGCATCGGTGCAGGCCCCCGTTCGTCCCTCGGTCGAACAGGGCTCGAGCGTCACGTAGAGGGATGCGCCCGGCCGCGGCGTCTTGCCGCGCGCGAGGAGCGCCAGCCGCTCCGCGTGCGGCCCGCCGTCGGGGGCGGTGGCACCTTCGGCCACGATCTTGCCGTCCTCGACGATGACGGCGCCGACCATGGGATTGGGGTGGGTGGCGCCCCAGACACTGCGCGCCTGGCCAAGGGCGTGGCGCATGAAGGTCTCGTCGTCAGGCAGGGACATGGGGGTTGTGGGCTTTTTCCTCGGCCACCGTCGTTTCCGGGCCGTGCCCGGGATGGATCGCCGTCCGGTCTGGCAGGGAATAAATCTGCCCGCGAATCGATTTTTCCAGCGTCCCAAAATCCCCGCCCGGCAGGTCGGTGCGGCCGACATTGCCCCGGAACAGGGCGTCGCCGACGAAGGCCGCATGCACCGCGGGAAAATAAAACAGCACATTGCCCAGACAGTGGCCGGGCACGTGCCGCACTTCCACCGTCGCGCCGAGCGCCTGGAAGGTTTCGCCCGGCGTGACCCAGTGGTCCACGTGGATCGGTTCAAGGTGAAGCTCCCCGCCCATGAAGCGCTTCATCACATCCGGGGTCTCGATCAGGACGCGATCCGCCACATGGGCCCGGACCTTCGCGCCAGTTGCGCGCACCACCTCGGCACCGCCCTGGGTGTGATCCCAATGTCCGTGAGTGATCCACAGTTCCTTCAGCACGCACTTCTCCGCCGCAAGGATCGGCGCCACGTCTGCCCAGACCCCGCCCGGCGCGTCGATCAGCACCGCCTCGCCGCGCTCCGGCGCGGTCAGCAGGTAGGCATTGGTCTGAATCGGGCCGGCGGGCAGGACATGCAGGTTCACGCCCGCCAATCCATGCGGTTTGCCCCGGCCGGCAATGCCAAAGCGTTTTTCTTTCAAACCGGTTTCGCGCAGAGACGCAGAGGCGCGGAGACCTGAATGAGTGACCCTGAAAGTTGAGGACGGGAACTTGCGTCTTCGGCGGTTGGATTCCCTGTCTTGGCGGTTCCCGCTCTGCGCCGTGGCGCCTCTGCGCGAAATCATCTTCGCCTTCATTGGCGGCTTGCCACTCGCCCTCCGCCCTTGCCACCCTCGCCCTCCCCTATGCCGACGCTAAAGTTCGCCGTTCTTGCTGGAGACTACATCGGGCCCGAGGTCATGACCGAGGCCCTCCGCGTGCTCGAGCACGTCGCGAAACAGGAAGGGCTCACGCTCGCCTACACCAGGGCCGACGTCGGCGGTGCCGGCATCGACAACCATGGCAAGGCCCTGCCCGACTCCACCCTCAAGATCTGTTCCGAGTCGGACGCCATTCTCTTCGGCTCCGTCGGCGGCCCGAAATGGGAAAAACTCCCCCCCAAGGAGCAGCCCGAGCGCGCCGCGCTGCTCCCGCTGCGCAAGCACTTCACCCTTTTCGCCAACATCCGCCCCGGCCTGCTCTACCGCGAACTGGCCGATGCCTCGCCGCTCAAGAGCGAGCGCATTCCCGACGGCATCGACATCGTCTGCATCCGCGAGCTCACCGGAGGTCTCTATTTCGGACTGCCCAAGGAGACCACCACGCTGCCCGACGGCGACATCCAGGCCGTTGACACCATGGTTTACCGCAAGAGCGAGATCGAGCGCATCACCGTCACGGCGATCGCCGCCGCCCGGTCGCGGAAGAAGAAGCTCTGCTCGGTCGACAAGGCCAACGTGCTCGAGACCTCCGTGCTCTGGCGCAAGACCGTGTCCGAGTACGTGGCGAAGCATGCGCCCGACATCGAGCTCAGCCACATGTACGCGGACAACGCCGCCATGCAGCTCGCGCGCAATCCGAACCAGTTCGATGTGTTCGTGACCGAGAACATGTTCGGCGACATCCTCTCGGACGAGATGGCCGTGATCTGCGGTTCGCTGGGCATGCTCTCCTCCGCCTCGCTCGGTGCCGGCAAGAATTCACTCGGCCTGCCCTTCGGCCTCTTCGAGCCCGCTGGCGGCACCGCACCGGATATCGCCGGCAAGGGCATCGCCAATCCTTGCGCGCAGATCCTCTCCGTCGCCCTGATGCTCCGCTTCAGCTTTGGGCTGGAAAAAACCGCCACTCGTATCGAGGCCGCGGTCAAAAAAGCGGTCACCTCGGGCGTGCGCACCGGCGACATCGCCTTCGGCAAGCCGTCGGTCGGCACCAAGGCCATGGCCGATGCGATCATCGCAAATCTTGGCTGAGGCAGAGAGGCGCCGGATTCGGCCAGCAGACGGTGCCCGGGACCAAGCTCTGGGATGCACCCCTTTCAGCCGGGTGAAACCGGCTGCCGTCCTCCCGTAGTCCCCTCGGCCGGGGATCCCTGCGGGCCGGGCCGGATCAGCCCAGCTTGGATTCCGTCAGGGCACGATGCGCAGCCACGCCGAGCGACTGGAGCGAGTGAGGCTTTAGCAGCAACTCCCGGATGCCCAGTTCGCGGACCCGCGCGGCGGTAAGGCCCGCGTTGAAACCGGTCGTCAGGATGATCGGCAGGTCCGGCCGGAGCGCGAGCAGTTCGACGGCAAAGTCGAGACCGGTCATCACCGGCATTGTCAGGTCGGTGATCACCAAGGCAAAGCCCCGCGGGTCCGCGCGGACCCGGTCCAGCGCCGCGAGCACGCTGCTGGTGCTTTCCACCTCGTAGCCCAGGTGTTCGAGCATCCGGTGCCCGAGTTCCGCCAGCGGTTTCTCGTCGTCGACGAACAGCACGCGTTCGCCCCGGCCCCGCGGCACGTTCGCCGGGCCCTCGACGGTTTCGAACGATTCCGCCGCATGCACCGGAAAGTAGACGTGAAACGTGGTGCCGCGGCCCAGCTCGCTGTAGACCGTGATCGCCCCGTCGTGCCCCAGGATGATCCCGTGCGCCACGGACAATCCCAGTCCCGTGCCTTCCCCCGGCGGCTTGGTGGTGAAGAACGGCTCGAAAATTCGGGCCTGGGTCTCGCGGTCCATGCCGCGACCGGTGTCGGTGACCGTCAGGCGCACGTATTCCCCCTCCCGGAGCCGGGGGTTGCTCCCCGCCATCAGCGCATCGACCTCCACCTTCGCCAGCTGCACGTGCAGCCGGCCCGCGCGGGGCTTCATCGCCTGCCAGGCATTCGTGCAGAGGTTGATCACCACCTGGTGGATCTGGGTGGTGTCGGCCAGGACGGACGGAAGGTTGGGCGCGAGCTCGATGTCAAACTCGATGATCGACGGGATTGTCGCGCGCAGCAGCTTGAGGGGTTCCACCAGCGCCTGGTTCAGCTGCACCGGGTGCCGCTGCTGGTCGTCGCGACGGCTGAAGGACAGGATCTGCCGGACGAGGCTGGCCGCACGCCAGCTTGCGGTCAGCACGGAGTCGATGTGCTCGCACGCCTCCCGGTTGCCCTCGGAGGTGAGCTTCGCCAGCTCAGCGAAGCCGCTGATCGCCGTGAGGATGTTGTTGAAATCATGCGCAATCCCGCCCGCGAGGGTGCCGATCGCCTCGAGCTTCTGCGCCTCGCGAAACTGCTCCTCCAGGCGGCGACGGTCGGTGATGTCCTCCGCGGTTCCGACCATCCGGTAAACGCGCCCCTCCTGGTTGCGGATGGGGAACGCCCGGTCCCGGATCCAGCGCTGCGAACCGTCCGGCCGGACAATGCGATAGGATTCGTCGTACAACCCGTCGGCCTGCGTCTGCGCCGCCGCCCGTACCCGTTCGCGCTCCTCGGGATGAATCGCCTCCAGCCAGCGCTGGGGAGACTCGTACAGGCTCTCGCGGCTGCGCCCCCAGATCGCGACGTAGGCCGGGCTGACGTAGAGCATCGTCCCGGTCCGGGGGTCCGTCATCCAAAACACCTCGGTAATGTTCTCGGCGATCTGCCGGAAGCGTTCCTCGCTCTCCCGCAGCGCTGCCTCCGCCTGCCGGTGCTCGGTGATGTCCACCACGATGCCCTGGGTACCGGTGATCCGGTGGTCGGAGTCGAAGACGGGCGACTTCACCACATGGAAAAACAGCGTCTTGCCGTCAGCCCGGTGATATTCGTCGATCACCACCGCGCCGTCCCGGATGCAGCCGGCGGCCAGCTCCTCCCCGATTTGCCCGGTGAGCACGATGACCGGAATCTGCGGCGTAAGGCTCCGCGCCAGCCGGATCGCCGCGGGCCCGTCAAACTGCGGCACGTTATAGTCGGAGAGGATGACGTCCCAGGACTCCTCCAGGGCGGATCGAAACGCCGGCTCGGTATCGACCCGGCGCCAATCCACCGTCCGCCAGGATCGGCGCAGCTCGCACATCGCCAGTTCTGCGTCGCTGGATTCATCCTCCAGGATCAGGACCCGGAGGGACGCAAAGGAGACCGCCGATGCGGGGCCTGCCTCGGCCATCGCTTCCTTCAGGGCGGCGCCGGCAATTCCCGCGGTCATGGGCTAACCTCCGCCCTGGCCGCCGCGGTGGCAAGCGCCGTCTGCAGCGTTTCGATCTGCACCGGTTTGCTCACATAATCGTCCATCCCGGCGGCCAGGCATTTCTCGCGGTCGCCTTCGAGTGCATGCGCGGTCATCGCGATGATGTGGGAACGTTGCCCGCCGGGTCCGGGGTGCACGACCTCGCGGATTCGGATCATGCGCGTGGCCTCGTAGCCCTCGATGTCGGGCATCTGGCAATCCATCAGCACAACGTCAAAGTGCATCTTCTCGCAGGCGGCGACCGCCTCCCGCCCGTTGATCGCGACCTCGGCATCGTAACCCAGTTTATGGAGCTGGCCGAGCGCGACCTTTCGGTTCACGAGGTTGTCTTCCACCAGCAGGATGCGCAGCGGGCGCGGCACGGGGCGCGCCGTGGCGGCCTGCGGTGCGAGGGGCGCCCTGTTCGGGACCCCGGCGAGACAGCGGGTCAGGCTGTCCAGCAGCCTTACCGACAGCTAGTGCCACCGGGTGGATATTAGTTGGTGCGGAAGGCATACTCATCGCAGACCTAGCCGTTAGATCGCTGAAGCGACGTCAGAATGCTCGCTTCATGGACCCAGGGCAACGCCTAAAATACCACAGACGCGCGAGTTCCGTACCTGTCTGACCCTGACAGGTCCAAAGGCCGGGAGGTATCGTCGCTCCTTGATCTCAGGAGCGTGCGAGGCGTACCGATCGGTTGTGGCGCGACAACCCAAGCCTTCGCCCGGGCTTCCGCCCAAATCGGACGGTTTCGCGGCGCTTGAATCGAAGTCGTTCCTTTTCTTGTTCCTCGTTCTCGGCTTGGCATACGGAGCGAGAACGAGAAACAGAAAGATTTTGGAATTCATGCGGGGAAATCCGGTCACAACCGGCCCCATTCCCCTCTTGCCTCCCTCCGTTCCGTCCTCTGTCCTCCGCCCTCTGACTCCGCCGCATGACTTCCGCTGAAATCCGCCAGAGCTTCCTCGATTTCTTCGCCGCCCACGGCCACACCATCGTGCCGTCGGCGTCGCTCCTGCCCGATTCGCCCGGTCTGCTTTTCACCAACGCCGGCATGAACCAGTTCGTGCCGATCTTCCTGGGCGACCGGCAGGCCGACGTTTCGAAGTGGGCCGGGGCCAAGGCCGGCAAGGATACCCGCGCCGCCGACACCCAGAAATGCATCCGCGCCGGCGGCAAGCACAACGACCTCGAGGACGTCGGCTTCGATACCTACCACCACACGATGTTCGAGATGCTCGGCAACTGGTCCTTCGGCGATTACTTCAAGAAGGACTCCCTCGAGTGGGGCTGGGAACTCATCACCAAGGTCTGGGGTATCCCGCCCAAGCGTCTGTTCGCCACAGTCTATTCCCCCGACAAGTCCAAGGGCGATCCCTCCGACTTCGACCAGGAGGCCCACGACATCTGGGCCGGTATCTTCACCCGCGCCGGGCTCGACCCGAAGGTCCACATCGTCAACGGCAACAAGAAGGACAATTTCTGGATGATGGGCGACACCGGCCCCTGCGGCCCGTGCTCCGAGATCCACTTCAACCTGCTCCCGGCCGACGACGAAACCGAAGGCCGCAAGGGCGTGAACTCCTCCAGTCCGCGCTGCATCGAGATCTGGAACCACGTCTTCATCCAGTTCAACGCCAACGCCGATGGCACGTTCTCCCCGCTCGCCGCGAAGCACGTCGACACCGGCATGGGCTTCGAGCGCGTCGCCGGCATTTACGCCACGACCAAGGGCTTCAAGGACTTCACCGCCGAGCCCTCCAACTACGAGGCCGACGTCTTCGCTCCGCTCTTCGCCAAGATCACCGAGCTCTCCTCCGGCAAGACCTACGGCCGCACCGTCCCCACCAAGCGCGAAGGCCTCAGTGAGCAGGAACAGACCGACGTCGCCTTCCGCGTCCTCGCCGACCACGCGCGCTGCGTGTCGTGCGCGATCGCCGATGGGATCCTGCCGGGAAATGAAGGGCGGAACTATGTGATTCGGCGGATTCTTCGGAGAGGCATCCTCTATGGCACCAAGCTTGGATTGGCTCCGGGCTCCTTCGAGCATTTGGTTGATCCAGTTGTCTCGTCACTCGGCGAGGTCTTCCCGGAACTCAAACAACAGAAAGACATTATTCGTCGCGTTGTGCGCAGTGAGGAGGAGAGTTTCGGACGAACTCTTACGCGTGGAATGGAACGATTCAACGAAGGCATCGGCCTTCCGCGTGATCGTGCATCCAGACTGAATTTTGGAGGCGTACTTTCCAAAGTGTCCGGAAAACTGGCATTCGAACTCTATGACACTTACGGATTCCCGTTGGACATGACTCAACTGCTCGCTACCGAGTTGGGTCTGACCGTCGACTCTTCGGGCTTCGAAACCGAAATGGAAAAGCAGCGCGAGCGGGGCCGTGCGGCGCAGAAAAAGGAGGTCATCGTCGCCGCGACCGAGGGCGAGGCTACTGGCCTGGAGGCGACCAAGTTCCTCGGCTACACCGCCACCCATTCGCACGCCAAGGTCATCGACGTCATCAAGACCGAGAAGGCCACGTTCCTCGTCTTCGACCAGACCCCCTTCTACGCCGAGATGGGCGGCCAAGCCGGGGATTCCGGCACGGTACTCGGCAATGGAAAGCTCCTGCACATCACCGACACGGTGAAGGACAAGGCCGGCCGTCACTTGCACAAGGTCGAATTGGACCGCGATGTGGGCCCTTGGCCGTGGAGCGTGGCCACGCCGGTTGAACTCGCCGTCGACGTACCACGGCGCCGCGCGATTTCGCGCCACCATTCCGCCACCCACCTCCTTCACTGGGCTCTGCGCAAGGTACTCGGCACCCATGTTCGCCAGGCCGGCACGCACAAGACGCCCGACCGCCTTCGGTTCGACTTCTCGCACTTCGAGGCTGTCACCCACGCCCAGCTGCGGGAGATTGAGCAGCTCGTGAACGAGCGAGTGATCGACAATGCCAAGGTCGAAAGTTACGAGACCGAGTTCGACAAGAAGCCCGAGGGCACCCTCGCCTTCTTCGGCGACAAGTACGGGAAGATCGTCCGCGTGGTCGACATCGGCGGCTTCAGCCGCGAGCTCTGCGGCGGCACGCATGTCGCCACCACGGGCGAGATCGGCCCGGTCAAGATCGTCGCCGAGATGGCGATCGCCGCCGGCACGCGTCGCATCGAGGCCGTCGCCGGGCAGGCTTCCCTCGATTTCATCGCCCAGCGCGAGGCCGCCCTCGCGGCCGTGAGCGAACACCTCACCGCCGGGCCGCAGGATGTCGTCAAGAAGCTCGAGTTCGTCCTCGCCCACCAGAAGGAGCTCGAGAAGCAGCTCAAGGTCTTCCAGCAAAAGGCCGCTGCCGGCCTCGCCGAGGAACTTGCCGCCCAGGCTGTGACCCGCGACGGCCTGAAATTCGTCTCCGCCGTTGTCACGACCGACGCACCGGATTCGCTCCGCTCGCTCGGCTCACAGGTGCTCGCCAAGCTCGGCGAGGGCGTGGTCACGCTCGGCACCGTGCTCGGCGACCGCGTCAGCCTCGTCGCCTTCTGCTCCCCCGCTGCGATCAAGGCCGGCCACCAGGCCGGAAAACTGGTCAACGAGCTCTCGCTGAAGCTCGGCGGCAAGGGCGGCGGCAAGCCCGACTTCGCCATGGGCGGCGGCAAGGACACGGCGAAGCTCGCCGAGGTGCTGCGGTAGGGCGCGGACTTCCACCTCCGCCAAGGCTACGGTGGACAGGCCGTTCCGCGCGGGGCAGATCCTTGAGTAAATTCGAAGCCCCAAGATAAGCCCGGCGGCGAAGGGACTCGCCGCCCTACCAAAATCCATGGCCGACCCACTCAAGGAACTGTTCAATGCCGCGCGTTTCCGCCAGATCGCGGATCTCCTCGCCGACATCGAGCCGGGCTTCGACAGCCGGCGGTTTCTCCGACTTGCGACCACCGGACTGGAGCCCCTTTCCCTCCTCCAGCGCATTCGGCACGGCACGGTCGCTCTCCGCGCCACCCTGCCCCAGGACTACCCTACGGCGCTGGCGGTCCTGCGAAAACTGGCGCCCCGCCTCGACGGGGGTTTCACCGGGCTGATGCTGCCGGATTTTGTCGGCGTGCACGGTCACGGCCATTTCGAGGAATCCATGGAGGCCCTGCACTTTCTCACCCGTTTTTCCTCGGGCGAATTCGCCATCCGCGAGTTCCTGCGGCGGGACCTTCACCGCACCCTCGCGGTCATGCGCCAGTGGGCGGGCGACGGGAACGAGCATGTCCGCCGCCTCGCCAGCGAGGGTTCCCGTCCGCGGCTGCCGTGGTCATTCAGGCTCGAGGCCCTTGTCGCGGATCCGGCACCCGCGGTCCCGATCCTTGAGCAGCTCAAGGCCGACCCGAGCCTCTATGTGCGCAAGTCGGTCGCCAATCATCTCAACGACATTTCCAAGGATCACCCGGAGTGGCTGCTCGGCTGGATCCGTCCGTGGGACCAGGCACAGCCCACCACCGCCTGGATCCTCAAGCGCGGCCTGCGCAGCCTGATCAAGGCCGGCGACGCGCGGGCGTTGCGCGTCTTCAACTTCACCGCCCGTCCCACGGTGCGCCTGAAGAATTTCCGGCTGTCACCGGCGAAACTGCGGCTCGGCCAGGTGCTGGAGTTTGGGTTCGACCTCGAGTCAACCTCCGCCCGGACCCAGCGGCTGGTCGTGGACTACGCGCTGCACTACATGAAGAAAAGCGGCGCCACCGCGCCCAAGGTCTTCAAGCTCCGCGAGGTCACCCTCGCGCCGCACGCGACCATGAAGCTGTCCCGCCGGCAGCGCCTGCGCGACTTCACCACCCGCAAGCACCACCCCGGCCGGCACCGCGTCGAGATCCTGGTCAACGGCCGCATTCTGGGCGGCGGCTCGTTCGTGCTGCACACCTAGGGCCGCGCCGGTGGGGATCCGTTCCTCTTCCCGCCCGGCGGTGACTCCGCGACCTTCGGTCGTGGTCATTTCGCGCAGAGACGCAAAGACAAGTCAATTTCACACAGAGGCACGGAGGACACCGAGATCAATCATCGGCTAACTGCTCTGTGTCCTCCGTGCCTCTGTGTGAAATTCCTGATTCCGAGCCCAACCGCTGCCTTGCTCCGTGGCTTGGCGCCTCTGCGCGAAACCGGCTTGGAATGAAGCCGAAACGGCACCCCCACTCGATATTCCCTTCGTGTTTCAGACGAAAGGAAACAAACCTGCCCGGCCCGCTGTCGGCGGGATGATTCCGCGATCCTCCCTTTCGCTTTGCCTGCGTTGCCGCCTTGTGACCGTATTTTTTCCATGATTGTGACGTTACTCCCCCGTCCAGCCGCCTTCTTCCTGATCCTCACGGCGCTCCTGGCCGGGTGTAACGCGGTGGGCCCCGCCGCCCGGCGATCCGCGGCCGCGGAATCCAACCCGACCCACCGCGCCCAGCTCCGCCAGGCCCTCGCCCACGCCGACCGCATGACCATTGCGGCCTCGGGCCCCGACGGCGCCAAGTCCGCGGTGGTTGAGTTGCGAACGCCCGCCGCCGTGGCGGATTTCCTCGGGAATGTCGCGTTCGACGAGGCCTACGGCCCGGTCCGGTGCGACAGTCCGCAGGACGCGGTGTTCTCCTTTTATGTGGGCGACAAGCTGCTCACCAGTCTCAGCCTGCACCGCCTCGGCTACCTGCGTTGGGCGAACGGCCCCTGGGTCGGCGACACCGTGCTCACGCCCGAGGCGGCCCAATGGCTCCAGGAATGGAGCAAACTCGCGGGTGCCGACGCGTCGGTCATGCTGCAAGGCGTCGCCACGCAGGAGGAACAAAGGAGCGAGGCCGCCAAACGGCGCTTCCTGATGAATTTCACCCCGGCGGCCCGCGCGGTTTTCGCCCAGGCCGACACCGTGGTCTCCAACGGCCACCACCTCCGCCGGATCGCCACGCCGCTGGCGGAACTCTACGAGGACAAGGCGGCCCTGGCCGAGGCGGGCCTGCGCGCGCTCGGTGACAGCCCGCAGCGCTGGATGGAGGACGACTGGGCGGTGGGCGCCGTGCAAACCACCCTGCTGGAACTCGACCCGGCCGTGGTCCGCGCGGCCATGGACCGGCTGAAAAACCAGGACAACGCCCTGCTCGGCTGTGCCCGTTTTTTCTTCCGCGCCGGATTTGAGGCCCAGTTTGCGCCGGCGGAACGCGACGCCTGGGCCGGCCGGCTGGCCGACCTTGTGCTGCGCGCGGGCCGCGACTCCGACAAGCATGCGCTCCTCGAGTACCTCGCGATGATTCCCGGTGAATCGACCGCGAATTTCCTGCGGGCCATCGCGCGTGGGGAAAAATCCTACACTTACGCCCCGCCCTGGGACGAGCTCACGCTCAATATCGAGGAACCCGGTTTGAGGTATGCGGCCGCCCTGTTCCTCGCCAAGCGCGGCGACGCCGGCACGAGGGAAATCCTCCAGTCCCTCGCCGGCCTGCACCCGTTCGGCCCGGACCAGGCCGCCCTCGAGGTGGCCGCGGCGCTCATGGACGGGGCCGCACCGCTCAAGCCCGCGCACTTCAAATACCACTCGCGCACGCTCGGCCTGGCCGCCCTGTCGGCCCTCGAGTGGCGGCCGGGTTCCGGCATTCCCCTCGACGTGCTGGGCGCGGCCTGCGCGCATTTCCAGGACGACGTGGCCGTGCGCGCGGAAAAAATTGCCCAGCACTACCAGCTGCAGCGGGCCGACGACGGGACCGACGACCAGGAGCCCGCGATCGACTACGATCCGCTGCTGGCGACCTCCTACCCGCGCCTCGCGGTGGAGGAATATTCCGCTCTGATCCCGAAGGTCCGCGGCCTGACCCTCGCGCGCCTGTACACGCTGCGCGCGCAGGCCCATTCCAATCTCCACGAATACGCGGAGGCCGAGGCGGATTACGCGAACGTGGCCAAGACCTCCTTCGCGGACGGCACGGACGTCCGCACGCGCCTCGCCTGGGTGCAGTGGTACCTGGGCAAGTTCGACGACGCCGAGCAAACCATCGACGACGCGCTGCAGGCCAGCCCCAGTGCCGATCTTGTTTTGCTGCGGGGCATCATGCACTACAGCCTCGGCGATTTCCAGCGGAGCACGGAAGCCGACCTGGTCGCGGCCCGGGTGCTCGACCCGAAGGAAGGCTATGCCGCGCTTCTCCAACACCTCGTGTCGGCCCTGGGTGGACGTCCTGAACAATCGCAGCTCAAGGCCTATCTCGCCGCCACGCCGGATCTCGCAGACTGGCCGCGCCAGCTCACCGGGTTCCTGCTCGGCTACATCGACGCCCCGCGCCTGCTCGACATGGCCGCCGCCAGCGAACCCAACGAGATCGCCTGGCATACGTGCGAGGCGAACTTCTACGCCTCTCAGGCCGCCCGCGTGGCCGGCCGGGCCGAGGAGGAGCGCAAATATCTCGAGCAATGCGTGGCCAGCAACCAGCCCGATGTGGCGGAATTCTGGGTGGCGAAGTTCCGGCTCGAGCAGCTCCGTCCCGGACGGACGCTGCCACCGGTGAGGTCACGCTCCCTCGGGATACCCGCGATCTGACGGCCCGCTGCGCCCTCCATGGACCTGCGCCTGATCATCGAGGAGATCGCCAGCGAGGCCGATGATTTCCTAGCCGGCGCCACCAGCCGCGAACAAGCCCGCGCCGGCATCGCCGAGCTGCTCAACGCGGACTACTTCCACCTCGCCCCGGCCGATGGCCAGAAGGTGATTGAGGGCGTCATGGCCATTCTTGACTACGAGGACTTTTTCGGGACCGAGTTCGCCGGCGGCTCCTTTGACGAAGAGACTGAAGCCTGAGCCGGATCATTCCGTTGTAGCAGCGGCTTTATGCGGCGATGGGCCGCTTGGCCCACTTGACCGATGGCGGGCGGAGGTGTTGCCTGTCGGCTTCCATGTCGCCGGCTCCCGTCGATTCTTCCGCCCTCTGCTGCATCCTCGCGTTCAACCCGGGCAACCAGCTGGCCGTGCGCCAGCGGGACGGCAAGGCCGGACTGGCTTTCACCGGCCCCGACTTGGCCGGCGCCACCGCCATGCTCGCTTCCGTCTTCGCCCGGCACACGGCGCCCGCGGAATATTTCTCGACCCGGATCGACGGCCGCCCGTACCGGGTCTTTTTTGCCCAGGTGGACGCGGTGCCCGCCGACGCTGGGATTTCCTTTCACTCGCTCGATGACCTCGCGGCCCGGACCGGCGGAACGGACGCACCACTGAACGTGATCCTGGCCGGGCTGGAGCCGTACCTCATCGAGATACCCTACCTGCACCTCGGCGAAAACGACTTCATCTACAAGTTCCGCCCGGAGAAGGAGCGCAACACCTCCATTTACGCCCAGGACCCGACGGCCAGCGCGCTCTACCAGTCGCAACTCTGCACCGCGATCAAGGCGCTCGCCCGCCAGCAGGAGCGCTCCGCCGCCGCGCCGGTCACGCTCGATTTTGGCGCGGTGCACCATGTCATTCCCAGCCATTTCGGCTTCTGCCTCGGTGTGAAGAACGCCATCGAGCGCGCCTACGAGACCCTGGCCGAAAATCCCGGCCGGCGCGTCTTCATGCTTTCCGAGCTCATCCACAACCCGTTTGTGAATGAAGACCTCCTCCGCCGCGGCCTGCGGTACCTTCAGACCGACCGCGGCGTGGCCTATGGGACCGATAATCGCACGGCCCAGGACGGACGGCAGCTTTGGGACACACTCACCCCCGCCGACATCGTCATCACCCCGGCCTTCGGCGCGACCGACGAGGACAAGGCCCGCCTCGTGCGCAAGGGCATCCCGGTCTGCCAGTATGACGCCACCTGCATGCTCGTGGAAAAAGTCTGGAAAGCCGCCCGGGCCTACGGCCGGGAGGGCTACACGGTCATCATCCACGGCAAGCACGAGCACGAGGAGACCAAGGCCACCTTCTCCAACACCCGCCGGCATGCGCAGGCGGTCATCGTCCGCAATCTCGACGAGACGCGCCAGCTGGGGGCGATCATCGCCAGCGAGGATCCGGTCTTCCGGGCCCGGTTTTATGAGATTTTTGCCGGCCGGTTCACTCCCGGCTTCGACGTGAATCTCCATCTCGGCCGCGTCGCGGTCGTCAACCAGACCACGCTGCTGATGAACGAGACCCTCGCCATCATCGACAACCTGCGCGGTGTCTATCGCGCCCGCTACGGCGACGATGCCTGCGTGGGTGGCAGCACGCGGCGCGACACGCTCTGCTATGCCACCCAAGTCAACCAGGATGCGCTCAGCCGGGCGCTGGCCGAACCCCTCGATGCGGCGTTTGTGATCGGCGGGAGAAACTCGTCGAACACCTACCAGCTTTTCCGCCTCTGCGAGCAGCGGCTCGGGGCCAAGGCCTTTTTCATCCAGTCGGAGCACAGCATCCTGTCGCGCGACAGCGTGGAGCACTACGTTTACTCCGGCGGCGGCCAGGGCCACACCGAGCCTCGCGCGCTCTGGCCTGCCGGCGCCGGGGCTTTGGCGGGCGCTCCCGGCGATCTTCCGGCGAAACGCGTGCTCATCACCGGCGGGGCCTCCTGCCCCGACGGCATCATCCAGCAGGTGATCACACGCATCAACGGCTTCTTCCCCGCCGGTCAGCTCCGCACGGTCGACTCCGTCCTGCGCGACCTGGCCACGGCATGATGTCACAGGGACTCAGCCGGTGGCCGTGGCAGGAGCCTGCCCGCCCGTTCGACGGGCCCAAGTCCCCGAGCTTGTCGTGGGCCACGCGATTTATACCCATCCTCTATAGCTTTTAGGGGTTCCAAGGGCGGTCGTACCAGCGTCCGTTGGTTTTAGATTTATGTCACGCAGGGTGGCCGCCCACCTCCAGGCGGCGGTGTGGCACATCGGTCACCCGGAATCCGCCGCCCGGAGGTCGGCGGCCACCGGTGCCTACTCTTATGAATTGCCAGTAGGCAAAAGTACAAAACTTAGCGGACGTTGGTATTAGCTCGGTCCACGCCACTCATCACCTGCAAGCAAGCTCCTGCCGCACTGGGTCAGAACTTGAAGTTCACACCCATACGGAATCCTTGGAGGCTGCTGAGGTCGACCTTGGTCGAGTAACTCGTGGAGTCCGTGTTGAGGGTTTGCACGTACTCGCCGCTGTTCTGGTAAACCGCACCCAGGTAAAAGCCGGTGCGCCCCGACAACCATAATTCCATGTTGGCATCGACATAGTAACCCGGCAGCAGGCGGTTCTTCGTGTTCGAGACAAAAGAGATGATCTCATTGTCCGTCGCGGGCGTGAAATCCTGTTCCACCGTGTAGGTCGTGCCCGAATAAACCAGCACGGCCCCGAGACTCAGCGTCGCACGCAGGGCGCCGGTGATGGGCATGATCAGCGTGGGGCCCGCGCGGAAGGTATAATAGCCGCCCTTGAGGCGGTAGTGATTGGTGACACTCGTCGTGTCGACCGTTGTCGTGGTGGTCCGGCTGACCGGGGTGTTGCCCAGCAGCGGAGCGTTGACCGTCAGGGTCTGTTGGGAACCATCGACGTTCAGGATGGGATTCCCGCTGGAATCGACCAGGTTCACGACGCTGGAGGCCGGTCCGTTGTAGGGCGGCGCTGGCGCGGGCGCGCCATTGAGCGAATAGACGTCCGTCACCGTGGTGATCGTGGCCTTCTCCGTCGACGTGAGCTTGGAGCGGATATCGTTGAGGCTGAGCCCGGCGGCCACGTTCCAATCAAAGCGCGAGGTGATTTTGCCCAGGTCGCGGGCCACCGTGAGCTCAATCCCGGCGGAGGAACCGGGATTTTTCTGCCGCGGGCCGCCATCGGACACCGTGGCCGAGTAGCTATGCATTGCGATCGAGCCGTCGGACAGGATTTGCGAGGCCTGGGCAAAGCCCCAGGTGTTGGTCTGGCCGTCGGGGGTGATGGGCAGGCTGGTATTGGCGCCATTGCCGTCGTCGACCACCACCGTCCGTGAATCGATGCCAACGATGCCGTCATGATAGATGCGCTGGGCATTCGTGCTGGTCGTATCGCCGCCGATCGACTGTCCCGTGTCCGTGATGATACCAATGCCGCCGAACGACGATTTGGCCCCGCTGAGTCCCCGCGCCCCAAAGCTGATCGAGAACTTCGGCTCGTAGATGTAGACATCCGTGTCGAAGAACAGGTTGGAGGGCGGTTCCGGCTGCGAGTCAGACTCGGCGAAACCGACGGTAGCGGTGAGCAGGCAAAGCGCGACGAAGCGTTTTTTCATGTAGAGTCGGTCCAAGACAGCGGGAAGATCGGCAAGGTTCAAGAAAAGTCGTGCACCGGGGGCGATGAGGCCGGTTTGCGTCCAAAAACCGCGGCGGGGACCCGTTCCCCGCCCTATTCGTTGAACTCGTCGGCCTTCTTGGCCGCCGCGGCCTCGTCCTCGGCCTTGTGCGCCGCGGCCACCTGCGGATCCAGGGCGGCCTCGCGCTCGCGCAGTTTCTTGTCGCGCTTCCGGATATCGTCCGCCTGTTGCTCCAGCTCGGTCTCTTTTTCCTGCTGCTGCATCATCTTCTCGAAAAGCTTGGACTCGTTCTCCTCCATGAAGCGCTCGCGTTCGAGCATCGCCGCCTTCTGCTCCTTCAGCGACGCCTCCTGCTGGTCCAGCGTGGCCTTGAGCTGCTCCAGGGCGGACTGCTCCTCCCGGGAAACCGGCGCCTTCGCCGCTGCCGGCGCCGCGCTCCGGCGCGACGCAGCCATCAGCTTCTCGCGGGCCAGCAGCAGCGCCTCGGCCTCCGCGAGATCCCGCTCCCGCTCCGTCTGCCTCGCCTCCGTCTCCTCCACCGCATGCTCCCGCTCGACCAGTCGCGCCTCCAGCGAGCGCAGCGAGCGTTCCAGCGCGGTCATCTGCTCCGTGCTGACCACCGCCGGCTGCCCAAAGGGCGATTGCGTGGCCGCGACAATCTGCGCGATCTGCTTGCGTGCCTCCAGCGAGGCGGCGGAGAGCTCGAAGGGCGAACGCGTGACCGGCCGCCGGCGCGGCAGGGTCAGCGCGGGTCCCGCGCCCGACGGACGGACGGGAAACTTGATCGGGCTCGGTGGAACCGGCGCATCCGGCATGGCGGTTATTTCTTGAAGAGCTTCGAAAACGAGCCGAAGAGGCCGGCCTTCTTTTCGCCGGCCGCGCCCCGCCCGGATCCCAAGTGCGGCTTCAGCAGCTCCGCGACCTTCGCCTCCAACGGCGGGTTGCCCAGCACGGCCAGGTTGCGGGCCAGCGTGCCGCCAGCGGCCAGGTCCTGCTTCAGCGCCTCCAGCTCGGACTTGAACCATTCGGAGGCCTGCGCCACCCGTTCGGCCGGCGCGGGCGCGGCCGAGGCCTGCGCCACCGCCTCGATCAGGTGCAGGCCCTTCGCCCCCGGGCGGAAGGGCACGCACTCCGCCAGCGTGCGCTCGTCGATGTGCGAAAGGGAATTGAGAAGTTTGCGGAAATCGCCGCCGACGATCACGTTTTGCGACATGTCCTGGGCGAAGATCGCGAATTCCCCGAGGGTGGTGAGCTTTTCCAGCTTGCAGAATTCGCGCGTGTCCGACCCGAGCGCCGTCAGGGCGATCGGGAACGTCTCCGGGATTTCCAGCCGCGCCATGTTCTTGAGGAGCTGGTTGTCTTTTTTTTCCGCCGCCTCGGTCTGGGCCACCATGTCGCCGAACGGGTCGTCGAAGGCCAGCGTTTCCTTGAGGATGCCGACCAGCTGGTCGGCGCGCCCGGGCGGCTGCCCCTTCAGCGCCAGCAGCTCAATCATCTCGTCATAGGAAAGGTCGACATACTTCGCCGGCGTCTCCTCCTTGCCCTTCACCGGCCAGTCGGGCCCGTCCAGATTCTGCGCCAGGCTGCTGAGCGCCGTGTTGACCATGATCGAGGCGGAGAAGGCGGAACGGATCTCGTCCCAGTCCTTGGCATTGTATTTGGCGGGCATGACGTCGGCGGTTGGATGAATTGGAGGTGAAACGGCGGGAAGCGCGAGGGTCCCGGGCCGGGTCAAAGCTGGGCGCCCTGACGGACAATCTCGGTGGCGAGCTTGCGGTAGTCGCTGACCACGCTGTCCTGGGCGGTTTCATCCGTGGCGTCGCCGACGAGGATCACCGGCAGGCCGAGCGTGACCGCGCGGCGCACGACCATCGCGTCGCGGATCTGGGTGTCGAAGATCTTTGCGTTCTGGCCGACGCGCTTGGCCGAGCGGAATTGATTCAGGCGAAGCTGCATCCGCATCTTCGGCACCTCGATGTCCACGCCGGTCTTGATCGAGTTGAAGATCAGGCCCTGCACCTGCGCCGGCACACCCATGGTCGACTTGCGGAAGCTCGCGGAGAGCTGGTGGAACTTGCCGAGCTTCTCGACCAGGAGGGTGAAACCGATCAGGCTCAGCGCGTCGGGGTTGGACGGCACATAGATTTCATTCGCGGAAAAAACGCCGCACTGCGAGGCCCGCAGGATGTTCGGCGGGCAGTCAAAGAGGATGAAATCGTAGTTCGCCTCAACCGTGGCGAGCTGCTCCGCAAATATCACGTAGGCCGGGCGCTTCGGGTCGCCGCTGTATTCGTTCTCGAGGTCGACGAGGTTGAAGGTCGTCGGCGCGACGTCGAGGCCCGGCAGGAGCTTCTCGCCCGCCTTGCCCTCGACCACGTCCTTCACGATGAGGTCCTTCAGCTGCGCCGTGCCGGGATCGAAGATCGAGTAGACGCACCCTCGCCATTGGCGTTGATCTTGTTCCAGCGGTCGAGCCGCAGCAGCCAGATGCTCGCGTTGGACTGCGTGTCGAAATCGCAGAGCAAGACCCGCTTGCCCTGCTTGGCGAGACAGGCGGCCGTGTTGACGATGAGCGAGGTCTTGCCGACCCCGCCCTTGTAATTGATAAAAGCGATCTTGCGTGCCATCCAAATTAAAACGTTAAGGAGCGTTCCCTGAGCCGGTTGAAGATGTCATCTCGACCCGGTCGCGCGAGCCAAAAAAAAGCGGGGCGCGCTTTCATCTAATTTTTGCACATGGCCCCGGTCCGGCGTCTGCTCCCAGCCGCCGAAGTTTGCCGCAATGTCACCGATCCGCCACCCGTCCGCCACGGCCCCGGGCGATGCTGGCGTGCCAATGCCTGCCACCATTCTGACCGTGGATGACGAACGCGATGTCACCGACCTGGTCCATTTTCACCTCACCAAGGCCGGGTACCGGGTGCTGACGGCGTCCTGCGGTCGCGAGGCGCTTGAGACCGTCCGGCTCATCTCGCCCGACCTGATCCTGCTCGACCTGATGCTACCCGACGTGGACGGCTTTGCGATCTGCGAGATCCTGCGCCGGCAGGCCGCGACCGCCACGATTCCCATCGTCATTCTCACCGCCTGGGCCACGACCGACGCCCAGAGCCTCGGCCTTGAGCTCGGGGCGCTCGACTACATGACAAAGCCCTTCAGTCCCCGGGAAATGGTCGAGCGGGTCCGGCGCTTGCTCGACCTTCGCCCCGCTTCCGCTAGCGTCGGCGGGTGAACAAGTCCGCCCTCCGCGAACAAATCCTCTCCCGCCTCCAGGCCGACCTCGCCCAGCAGACCGCCGCCGCCCACCTCGCGCGCGACGAGGCGATCAGCGAGGAAAGCCGGCCCGAGAACCAATACGACACGCACAGCCTCGAGGCCGGCTATCTCGCGGAAGGCCAGGCCCGGCTGGCCGCGGAGATCCGCGCCAGCATTGAATTCTACCAGGCCCTCGTGCCCGCCGATTTCGGCCCGGGCGTTCCGGTCGCGGTCGGCGCATTGGTCGAGTTGCAGGCCCGCGGGCAAGGCTCATGGTATTTTCTGGGACCGCGCGCGGGTGGCCTCGAAATTCCGCTGGATGGCACCACCGTGCTCGTGCTCACGCCTCAATCGCCCCTCGGCCGCGAACTGCTCGGCCGACGCGAGGGCGACCAAGTGCGAGTTCCCGGCCGTGGCGGCTCCACCGCCCACCGCATCACGGTCGTGCGCTAAGCCGGAATGATGTGTCAGCCGCCAGCGGCACCCTCGGTGCCGCGAGTCGTCCGGGCCCTGCCAGCTGGGGAAACATCCCCGGGTCCGGCCACCTTGGCCGGGGAGTAAGGTGCCGTCGGCTTACGCTCGGGTGGCAGGGGGAAGCCCCCGGCCTCGGTGGTTGAAGTTTATTCCTGATACGGGCCGAAACCCGCTTTCCTCGCGCGTGTATTAATAAATTAACACGTGATGCCTGCCGAACCAAACAATGCTAATATCAGGTAAAAATGAGCGTATCGGACGAACGGTACAGGAGTTTGGCCGGGGATTTGCATCCGACCCCGCGGTCACGCATGCTCATCAGCGTCCACATTCCCAAGTGCGCCGGGACCAGCTTCCGCCACGTGCTGGAGGCGGTCCACGGCGGTGGCCTCTGGCTCAACTATGGGGTCATTTTCACCCGTGAACAGGCCGCCGCGGGCCTGGTCCCGGCGGCCGCCGCCTGCATCCACGGGCATTTTTTCGCGGACGCCTTCGACTCGCTATATCCGGGGCGCCAGCTCGCGGTCTGGCTGCGCCACCCGGTCGAGCGCGTGGTGTCCAACTACCATCACTTCCTCCGGAGCCCCGATCCGCGCGACGACTGCTGCCGCCAGCTGCACGAGCGTCGGCTGTCGCTGCGCGAGTTCGCCGCGCTCGACTGGATGCGCAACGAGTCGGCGCGCTACCTGGGCGGGAAGCCGCTCGCCGATTTCGACTTTGTCGGCGTGGCCGAGCGCTTCGCCGAATCCCTGTCGGTGTGCCGCCGGACCTTTGGCTGGCACACCCCCGTTCCGCTGCCCTGCGTCAACACCAACCCGGAACGCGTCACGGACCGGTATGCGCTTTCCCCGCAGGATTTCTCCCATCTGCTCGACCTGAATGACGCCGACCTCGCGGGGCACGAGGAGGCCGTGGCCCGGCTGGACGAGTCTGTGCAGCAACTCCAGGAACACGCCGCCTAGGATCCGGCGGCACCGGTCGAATTATTTGGTTCCTTTGCGGCGCCGTTGCTTCCCAGAGTGCCGGCATGCTGAAACCGGGCCTTCTCCTGCTGCTCCTGCTGCACGTCCTGCCGCTGCAGGCAGAATCCCTGCCGCCGGACCTGGCAGCCGCGCTCAAGGATTTCCGCTCCGATGGTCCGAAGGGCTGGGGCTATACCCAGACCACGGTCGCGGGCAGCGAAAGCCTCGTGGAGCGTTTCAACCCGGCCGAGCCCGATTTCCAGCGCTGGACCCTCGTCCGGAAGAACGGCCAGGCGCCCACGCCCGACGAAACCCGGGATTACAACGAGGGCCGTTCCCGTCGCTCCTCCGGCGCCACCGCTCCGCGCCTGCAGGACCAGCTCGACGACACCTCCGCCACCTTCGTCAGAACGGAGGGGGAACGGACCGTCTGGCACTTCCGCCTGCAATCGGGTGGCCTCGACGACCGGGCCGCTTCCTTCATGGCCGTCACCATCACCTTTCATCAGCCCACCCGCACCATTGAACAGGTGGAAATCGCCAGCATCGCCCCCTTTTCCCCGGTGTTCGGCGTGAAGATAGCCGGCACCATGACCCGGATGCACTACAGCCTGCCCACGCCCGAACGGCCCAGCCTGCTGCTCGCGGTCACAATCCAGGTCCGCGGCCGTGCCTTCTGGTTCAAGTCCCTCGACCAGGACATGACCGTGACCTACACCGATCAAACCTACCCGTTCAAAAAGTAGACGGTTCAACCCTGGGATCCTTGCCGGGTCGTGTTTCAGTTTGAAACTGTAGGAGCGGCTTTACGCCGCGAGGGTTGGGCACGCCGGGGAGGGACAATTTCACGCAGAGGCGCCGGGAACGCAGAGTAAGGCATGATCGTACCGCCACTCAGACTGGCCCGCCTCAATCATCCGTCCGTCTACTCGTTTAGAGCCACGCCTTTTCGCAATGCTTAATGTAAGTCGTATGCCCCTGCGGTGGCGGCTGACCCTGCTGATCACCCTCGTCAGCACGCTTACCCTCGGAGCGGCGTTCGGCGGTTATTTCGGCTTCGAGGTGCTTCGACTCCAGGACGATGTCACGAAGAACTCGCAGGAATTCACCAGCCAGCTCGCCGTCACGGTCAGCGACTTCCTTGCCAGCGGGTCCGAACCCAGCACCAAAGACTGGCAGAACTGGATCACCAACCACGACACGATCGTCGCCGTGGTGGTCTATTCACCAACCGGGAAAGTCCTTTCGAGCTATATCCGTCCCGGCTCGGGGGCATCCATCGGTTCGCTGCGGTCGGCCTATGTGAATTTTTCCACCGATGAGGCAGTGATCCCGACCAAGCTGGTCGACCGGAACAACCGCCGGCTCGGCACCCTTGTGCTGACAGCGCGTGCAACCGAAGAGGCCTCGACCCGTCTGAACGAGCCGCTGAAGGCCATGGGAGCGCTTTTCCTCCTGTCGATGCTGGGCTCGCTCTTCGTGTCGCGCTTCCTCCAGCGCGGCATCTCGGAGCCTATCACCCAACTCGCGCAAATCGCCCGCCGCGTCGCCGACCAGGGCGACTATACGGTCCGCGCCGAGGCCAAGGGCGGTGGCGAGACCGTCGTCCTCGTCGAGGCGTTCAACTCGATGCTGACCACGATCCAGCAGCGCGATGCCGAGCTGGTGGTGGCGAAGAACAACGCGGAAAAGGCCCGCGAGCGGCTGGCGGAGATCAACGCCATGCTCGAGGAGGCCAACCGCACCCTCGAGGCCAAGGTCGCCGAGCGCACCGTCGAGCTGCACAAGGCGATGACTGCCGCGCGCGACGCCAATCAGGCCAAGAGCTCCTTCCTCGCCAAGATGAGCCATGAGCTGCGGACGCCGATGAACGCCATCATCGGTTATGCCGAGATGCTCATCGAGGACGCCGGCGACCGCGGCGACAACGCCGCCATCGCCGACCTGCGCAAGATCCTCAGCGCCGCCCGCCACCTCCTCGGCCTGATCAACGACGTGCTCGACCTCTCCAAGATCGAGGCCGGCAAGATGGACCTCTACCTCGAGTCCTTCGATGTCGCCACGCTCGTCCACGACGTCATTCCCACCGCGCAGCCGCTGATCGACCGCAACAAGAACCAGTTGACGGTGGATTGCCCGGAAACGTTCGGCACCATGCGCGCCGATGCCACCAAGCTGCGGCAGATCCTGCTGAACCTGCTGAGCAACGCCTCGAAGTTCACCGACGAGGGGGTCGTCGCCCTCGAGGTGGTGCGCGACCAGACCGGGCCGCGGGAAATGATCGTCTTCCGGGTGCGCGACAGCGGCATCGGGATGACCCCGGAGCAAATGAGCCGGCTCTTCCAGGTCTTCAGCCAGGCCGACCACTCGACCTCGGCCAAGTTCGGGGGTACCGGACTGGGTCTCGCCATTTCCCGGCAGTTTGCCCGCCTTATGGGCGGCGACATCACCGTGGACAGCAGGATGGGCGACGGCTCCGTCTTCACCGTGCGCATTCCCGCGGAAGTCGCCCCGGTCAAGGCGACGCCGGATGAACCCGCCCCCGCCGCCGAACCGGCCAAGCCCGCCGCCGCCATTCCGCCGCCGGCCCCCGCCGCGCGCCGGGGCCGCGTGCTGGTCATCGACCGCGATGATGCCGTGAGCACCATGCTGCAGGACCTGCTCGGGCACGAGGGCTACGCCGTCAGCTGCGCCCGCAGTGCGGAGGAGGCCGTCACCCGCGCCCGCGAAGCCACGCCCCATGTGGTGATTCTCGACATCCTGACCCCCGGCGCCGAGGGCGGTAACATCCTGGTGCAACTCAAGGCCCATCCCATCTTCGCCAACCTGCCCTTCGTCCTGCTGACGATGAATGCCAACGCTTCCGGCGGACTCGTCGCCGGCGCCGAGGACTATGTGACCAAGCCGATCGACGGCGCCCGCCTGCTGGCCCTCCTGGCCAGGCGCAACGCCGCCCGGGGCGAAACCTCGATCATGGTCGTGGAGGACGACACCCCGACCCGGGACATGATTGTGCGCCTGCTCGAACGCGAGGGCTGGCCCGCGCTGCAGGCGGAAAACGGCCGCGTCGCCCTCAGCCTGCTCGAGCAGCACACTCCGTCCGTCGTGCTCCTCGATCTGCTCATGCCCGAGCTCGACGGCTTCTCCGTGCTGCGCGCCATGCGCGCCCATGCCGTGTGGCGCGACATCCCGGTGGTCGTGCTCACGTCCCTCGATCTCACCGCGGAAGTCCGGGGCTTCCTCGAGCAGCAGGCCGAGCGCGTGCTGCAAAAGGGCAGTTACTCGCGCGATGAGCTGCTGCGCGAGGTGCGGGACTCCGTGGAGGAATTCACGCGCCGCCGCGGACGCAGCCAGGCGCCCTTTGCCACCCGCCCGGGCGCCGTGACCGCCACCACCAGCTGACCTTTCATTCCCATGGCCAAAATATTACTCGTCGAGGACAACGAAATGAACCGTGACATGCTCGGGCGCCGCCTCGAGAAGCGCGGCTACAAGCTGGCCATCGCCGCGGACGGTCCCACCGGCCTCACCCTCGCCCACAGCGAAAAGCCCGACCTGATCCTCATGGACATGAGCCTGCCTGGCATTGACGGGTGGGAAGCGAGCCGCCAGCTGAAAGCCGACCCCGCCACCGCCTCGATCCCCATTATCGCGCTGACCGCCCACGCCATGGCCGAGGATCGCGAAAAGGCCTTGGCCGCCGGTTGCAACGAATACGAAACCAAGCCGGTCGAGCTGACGAGCCTGCTAGCCAAGATCGAGGCCTTGCTGCCCAAACCAGGTGCATGAGCGGAGACCCGTCCAGCAACGTTGCCCCTGAGGCTGTCACGTCGGAGCACACCCGCCCGCTGTGGCCCTTGCCGCCCGGGATCGATGAAGAGGCGCTCAAGCGGCTGCGCCACGACCTGCGCACCCCCCTCAACCAGATCATCGGCTACACCGAGATGCTGATCGAGACCGCGGCCGAGGGCGGCTCGACCACGCTCGCCGAGGATCTGCAGCACCTCCACGCCTCGGGCAGCCAGATCCTCGCGCTGCTCAACGAGGGACTCGCGCAGTGGAAGGTCGAGGCCGGCAAGGTCGACCTCATCGCCCTCCGGCGCAGCCTGCTGGGCCCCCTCAATGGCGTCCTCGGCTACCGCGATCTCTGCGAGGAAACCGCCCGCGCCCTCGGCCTGGCTGAAACCGTGGCCGACCTCGAGAAGGTCTCCCTCGCCTCGCGCAACCTCCGGAAAATGCTCGAGCAGGAATCGTTTGCCGAGCGCTACCACCTGGGCACGCCCCAGCCGATGACGGGAGGATCCGTTCCGCCCATCCCCGCCGGCGGCACGCGCAGCGCGGGCGGCGGCCCCAACAGCTCCATCACCCCCATCACCGGACACCTGTTGATTGTCGACGACGAGCCGCTCAACCGCGAAATGCTCGTGCGCCGCCTCAATCGCATGGGCTTCACCGCCGTCGGCGCCGAGAACGGGCTGGTCGCCCTCGATGTCATCACCCGGGAATCGTTCGACCTCGTCCTCCTCGATATCCTCATGCCCGTGCTGGACGGCTTCCAGACGCTCGAGCGGCTCAAGGCCGACGAGAAGCTGAAACACATCCCGGTCATCATGCTGACCGCCCTCGACGAGGTGTCCGCCACCGTGCGCTGCATCGAGGCCGGCGCCGAGGACTACGTGCCCAAGCCGTTCAACCCCGTCATTCTCCGCGCCCGCATCGGCGCCTCCCTGGAAAAAAAGCGCCTGCGCGACAAGGAACGCGCCCACCTCGTCGAGATTCAGGCCGAGCGCGCCAAGTCCGAGCGACTCCTGCTCAACATCCTGCCGAAGGCGATCGGCGACCGCCTCAAGGGCGGCGAGGAAACCATCGTCGACGCGGTGGCCAACGCCACCGTCATGTTCGCCGACATCGTCAACTTCACCGGCATCGCGGCCGAGCTCTCGCCCGCCCGGACCGTGGCGCGGCTCAACGAGATTTTCTCGGACTTCGACCTGCTCGTCGAGGGCATGGGCGTGGAGAAGATCAAGACCATCGGTGATTCGTACATGCTGGTCGGCGGCGTTCCCCTCCCCGTGCCGGACCACGCCGTGCGCTGCGCCGACATGGCCCTGGCGATGCTCGAGGTCATGTCCGTCTTCAACCAGCGCAACAACGTGAACTGGCAGATCCGGATCGGGATGCACACCGGGCCGCTCGTCGCGGGCATCATTGGCTCCAAGAAATTCGCCTACGATCTCTGGGGCGATACCGTCAACATCGCCAGCCGGCTCGAGTCGCACGGCGAGGCGGGCGTCATCCAGGTCTCGGACGCCACCGCCGAACTCCTCAAGCCCCACTTCATCCTCGAGCCCCGCGGCGCAGTCGAGCTGAAGCACCGCGGCCAGATGACGGCCTACCGCCTCGTCAGCCGGAAGTAGGCCGTCCCGATTTGCGGTAGGGTAAGTTTTTCGTTTGCAGTCCCGGCTCCAGCCGGAATTTCGGACCGGCTGAAGCCGGGACTACAAACGGGGCGCCATAAAAATGCGCCGCTACCCCTTCTTGGCTCTCCCATGACCGTCGACACGCAAACGTAACAATTGGGCGATTGCCGGGTCTGGGTGCCAGCCGTTGCATCATTGTAACAGTACCCGCCGGTACGGTCACTCCCGCCCCGGCCACAAGGAGCAACCATGAATCCCCCGTCATGAAAAGCCGTCCCCAAAGCACCTCCGGCCCCGCGATCACGCAGAAGCCAGGAAAACTTGGCCTGAAGCTTACGGCGGCCAAGCGCCGCGCCGAGGCCGCCGAGTTCCGGGCCCAGGCGGCCAAGGCCGATTTCAAGAAGGCGCGCAAGGCTCACAAGCACGCGAAGAAACTCGCCAAGGCGGCGCGCAAGAAATTCAAGGCCCTGAGAAACGCACTCATGCCCGCCGATTACCCGGTGCAAAAACCGGCCGCGGCGCGCGTGAAGCGTTCCGCATCAAAGCCAGCCCGGAAGCCAGGCCCGAAGTCGCCGCGAATGGTCCGCCCCTCTCGCTCCACTGCGGCTAAACCCCGCTCGTCACCCGTTCTAGCTTCGCCTGAGACGACGGTTATCACTCCCGAAGCGATCGCCCCCATGGCCACTCCCGAAGCCACGCCCGCCCGGATCGCCGAGATTTTCCCAACGCCGTCTGGACCACCCACGACGTAGTGCAGGGTCTAAAACGGTAGGAGCGGCTTTACGCCGCGATGATTGGTCCCTCGGTTCGAAGCATCGCGGCGTAAAGCCGCTCCTACCACGGAATGACTCCGGCTCAGGGCGTCTTCCGCGGGGAATAATCCTTCCACAGCCACTCCAGCGCCTCGGGCAGGATTTGCGCGCGGGCATTGCTCACGCCGTGGCCCGCATCGAGACAGAAGACATACTGGTAGTGATAGCCCTTGGCCTTCAACACGGCGGCCATGCGGTTGTTGGCCTCGACCCAGTCGTGCATGCCGTCACGCATGACATTCGGGTTGAGCAGATCGCGGTCGCCGACCGCCATCCAGAGGCGGATGGGCTTCTTCGCGCCTTGGGGAATCAGCTTCGCGTGAAAATCCCACGCGCCGTCGGGCGTCTCGGGGTTGAACGGCCACTGCTGGTTCACATACGTGCCGGAAAAGGTCAGCACGCGGTGATACAGCTCCGGGTGATACCACGCCATGATAAGCGCCGCCGACCCGCCCGAACTCGTGCCCATCGTCGCGCGCCCCTCGGGATCATGGGTGAGCGTCACGCCGTAGTTTTTTTCCACGAGCGGCAGGATTTCGGCCTCGATGTACTCCGCATACAGGCCGGACATCGTGTCGTACTCGCGTCCGCGCTCGTGACCCTGCGCATCGCCGCCGCCGTGGGCGATCATGATCGCGATCATCGCCGGGACGCGGTGCTGGGCGATCAGGTTGTCGAGGACGTGACCGAAGCTCAGGTCCGGGCGGCCCAGCGCGGGGCCATCGTGCAACACGATGAAGGGCGCCGCAGTGCCGGGCACGTATTGCGCGGGGATGTAGACGGTGACGGTGCGCTTGTAGTCAATCGGGTGGGTTTCCACGATGACCGTCTTGGGATTCTTAGGATCGACGGTGCCGAAGGGAACGTCCCGGGCGATTCCCGGGTTGTAGAATTTGCTGTCCTTCGAATCCATGCTGAACTGCTGCACCTTCCCCTGCGGCACGCCCTCGACGACCTTGAACTCGGGCGCCTGCACATAATTCGGTCCAACCAGAAAATCACCATCCACCGTGGGTGGCGGATTGGTCCCGGGCTTGCGGTCGAGTCGCGTGAAACTCGGCGAGCCCGGCGCGTCGAACGCGCGAGTCGGCGGTGTTGGCCGTGCCGCCGCTTGCGGCGGAGGCGCGGGCTGCGCGTCGGCGCCGCTCATAGAGGGGGACAAAACGAACGGGGTGATGCAGCCAATAGTCAGGGCAAGGCCAAGCGGAGTCGTCTTTTTCATAGGGGTAGGAAAGACCCAACCGTGGCAGGGCATTCCCCCCTGAATCAACAGGAAAGCCCCAAGGGAGCCGCGGGCAGGTGGAGAAAATCAACTTCCAGCCGCCCGACACCTTCGGTTCGTCCGCGCCTTTTCCTCCGCGCACTTGTCCGCGATCATCGTGATCGCCTTCCCGATCCTTGCCTTCCGGGTCTCCTCCCGCTTCGCCTCGCCGATCCACCGCACATACTCCCGCCGATGCGCCGGCGTGCAGCCAGCGAAGAAGTCGGCCAGCCCGGCCGTTTTCAGCGCCGCTTCGAGATCGGCCGGGGTGTCATTCATGGGCTAGGCTGTGACGCTAATCATCCAGCCGATACCAAAGCAGTCAGCTGGAAGGTGTCAGGCCATTACAACTTAATTCCTGCCGGACCTGCAGCAGCCTCCGCTGGAAAATTAAGTTTTAATGGCCTGACACCTTCGGCTCGGCTTTCAGATCGATCTCATAGAATCCTGAAGCGACTTCCGTGACGACTTTGTCGCCGTTTTTCCAGATAGTCACCGGCGTCTTCAAAAACAGCTTTTGTTGTTCGGCGCTATAGTGGGCGAGGTCGGTCTCAGCTCGATCAAATGGTAATTTTGACGTGCCCGTGCGCTCAACCATCACGCTGCCGGTCACCACCGCCTCCTTGATCAGGTCGGTCTTGCCGGTTCCTTTGGGATCAAAATGAATCTCTCCCTGTTTGCCGGTCAGGCGAACATCATCAGACGAAAACTTCACCTCCGATCCAAGCTTGAGCAGACCCGTATCCAGCCAGCACTCGTAACGCCTGCCCGAAACCGTTCCCTGAGGACTGACGAGCCTGATGGTGTCGCTACCGCGGATGCTCTCATCGGTTTTTCGATAAAGGGCCTGCTCGAAATCAAGCACAGCTGTCGGCCGGTCCGGCGATTCCGGCGCAAAAAACTCAACCTTCCCCTTGTCTAGGCGGGGCGAGTCAACGGGGCCCGTCGCAGAACCGGCTGTCAGCCGCCGGGTCAAATGTCCCGCCAAGTCAAAGACGGGAGCCTTAAGGCCGTCCGCCTTAAAGTTGATATCCGCGGCACCGAGCGGAGCGACAACGAGGAGGTGAACGAGCCACGCCAGGACAAACGCGTTGAGGACACGCAGGACTGGAATCCGTTTCCGAGGCATCTTGGATCAACGTCTAAATCTTAACCCGCCGTCCACTTGAAGATCGTCGTGGTCAGCGCGGGGAGCGTCAGGACGATGCTCTGGCTGCAGCCGTCGGCGGGGACGTCCTCCGTCAGGCGGCCGCCATCGTTGCCGACCCCGGTGCCGCCGTAGTACTGGCTGTTGGTGTTGACCACTTCCTTCCAGAAGCCGCGGCGCGGCACGCCGAGGCGGTAGCCCGGGCGGACGATCGGCGTGAAGTGGCCCACGACGGCGAAGAGGGTCTGCTCGAAGGGATCCGTCCGCAGGTAGGCCAGCACGCTCGCCTCGGAGTCGTGGCAGGCCAGCCAGCGGAAGCCCTGGGGATTGAGGTCGTTGCGGCTAAGCACGGGCTCGCTCGTATAGAGTTTGTTCAGGTCGCGCACCAGCAGGCGCACGCCCTCGTGGTCGAGGTACTGGCAGAGGTGCCAGTCGAGGCTCGTGGTGTAGTTCCACTCGGCTGTCTGCGCGAACTCGCCGCCCATGAAGATCAGCTTCTTGCCCGGCCAGCCCCACATGTGGCCGTAAAGCGCGCGGAGGTTCGCGGCCTTCTCGGGGATGTGCCAGGCGCCCATCTTGTAGAGGAGCGACGCCTTTCCGTGCACGACCTCGTCGTGCGAGAACACAGTGACGAAATTCTCCGCGTACTGGTAGAGCATGCCGAAGGTGAGGTCGTTCTGGTGCCACTTGCGGTGGATCGGCTCCTTCTGGAAGTAACGCAGCGTGTCGTGCATCCAGCCCATGTTCCACTTGTAGTCGAAGCCGAGCCCGCCGTCCTTCACCGGCCGGCTCACGCCCGCGAACGAGGTCGACTCCTCCGCGATCATGCGCACGCCGGGATAATACCGGTGCACGAGGTCGTTGGTCTCGCGCAGGAACGCGATGGCCTCGAGGTTCTCCCGGCCGCCGTGCTGGTTCGGGATCCACTGCCCTTCCTGGCGCGAGTAATCGAGGTAGAGCATCGAGGCCACGGCGTCGACCCGCAGGCCGTCGAGGTGGTAGCGGTCGCACCAGGCCAGCGCGTTCGCGATCAGGAAGCAGCGCACCTCGTTGCGGCCGTAGTTGAAGATCAGCGTGCCCCAGTCCATGTGCGCGCCCTGCCGCGGGTCGGCGTGCTCGTAGAGGTGCGTGCCGTCGAACTCCGCCAGCGCGAAGCTGTCGCGCGGAAAATGCGCGGGCACCCAGTCGAGGATGATGCCGATGCCGCGCTGGTGCAGGTGGTCGACGAAAAACGCGAAGTCCGCCGGCGTGCCGAAGCGCTGCGTTGGCGCGTAGAACCCCGTGACCTGGTAGCCCCACGAGCCGTCGAACGGGTGCTCGGCCAGCGGCATCACCTCGATGTGGGTGAAGCCCATCTCCACCACGTAGTCGGCCAGCACGGGCGCGAGCTCGCGGTAGCTGAGCGGGCGGTTGGCGTCCTCCAGCTTGCGGCGCCAGGAGCCGAGGTGGACCTCGTAGATCGACATCGGCCGGTCGAGCTCGCCGGCCGCGGCGGCGCGCTGCTCCAGCCAGGCCGCGTCGTGCCACTGGTGGTTGCGCGCGTTGCAGACGATCGAGGCGTTGTTCGGCGGCGCCTCGAAATAAGTCCCGTACGGGTCGACCTTCAGGTGGAGGTTCCCGCGCTGGTCGCGCAGCTCGAACTTGTAGAGCTCGCCCTCCCCCAGCCCGGGGATGAACAGCTCCCACACGCCCGACGCGCCGAGGGAGCGCATCGGGTGGTAGCGTCCATCCCAGCGGTTGAAATTCCCGACGACCGACACCCGCGCCGCGCTGGGCGCCCAGACCGCGAATGCCACGCCGGGCACGCCGTCGATCACGCGCAGGTGGGCGCCGAGCTTCTCGTAGATGCGGTGCTCCGTGCCCTCGTTGAAGAGGTAGAGATCCTGGGCGCCGAGCGTGGGCAGGAAAGAATAAGCATCGAAAAACTGGCGGATTTCGCCGCCCGGCCGCGTGACCCGGAGCTGGTAGCGGAACACCGCCGGGCAGCGCGGGATGAACACCTCGAAAAAGCCCTCGGGGGCGAGCCGGGTCATCACGAAGGACTCGCCATTCGCCAGGTTGACCACGGCACAACCCTCCGCGTCGCTGACCAGGGCCCGGACCACCACGCCCTGACTGCGCTTCCGCACGTGCGGGTGCATGCCGAGATGGTCGTGGGGGGTGGCGTGCTTCGCGGCGAGGAACGACGCAAGTTCAGCCTTGGGGAGAATCACGCCCGCATCGTGCGCGCTTAAACGGATGCCGTCTAGCGTGTTTTCAATCGCCGGAAATTTTTAGCCACAGATGGCACAAATCCGGATTCAGCATTGGTGTCATCCGTACCATCTGCGGCGGAAAATCCGGCTTACCCGGTGTTCTTCAAGCCGCCGGAAATGCCGTTGATCGTCAGCTCGATTACCCGGCGCGTCTCATCGGCCTCCTCCGCGGTGAGTTTCTTTTCGCCCTTGCGCAGGCGGCGGATCATTTCGACCTGCAGGTAGTTCAGCGGATCGATGTAGGGATTCCGCAGCTGCACGGACTTCAGGAGCACCGGCTCCCGCGCGAGCAGCTGCCGCTGGCCGGTGACCGCGAGGATCGCCGCCTCGGTGCGCGCGAATTCCGCCTGCAGCAGCCCGAAGATCCGTCGGCGGATCTTCTCGTCCTCCACCAGGTCGGCGTAGAGCGCCGCGATCGTCATGTCGGCCTTGCGCATCGTGAGCTGCGCGTTGTCGATCAGCGTCTGGAAGAACGGCCAGCCGGCATGCATCGCACGGAGCAACTTGCGGCCTTTTGGTCCCTGCTTCAGCACGGCGTCGAGCGCGCTGCCGAGGCCGAACCAGCCGGGAAAGACAAACCGGCCCTGCATCCAGGAAAACACCCAGGGGATCGCGCGCAGGTCGTCGACCGTCTGCGCGGCGCGGCGGTAGGTCGGGCGCGAGCCGAACTTCAGGTTGCTGATCTCGTCGATTGGCGTGGCCTGCCGCCAGAACACGAGGAACTCCGGGTCGTCGTGCACCAGCGCCTTGTACGCGGCAAACCCGGCCGCGCTCATCGTCTCCATCGCGGCGGTCCACTCGCCCGGCACATTGGCCGGTGCCTGTGCCGCGTGCGTGCCGAGCATCACGCCGTACGCCATCTGCTCGAGGATGCGGTGGGCCAGGTCGGTGTCGTGGTACCGCGTCGACAGCACCTCGCCTTGCTCCGTCACGCGGATCGCGCCGTCGCGCAGGCCCACCGGTTGCGCCAGGATCGCCTTCGCGGCCGGGCCGCCGCCGCGCGCGATGCTGCCGCCGCGGCCGTGGAAGAGCGACAGCTTCACGCCATGCTCGCGGCCCACCCGGGCGATGGCGTCCTGCGCCTTGTAGAGCGCCCAGTTGGCCGTCAGGTAGCCGCAGTCCTTGTTGCTGTCGGAATAGCCCAGCATCACGTGCTGCCAGCGCCCGTGCCCGTCCAGCTGGGGCGCATAATCCGGATGCACAAACAGCGCGGCGAGGATCTCGGGCGCGCGCTCGAGGTCGTCCAGCGTCTCGAACAGCGGCGCAATGGGCAGCCGGGCGCCGGTGAGTTTCATCAGCAGCTGGACCTCCAGCACGTCCGACACGCCGTCGGTCATGCTGATGATATAAATGCCGAGCGCCTCGGGGCCGCACTTGGCCACGACATTGCCCACGAGGAGCAGCGGCTCCAGGACGTGCCGCGTGGCGGGGGACCACTGCGCCGCCGTGGCGACGGGCCGGATGTCCGCGAGCGCGGCGCCCAGCACCTTGATTTTTTCCACCTCGGCCAGCCGCGGATAGTCGGTCCGGCCGAGTACCTCGGCGACCGCCTGTTCGTGCTGCGCCGAGTGCTGCCGGAGATCGAGGCGGGCCGTGTGCAACCCGAAAACCTCCAGCTGCAGGCCAACGTCCTGGAGTTCGCCGTCGGCAAGGGCGGCGCCGCGGCCGGCCTGCAGGCTTTCCTCGATCACCCGCAGGGTGTCGACCACCGTGCCCTGGTCGAGACAGGTGTCGTCGCCGATCGTAGGAGCGGAGAGCGTCGCACCGTCCTTCACCTCCGCCACCGCCTGGGCCAGCCGCTCGCGCAGCACACCAAGGACGCGCCGGTACGGCTCGTGCGGATAACGCTGGCCAAGCTGCTCGACGTGCCGGGAAAAATGCAGGGTCTCGCGCAGGTATTTCTCCACCGCGGGCGAAACCTCGTCGCGCCGGTCGCTCACGGTGAGCGAGCGGGCGAGGTCGCGCGCACCGAGCCGCAGCTTTTCGATGGCGAGGCGGCGGTGCAGCAGCAGGATCTCGGCGGTGATTGCGGCGGTCACGTTCGGGTTGCCGTCGCGATCGCCGCCGATCCAGGAGCCGAACGTCAGCCAGCGGCGCGGTGCCTTCACGCCGGGATAATGCCGGGCCAGCGCCCGCTTCATGTCGTCCTGGAGGCGCGGCAGCGTGTCGTAGATCGCGGTGTCGAAATACCACAGGCCCGTCCGGGCCTCGTCGGTCACCTCCGGGCGCTCGACCCGGTTGCGGTCGGTCAGCCAGAGCGAGATGATCTCCCGCTCGATGCAGGCCGGGTCGGCCAGCGTCGGGTCAGCGAGTCCGGGCACGGCGCGCTGGCGGAGGATCTCGCCCAGGCGCTTGAGCTTGGTCAGCAGCGTGCGGCGCTTGGACTCGGTCGGATGCGCGGTGAAGACCAGCTCGATGGCGAGGCGGTCGACCAGCTCCTGCATGGCGGCGGGCTCGACGCCGCGCTGCTTCAGCTCGATCACGGCGGACTCGATGCCCTCGCGCATCGGCCGCGCGTTCGCGGCCCCGCCGAGGAGCGCGGCCCGGCGGTGGCGCAGCAGGAGGATGCGGAAATTTTCCTCGGCCAGGTTCACCAGCTCGAAATAAAGGGTGAACGCCATCGCCTGATTGAACGCCTCGCGGGGCGTCAGGCCCGACACGACCTTGCTCAATTCCGCCGCCGCGGCCGTGTCGCCGGCCCGGCTGGCCTTGGCCAGCTTGCGCAGGTGCTCGACGGTTTCGAATGACGCCTGCCCCTCCAGCCGGGTGATGATGCGCCCGAGGGTGCGGCCGAGTTCCCGGATCTCGGCACCCAGTTGGGGCATGGCCTTGAGCGCGGAGGAGGGACGGGAGGTTTTGGCCATGGTTGCGGGCGGAAGATGAGTGGAGGAAACACCTCCGGAAAGCGAAAAGTGGGCCACTTTGCGGTCGTGGTAGAATTTCGGGCAGAGACTTAAAAACAGAGCGAAAAGGCAAATTTCACACAGGGGCACGGAGGACACAGAGATCAATTATCGACGAACTACCCTGTGTCCTCCGTGCCTCCGTGTGAAATCCCGGATTCCGAGCCCAACCCCTGCCTTGCTCCGCGGCTTTGCGACTTTGCGCGAAACCTGCCTGGAAGGATTGGCCCCAAATGGCACCACGATCCCCGTGTGCTGGGAGCTTGCTTGCCTGCGGCGCGATGCCTTTGCTGCGGCCCTGTGACCCGCCGTTTTGCGCTATTCCTCGCCGCCCTCGTCTCCGCCCTTCCAGTGGTCCGTGCTGCCGACCTCCAGATCACGGGCGATAGTCTTGATGGCGATCTGAAGACTAAGGAGGCCGTCTATCGGGGCCACGCCCGCCTGCAGGGCGCGGACTTCCTCCTCACCGCGGACGAGATCCACTTCAACCAGGCCACCCAGGTCGCTACCGCCCTCGGCCATGTGGTCATCACCCGCGGCACCGAGCGCCTGCTGGCCGACAAACTCGTGTACAACGAGCGCGACGGCACCTTCAGCGCGGAAAACATCCGCGTGGGTTCCTTCCCCATCTACGTCGAGGGCACCTCGGCCACCGGCTCGATCCGCGGTGACATCAGCGTGAACCACGCCACCGCCACCTATGGCGAGCCCGGCCCGTGGCAGCCCACGCTCACCGCCGAGCAGATCATCTACTCGCCCGGCAAGCGCCTGCGCGCCGAGCAGGCCAGCCTCGGCATCGGGCCGGCCCGGGCCATCCGCCTGCCCCATTTCGAGCAGAGCCTGCACGAGCCGGCGCAGCTGTCCTATGTGTCACTCGCCGGGGGTTACCGCTCCTCCCTCGGCGCCTATGTGCAGGCCGGCCTGCATCTGCCAGTGGTGCCCGGCTGGAAGCTGGGCGGCGAACTCGGCTTCTACTCCGCCCGCGGGCTGATGTTCGGCCCCTCCGGCGAATACACCTCGGTCTCCGATCCCGCCGCGCTCTCCGGCATCTTTCGCTCAGGCTTCATCAATGACCACGGCGACAAACTCACCGACGTGCTCGGCCGCCCGGTGCCCGAGAACCGCGGCTATGTGGAATGGGAGCACCGCCAGCAGTTGTCCGAAAACCTGAGCGTCACCGCCCAGCTCAACTACTGGAAGGACTCCGAGATCGTGCGCGATTTCCGCCCGGACTCCTTCCTGAATGTGCAGCAGCCGGACAGCTTCATCGAATCCGTCTACACCGGGAAAAACTACTTCGTTTCGCTCTTCGCCCGCTTCGAGCCGAACAACTTCGAGCTGGTGCAGCAGCGGCTGCCCGAGCTGAACTTCGACCTGGTGCCCCTCGCCGTCGGCCAGGGTTTCTACGAGCAGTTTCACGCCGGCGCCGCCCTCCTGCGCGAGGATCCGCTGACCGTCGGCCCGACGCTGCGCAGCGACCGCCTCGACGCCTATTACGGGCTCACGCGGCCGTTTGCGCCCACCGACTGGCTGAGTTTCACCCCGGTGGCCGGCGGGCGCCTGACGTACTACACGAACACCGCCGGCGCGCCGATCAACGGCAGCTACACCCGGGCCCTCGGCGAACTGGGCTTCGATGCCCAGCTCCGGTCGAGCGCCACCTTCGATTATAAGAACGAGATCTGGAGGATCGACGGCCTGCGCCACCTGATGACCCCGATCCTGAGCTATCGCTACATCCCCGAGGGCGGCCAGGGCCGCAACCACATCCCCCTCATCGACCGCCAGACCTTCACCACCTCCCTGCCGCCGCTCGGGCTCGACGTGACTCGCAACATCGACGACCTCCATGCGCTCAACACCCTGCGCCTCGGCGTCGACAACACCCTGCAGACCCGTGATCCCGTCTATGGGTCGCGCGACCTGCTGATCTTCAACGCGGCCGCGGACCTGCGTTTCCAGCGCCAGCCGGGCGACAAGGATGTCTCGGAGGTCCACACCGCGCTTTCCGTGATGCCCGCGCCATGGCTGCAGCTCGACGTGTACGAGAGCTTCGCGCCGCAGACCTTCACGCTGCGCGAGTTCAACTCCGGTATCACGCTCCACGACGGCGACGCCTGGTCCCTGCGTTTCGCCAATCAGTACCTCCATCACGACACCGAGGAATACGCCCTCGACGCCACGAGGCGGATCAACGAGGCCTACGAGGCGGTCGGCCGCCTGCAGTACGATGCGCGCCAGCGGCGGTTCATCGAGGAGTCCTTCGGTGTGCGGCAGAGCCTCGGGCGCATCTGGCGCATCGACTACACCGTCACGACCTACGACGGCCCCCGCCGCGAGGGCCACTTCGGGTTCAACGTGCAGATCAAGACGATCGGCTTCTGAGTTGGAATGACGCCGCCGGACCCACGCGCTGTCACGCCGCACGACTTGTCTCCCTCATGTAGGAGCCTGCTTGCAGGCGATTTTCCTCTCGTGGAGGCGTGGCTTGACTGCGCCCAGACGTCGTCGAGCGACGCCCCTGCATCGCCTGCAAGCAGGCTCCTACATGGAGCATGAGTCCGCATCACCGTCGGCGATGCCCAGGGAGAACCGTCACCTACCGCCCCCATGAGCCGCGCCGGGAGCCAGGAACAGAACTTTCTCCACCTGCTCGCCGCGCTCCGCCCGTACTGGCGGCGCGAAGCCGGCCTGCCAGCCCGCATCCAGGCCCTGCTCAGCGGCAACCGCGCCTTCGGTTCGCGGGACCGCCGGCTGTATCGCGAGCTGATCTACACCACGCTGCGTTACCTGCCGTGGATTGAACCGCTGCTCGACACCGAGCCCGACCGCGCCGCGCAGGCCGCCGCCTGGCTCGCGGCCGAAACATCGGCCACGCAGGCGTTCCGCGCCGCCCTCCTGGGTGACTGGCCGCCCTGCCCTCCGACCCTCGCCGACCGGGCCGCTTTCTTGCAGGCGAGCGCCTCACTCTTGCCCGCGTGGTTCCACGAGCATTGCCCGGAAGCCTTCGAGCCCGCCCAGACCGAAGCCCTCCTCGCCCGCGCCCCGCTCTGGTTGCGCGAACAGGGACTCGATGCCGGGATCGCGACCCGCGAATTCGACGCCCTCGGCTGGCCATGGCGGCGCAGTGAAACGCTGGCCTCCGCACTCAAGCTCACCGCCGACGTGGACGTGACAAAAAGCGAAGCCTACCGGCAGGGACACATCGAGGTGCAGGACCTCGGCTCACAGCTGATCCTCGCCTCGATCGGCCTCGCGCCCGGCGGCGACTGGCTCGACGCCTGCGCCGGCGCGGGTGGAAAGACCCTCCAGCTCGCCAGCCTGCTCGGCCCCGCCGGCCGCATCGACGCACATGACGTGCGGCCCGCTGCGCTCGCCGAGCTCCGGATCCGCGCCCAACGCGCAGGCCTCGATACGATCACCACGATTACGACCGCTCCCACCCGCACCTATGACGGTGTGCTGGTGGATGCACCGTGCAGCGGCACCGGCACGTGGCGCCGCGCCCCGCACCTCAAATGGACGACGACACCCGCCCAGATCGAGGCCGCCGCCAAGCAGCAGCTCGCGCTGCTGCTCGACTTCAGCCATAACGTGCGCCCGGGCGGGCGGCTGGTCTATGCCACCTGCTCGCTGAGCCAGCACGAGAACGGAGACGTCCTGACCGCCTTTCTCGCCGCCCGGCCCGAATTCTCACCGGAGCCATTCGCCACCACCTTCGGTTTCACACCACAGGCCGGCGGGTTCACCATCCTCCCGGCGCGACACGACACCGACGGATTCTTCGTGGCCTCCCTCCGCCGGCGTCCGGGTTCGTAGTCCCGGCTTTAGCCGGGCCGCTCCTCCAGAAACCGGCTAAAGTCGGGACTACAAGCCGACCGGCAGGGTGTCAGCTATTAGTTGACACTTTTTTCCGTTGCCGCGCGGGAGGCGCACTGAACCATCGGGGCAACGTGGTTCCCGACTCCGACTATCGCATCAAGCTCCAGGTCTTCGAAGGACCGCTCGACCTGCTGCTTTTCCTCATCCGCAAGAACGAGCTCGATATCTACGACATCCCGATCGAGTCGGTCACGCGCCAGTACATCGACGCGCTGCACGCCATGCAGCAGCTCGACCTGGAACTCGCGGGCGATTTTTTCGTGATGGCGGCCACGCTGATGGAGATCAAAAGCCGCATGCTCCTGCCCAAGGGCCTGGCCGCGATCGATCCCGAGGCCGATGACGCCGGGATGGACCCGCGCTGGGAGCTGGTCCACCAGCTCCTGCAGTACAAGAAATTCAAGGAGGCCTCCACCAAGCTCGGCGAGCTCATCACCCTGCGGCAGGACCTGATGGAGCGGTACGTCTCCTCCCTTTCGGTCGACCCGCTCGAGCGGCCCCTGAAGAATGTCGATCGCATCGAGCTCTGGAACACCTTCAACGTGGTCCTTCGCCGGCTCGCCGAGAAGCTCGTCGTCGGCTCCATCCATGACGAGCAGGTCACCGTCGCCGACCAGATGGAATGGCTGCTGGCGCGGGCGCAGACGGAGAAGTCGTTCGTCTTTTCCCAGCTCTTCACGGAAAAAATCACCCTGCGCAAGCTCGTCGCCACCTTCCTCGCGGTGCTCGAACTCACCCGCCTGCGGCGGCTGCGGCTGCAGCAGGACGAGACCTTTGCGGACATCGTCTGCACCGTCGTCGAGGAAATCCCGCTTGAAACCGCGGACAACACAAGCACGTTGACGGCGTGAGCGAGACACCAAAAAAGCCACGGCGCAGACGCCAGCCCAAGCCCAAAGCCAAAGCAGGACTGCTCGGCCTCGCCTTCGACAACGACGACGGCCACAAGCGTGTCACCTCGGGCGACCAGTTCCTGCTCGTTGGCGGCTCGCAGGAAAAGCACGAATTCATGACCGAGACGGTGCTGAAGACATTCGAGGAATTGAAGCGCCGCGCGAAGCGGCTTGAGACGGTCAACCCGCAGGAACTGGAGGAAATCCTGCACAAATCCACGCCGCGTTGAACACGTTTGCATTTTTTCCGCACCTGCTTCCCTTTCCCGCATAACTCTATGTCCGCCAAAATCACCAACCTGACCGCCGATACCTTCAAGGCCGCCGTTGCCGGCGCCACCACTCCGTTGCTCGTCGATTTCTGGGCGACGTGGTGCGGCCCGTGCAAGGCGATCGCCCCGATCCTCGAGGAACTGGCGGTCGAGCTCGACGGCAAGGTGTCCATCGCGAAGGTCGACATCGACGCGGCCGGCAACGACGCCATCGCCGCCGAGTACGGCATCCGCGCGATCCCGACCATGCTGCTCTTCAAGGGCGGCCAGCTTGCGGACCAGATCGTCGGCATGATGCCGAAGGCCGCGCTCAAGGACAAGCTGCTGGCGAAGGTCTGAGCGCGCCCGAGGCGGCGCGACAGATTGCGGGCCGCTGTAGGCCAGGTCGCCGACCTGGCCTGCCACCTCAGCGAGGTGGCCTACAACATCAGCGCGAGGACTCCGTCCACGCCGGGACCAAGGACATTCCCGGCGGTGAGCGGAGTCACCGCCCTACCGGCTGCATACCGACCCTGCCCTTACACGCCCACCGGCTTCGCGCCGGAGACGGATTCGGCCAGCGTCGGCGGGTGCACCTCGGGCTCGCCGCGCTCGTGGTCGAAGCGCATCGACACCGTCTTGGACACGCCGCGCTCCTCCATCGTCACGCCGTAGATCGCATCGGCGGCCGCCACCGTGCGCTTGTTGTGGGTGATGATGATGAACTGCGACTCGCTGACGAATTTCTTCAGGAGGTCCGTGAAGCGCCCGATATTCGACTCGTCCAGCGGCGCGTCGAGCTCGTCGAGCAGGCAGAACGGCGACGGCTTGACCATGTAGAGCGCGAACAGCAGCGCCACCGCCGTGAGCGTCTTCTGTCCGCCGGAGAGTAGCGAGATGCCCTTGAGCTTCGTGCCCGGCGGCTGGGCGACGATCTCGATGCCGCTCTCAAGGATGTCCTCGCCCTGGACCAACTCGAGGGCCGCGCGACCGCCGCCAAAGAGCGTCTGGAACGTGTAGGCGAAATTCTTCCTGATCTGCTCGAAGGTCACCTCGAACTGTTTCTGCGAGGTCTGGTTGATCTCGTCGATCGCCGCGAGTAACTCGGCCTTCGCCGTCGTCAGGTCGCCGGACTGCGTCTGCAGGAAATCGTGGCGCTGCTTCAGGTCGGCATACTCCTCGATGGCCACGAGGTTGACCGCGCCCATGCTGTTCAGGCGCTGCCGCAGCGCGTCGACCTCGACCTTCACCTCGTCCCACTTGGTGGCATCGAGCGCGGCCAGGTCGGCCTCCGTCGGCTCGCCCCGCGGGCCCTTCGCCTTGCGCCGGCGTTTCGGCTCCGCCGCGTTCGATCCGTCCTCTGTTTTCTGCCCGCCGCCTTCCGGCTCCCCCTCTTCTTCGTCGAGGTCAAGGGCCTTCAGGCCCTCGGGCTCGCCGTCGGCCAGCCAGAGCAGCTGCTTCCAGTCCACGGCGGAAAGATCGGTCTGGAACTCGCGGGTGGCCTCCTCGACGAGGAATTGCAGGCGCTGGCGGTTTTCCGCGAGCTTGACCTCGTGGGTACTGAGGTCGTCGTGGGCCGCGTCCGATTCCGCGCGCACCCCGGCCTGGGCCGCCTCGAGGGCGGCGACTTCCTGCTCGAGGCCGGAAAGCTCCGCGCGGATTTTTTCCACCTGCGCCTGGGCCACGCCGAGCGTCTCGGCCACCTGGGCGCCCTGGGCGCGCTGGGCGGCGGCTTCCCGCTCGAGCTCGACCGTCTGCTCCGTCCACGCCTCGATCTCGTGCTGCCGCTGGACGAGCAGTTCCGAAAGTTGCTGGCGGCGCTTCTCCATCTCGCCAAGTCCGCGGTCGAGCACCTCCACCTTCTGGCGGCGTTCAGCCAGCTCGAGGCGGGACTGCGCGAGCGATTCACGCTTCACATCGCGATCGGTGCGGATCTGCTGCAGGCGGGTTTCCAGTTTCTGGATCTTCTCCCGCTGCGCGGTCGCCGAGGCCTCGGCTTCCTTCAGGCCCGCCTGGGCTTTCTCCCAGCGCGCGTGGGCCTCGTTACGGGCCTGCTCCAGGGAAACGAGTTCGCCCTGCATCCGGCCGAGCCGGCCAGTGATTTCCTCCGAGGCGCGGAGCGCGTTGCGCTGTTCGGCCTGCACCGAGGCCACGGTCTGCGTGGCCGCCAGCACGTCGGCCCGGCGCTGCTCCAGCGTTTGCTCGGCGGCGGCCAGACGGGTGTTGAGCCCGTCAATGAGGGCCTTCTGGTCGTCGTGCACCTTCTGCTCCTCGACCAGCGCCTTCGCGGTTTCCCGGAGATCGATCTCCCGCTGCACGATGCTGTGCGTCTGCTTCTTCGCGCTTTGGTAGCCGCCCGAGACCACGCCGCGGCGGTCGGCCACTTCGCCCTTCGGCGTGGCGACCGCAAGGAAACTGAAGCCGGGATTTGCCTGCCAGAATTCCAGGAAGGTCCCCAGGTCGTCCGCAATGTAGCATTCCGCCAGCAGGCTGACGGCCGGATGCGCCGCGTCGACCGCGCCCAGCGCGTGCACGGCCGGGGTCAGCCCGGCCGGCAGTTCCACGGTGGGGCTGGCCGTCCGGCTGAAATCACCGACGCGCAGGACGGCCGAGCCGATCTGCTCGCTTTCGAGCTGGGCGAGGATCCGCCTGGCCGTGGCCGCATCGCTCACGCTGATCGCCTCCGCCGAGGAACCGAGCAAAGCCTCGACCGCGCGGCCCAGCTCGGGCTTCACGTCGAGCCCGTGCGTGACCGGCACTGCCTTGGCGCCCGCGAGCGACGCATCGAGCCGCCCCTGCAGCACGGCTTTGGCGCCCTCGCCGAAACCTTCCCAGCGTTCCTGCAGCTGCTGGAGCAGCTTGAGCCGGGCACTGCGCTGCGCCAGCTGGCGGTCGACCTCGGAAAGCTTGCGCTGCGCCTCGCGAAATTCCCGGGTCAGGTCGGTGATCGTCTGCTGGGCGGTGGCCGCTTCCTGGAGGATGCGCGCCTTCTCGGCCACGGCCGTTTCGACGCGGGCAGTGAAGTCCGCGGCGAGTTGGCCGGCCGCCGCCTGCTGCGTGCGCACGCCGTCCAGCTCCTTGGCGAGCAGGTCGTGGCGGTGGACGCTGGTCTTCTGGTCGACCTCGTAGCCTGAGCAGTCGGTGCGCAGGCGCGCCACCATGCTCTCGTGCTGCAGGAGCTGGAACTTCGCCTGCTGGAGTTCCTGCTCCAGCTTGCTCAGCTCGCCCTCGGCGATGGCGAGCTCGCGGTTACGCTGCTGGAAGACCGCGTCGGAGCTGCCGAGCAGGCCGAGCTGGAGCTGCTTGTCCTGGGCACCGGTGTCGACCTGCGCCGTGACCTCCCGCAGCTGCATTTCCAGCTCGCCCAGGTTGTCGCGCGAGGAGGCCAGGCGGTCTTCCAGGCCGGTGCGCTTGATCTGCGCGAGGCTCGCGGCGTTTTCCGCCGACTCCCGCTGCGAGCGCAGGTCGAAAACGGCCTGCTGCGCATCCTGCACGCGCTGGTTGAGCTGGCTGCGATGGGATTTGCGGGCGTCGAGCGCGCCCTGCTGCTCATCCAGGCTCGCGCGGCGTGCGTCTGCCTGCGCGCGCAGGGCGGTGACGCGGCTGTCGAGCTCGCCCAGGATGCGGGCGAGTTGCCCGTGCTGGTGGCCGCCGGCGGCCAGGCTGAGATGGCGCAGGCGGTGGCTGAGACGCTTGTAGCGCATGGCCTTCGCGGCCTGCCGGCGGAGGCTGCCGATCTGGCGGGCAACTTCCCCGATCACGTCGGACACCCGCGCGAGGTTCTGGTCGGTGAGCGCGAGCTTGTTCAGGGCCTCGCGGCGCTGGCTCTTGTACTTCGTGATGCCGGCGGCCTCCTCGAACACGGCCCGGCGCTCCTCGGGCTTGGAGGAGAGCACCTGGTCGATCTGGCCCTGAGCCATGATCGAGTACGACGTGCGGCCGATGCCGGTGTCCATGAACAGCCGGTGGATGTCCTTCAGCCGGCACGGCTGGCCGTTGAAGGAGTACTCGCTCTGGCCGTCGCGATGGACGCGCCGCATGATCTCGATCTCGTGAAAATCGCTGCCGAGTTGCTTCTCGCAGTCGGTCAGCAAGAGGGAGACTTCGCAGAGCTGGGCGGCCCGGCGGGTGTCGACGCCCTCGAAGATGACATCCTGCATCTTGCCGCCGCGGAGGGCCTTGGCGCTCTGCTCGCCGAGGACCCAGCGGATGGCATCGGCGATGTTGGATTTCCCGCAGCCGTTGGGGCCCACCACGGCAGTGACGCCGGGTTCAAAACGGAGGGTGGTCGAATCAGCAAAGCTTTTAAATCCGTGAAGCTTGAGGGCCTTAAGATACATGCAGGCGGGAAGTGTGAGTACGCCGCGCGAACGCGAGCAAATGGAAAAGTTTTCCGAACATTTTCGGCGGATCCAAATGCGTTCTTGCACTTTGACGCCGGCCTTGCTCCGCGGTCCGCGGACGCTTGTGCCCGACTTGGGCCGGGCATCTTTTCCCCGTTCTCCGCGTCTTTTCCCTTAACCCCATGAAAACCCTGCCCTCCCGTCTTTGGCGGATCGCCCTCGTCGCGGCCCTCGCCGCCGTCCCTGCCCTCCGCGCCTCCAACGTCGGCCGGCGCTTTCCGTCCGAGATGCGGGTCTTTTCGGACAAGGTTACCGGCGTTCCGGTCACTGCGCTCACCACCGATGCCGCCAACGACGCGAAGATCTACCAGACGCACCCGCAATGGACCGCCGACAACAAGTACATCATCTTCCGCTCCAACCGCGGCGCGGCCCCCGGCGCCCCGGCCACGGCGCAGGCCTTCGCCATCAACGAGACCACCGGGGAGATCATCCAGCTCACGGACGGGCCCGACACCAACACCGGGAGCCTCAACATCGCCCGGAAATCGATGAAGCTGTATTTCTTACGGGGCGGCGGTCCTGACAGCAAGGTCCCGCCGAAACTGATCGAGCTGAATCTCGAGCCTCTGTTTGCCGACAGCGAGGCGAAGAAGATGAAGCCCGACGCAAGCTATGAGCGCGAGATCATGACCCTGCCCGCGAACCTGATCGAGGCGGGCGGCTTCGCCCTCGATGCCGACGAAAAGACCGCCTACATCGGCATCACGCGGCTCGATGCCATCCCCGGCGGAGTTGCCCCTCCGATCGTCGGCCTCGCCGAGGGGGCGTTGCGAGGGACGCAGGCCACTCTCGGGCCGCGGCAAGGGGCCGCACCGGGCGGAGGCCAGGGCCCGGCGAACGGTCGCCCGCCCGGCCAGCCGATTCCCCCGCGTCCCGGCGGTGTCCGCAGCATCGATCTCAAGACCGGCGAGATCAAAACCGTCGTCGACACCGAGTTCACCATGGGCCACGTCCAGACCAACCCCTGGGTTCCCGGCGAAATCGTCTATTGCAACGAAACCGGCGGCGACGCCCCGCAGCGCATGTGGATCACCATGGCGGACGGTTCGCACAACCGTCCGCTCTACGTCGAGGCGCCCTATGACTGGGTCACGCATGAAGCCGTCATCACCAAGGACGAGGTCGTGTTCAACCTGATCGGCCACCAGGCCCGCCTGCGCCTGCACCCGACCGGCATCGCGGTCATTAACCTTCGCAATGACCAGATGCGCCTCTACGGCCAGGTGGACGACCAGCCGGAGGGCGCACGCGGCACCGGCGGTTTCTGGCATTCGAACGGCTCGCCCGACGGACGCTGGCTGGTCGGCGACACCTTCGCGGGCAACGTCTGGCTGATTGACCGCCGCAATGGCGCGATGATCCTCCTGACGACTGACCACAAGATGAAGCCCGACCATACGCATCCGACCTTCAGCCCCGACAGCAAGCGGATCCTCATCCAGTCGGGCCTCCTCACGGACGGCAAGAGTCTCGACCTGATGGTCATCGCCATCCCCCAGTACCTGCAGAACGGCCGCTGATTCCGCTCCAGCTTTTCACTACCACTGCGGCGCGGCCTTCCTGGCTGCGCCGCATTTTTTTGAGCTGGTTTGGCCACAAAAAAGCACGAAATTACACGAAAAATGAACCAGAAGGATGGGTGATCGAATCCTCAATCCGTTCCGAACGGATTCTATCGTGTCGTTTCGTGCCTTTTTGTGGCCACCAATCAGAATTCCCCTGTCGCCAGTCCCCTGTCTCCTGATCACATGAGTGATCAGCGGCCGGGCTGCTGGTCCAGAAACGCGCGATACGGCGGGAAGAACCGGTCGAACGCCTCGATGTGCGGCAGATGGCCGAGCCCGTCGAGTTCGACCAGTTCCGAGTGTGGAATCGCGGCGTGGGCCGCGCGACCCAGCGCGGGATAATTCCCGAGGCGGTCACGTTGGTCGGCCGGCAGGAGTGCCCGACCGATCGCAGTGCGATCGCGCTGCCCGATGATCAACAACACCGGCACCCGGATCGCGCCGAACTCATGCACCACCGGCTGGGTGTAAATCATGTCGAAGGTCAGCGCCTGGTCCCAGGCCATGCGCGGATAGTCTGGGCTCAAGCTGAAGGAGGCGAGTTGTTCCACCCACGGGTCGTAGGCGTCCCGCCATTTGCCGTCATAGTAGGACTCGAGCTCGTAGGCGCGAATCGACGCCGGCGTCTTGGCGAGTTCCTGCCGGTAGCTTTCGTCGATCGTGGTGTAAGGCACGCCGAGCGCCTTCCAGTCCTCGAGGCCGAGCGGATTGAGCAGCGTGAGCGACGCGGTGGACTCGGGGAACAGCAGGGCAAAACGGGCCGCAATCATGCCGCCCATGGAATGCCCGAGCACATGCACCGGGCCGGCGCCGAGCGAGGCGACCAGGTCGCGGGTGTTGCGGGCCAGCTGCTGGATCGAGAACTGGTAGTGGGCGGGCTTGGTCGATTTGCCGAACCCGATCTGGTCGGGAATGATCACGCGGTAGCCGGCGTCCCGCAGCGCCGCCGCCGTCTGGCCGAAATACGATCCGGAAAAATTCTTGCCGTGAAGGAGCAGCACCGTGCCCTTGGCCGCGCCGGCCGGCGTCACATCCATGTAAACCATTTCCAGGGACTGCTGCTGGCTTTCGAAGCGATAGATCCGCTCCGGAAAAGGATAGGGATAGCCTTCGAGCCGGATGCCCGCCTCGGCGGCGAACGCTGCAGTGGCAAGCGCCGCCGCCGTGCAGCAAATAAGGAAACGGAGCGTGGATTTCATGGATGCACGGCTAGCCGGATTGCGCAGGGGCTCAACTCCGGATTACCGGGGGAATAGCGGGGCCGGGTGGTCCGCCCATCCGGGGATGCCTGCAATACCGCCGAAACAGGGCAGATGGGCGGGCCGACCGTCCCCGTTCCCCACCATGGCACCGAGGGAAAATCCGCACGTTACATTTGCGGTGTAAGGGTTAGCCGCTAGCTATTCGGCTCCCATGCCGATGGCGCCCGCCGCTCATTCCACCGAAGTCGTTTCCGCCGAGACCAAGCGCTATCTCCCGTGGCTCGTCGCGGTGGCGTTATTCATGGAAAACCTCGATGCCACGATCGTGAACACCGCCGTGCCCACGATGTCGGTCAGCCTCGGGGTCGCGCCCCTCAGCCTGAAGGCGGTGCTCACGAGCTACACCCTCAGCCTCGCGGTGTTCATCCCGATCAGCGGCTGGATGGCCGACCGCTACGGGACGCGCCGGGTATTCCAGCTCGCCGTGGCGCTGTTCATGTTCGGGTCGCTGTTCTGCGGGCTGGCCCCGACTGTCCACCTGCTCGTCGCCGCGCGCATCCTCCAGGGCATCGGCGGCGCCATGATGACACCCGTCGGGCGGCTTGCGCTCGTGCGGGCGTTTCCGCGCTCGGAAATGCTCCGCACGATGAACTACGTGATCATCCCCGCAATGATCGGCCCGCTGCTGGGACCCTTCGTCGGCGGACTGATCGTCCATTTCATGCCGTGGCGCGTGATTTTCTTCCTCAACCTGCCCCTCGCGCTCGGCGGCCTGTGGATGATCCGCCGCTACATGCCGGATTTCCGCGATGACGCCGTCGCTCCGCTCGACCGCGTGGGATTCCTGCTCTTCGGCAGCGGCATCGCGCTGCTCTCCTACGTCCTCGAGGTTTTCGGCGAACACACCCTTGCCGTCGGGCCGATCGTCCTCCTGCTGGCGGGCGCGCTCGTCCTGCTCGGCGCCTATGGCTGGCATGAGCGCCACACGGCGGCCCCCGTTCTCGAGCTCGCCCTGCTTCGCATCCGCACCTTCCGGATTGCGGTGGCCGGCGGCTTCGTCACCCGCCTCGGCTTCGGCGGCATGCCGTTTCTGCTCCCCCTGCTCTACCAGATCGGCCTCGGGTATCCGGCCTGGGAGGCCGGCCTGCTCACAATGCCCCAGGCGCTGGCCGCGATGGGCATGAAACTGATCAGCCGCCCCGTCATGGCGCGCCTTGGCCACCGCACGGTGCTGATCGGCAACACGGTGCTGCTGGGCTGCACGATGGCCATCTTCACCCAGATCAACCGCGGTGCGCCCATCGCGGCCATCCTGGCGCTCAGCCTCGCCCAGGGATTTTTTGCGTCGCTGCAGTTCACCGCCATGAACTCGCTCGTCTACGCCGACGTCACCGACCGCGACGCCAGCAAGGCCAGCAGCATCGCGAGCACCGCGCAGCAGCTCTCCCTGAGCTTCGGCGTCGCGTTTGGCTCGCTGGTGGCCGGGTGGTTCCTGGGCCACGTGAGCCAGGCCGATCCCGTCCAGACGGTCCGGGCGCTGCACAAGGCCTTTCTCGCGCTCGGCCTCACGACAATCCTCTCGTCGCTCACCTTCTGGGGCCTCCGCGGTCACGACGGCGACAACGTGAGCAACCGCCGGGCCTCCGCCAAGCCGGAAGCCGCGACCACCTGAAGGCATCCGGAAATCGCGGGCCGGTTGGCCACGAAGGGGACACGATGACGCGAAAAAATCAGGCGGTTTGATGGTCGAACCCTCGATCTGTTCCGAACGACTTCTATCGTGTCATTTCGAGCCTCCTCGTGCCCACCAATCAGAAATCAAATGTCCTCCGTCCCCAGTCTCTCGTCTCCCGATCACTTATGGTCCCACGGCAGCTTCACGTCGAGGCGCCGGTGCTTCCAGACCTCGAAGATCTCAAACATTTTCCCGGGATTCAGGATGCCGTTGGGATCGAGCGCCTTTTTTACGGCCTGCATCGCACGCACCTGCGCCGCAGAATGTTGCAGGCGCAGGAACGGTGTCTTGGCCAGGCCGATGCCGTGCTCGCCCGAGATGGCGCCGCCGAGCGCGACCACCATCTGCATCAGTTTCTGCACCGCCTTCTCCGCGGCGCGGCACTCGGCGGGCACCGCCTTGTGGTACATTATGTTCACGTGGAGGTTGCCGTCGCCCAGATGGCCGAAGGTAGGGATCGAGAGCTTCGATTCGCGACGCAGCTGCTCGAGGAAGCGGGCAAACTTCACGTAGTTGTGCATGGGCACGACAATGTCCTCGTTCAGCTTGGCATCGCCCAGCTCGAACATCGCCCCGGAACACTTGCGGCGCACCGCCCAGAGTTCCTCGGCCTCGGCGCGATTGCGCGCGGCCCGATGCGCCACCGCGTAACGCCCCGCCCACGCGAGGACTACCCGCTTTTGCTCCCGCACCTCGCTGGCGCTGCCGGCGAGCTCGAGCAGCACGACCGGCCGGCCCGACTGCCCCGGGAAGACCGTGGCACCCGTCGCCCGCTCGGCGCAAAGCACAGAGTAGCGGTCGAGAAACTCGCAGATCGCCGGCTGGATGCGCTGGCCGAACAGCGCGCGCACGGCGCGGAAGGCATCGGGCTCGGCTTCGAACGCGGCCAGCAGGGTCCAGCGCGCAGCCGGCAGCGGGATCAGCTTGAGCGTGGCCTCGGTGACGATCCCCAGCATGCCCTCGCTGCCGATCCAGAGGTCGCGCAGGTTGAAGCCCGCGGAAAATTTCTTCGTCGGCGTGCCCCAGGTGACGAACTCGCCGGTCGGCAGGTGGCCCTTGAGCGCGAGGACGAAGTCGCGGGTGACGCCGTATTTCCCTCCGTGCATGCCGCCGGCGTTGCAGGCGATGTTGCCGCCGATGGTGCAGTATTCCTTCGACGAGGGATCCGGCGGATAAAACCAGCCCTTGGCCTCGGCCGCACGCTGGATGTCGGCGACCTTCGCCCCGGCCTGCACCTGCGCCATTCCCGCCTCCGCATCGATGCGAATACGATTCCAGCCGAGCATATCCACGACCCAGCCACCACGCTTCGGCGCAGCCGAGCCCGTCAGGGACGTGCCCCGTCCGCGCACCGTCACGGGCACACGATGCCGGTTCGCCAGCACCAGCACGGCCGTCAGGTCGGCATCATCGCGCGGAAACACCACCGCCTCGGGCAGGAAGGGCAGCTTGCTGCTGTCGAACGAAGCCGCGGCACGCGCCACCTCATCGGTGCGCACGATGCGCGGACCAAGGCGGCGCTTCAAGAGACGGGTGGAGGCAAGGTGGTACTTCATGTCCAGGTCCGCGATGGGACCATCTCGGTCGGATCGCGGTTCGGGAAACCCAACACAGCCGCTCCTCGTCTGCAAGCAGGCTCCGTGAATCAGAAGATGCTTTGAACCTCTTGCTCCTCCCCGCATTCTACTCTGAAAGCGCGGAACCGAAAAGGGGCCACGCCGCCAGAACTATAATCGCCCTGATTCAATTGTGTTCCGAGTCACAGCAGGGAGATTTGACCACAAGTAATTCTGCGCGCGGCGGACCACATTGAAAATCCACTGATTAGTCACGTGAAAATAGATCATAATTCTGGCGGCCTGACCCACTTGGCTCGGCCTTCCCTTTTCGAACTTGGGCAAGCCACCTCGCCTAACGCCTCATTCGAGGCGCTTTTAATTTCTAGCAACCCGACTCCGTGGATCGCCCTTTTTTCATCGCCAGAATCTCCACCACGGCTTCGACGCTACTGGCGCTTCGGAACCGTCATCGAGGACATAGTCCTCATCGATCCCGAGCCATTCTTGGTCATCGCGACCAACGTGATCGCCCGGCTCTGGAAAAGGAAACTCAAACCGGCCGATAAAATGTAGTGGAGCTTCTTCAGGCTCCGAGGACGGCGCCTCGCTCTGCTCGCGAAATAGCACCGCCAAAACGAAGGTAGGCGAAACGAACCCCTTCTTTCTTGCGACTGTCGCAGCGACTTCGACGTAACGATCCCCAAGCGGTAATCCAGAAATCATCTCATCCACCTCAATCACGTCCGGCTCGTCACCAACCATGATAGTCGAACGCTTGGGCGGATGTTTCACGCGTCGAATCAAACGATCGTACGCCGCGTATTGCTCGTCACTTGTTCCTTCGCGAGCGAGCCAAAGCATAACGCAAGGACGCGGAGTTTTCATTCTCTTCGGCTAGACACTATAGCTGCGTGCTCCAGCAGCAGCTAAAAAAGGTGTGCTTGTCCCCTGCGACGCGGGTTGCTCCCGGTGAAGGGAGCCTATCCGCATGGATGTGGCGGTGAATCCAACAACCAAAAGCGAGGACAAGCACATGA
>CAIKHO010000043.1 GCA_903827245.1 uncultured Opitutia bacterium
CCTGTCCATTATAGCCGGCTGGCTTGCTCGCGTCTACGATGGGCCGGGCTCTCGTATTCTGAGTGCGCCACGCCCAAAGCGAGGCAATGGCGATCATACTCTGACCGCATGCTGCGGTCAGTCCTACGACCCACACCCAAGGTTGCGCATCATGTTGTAGAGGCCGGAGGCACCCGCGGGAATGCCGGCGGTGGAGAGCGCGGAGAGCGGCACCATGATGAAGGGCTGGCCCAGCGCGCGGACCAGGAGCGACCACCGGAACTGCTCCCGGGCATAGTCGGCCGACATCGAGGTGTTCATCATGCAGCTCACGCCGAACATCAGCAGGCCGAAGGCGATCAGCCAGCGGGTGTCGAACCGCTTGATGAACCACGGGAGCAGCGGCATGATGAACAGCTGCGGGATTCCGCCCCAGATGAGCGTGGTCCCGATGTCCGAGGCCCCGTAGCCCTGGATGCTGCCGAGGTAGAGGGGGAGCAGGAAGATCGAGCCGTACATCGCCCCGCCCAGCACCACGTTGATGATCGAGCCTAGGCCGAAGTTGCGCTGGCCGAAGACCCGCAGGTCCGTCACGGGGTTCTTCGCGCGAAGCTGCCAGACGACGAACAGCGGCAGCGTCACCGCCGCGACAAGCGCAAGCCGGACGATGAACGGCGAGCCGAACCAGTCGTCCCTCGTGCCCTCTTCCAAAAGCGTGGTCAGTGAACCGAGGCCGAGCGACATCAGGAGGATGCCCCAGCCGTCGATCTCGCGGAATTTCCCCCAGTGCGCCGGCTCGGGTGGAAAGCCATACCAGATGGCGCCGAGCAGGAAGGGGCCGAGGAGGAGGTTGAGGTAGAAATTCCATTCCCAGCCCCAGTTGTCGGTCAGCCACCCGCCGATGCTCGGCCCGATCGACGGCGCGAACATGGCCGTGAGGCCGAAGAGCGCGAAGCCGGTGGCGTGCCGGGAGGGCGGCAGCATTTGCAGCACGGCGGTGAACGCGAGCGGGATGAGCGCCCCGCCAAAAAAGCCCTGGCCGGCGCGGAAGGCGATCATGCTGGCGAGGCTCCACGAGTGGCCGCACAGGACCGAGAACAGGAGGAACAGCACCGACGTGATCATCAGGTAGCGGCGCAGCCCGAGGATCGACGTGATCCAGCCGGTCAGGGGAATGACGATGATCTCGGGCACGAGGTAGGCGATCGAGATCCAGGTGCTCTCGTCGAGGCTCGCGCCGATCGCGCCCGAAATGTCGCGGATCGACGCATTCGTGATCTGGATGTCGAGCACGGCCATGAAGGCGCCGAGCATCGCGCCGAAGGTGCCGATCCAGATGCGGACCGTGACGGTCGCGGCCGGCGGAACGGGGGTGGGAGATGCGGGGTTCATGACCGATGGAAGCTGAGGGCGGCGCGGCGCGGGATGCGCGTTACGGCCGGATGGCTACCTTGACGACGGCCGACAGGCCGGGGGACAGCCGGGCGGCCGCCGAGCCCAGGGAATCGCGGGAGAACAGGATCTTCACCGGCACGCGCTGGACGATCTTGGTGAAGTTGCCGGTCGAATTGTCGGGGGGCAGGAGTGAGAACTTGGCCCCGGTGCCCGGCGAGAAGCTTTCCACGACGCCTTGGAAGACCCGGCCCTCCACGGCGTCGACCCGGACGTCGACCTTTTCGCCGGCGCGCAGGTGGGCGAGCTGGCTCTCCTTGAAGTTGGCCACGACCCAGACGCTGTCGTCCACCACCGCCATGACGGGCTGGCCGGGTTGCAGGCGCTGGCCGGCCTCGACATTCTTCTTGGCGATGCGGCCGGAAGACGCGGCGCGGATGACGGTGTAATCAACCTGCAGCTTCGCAGTACCAAGGGCGGCCTCCGCCTTTTGGATCTGGGCCTGGGCGACAGAGCGCTGGGCCTGGGCGGCGGACAGTCCGGCCTCGGCCGAGGCGCGTTCCGCCACCAGCGATTCTCGGGCAGCCCGGGTGGAGTCGAAAGCCGCGCGGGCGACGTCCAGCTCCTGCTTGGAACTCGCGCGGACCTCGTCGCTCGCCAGCATCTCCATGCGGTGGAAATCGAGTTCCGCGCGGGTCAGTTGCGCGGCATTTTGCGCGATGCGCGCGCTGGCAGCCGCGATCTCGGCCTGGGCCCGGGCGACCTGAGCCTCCACCTGCGTGGCGTTCGCCCGGGCCTGCGCGAGATCGGCCTCGGCCCCCTGGACGGCGAGGTTCAGGTCGGCCGGGTCGATCTCCACCAGCGGATCGCCGGCCTGGACGTGGGCGTTGTCGTCCACCAGCACGCGGCTGACCGTGCCGTTGATGCGTGCGCTGACGGGATGGACGTCGCCCTCGAGGAAAGCGTCGTCGGTGCTTTCAAAGCCGGCGGCATAATAAAGTGCGCTGCCAATGCCGGCGCCCGCGACCACCACGAGCGCGGCGCCGGCGAGGATCTTGCCCCAGGGCAGGCGGCGACCCCGGGCCGGGGCGACGGCGGCGGGCCGGGCGGGTTCAAAGGCGGCATACGCGGTCTGGCTGGGGGCGGTTTCGGCGAGGGTGCTCATGGCGGGAAGGAAATTTGATGGTGACCGATTGATTTGACCCGGCGCTGGCTTGTCCGGACTGGCCGGAGAATATCACCGGAAGCTCCGGCGCGGAATGACTTTGTTCTTCCTACGCTAATCGCTTTTTCCTATCAGTGCCGCTGCATGGAGCTGAGACATCTCCGGTACTTCGTGGCCGTGGCGGAGGAACTGAACTTCCGCAAGGCGTCCGAGCGACTGCGCATCGCGCAGCCGGCGCTCAGCAGCCAGATCAAGGACCTGGAATACGAGCTCGGCGTGCGACTGCTGGATCGCGACACGGGCGGCGCCCGGCTCACGGACGCCGGTGCGGCGTTTCTCGCCGAGGCGCGGGTGGTCCTGACACAAGCCCAGCAGGCGGTCGCGGTGGCGCGCGAAGCGGCGGAAGGCCGGCGCGGCCGGCTGATGATCGGCTACAGCGGGCCGCTCCTGATGGGGTTCATGCCGGCCAGCCTGAAGGTTTTTTACGGGAAATTCCCTCACGTCGACGTGTCGCTGGTCGAGATGCCCTTGGGAGAGCAGATCGCCGCGCTCGAGTCGGGGGCGATTCACATCGGCTTCGCGATTGCCGGGGGCCCGCCCCTACCACCCGGCCTGAAGCAAATCGAAGTCGTCCGCTCGCCGGTCCGCGCCGTGATGGGCCGGGGCCATCGCCTGGCGAAGCTGGCCCGGGTGGGCATGGCCGAGCTCGGGCGCGAAACGCTGCTGTGCATCGCCAACAAGAAAGTCTCGATCCTGCACGGGGAGATCATCCGGCGGATTTTTACCGGCCGCGGATTGAAGCCGGGCCCGATCAAGGCGATCGAGGGCGCCGAGGCGTTCCGCGCCACGCTCGAAAGCGGGCTGGGGGTGTCGCTCATCGCGGAAATCGGCGGCCTCTCCCGGAGCCAGGACCTCGTGTTCAAGCCCCTCAAGGAGACGGGGCCCGACCTGATCCTGGAATTGCACGCGGTGTGGCGCGGCGAACAGACCTCCCAGCTGGCCGCCAATTTCATCGACGTGATGCGCAAGGGAAAGCCGTCCGCCAAGTGAGTCCGGCCGGCAGATCCGCAAAAACTGCAGGAGCGGCTTTACGCCGCGATTTTGCGCAGCAGATCCGATCATCGCGGCGTAAAGCCGCTCCTACGGTTGCGGACTGGACCCGCTGGTTTAGCCGCGGCGGTTTTGCGCGACGTTCAGCTGTTCCTTGAGGGCGCTCTCGTCCTGGCGGGCGCTGCGCTTGAGTTTTTTATTCCGCGATTCGGCGCCGGAAAGGTCGCGGGTGAGTTCGAGGTTGGTGGCGGTGAGCGTGGCGATGCTCGCGTTGGCGGCGGCGAGCTGGAGTTCGAGGTCCTTGATGCGTTGTTCGGGCATGAGCGAAGGATATTCGTGGTCCGGGGAATAGCGAATGGCACTTGACCGAGGAAGGAGGCGATGGCGCTGCGTCATTCCGAATGACCATGAACCGCTCCACGTTGAAGCGAGCGCCGAAAATTTTACAGGAGGCGAGCCGGAGGGAAACGAGAGGGCGAATCTTACCCGGCCAGACCCGCGCTGGCGAACCAGACCCAGGCGGCGAGAAGGGGCCAGCCCATCCAGCGCGGGAGCGCGCCGTACGCGACACAGAGGATGTGAACGAGGGCGGCGCCGAGGAGGATGGCGAGGCTGAGCTGGAAAAAGCCCGGCACGGGCAGAGGCTGCAGGGCGGCGCTGATCCCGAGGCACAGCGGGATGCAGATGTGGCCGTCGCCCACCTGCGAGGCGTAGACGATGTCGGCGCGGCCTTTCGCGGCGTAGTAGAATGCGATCAGGGCGTTGGGCATCACCATCAGCCCGCCGCTCAGCCAGCCGAGGTGCTGGGCGCTGATCAGCCCGGCTGGGCGGGCGGAGAGCCAGGCGACGAGCCAGTCGATGCTGACGTACAGTCCGTAGGCGCCGGCGAGCACGACCGTGATGTCGAAATAGAAGAGCGGGCTGAACGATTTGCGCTCGCGGACGTTGTGCTTGAGGACGTCGAAGACCTGGAAGCACTGCCAGAAAAGGAAGAGCGCTATCAGTACGAGGCCGTCGTTGCGGTCGAGGCGGCCATCGAGCCCGAGCGCCCACGTCACGCCCGTGAAAAACAGTGCCGCGGCCAGGGTGAGCAGCAGCGAGAGGCGGTTGAGCCGCTGGCTGGTCTCGGCCGCGGCGGCCTTTTTCCCGGCCCCGGATTTCGCGCCCTTCCTCGCCTTGGTGGCGGGTCGCAGGTTCAGGCCCCAGACAAGCGCGGGCAGGCCGAGGACCAGCGTGAGGTTGGTGACATTGTTCACCAGGCAGTTGGTGAGCACCTCCTGCGGCGGCCCGTGGCGCAGCGCGATGATGAAGACGAAGAGGAGGTTCCCGAGTCCGGAACAGTAGGGCATCACGATCGTGCCCAGCGCCGTGCCCTCGAGGCCGTGGTCGAGCAGCGCCTCGAGGCGCCAGATCATCAGCAGCGACGCGATGAAAAAGAGTGCGAGGTAGGTCCAGACGCTGGTGAATCCCAGGGACTCAATAAAGTTGGGCAGCGGGTTCACGAACGGTAGGGGCGGACCTTGCGTCCGCCCGGGCGCACGCGAGGTGCGCCCCTGCGAGGCCGGGCAGCCGGCACAAACTCCAGGCGGTGGCGGCCGCGGGTGACGTCAAGTCGGAGGCATGCGTTGAAAGCGGCCGAGAGATTTGCGGAGGTCAGCACCGCGCGGCGCGGGCCCGCCGCCAGGACGCGTCCGCGGCGCAGGAGGAGGACGTGCGAGAAGCGCGGCATGATCTCCTCGACATGGTGGGTCACGAGTACGAGGGCCGGGGCCCGGCGGTGCCGGGCGAGCTGGTTGACGAACTGCAGGAATTTTTCGCGCGACACGGGATCGAGGCCCGCGCACGGCTCGTCGAGGATGAGCAGTTGCGGCCGGGCCATGAGGGCGCGGGCGATCAGGATGCGCTGGCGTTCGCCCTGCGAGAGGTAAGCCCATTCGCGTGTCGCGAGACGGCCCAGGCCGACCCAGCGCAGCAGTTGGGCGGCGGTGCGGCGGTCGGCCGCGCTAACGCGATGCCAGAGGTCGAGCTGGGCGAACTTGCCGCTCACGACCGTATCGCGCGCCGGCTCGGCCGGAGGAATGGCCGCGGCAAACGCACTGGTGACGACACCGATCTTCAGGCGCAGGTCGCGCCAGTCGCTTTCGCCGTAGCGCTGGCCGAGCACGGTGATGTCGCCGGCGGTGGGCGAGAGGAAGCCGGTGAGCGACTTGAGCAGGGAAGTCTTGCCGGAGCCGTTGGTGCCGAGAATGACCCAGTGCTCGCCGGGCCGCACCCGCCAGTTTATACCCCGCAGGATGGGGGTGTGTCCTCGCGTGATCCGCAGATTTGAAACCTCAAGAATCGGCGTCATTGATCGGCCAGCATGCAGGCAACGACCGGTGCGGGTCAACGGGGAGATGCCCGGGGGACCGGCGGGACAGTGGACGGGAGACAGCGGACAGGAAAAGGGGTTTTGGGCGGGGTCTGCTTCGAACCAATTTGCAGGAGGCGAACCGAGGGGATGAAGAGGGGATCGGATCCCAAACCGCTCGGATTTCGCTCGGTTTGCCTCCTGTAAAGCAGGGTCGCAGGATTGGCTTCAAATTCCTTTCGGATTTTTTAGGCACAGATTTCACAGATGGACTCAGATGGACCGAAGGCGGAGTTCGGAATATATTTATTTGGGTTCCATCCGTGTAATCAGTGGCCAAAAAATTCCGAAATCCGGGTCGCGCTTGCCTCGTGGAGGGGGAGCCGCGACGTTGAGGCGTGCTGAAAGTTTACACCTATGCCAATTGCGACACCTGCCGGCGGGCCGTGAAATGGCTCCGCGCGCACGGGCTGGCCTTCAGCGAGCATCCGATCCGGGAAACCCCGCCGACGTCCGCCGAGTTGCGCACCATGCTGGCGGCGCAGGGCGGCGAGTTGCGCCGCCTCTTTAACACCTCGGGCCGCGACTACCGCGAGCAGGGGCTCGGGGAGAAACTCCCGGCGCTGACGGAGGCCGAAGCGCTGGCGCTCCTCGCGCGCAACGGTAACTTGGTGAAGCGGCCCTTCCTGCTGGGCCCGGGAACGGGCCTGGTGGGTTTCAACGAAGCGGCATGGGCGGCGGCGCTGCTGAAGAAATGAAACCACCGATGGCCAGCACCCGCATCGAGCTGCGGCTGCGCGAGCTCGCGCAGCTTTTCAACTCGATGGATCCCTCGCCCTTTGTGGATCGCGACATCGACCTGGATGCCGAGGAATTCATCGTGAGCTGGGCCCGCGAGCTTCCGCCCGACGACGGGCTCGAACTCGTGGTCCACCTCGCGACGGCACCTCCGGCCGATCGCGCCGCGGGCGCGCAGAATGCGGTGCAGCGCTATTTCGCCAGCCGGGCGGAGATCAAGCGCCGCGAATTCCGGCAGCTCATGCGCCGGGGCCGGCTGAGCCTCGTGGTCGGACTGGTTTTTCTCGTCGGCTGCCTCCTGCTCGGCGAGCTGGTCGCCGGTTTCGGCCGCGGGGCCGCGACCGACATCGCGCGGACGAGCCTGACCATCGGCGGCTGGGTCGCGATGTGGCGGCCGCTGGAGATCTATCTTTACGACTGGTGGCCGCTGCGCGATGAGTTGCGGTTGCTGGAACGGCTCGCCCACATGCCGGTGCGACTCGTGCCGCCGATTTCATGAACGCTTCCTCCGTCAATCCCCTGCACGACACCGTCCGGTGGCTGGCGGCGCACACCCTCTTCCCGGCGAGCCGGCTGGAACCGCGCGCCGAGGTCATGCTGTGCATGGCGGCGCTCGCGGCGGGCGAGAATGAAACGGAAAGCCAGCGGTTCCTGGTCAAGAGCCGGGACATCGCGAAGGATGCCGCCCTGCGCGCGCATGCCCAGCGGCGGTCGCACGCCCATTTTAAGAGCGACAACAGCGCGAAGGTGTGAGCGCGGGCCGTGCCCGGCGGCACGGGCCTGTACAAGGAGACTCGGTTCGGCCTTGGTTCGTCTCCGGTAAAACGAATCGGGATCGGATATTGCACAGGAGACGATCCGAGGGGCACCAAGGGGGAACTCAGCCTCGTTACCTCGACGGTAAAAAACTACGTAGGCTGTATACGTAGTACTTCATGGGTGCGTTCCTTGTGTGCCCAATGAGTCCGTGCGATTGTTGCCGCATGAACCTTCGGTTCCCCGCCATCCTCTTAGCGCTACTGCTTCCCGCGGCGGCCGTCACCGCGCGCGAGCGCACGGAGGAGCGGGCGTTCCCCACGAACGGGAATCCAGCGCTGAACATCGCGGCCTATCGCGGAAACATCACGGTCGAATCGTCCGATAACAACGAGGTTAGCATCAAGGTCACGGCCTCCAGCCTGCTCGAACAGGATGAGGCCGCGAGCCGCGCCCTGGCCCGGCTCCAGCTCGACTGGCAGCAGACCGGCGACAGCATCACGCTGACAGCTGGCAATGCGCGCGAGACCGGGGTGCAGTTCCTCTGGCAGGAGAGTGACCGGCTGGACTTGGATATTGTCGTCACGGTGCCGCGGACCTGCTCGCTGAATCTTGCCACCGGCAGCGGGGCCATCCGGGTCGGTGACATCACGGGCAATGTCCGGGTGAAAACCGGCACGGGTTTGATTTTTTGCCGTCACATCGATGGCGGGCTTGCCGCCGGGACCGATTACGGGGACATCGTGGTATCGGCCTGCACGGGCGATGTGAACCTGGCCACGAAAGGCGGTTTCATCCGCACCGGGCGGATTCGGGGCAAGGCCATGGTGTCCACCGTGGGCGGCGACATTGAAATTCTTTGCGTCAATGGCGGGCTCACCGCGCGGGCTGACGCGGGCGACATCATCGTGGGAATTCCGCAGCATTCATCCGGGCCGGCCTCGGTCCGCACCGCCGGCGGCAACATCACCCTGAAGATCGATCCGTCGGCGAACGTCGACATCAACGCCTCCTCGGTCTGGGGCCAGGTGCGGGCGATGCCGGCCAGCAGGCCGGCCCTGCCGCTCGTGACCGAGTCGGGCGGACTCGGGCGCCATGCGATCATCGCCCGGGTCAACGAGGGCGGCACGGCCATCGAGGCACGCGCGAACGGCGGGCATGTGAACCTCATGGGCGAGGTGCCGCCGTTCAGCTGAGGGGTGTGATTTCGCGCAGAGGCGCAGGGACGCAAAGGACGGAGCTGAAGGATCGATCGGCAATCCTCGGCGTCCCTGCGCCTCTGCGCGAAATTAGTATTGGCGTCCGGTGCTTGCGCGCGGCAGGCGGTTTCCGTTTCGTTGCAGGATGAATTCCCCGGCCTACGCCGACCTGACCACCGCGCTCCGGCGCAATCATCTGCTCGGCACCATGGGCGACCTGCTGGGCTGGGATGAGCAGGTGAACCTGCCGCCGGGCGGCGCGGGGCAGCGCGCCGCGCAGATGGCACTGCTGGCGGAGCTGGGCCACGCGGCCGCGTCCGATCCGCGCATCGGCGGGTGGCTGCACGAGCTGGAAGCCGGCCGTGCAACCTTGACCGCGGACGAGCAAGTGGTGGTGCGCCAGGCGCGGCGGGATTTCGACCGGGTGACGCGGCTGCCCGCGGAATTTGTGAGGGAGAAGGCCACGCTGGTCAGCGAGGCCTACCATGCGTGGGCGCAGGCCCGGGCGACGAGCGACTTTCCCGGCTATGCGCCCTTTCTTGAGAAACACCTGGAGCTGGCGAAGCGCGAGGCGGCGTTCCTAGGGCGGGCCGATGCGCCCTACGATTATTTCATCGACCAGCATGACCCCGGGTTGACGGCCGAGGTGATTGGGCGGCTGTTCGCGGAGCTGAAGAAGGAACTGGTGCCGTTGGGGCGGGCGATCCTGGCCTCGCCGGTCAAGCCGCGCACCGACGCGCTGCGGGGATTTCCGGTTGAGGGGCAGCGCGCCTTCCTGCGCGAGGTGACGGAACGGCTCGGCTTCGACTACCAGCGCGGGCGGATCGACGTGGCGCTGCATCCCTTTTGCTCGGGCACGGGCGCGGACACCCGCATGACCACGCGCTTCAACGTGGACGAGCCGCTCGATTCGCTCTTCAGCTCGGTGCATGAGACGGGGCACGGCCTGTACGAGCAGGGATTGCCCGCGGCCGAGGCCGGCACGGCGCTTGGGATGCACGCCGGCATGGCGGTGCATGAGTCGCAGAGCCGCCTGTGGGAAAACCAGGTGGCGCGCGGCCGCGACTTCTGGCGCTGCTTCGAGCCGCGTTTCCGTGCGCTGTTCCCGGTCCAGACCGCGGCGGTGTCCTCCGACGAACTTTACCTCGCGATCAACGCCGTGGCGCCGACCCTGATCCGCGTCGATGCCGACGAGGTGACCTACAACCTGCACATCATCCTGCGGTTCGAGCTGGAGAAAAAACTCTTCGCCGGCGAACTGGCCGTGCGCGACCTGCCGGAGGCGTGGCGCGCGGCCTCGCGCGAGCTCATCGGGCTCGAGCCGGCGAATGACCGCGAAGGCGTGCTGCAGGACGTGCACTGGTCGGGCGGGGCGTTCGGCTATTTTCCGAGCTATTGCCTCGGGAACATGATGGCCGCGCAGCTCTGGTACGCCGCCCTCGCGGCGCTGCCCGGCCTGGAGGAGGATTTCGCCCGCGGCGATTTCTCGCGGCTGCTCGGCTGGCTGCGGACGCACGTGCACGCGGAGGGGCGGCGTTACGATCTCCTCGCCTTGGTGCGCAAGGTCACGGGCGAAGAGCTTTCTCCCGGTCCACTGCTGCGCTATCTGCGGGAGCGCTACGGCACGCTCTATCGGGCGTGAAGCTCCAGAGAAACAAAAAACCTCAAACGGCCAAGCGTAGCGCTGGGCTTTGGTGGGTGTTTGGAGTTTGAAGTTTTATTGGTGCTGGGCGTTTGGAATTTTGAGCTTCATGCACGCTCCGGCGAGCGTGCGCTATTTTCCCGCGATCGGATATCCCTGCCAGACCCATTGCAACGCGGTGGGGTAGAGCTCGGAGATGGTCGGCCGGTCGGTGTGGCCGGCGTTGCGGGCGAAGACGAATTTGTAGTGATAGCCTTTTGCGGTCAGCACCTTCGCCATGTTTTCGTTGGCCTCCACCCAGTCGCGCGTCGGCCCGTTGAAGTTATCGCGGTCGCCGCACTCCATGTAGATGCGGAGCGGTTTGACGGGGCTGTTGGGGATCAGCGTTTCGTGAAGTCCCCAGGCGCCGTGCGGATACTCCTCATTAACCGGCCACTGGTTGTTGGTGAAGGTGCCGGAGAACGTGAGCACGCGATGATAGCGCTCCGGGTGGAGCCATGCCATGACCATGCTGGCGGCGGCGCCGGAGCTGGTGCCCATCACGGCACGGCCGTCCGGGTCTTTCGTGAGCTTCACGTTGGCGACCTTTTCGGCCATCGGCAAAACCTCAGTCTCAACGAAGTCGCTGTATTTGCCGGACACCGTGTCGTATTCCAGATTGCGCTCGCCGCCGCGGCCATCGGGACCGCCGGGAGGGATGGCGACCACGATCATCACCGGCAATTTCTTCTCGGGAATGAGATGGTCGAGCACACTGAACGCCCGGCCATCGCCGTCGGTGGTGATCATGACCGGCGCCACCGTGCCGGGTACATACTGCGCGGGCACGTAAACTTTAACTGTGCGCTGATAAGGCTTGGGATGGTTGCTCACCGTGCCATTCGGCCCGGCCGGCGCGGCTCCCACTGCGGGCTCATCGCGCTCGACGCCCGGGTAAAATTTGCTGTCGGCCGAATTGAGGACGAACGTGAGGATGGTGCCTTTGGGCTGGCCTTCCGCGACGGGGCTCATTTCGGGCGCCGGGGTGTGGGTCGGACCGATGATGAAATTGCCGTCGGCTTCCATGGGCGGAACCTGTCCGTCGGGCATCTCGGTGGCCTTGACGTAGCCGGCGGTGAGCGGATCGCGCAGCGGAGCGGGCGGGCGGGCGTTGCCGCCGGCGCGGCCAGCGGGAGCAGCGGCAGGGGCGGTGGCCGGAGAGGGGGCGGGCTGGGCCGAGGCGAGGCTTGCGCCGAACAGCATCGTCGCGAAACAGAGGAGGGGGGATTTCATGAAGGAGGATATCCGGGGTTGAAACGGTCTGGGGGATGGGGTGACCTGCGCCTGACGGATGGCAGGGAGGTTGGAGACAGTAGCACCGCCGGTGCAGGGAATTTCAAGACGCTTTCAAACCTCGCCCGGCAACGCGGACCCTCCAGAAAAGCAAGCGATTGGGTTGCTTGAGTCGGGGAAACGTCATTGCTGCCGGAACCATGAAGTTTGAAGCTTTTGCCATGTTCCTCATCGACACGCACACGCACTTGGACTCCTACGCCCGCGAAGGGACGCTGCCCGCGGTGCTGGCGCGGTCGCGGGCAGCCGGGCTCGAGGCGATGATCGCGATCGGAACCGCGCCCGACGACTGGGCCCTGTACCGCGACCTCGCGCGGCAGCATGCAGGACTCGTGCATTACAGCGTCGGGCTGCATCCCTGCTCGGTCGACGCCGGCTGGAAAATTGCGCTGGATCAGGTGGAGGAATTTTGGTCGTCAAATCCGCGCCCGGCGGCCCTGGGAGAAATCGGGCTGGACCGGTTTCATTTGCCGAAGGATCCGGCGGAGGCGGAAAAGACCTTTGCCTGGCAGCGCGCGGCGTTTGCCGAGGGGCTGGGCATCGCTCAGCGCCTCGGCTGCCCGGTGGTCATCCACTCCCGGGGAGCGTTTCCGGAGTGCGTGCAGATGATCGACGCCAGCGGCGTGGACTGGGCGAAGGTGGTCTTCCACTGCTTCGTCGAAGGTGAGGCGGAGATGGCCGAACTCACGCGCCGCGGCGCTTTCGGTTCCTTTACCGGCATCCTGACCTACAAGAGCGCAGCGAACGTCCGCGCCGCCGCCAAGGCACAAGGCCTGGCGCGGCTGATGATCGAGACCGACGCGCCTTGGCTCACGCCCATGCCGCATCGCGGGAAACCGAACGAGCCGGCATTCCTGCGGCACACGGCGGAGTTTGCGGCGGCGGAGGTGTTCGGGGTCGGCTATGACGAACTCGCCGCCGTCACGACCGCGAACGCGCGGAGGTTCTTCGGCATTTAATCGCGGCCGCCTTCGCCAACGCTACGGCGTGCCAAGGAAGCGCGAAAGTTCGGAATCGCGGAGGAGGAAATCCGCTTCCCGGTCTTTCCGCCCCTTCGCGTTTCCGCGATCCGCCTTAGGCCTCGTCGAACTTGCGGGTGAAAAGCGCCTCGAGCTCGGCGAGCATCTGGGCGGCGTCATCGCCGGTGGCGATGAACTTCACCTTCGAGCCCTTGCCGGCGGCGAGCATCATCAGGCCCATGATGCTTTTTCCGTTCACCTGCTCCTCGTCCTTTTCGACAAAAACCTCGGCTTTGAATTTGTTCGTGATGCGCACGATCATGGCGGCCGGACGGGCATGAACGCCCATCTTGTTCTGTACCATCAGCTCGCGGGAGAGCTGCTGGCTGGCAGGTGTGGCTTCGGTTTTGTCCATGGCGGGCGGGAAAAGAGGGCGGTCAAAATCCGGGCCTCGTGACCGGCTTGCAACTCAAAAACCAGCCGCCAGCATGCCAACCGATGGTCAAACTTGCGATTATTGTACCCTGCCGGCTCGAATCCACCCGGTTCCCGCGCAAGCTTTTACATCCGATCAAGGGCAAAGCCCTCGTCCTCTGGGTGGCGGAACGCATTGCCAGCCAGACCCCGGAAATCCCGCTTTGGTTCGCAGTGGACGATGAATTGCTGCGCGCGCCGCTGGTGGCGCGGGGGTTTCAAGTCATCCTGACGAGCCCGGCCCACGCGAGCGGCACGGACCGGCTCGCCGAGGCCAACCGCACGGTCCGGGCGGACCACGTGATCAACGTCCAGGCCGACGAGCCGCTGGTCACAGCGGCGCAGATTCGCGCGCTGGCGCGATTGATCGACGGGCCGGTGCCGATGGCGACGCTGGCGACGCCGTTCAAGCGCATCGTCGATTTCTATAACCCGAACCAGGTGAAAGTCGTGATGCGGAGCGATGGCCGTGCCCTGTATTTCTCGCGTTCGCGGCTGCCCTTTTCGCGCGACCTCGGGTTGACGATCGACGACGCCTGGCTGGCGGCGAACCCCTGCCACAAGCACCTCGGGCTTTACGCCTACCATGCCGGCCTGCTGCAGAAATTCGCCCAGCTGCCGCCGGGACGCTACGAGCAGATCGAGCGCCTCGAGCAACTCCGGGTGCTGGAGAACGGCCACGACATCATGGTCGGCGTGACGGAAGACCCGACCATCGGCGTGGACACGCTGGAGGACGCGAAGAAGTTCGAGCAATGGCTGGGGTAGGGGGCACCGCTGTGGATGCCTGCGACCTGACGCGAAGCGACACCACAGAATCAGAGTCGGGCCAAAGGCCTGGCCCGCTCAGATCTTCCCGGACTTGCGGGCCTCGACCATCCGGTAGAAATCGACGAAGAGCGGGTCGGCGTCGTTCGGGCCCGGGGCGGCCTCGGGGTGGTACTGGACGCTGAAGACCGGGAGCTCCTTGTGGCGCAGGCCCTCGACGGTCTGGTCGTTGAGGTTGATCTCGGTGACCTTCGCGCCGCGGCTCTCGAGGGACTTGGGGTCCGTGGCAAAGCCGTGGTTCTGGGCGGTGATCGAGACCCGGCCGGTCTCGATGTTTTTCACCGGCTGGTTGCCGCCCCGGTGGCCGAACTTGAGCTTGAAAGTCGTGCCGCCGAGGGCGTGCGTGATCATCTGGTGGCCGAGGCAGATGCCAAACGTCGGGTAGTCGGGCAGGAGGGCCGTGACCGTCTGGTGGATGTAGGGCAGCGCCGCGGGATCGCCGGGGCCGTTGGACAGGAAGACGGCATCCGGCTTCTGCTCGCGCACCTGCTCGTGCGTGGCGGTGGCGGGAAACACCTGCACCTCGAAACCGTGGTGGACGAGCTTGCGGTAGATGCTGTACTTCGCGCCGTAGTCGAACGCGGCGACGCGGAACTTTTTTGCCGGGACGCCGGGTGCGTTCATAGTCGTGCCGACTGGCATGTAGGGCGTGTTGTAATTCGCGGCGTCGGCGAGCCGCCAGATGAAGGGCTCGTGGCACGTGACATCCTTCACGTAATCCGTCCCGGCCATGTCCCGCCAGCCACGGGCGCGCCGGACGGCCTCTTCGTCACTGAGGGGGAGGGTGCTGAGGCAGGACTTCATCGCGCCGTCGACCCGCAGCTTTTTCGTGAGGGCGCGGGTGTCGACCTCGCTGATGCCGGGGATGCCGTATTGCTTCAGGTAATCGCTGAGCGACTGCCGGCTGCGCCAGTTGCTCACGACGGGCGAGAGCTCCCGCACGACGAAGCCGGAGCATTTCGGCGCGGCGGCCTCGGCGTCCTCGGCGTTGATGCCGTAGTTGCCGATCTGCACGGCGGTCATCGTGACGATCTGGCCGAAATACGAGGGATCGGTGAGGATCTCCTGGTAGCCGGTCATGGACGTGTTGAACACGCATTCGCCGGCGATGGTGGCGTCGGCGCCAAAAGCGAGGCCCCGGAAAATGGAACCGTCTTCGAGCGCGAGAACTGCGGGCTTGGACAAGGACATTAAAGCCCGACGAAAGGGTGTCGGGCCGCGCGTGCCAAGGGCAAACGTGCGCGAACGTTCAGATCCGCGTCCGGCCCTCGGTCGCGGGCACCAGCTTGGCGGGAGATGCGGCCATCTGCTCTTCCTCGTGCGCGGTCGTGGTTTCGGCCGTGGCCCGACGCTTGCGGCGGCGCTTGACCGATGCATCGGCCTGGCGGTCGAGCCACCGGATGACGGCGAAGCGGGGCCGGGGACTGACGAACTCCTTGGGGTCAACCGGCTGGCCGTGCCGGTAGAGTGTCTCGGGGTCGAGATAGGTGCCGAGCACGACATCCACGACGGGCAGGCCGAAGAATCCGGAGATGGCCTCGTTGGAGCGGATGTCCGCATGGTGCCGGAGATGGAAAGCGTAGGCCTTGCGCCAGAAGCGGCCGAGGGTGGGGCTCTCGATGAGCCGGTCCCAGGTGGCCTGCGGCCAGTGCTCGACCGCGTGGATCAGCTCGTAGAGCGAGAGCGACCAGGCGATGGCGAGAAACCCGCCGAGGAAGACCGGGGCGGCCGGGAAGATCAATTGGACCGGGGCGAGCAGGAGGCTGGCCAGCCCGGCGAACACGGCGAGCGAGTACCACGGGAAATACGATGCCTCATACTGGGGCTCCTCCATGATGGGGTACCGGTTGAAAGCCACGTTCTCCACGAGGCAGGGGACCTGCTCGCCGCGCTTTGACTTCTGGAAACCCACGCGGGTCAGCGCGTGATGGAGGGTGTGCTGCTTGTAGAAGTAGCTGAGGAACGGCACGAGCGGCGCATGCAGCACGTAGCGGTGGAAAATGAATTCCACGAAGGCCGCCAGCAGATGAACGGCGAGGAACACGACCAGGACGGCCTTCCAGCCCGCGGCAAGCTGCGCCTGCCAGACTGAGGGCGCCGCGAGGGCCAGGATCCCGAAAAGGGCCGCCAGCGTAAGCACGATGGTGGCGATGAACAACGAGGCCGAGAATTTCGGCTCTATTTTGCCCCCGTGGGAATGGGCTGACATGGTTTTTGTTTAGAACTGGAAGGAGAGGTATTGGGTTGGCTGCAATTAAACAGCCGACGATCATCCAGTTGATGATGTGGCTATCAGGTAACTACCCTAGTTGCGAGAAACGTTTTCCATTCATTGTGATCAATGCCTTGGAAGGCAGACCGGAGAAGCACCGACTTGAAAACATCCCTGTGTCCTTCGTTAGCGCCAAAGTTCCGGAATCAGTCTGTCGGGGCGAAGCTGAAGCCAGAGCCAGCGAAATCCCGGGGTTAATTCCGTTGCCCCGCCGCGGGCCGGCGTGATGGTCTGGGCATGACGACGCATCCAGTAACGAGCCGGCCGATGCTCGACCTGACATTGCGTGTCGGATGCAGCCTAATCTATGAAAACACCGCCCCGGCTGTGGTCCTGCTGAACCTGCGGCCGCGGGCCGATCCCCAGCAGGCCCTGCAGGAGGAACGGCTGTCGTTTGGCGAGAACCTGCCGGTGGAGGAGTTCGTCGACAGCCATGGCAACCTGGTCTACCGGGTCATGCTCCATCCCGGCCGGAATGAGATCCGGCACGATGCGCTCGTCTCGGTGTCCTCGCGGCCGGACAACGAAGGCTGGACCGGGGCGGAGCCGGTGCCGCCCGGTGAACTGCCGCCCGGCGTGCTGCGCTACACCCTGCCCAGCCGGTATTGCGATTCCGACAAGCTGGTCAATTTCGCCTGGCAGCAATTCGGGCAGATCGAGCACGGACTGCCGCGAGTGCAGGCCATTTCCACATGGGTGCACCGGAACATCGAGTACCGCTACGCCTCGGGCCGCCCCGACCTTTCCGCGTGGGACGTGCTCCAGCGCGGCTACGGTGTGTGCCGGGATTTCGCGCACCTGCAGGTGGCGCTCTGCCGCACGTTCAATCTGCCGGCCCGCTATATCACGGGCCACCTCCCCGACATCGGCTTTCCCGACCCGACCAATCACATGGATTTCCATGCCTACAGCGAAATCTACCTTGGCGGGAAGTGGTTCACCTTTGACGCCCGTTTCAACGTGCCCCGCATCGGGCGGGTCAAGGTGTCCTGCGGGCTCGATGCGGTCGACGGCGCGTTTTCCACCATTTATGGCGCTGCCAACCTCAGCTATTTCCAAGTCTGGGCCTACCAGGTGCGGCGCGGCACGATGTCGGTCGGCGACCCCATCGATGTGGCCCAGCGCTTGGACAACCGGTGGGAAATCGATCTCGATGCATCCGGGCAGACGAGCAGTGGCTGAAGGAATCTGCCGGACCGGCTGATGCCGGGACTACGAACTCAGGACGTACCGCGACCAAAAGCGGCCCCCATTTGACACCGTTTGATTAGGGCCCTAACTGTCGCTCCAACCCTCCATGCCCTATTCAGAAGACCGCTCCGCCTGGTTTGAAGGCCAGGGACTCTGGCAGCACATCCCGGCCTCCGACTGGCAGGACTGGGCCTGGCAGCTGAAAAACCGGATCACCACCGTCGAGCAGCTCGAGCGGTTCATGACGCTCACCGCCGACGAAAAGGCCGGCTGTGCGTTTGCCAAGCAGAAGCTGGCCCTGGCCATCACGCCCTACTTTTTCAACCTGATCGACCGGCAGGATCCCAACTGCCCGATCCGCAAGCAGGTGATTCCGCGCGCCGGCGAGATGATGGTGTCGGAGGAGGAGCAGCTCGACTCGCTAGGCGAGGACGAACACTCCCCCGTGCCCGGCCTGGTGCACCGCTATCCCGACCGGGTGCTTTTCCTCGTGACCGACCGCTGTGCGGCGTATTGCCGTTACTGCACGCGCAGCCGCCTCGTTTCCAACGCGCAGGACTACAATTTCCACCCGGAGCACGAGCAGGCCCTGCGTTACATCGAGGCGCATCCCGAGATCCGCGACGTGCTGCTCTCGGGCGGGGACCCGCTGCTGCTGTCCGACAAGAAACTCGAGCATCTGTTGAGCCGCCTGCGGGCGATCAAGCACGTGGAGTTCATCCGTATCGGCTCGCGCATCCCGGTGTTTCTGCCGCAGCGCATCACGCCGGAGCTGTGCGCGATTTTCAAGAAATACGGCCCGATCTGGATGAGCATCCATGTGAACCATCCCAAGGAGTGCACGGCGGAGCTGAGGGACGCGTGCGAGCGCCTGTCGTTCGCCGGCGTGCCGCTGGGCAACCAGAGCGTGCTGCTCAAGGACATCAACGATGACGTCGAGGTCATGAAGGCCCTCGTGCACCGGCTCCTGCGCATGCGGGTGCGGCCTTATTATCTCTACCAGATGGACCTCATTACCGGCGGGGCACACTTCAAGGTGGATGTCCGCAAGGGACTCGAGATCATCCAGGCGCTTCGCGGCCATACGACCGGGTATGCCGTGCCGCAGTTCGTGATCGATGCGCCCGGTGGCGGAGGCAAGGTGCCAGTCAATCCCGACTACGTGGAAAAAATCACGGACGACGAAGTCGTTTTCCGCAACTACGAGGGCCGCCTGTTCCACTATCCGCTCAAGAGCACTCCGCGCAAAACCGGGGTGGAAGTTCCCCTGCCGGCCCAGGGGATCGAGTCGATCACGGTCTACTGAGGCGCGTCTTTAGTTGTAGGGGACTGGCTGGCTCGTTCGATTGGCTCAGGGCCCCGAGCTTGTCGTGGAGCCGGGGATGAGCGCTGCACTTGGAATAGACCTGATCCCTTGCCGCTCTGGGTAGCGTTGGTGAGGGGGAGTGCTTTTGTGGTGCTGCGCTCTGCGGGTCGCAGACTATTTTGTAAGGAAACGGTCAAAGTCTTGCGGACGCTATCCGGGTGACCGATGCCCCGCATTTATTATTGTTCAATAATCTATCCATCAATAGATTATGTAATCATGATGATTCGTTCATAATCATCACGCTATTTTTGAGCGTTTTGCGGCGGGTCGCGTCTTTCCCTGTGTAGTCAGTATCGTTCGGATGAACGATAAGTTTGTAGTTCTTACGGTTTGCTTGGTGTTAGGTCACACGGGCCGCTTCTTTACCGGAGCGGCTCTTGTGTTTACCGGACCCAAGCCATGCAGAACCTGCGGTCTTTGTGACCTCGACCGAGCGTAGGGGGCGTTCCTTGCGGACGCCCTGCATGAGAGTTTACGGACGCTGCAACGTCGCACTCATCAGGCCGATCACAACGTCGTTGGCCAGGGTGCGGACGGTGAGAGACTTCAATTCCTTCCCGGGTTGCAGCGGCAGGTTCAGGACGGTCGCGGCGCCGCCGGAGACACGTCCGCCCTTGCCCTTGAAGCTGGCCGGATCGAGCAGGCGAACCTCGCCGGTTTTCAAGTCCACGCGCGGGGGCAGCGGGCCGGGCCGGCGAAACTGGAAATCGTCGATGAAGTAATCCTGCTCGATCGGCCACCAGTTCGTCGGGTTTTCCAATGCGAGCCGATCGGTGGTGCCATCGGCGTACGTGACGACGACCTCCCCGTTGTCGATCCGGCTCTGCATGGGGCCGGTCGATCCGGCCATCAGCAGGTAGAGCTGGCGGGCGCGACCGTTGAGGGGAATGACCGTCTCGGCGGGATAGTTGGCCCACTCCGAGGTGAAGAGTATGTTCTTCGCCTCGGGCTCGCCGGGCGTGGCGAACGTCACGCCGTTGGGCAGCACCAGCCGGCCGCCATTTTTGGCCGCGACCGCACGGAGGCCGGTATCGTCGATCTCTGCGGTCGTGGTGTTGCCTCCGGCCCACCCGCCGAGGCCCTGCTTGGGGAGCGCGAGGGAAACGAAGGGTGAGCGGGGCGCGCGGTATTCGTTGCGAAAAATCCGGGTGACGCGGTCGTTGAAATGAGACTGCAGGTCGACGGGATCCAGGACCGCGCCGGCGGACGGCGCTGGCAAGGCGGACATGACGGCAGGTGTTTCCGGCTCGGCGGGCGGGGCTTCGGCCGGCGACGCCGGTCCGGCCCATGTAATGGTAATCTCGGTGCGGGCCGCGGCCGCGGCGAAAATTTCGACGCGGGCGGGCGAGCCTGCTTCGGACTGAAACTGCCATTTGGCGGGCCGACCGTTGATTTCAACCGCGGCGACCTGGCTGCGCACGGCCGCAACCTGCAGGCGCAATTTCTGTGGCTGGCTGAAAGTTGGCTCCACCACGTAGGTGTCGCGGTCGCCCTGGCGCAGGAAGGAGTAGGCCACGTCGGGATGCCGCAGGCTGGCGTGGTCCCACGCCGCGGGGAAACCCGGTGCCAGCAGCAGCTCGCCGGCGAGCGCGTCGGGTCTCACGCCGAACAGACCCTCGACAATCGCGCGCGACAGCACCCCGGCGCCATCGCCGAAGTCCCGCTGCGACTCGCGGCGGTAGACATCGAGGTAGGACATGGTGCCGACGTTGCCCGGCGAGATCCCCATGAACATTGCGGCGACCACGGAGCCCTTGGTGATGCGCCACGCTTCCTCCGGCCGGCCGGCCTGCCAGAAACCCAGGGCGGTGTGCACAGCCTCGGCCATGACAACATTGTTGATCGACCACTGATAAGGCATCCAGTCGCTCTCGGCGAGGGTGTGGAGGCCATCGGGCACGCCCGGGCCGCGGACGGGCAGGTGGGGAATTTCGCGATCGACCTGCCGGGTCATCTGCCACGCTTCCTGCGGCGTCGGCACCTCGGAGTCCATGGTGTGGTAAAACGTCCAGACCGCGGCGCTGGGGTGGACGAGCTGGCGGCCCAGCAGGTCCTTGTATTCCGCGAATTCACCGCGCCCAGGCATCCATAACAACTCGCGCATGGCCCTCGCAATGAGGGTGGCCTCGCGGGCATAGGGCGCCGGGTCGGCGCCGACGAGCGGTGCGAGGCGCGCGGCCATCTTGTTGTGGAAATAATTGTAAGCCGACGCATGGGCGGTGCCACCGCCGCTGTACTGCAGGTCGTCGCTCGCCCAGATCACGGCATAAGCCTCGTAGAGCGGCAGTTTCTCCGGCCCGAATTCACGGCGGAAGAGACGCCGTTCCCACGCGAGGTGACGCTCGATGACCGGCCACATTTTTTTCGCGAACTCCCGGTCGCCCGTCCAGAGCAGGTGACGGAACAGCGCGTCGATGTAGACGAGGTTCATGTCGTAGTGGCTGTTCGAGATGTCCCCGTTGGTGTGCAGCCCGGTTTCGTTGCGCGCGAGATTCGTGGCCTCGTCGGGGGGCGGGACCGCGGAAGGGATCGGGTCCGTGTTCTGCCGGCCGGCCCAATAGGTGGAATTGGCCCGCGCCCGGTCGTGCCAGCCGAGTTCGTCGAGCACGTAAGGACCGCGCCAGCCGAGGAGCTTCGTGCGCCAGGCGATGGATCCGTGCATGATGGCCTGCTCGGGCTCGTCCCACAGGGCATCGGCGGCCACGTTGAGTGCGCCGACGGCGGCGTTGATGAAAGCGTCGGGAGTGTCGACGGCGACGCGCGTGCGCAAGGCGGCGAAGTGCGCCTCGGTCTCCGCAAAATGGCGCGGCAGGTCCGCCCCGTCGTACAAGGGTGCGAGCGCGATCTTCGCGGGCTGGCGGTTCACGCCCGGCCGGTCCGCGGTCACTTCCTTGTAGATGTCGAGCTCAGCAGTCGTGGTATTGCCGGTGGCGAGGCGTTGGAGCGAAAGCAGCAGCGGCTGTTTCGGCACCAACGGAACCCGGCCCACGATAACGCGCGGATCTCCGCCTGGCTTCGTGGTGACGTGAATACGATCAGCTTGATCGCCGATGGTCGTGTTCAAACGATCGCCAGCGGGTGCGGCATTCGATCCGGATGGGGCAGTGGGCAGGGGCGGGATCCCGGCGGAGGCCAAAAGGGCCGGCAAGTCGACCCAGCGGGTCGCATCGCCGAGTTCAAGACGAGCTCCTGCAGGCAGGACACCGGCAACGGTCGCCGCCTTTGCGGTCAGGGTGAACCAGCTCGGCGCATGAGGGTTTATCTCGTACTCGAACTGGTTGTCGGCGCAGAACGCCGGCTGGAGCTGGAAATACTGGCTGATCGGTACGCGCTCGGTCCCGATATCGCCATCGCGGGAGCCGCGCTGGCCGTTGACGCCGCCATAGGCCCACATGAATTCGAGGCCGTCCGGAATGTCTTCGGCCGTGGCGCGCACGATGAGTCCCTCGGTCTGGTCGTAGGCCAGCGCCTCGATGCGCAGGACGCCCTTTTCGCCCAGCAAGGGATCGCGGACCTCGTAAAGCAATTCGCCGGGACGATAACGGGTGGTGATCCGCACGGCGTCGTGCAGCCATTTCGCACCGGCGGCCGAGCGCACGGCCAGGCGGAGATTGCCGCCGCGGCCGGGTAGATAGAGCACAAACTCGGGCTTGTCGCCGCCGTCGACGCGGAAGGCGGTGTTGCCGCCATAGAGCGATCGGTTGAAAAACTCCGGGCCGTTCTCGATGACAAAGTCAGCTCCATCGGGCTTATAGCGCAGGGGGCGCTCGATGTTGCCGGCCAGGTTGGGATAAATCCGGAGCGCGGACAGCTGCTGTCCGTCGGCGGCCGCGATACCACCGAGACAGGCGAGGGCGAATCCTCCGGCAACGGAGACCAAGCGGGGTAGTTTCATGAGGGTATGACGCGCTACCAACAAAGAGCAAAATGACGGCGCAAGGCCGGTTGGTGTTGACAGTCTAAACTCGACGCATCGCCGATGCCAAGTGTATGTGAATCTGCCATGCCCGACCCCAGGCCCACGGTGCGGACCATTGCGCGCGCGCTTGGTCTCTCTCGTTCCACCATTTCAAACGCGCTGCGCGGACTGCCCGGAGTCAACGCGGCAACCCGGCGGCGGGTGCAGAAGACGGCGGATGCGATGGGATATCGCGTCCATCCGTTTGCCGCGGAAGTCATGTCGCAACTGCGCCGCAGTTCCCAATCCAAACAGGTGGGCACGCTGGCGGTGCTGGAGATGGACGAGGCGGGCCGTCCGCCCGGGGCCGAGATTTTCAACCGACTGCTCCTCGAGGGCATTGAGACGCGTGCCCGTGAAATGGGCTTTGGCACCGATCGCTGGAGCTTCGGGGGAACGGAGCCGCTGGCCTTGAAACGACTCAATCAAGTCCTGCAATGGCGAGGCATCCACGGTCTTTTGCTGCTGCCCACCTGGAGCGAGCCCGATTTCCGGGATCTGGACTGGACCCAGTTCACTGCGATCTACCTCGATTATCTGATCCAGCAGCCGGCCGTGCACACGGTGTGCTCGGATCATTACCGATCCTTGTTCGGCGCCCTGGAAAAGGCCCGCGCACTTGGCTACCGCAAGGCCGGGTTCGCCGTGGCCCGGCGCGCAAATGACCGGCTCCATGGACGCTGGACGGGCGCTTATCTCGGCTACCTGCACGATCACCCGGAGATGAAGCTCGTGCCGCCGTTGCTGGTCGACGAACTCAGGCCGGAAAATTTTCTCCCTTGGTTCCGCGAACATAATCCCGACGTTGTCATCACTCACTGGATCGATGCGCCCCGCCATATGATGGCAGAGGGCGCGGAAATTCCCGGCACGCACGGGTATATCTGCATGAACGTCCTGCCCGCGCCGCCTGAATTCAGCGGGCTTGACCTGCAGCCGCGCCTTTTGGGTGTCAGGGCGGCGGAGTTGGTCATCTCCCAGCTTGGGCATCACGACCGTGGAGTGCCGGCCGTGCCGGCCAACACCTTTGTCCCTGCCCGGTGGGTCGAGGGCGCCACCGTGGCCGCGCGGACTTAGACTGTCCATATTACGGACAGTTGAAGCAAGGTGGACGGGCTTTAGTGTGATTTTGCTTAGCTCAAACCCCGGAGCCAAGAAACCCTGCAAGAGCCAGTGCTTTTGCTTTCATTGCTGGGGAATTTGAGCGGGCAACACCCAACCCTGCCAAAATGAAAACCCCTCAGAATGTCCATGTAGCCGCGCGGCGTGCGTTTCCTACCACGCGATGCGCTTTGTATAGTATTTTGATGCCGATGGTAGCTTCGTTGGCCATCTCCGCCAACGCACAGACGGCGGTTGCTCCGGCCCCGGCTGATTCCAAGGTGGTCGACCTGCCTGCGTTCTCCATCAGCGAGACCCCGGCGAATCCCTACCTGTCGAAACAGGCCCTCTCCGGCACCCGCGTGGCCATGTCCATCCTGGACATTCCCCAGACCGTCTCGATCGTCACGAGCGATTTCATCCAGGACTCCATGAGCCAGCGCATGCTCGACGCGGCCAAGTACGTCACGCCGGTCGTCGAGTCCACGCTGCCGGTCGGCGGCGATCGCTACACGATCCGCGGCTTCCAGGTGTCCCACGAGTTCATCGACGGCATGGTGATCTCGGGCGAGGACGGCTACAGCATGTCGATTGCCCCCTACAACATCGATCGCGTTGAAATCATCAAGGGCCCGAACGCCATCCTCGTCCCCGGCGGCGCGCCCGGCGGCCAGTTCAATCCGATCACGAAGTCGCCGATCATGAAGGACCAGTCGTCCGCCACCCTCGAGCTGGCGCAGTACTTCGGCTCGGCCGTCAGCACCGATGTCAACCGGGTGATCTCCGAGAAGAAGGGCATGGCTGGCCGCGTGGTGGCAGCGCTCTGGGACAGCGACGGCTACCAGAAGAACAGCTTCCGCAAGGGCTTCATGTTCGCCCCTTCCTTCAGCTGGCAGCTTTCGCAGTCCGCCAAGCTCGTCGTCAAGGCCGAGTTGGTGCAGAACCGCGAAATCGTCGGCTTTGGTGAGCCGATCGACGCCAATGTCGGCAGCGACGGCTACGCCAAGCTCGCCGTGGGCCTCCCGAAGAACTGGTCGTTTGGCAACGAGCAGGATCACCGTCACCGCCGCACGGATCGCATCACGGCGGAGTTGCTGTCGACCCTCAACGATCACGTTACTTCCCGCCTCATGTTCTCGGTCGATCACATCCTGCGCGAGGACCAGGGCGGCACGAGCGCGGCGATCTTCGCCCCCGACCCCACGACGGGCGCCTTGGTGGCGTTCAACCCGACCCGCAATCCCTATACGGGCAAATACGAGCCCGGTGTGGTCTGGACGGTCGATAACACGGGCCCGGTTGCCATCGCCACCTCGACAAAAGTGCCCTTGGTCGATCCCAGCACGTACGTTTACCACCGCGTCAATGGCAGCGATCACCTCTATTACAATGAGATGCACCTGCGCAACGACTACGCCGGCAAGTTTGAAACCGATCTGTTCAAGTCCACCACCATCGGTGGTCTCGCGGCCAATTTGTCGAAAACGAAATGGCTGAGCTGGGCCGGTGCCTCGCAGGGCCCGGACGTCACCAACGCCACCCTGAGTTCCATCAGCTACACGCCCTATGCGTTCACGACACTGACCCAGAACAAGACGGCCAAGCTCGAGGAGGCCCAGCTTTACGCCTATGAGACGGCGAGCTTCCTCCAGGATCACCTGCTGCTTTCGGGCGGCGTTTCCCGTTACTTCGGCACGCTGACCCGCACGGACTCCTCTGGGGTCGCGGCCATCGGCAACCCGGAACTCGGCATCAGCACCAACGCCACGAGCTACGGCATCACGGTCAAGCCGGTCAAGGAAGTCGGCGTGTTTTTCAGTCACAACACGTCCGGCGCCTCGATGCCCGGCTCCCTGCAGGCGGGCAACACCGCGCTGCTGCCTCCATTCCAGCCGTCCACGGGTTCGCAGAACGAGTACGGCGTGAAGACGTCCCTGCTGAAGGACACGCTCACCCTGTCGCTCGCTCATTTCGACATCTCGCAGACCAACTACGCGGTGCCGAACAGCGAATACTACACGCTGGTGGCGCAGGGCAACCAGGCGGCGGCGAACGCGCTGTCGACCAGCACCTACCTCAACGTCAATTCGAAGGGCTGGGAGACGGAAGGCAGCTACGCGTGGAGCAAGAACTTCACGCTCGTCGGCAACCTCTCGAACTTCAAGTACCGCCAGCCGACCGGGGTCCGCATCCGTGCGGTGCCGGACCATATCGCGGCGATCTATGGCGACTACCGTTTCACCGAGGGCATGCTCAAGGGCTACGGCTTCAATGTCGGCGTCGATTACCATAGCGACGAGGTGGGCGAGAGCGTGACCGCCTACACCACCACCAAGCCGCTGGCCGGCGTCCCGTCGATCCCGGGCGTGGCCGCCGGCTTCGTGCCGCAGCAGGCGAGCTACAAGCTCGCCGGCCGCACCCTGGTGAACGTCGGCTTCACCTACCGGAACAAGGACTGGACCGGCCGGATCCAGGTGACCAACGCGTTTGACAAGGACTACATCTCCGTCGGCGGCAGCCGCACGGCGATCGCCCAGGGCGACCCCCGCAACGTCCGCGGCTCCGTCACCTACAGCTTCTGATCCCTCGCTCGCCATCGCGAGCCGCCGTTTCAAGGCCGGCCGACGTCATTGTCGGCCGGCCTTTTTTTGTGCCCGATCTTCAAGGCGCGGTTAACCACAAAGGCACAAAGAGCACAGAGACCAAGCCGGCAACCGGGTTAAAAATGCGCTTCGCCCCGCAGGTGAAAGATTTTTCGGTGCGATCGGCTTCATGAAATATCCGCTCTGTGCTCTTTGCGTCTCCGTGGTTAAAATCCGACTGCGGAATTCCGGCTGATGCCAGTGCGGTGATCCCCCGAAATCCGGGCCACTTGTAATGTTAGTCTGCGGCCCTAAAAGGAGCCCAGACCATGAAAGGCAAAAGACACACGACGGAACAGAAGATCCGCATTTTGCGGGAGGCCGACGGCGGCAAGAGCA
>CAIKHO010000044.1 GCA_903827245.1 uncultured Opitutia bacterium
TGCAGGGACACATGACGGGGACTTCTTTCTCGCCTGCCGTCCTGTGGCTTCGTCTGCCCTTCCAAGCGGTCTTTATCGCCGGGGTGGTTTGGGTCGCTTTCAAACGAAGCACACATCACGAAGGATTATTTGGTGCCCGGGACAGGACTTGAACCTGCACGTCTTTCGACACCAGATCCTAAGTCTGGCGTGTCTGCCAATTCCACCACCCGGGCGGGACATGATACCAAGGCCTGAATTTCAAATTGTGGCCCGGCCGATGCAAGCGGGGAATCAGCTCAGGGCGCCACACCCAGCCGGTCGCCCATCCTTGCGTAGGTTTCGACAAACTGCGCGCTCTGGCCGGCGATGTCGGCATCGAAACGGATGCAATCCCGCATGAAAAGGGTGATGACACACGAGCCACCGAAAGCGAAAAGCCCCTTCTCCTCGCCCTTCTCCTCCGCCCGGCCGGGCACGAAACTCTGCTTGATGCTGCCGACATTCGTCGCGCCAACCTCGATCATGGCGACGGTGCCAAATGCCGCCGTCTCGATCAGGGTGAGCTCGCGCTTGTTCTCGACAAGATAGCCGATGTTGCGCCGCAGCGCGACCGGACTCACCGAGTAAAGCCAGCCGTTGACCAGCCGCGGCTCACCGGGCGTGCCACCAACCGGAAAGTGAAACCGGTGATAGTCGACCGGGCACAGCCGGGAGATCAGCATCGCCCCTGCGGCAAATTTTTCCGCTAGCGCGGCATCACCCAGAAGTTCCGCCAGGGTGAACTTCATCCCCTTCACGTAAAAGCCCGTAGCGGTGTCCACATTGGGAAACGCGAGGTGCCGGCCGTCCGCCGGAAAGACCGCCACCCGTTCACCCGGTGCAATCGGCCGGGCCGCCGGCTTCAGCGCGCGATAGAAAAACTCATTGAACGTCTTGTAATCGAAGGCCGACTTCGCGAACTCGTCCACGTCGAGGCCATACTGGGAGATAAAGGGGAGGATCTGCAGCGCACTCGCGGGCCGGTTCATCTTGCGGCCATACCACTGGGAAAAAATCGCGCGCCGCGCCAGCAGCCAGACGAAGAAGCGCCCGGCGGGATTCTCGTAGGCGAATCGCAGCCACGCCTCGCCGTAGATCTGCTCCGTCTTGAGGGCCCGCGCGTAGCGGTCGTAGTAGCGGATGGGTTCGGCGGGCATGAACCCGGACGGTCACACGCAAAGGCGCGGGGGCGCAAAGGAGAAAAAACTCCCACGCCGTGTTGCAGCCTCATCGTATCACCAGCACGAGGCACCACTGTCGGGCCTCTGCCTTGGAACAAAACCATAACCCCAGCTGCCGGGAATTTGGCCCGGATCGGCCTTGGCTTGTCTCCTGTGCGAAGGATCGGGATCGGAAATTTTACAGGAGGCAATCCGAGGGAAACCGAGAACGGAAAACAGCCAGCCCCTCACGTTGACTGCCACGCCTGATAGCATGGATCCGGCCTCGGAGCATCTTGCTGGCATGCCCGCATGACCTGATTCCGGCTTACTTCATCACCAGTTCATCGTCCTTCACGCTGAACTTCACCTCGCTGCCCTCGGCCACTTCGCCGCTGATCAGGGCGCGGGCCAGCTTGGTTTCAATGTGGCGCTGTAGGAAACGCTTCAGCGGACGGGCGCCGAACACCGGGTCGTAGCCTTTCTCGGCCGCCCATTCCTTCGCCTTTTTGTCCAGCGTCACGGTCACGCGCCGATCCACGAGCCGCTTGTTGAGGTCGGCCAGCAGCAGGTCGACGATGCTCGTGATTTCCTCCAGCGTGAGTGGCTTGAAGAGGATGGTTTCGTCGATGCGGTTGAGAAATTCCGGGCGGAACGCCTTGCGCAGCTCGGCCATCACGCTTTCCCGCACGCTTTCGGGAATCGTGTCGCCAGTCACGCCCTCGAGCAGGTAGCGCGAGCCGAGATTCGAGGTCATGATGATGACCGTGTTCTTGAAATCCACCGTGCGGCCCTGCGCGTCGGTGATGCGGCCGTCGTCGAGCACCTGCAGGAGCACATTGAACACATCCGGGTGCGCCTTCTCGATCTCGTCGAACAGGATCACCGCGTAAGGCTTGCGCCGCACGGCCTCGGTGAGCTGCCCGCCCTCGTCATAGCCGACATAGCCGGGCGGCGCGCCGATCAGCCGCGCGACGCTGTGCTTCTCCATGTACTCGGACATGTCGAGGCGCACCATCGCCGCCTCGGTGTCAAACAGCGTCTCGGCCAGCGTCTTCGCCAGCTCGGTCTTGCCGACACCTGTCGGGCCGAGGAAAAGAAAACTGCCGACCGGGCGGCGCGGGTCCTTGATGCCGCTGCGCGCACGCAGGATCGCCTCCGTCACGAGCGTCACCGCCTCGTCCTGGCCGATGACCCGCTCGTGCAGGACATCCCCCAGCCGCAGCAGCTTTTCCTTCTCGCCCTCGACCAGCCGCGTGACGGGCACGCCCGTCCACTTCGCGACCACCTCGGCAATCTCCTCCGCCGAGACTTCCTCCTTGAAGAGCGTCGTGGTGTTCCCCGCCTTCTCCAGTTTCTTCAGCTCGGCCTCCAGTTGCGGGATCTTGCCGTGACGCAGCTCGGCCACTTTGTTCAGGTCGTAACCGCGTTCGGCCTTTTCCATCTCAAGCCGCGCGGCATCGAGGGACTCGCGCAGCTTGCGGGTCCGGTCAACGGAGCCCTTTTCCTTCTCCCAGTGAAGCTTGATGCCCTTGGCCTTTTCCCGCGCCTCGGCCAGTTCCAGGCGGAGCGCCTCCAGCCGGCGGGCGCTCGCGGCGTCCTTTTCCTTCGCCAGCGCGGTTTCCTCGATCTCGAGCCGCAGCACGCGGCGCGTGAGCTCATCGAGTTCCTGAGGCATCGAGTCCATCTCCGTGCGGATCATCGCGCACGCCTCGTCCATCAGGTCGATCGCCTTGTCGGGCAGGAAACGATCGGTGATGTAGCGGTTGGAAAGGGTCACCGCGCTGACCAACGCGTTGTCCTGGATCCGCACGCCGTGGTGCAGCTCGAAGCGCTCCTTGATGCCGCGCAGGATCGACAGGGCGTCCTCGACGCTCGGCTGGTCCACCACCACCGGCTGGAACCGGCGCTCGAGCGCCGCGTCCTTCTCGATGTATTTGCGGTACTCGTCGAGCGTGGTCGCCCCGATGCAGTGCAGTTCGCCGCGGGCCAGCATGGGCTTGAGCAGGTTGCCGGCGTCCATTGCGCCCTCGGTCTTGCCGGCGCCGACGATGACATGCAGCTCATCAATAAAGAGGATGATCCGGCCCTCGCTCTGCTTGATCTCGGCCAGCACGGCCTTGAGGCGCTCCTCGAACTCCCCGCGGTATTTCGCGCCTGCGACCAGCGCGCCCATGTCGAGGGCGAAGATGATCTTGTCCTTCAATCCCTCCGGCACGTCGCCCCGCAGGATGCGCTGGGCGAGGCCCTCCACGATCGCGGTCTTGCCCACGCCGGGCTCGCCGATCAGCACGGGATTGTTCTTCGTCTTGCGCGAGAGGATGCGGATGGTGCGGCGGATCTCCTCGTCGCGGCCGATGACCGGGTCCATCTTCCCCTTGCGCGCCTGCGCCACGAGGTCGATGCCGTATTTCTCCAGCGCCTGGTAGGTCGCCTCGGGATTGTCCGTGGTCACCCGCTGGCTGCCGCGGACTTCCTTCAACGCCCCGAGCACCTTCGCGCGATCGAGGCCGAAGCTCTTGAACATTTTTTTCAACGCGTCGGGCTTGCCCACTTCGACCAGCGCGAGAAACAGGTGCTCCACCGAGACATACTCGTCCTTGAGCGACTTGGCCTCCTCCTCGGCGCGGGTGAGCACCTCGTTGACCGACTGCGTCACGTAAACCTTCGACGTGTCCACGCTGCCCGACACTTTCGGCAGCCGTTCCAATTCGCGGTCAACCGCCAGCTGGACGGCGCCCGCAGTGATCCCGAGCTTGTCGAGGAGCCCGGGCACGATGCCGTTTTCCTGCCCGAGCAGGGCGGACAGCACGTGCCATGTGTCCACCTCGTTGTGCTGGAGCCGGCGGGCGATGGCTTGCGCGTCAGTGACTGCCTGGCGCGACATGACAGTGAGTTTGGCGGAATCCATGATGTTAGTCTGTCGCATGCGGTGAGCCAATCCAGCCCAGAGGGGCGGCTCCGGGTCGCCCGCGCCAATCCTGGGCAATCTGACCCGCCGGGGTGCCAGTTTGGCCTTCGACCTGTCAACCCGTGACGCGCCTTGTTGCATCCATCATGGTCCGGAATCATCTCGTTTCACGCGCGGGTCGCGGTCACTTCCTTCCTTAACCGGGCTCTCTCCGGCAGACAAACGAGGCCGATGAAGGCCATGGACCGTTGCACCCCGCCATGGAATTTAGAGCTCGAATCGGCGCCGGCAAATCGTTGGATGGCCAAGTGGATTCCCCCCTGCCCATGCTCGACGCCAGACTGGCGGATCAATGGTTCGCGGACGGGGATGCCGATGACCAGGCCATGGACCGGACGATGGTGACAGCCCTTCGCACCGATGTGGCCCCGCGCCTGGCTTCACTGCAAAACACCGTTACCACCGTCACGGCCAAGGACGCGGTCCACGAACTGCACAAATTGCGCGGTGCGGTTGCCAGTTTTGGCTTCAGTGCCAGCGCCCAGAATTTGGAGAGGCTCGAGCACAACTGGCTCCAGCTTTCATCCGAGGAACGCGTCACGGGGCTGAAAACCGCCTATGAGACATTTCTTGCCGGCCTGAACGAGCTGTTGCGCCGATTTCCCCACCTCGGGGAACCCTGAGCCAGGCTGTTGCCGGGGAATCGCGTCATGGAACTTGCCGAGCTCACGCGCCGCGCGCTGGCAATCCGCGCCCGCTATGCCGCGCAGGAAACCGCCCGCACCGGCCGCCCGTGGTCGCGGGCCGAGCTCGCGCAGGGCTTTGTCGGCGATGTGGGAGACTTGATGAAGCTGCTGCTGGCGAAGGATGGTCGGCGCACCGCCACCGACCTCGAAGCCAAACTCGCCCACGAACTGGCGGACTGCCTGTGGAGCATCCTCGTGCTGGCCCAGGCCTGCGACGTCGACCTCGAAAAGGCGTTCCTCCAGACCATGTCCGAGCTCGAGGCGCGGATCGCCGCGACGCCGGCGGGAAACTAAAACAATTCGTCCTGCGTGAGGGCGGCCCGTTTTTCCGGATCGAGTGTGCTGAGCGCGAGCAATTGCATCACGCTGAGCGACGCAAGGCTGGCATCGCGGGCCAGCGCCGCCAGCAGCACCGCACCGGCCAGCGCATCGTAGAGCGCGGCGTGGTATTGGCGGCGGTCGGCCGGGCAATGCTCCGCCGCGAGCGCATCGAGCTCGGTCTGCAAGCCGCAGGCGGTAACCAGCGCCTGAAGCTGGCCTGACGGAAACTGCGGATAGAGCTGGGCATAAAGCCGGGCCGAGTCGACCCACGGGCCCCAGTCGATCACCCGCTCGCCCGGGCGGGCGAAATCGGGCGAGCTGCGCGGATAGGGCCAGACGGATTTCAGCAGGGCGTTCTCCACTCCGGCATAATGCGCTGCCAAGGGACCGCGCTCGCGCAGGTCCGCGAAAAAGCCCCATTCATCCGCGAACGGGGCCTGGGATGACAGGCCCGCCGCGCGCAACCCGTGCACCGCGCTGTCCCGCGCCGCCACTTCGCCCGTGGCGCGGCAGAGACGCGTCCTGGTCTCGACCACCCGGCCGCGCAGAAGCGTGACCACGCCGTACTCGAGCACACCCGAGGCCGTGCTGCCCTCGAAATCCACGAAAAAAATCGGCTGCTCGGTCCAATCCATGAGAGATCACCACGCAATACACCAAATCCACGAAATCCAATCCTGCTTCCTTGGAATTTTTCGGTCGCGGTACAGTTTGGGACCATTCCCACCAAGCCGGTTTGGCGCAGGGGCGCAAAGCCGCGGAGTATGACAGGAGGTTGGGCTCGGAATCCGGAATTTCACACGGAGGCACAGAGGACACAGAGTATTTCGCCGATGACTGATCTCTGCGTGCTCCGTGCCTCTGCGTGAAATTGCCTTTCTCCGCCCGGCTTTGCGTCTCCGCGCGAAATCGTGCCACGACCAATTTTTCGTGTGTTTCGTGAGTTTCGTGGTTTCAAAGGGTTCGTGGATCTTGCTCCCTATCGCGCCTTCATGCAGGAACTCGCCGCGCAAAGCGGAGATTTCGTCCGGCCGCTGTTCGGCTCGCCCGGCCTTGCCGTCGAAACCAAGGCCGACCAGACCCCCGTGACGCTCGCCGACCGAGGGGCCGAGGAACTCATGCGGACATTGATCGCGAAAAAATTCCCAGCCCACGGCATCATCGGGGAGGAACTCGGCGCCGAGCGCGCGGAGGCCGAGTTCGTCTGGGTCCTCGACCCCATCGATGGCACCAAGAGCTTCATCAGCGGCGTGCCGCTCTGGGGCACGTTGATCGCCCTGCTCCATCGCGGTGAGCCGGTCCTCGGTTGCATTCACCAGCCGGTGCTCCGCCAGCTGATGCTGGGCGACGGCACCACCACGTCCCTGAACGGCCGTACCGTGCGGTGCCGCGGCACCGCCCGACTCGAGGAGGCCACGCTGTTGACCAGCGATCCGCTCAATCCGGGAAAATACCAGAACGGGCCCGCTTACGAAGCCGTGGTCCGCCGGGCGAGGCTCGCGCGGACCTGGGGCGACTGCTACGGTTACCTCCTGCTCGCGGCCGGCTGGGCCGACGTTATGCTCGACCCGATCATGAACCCGTGGGACATCGCCGCGCTCGTGCCCATCATTCGCGGCGCGGGCGGCGTGATCACGGACTGGCAAGGGCGCGATCCCGTGAAGGGCAGCTCCATCGTGGCCGCCAACGCCGCCCTGCACTCGCAGGTGATCGCCGCGCTCAATCCCTAGTGCAGCTCGTAGCCGCCGGGTAGCGGCAGGCGGCGACCCTCCCTCCGCCCGAGCTACGGGGGGCAGGCCGGGAGGTCGCCGCCCCAGCCGACCGCAGTCACGCTGCGCCGGCCTGCGGGTTTCCGCGGAAAATTACGGACTCGCCGGAGCGGCGGGAGCCGCTTGGGCCTCGGCCGCAGCCTTGTGCTTGGCGGCGATCTGCGTCGCGAAATCGGCCATGCTCTTCTGCATGGTGGCCATCGCCGGCTGCATCCGCGGCATCATGAGCGCCTGCATCTTCGCCGACACCTCGGGGGTCTTGTCGATCAAGGCCTGCCCGGCGGGTGTTCCGTAGAAGGCGGACAGTCCGTCCAGCTGATCCTTGGTGAAAACTTCGCTGTAAGCCTGCATCATCTGGGCGCGCATGTCCGGGCCCATCAACGAGGACATCATGGTGTCAAAATTCTTCTGCTGCAGGGCGATGAACTCCTGCTGCTCGTCCGGCGTGAGCTTCATGCGCGCGGCCTGAGCGGCCATCTGCTGCTGCATCATCGGGGCCAGCGCCTTCTTTTGCTGCTCGAGCATCTTGGCCATCATCTCGTCAAACCGCATCACCTTGAAGAGGTTCTCAGCGTCGGCCAGCGTCGCCGCCGTGGGCGCCGGGGCATCCTTCACGCCGGCACCGTTGACGAGCGTGACCTTCACGCTCTTCCCGTCCTGCACCAGCTCCAGGGTGGAGGTGGCGGCATCAAAGGCCTTGATGGTGTAGCCGCCAAACGTGTCGCCGAGATTGAGCCAGCCGCTGGGCTTGCCATCGAGGCCGGCGAGGACGAAGCGGTGGTCCTTGCCCACTGTGAGCATGGCGTTGAAGAGCGGGACGGGATCGGCCGCCTGGACAGCGACAGCGGTGACCAGGGCGAGCATGAGGGCGCGGATTTTCATGGCAGGGGCAGTTGGCTGGATTGGGGTTGACGGACCGGGTCGGGTTTAACGCCGACGAACGGATTTTCTTTCAAAACTTGCCGTGATGCGCGAGGTGAAACCGCCGCGGGCCTTCCAGTCGGAGACGATCGTGAGGCTCCGGGGGGCCAGCGCGGCCCCGAGGTCGTCGCAGATCTTGTTGGTCACCGCCTCGAAGAAGATGCCCTCATTGCGGTAGGCGTGGAAGTAGAGCTTCAGCGACTTCAACTCGACGCACTTCTTGCCCGCCACGTACCGCACCGTGATATCGGCGAAGTCCGGGTGCCCCGTCATCGGGCAGACCGAGGTGAACTCGTGATGCGTGTGCTCGATCACGAAGTCGCGGTGCGGCGCAGGATTGGGAAAGGTCTGGAGGATTTTCGGGTCGGCCATGGGGATAGTGAAATGTGACGTGTGGCAGGTGACCAGTTAAGAAATCTATCAGGCCGGCTGCGCCACGGCGGTCTCGCCACATGCCACTCCGCCACCTACGTGGCGGTCTCGGTGAACCGGCTCTCGCGGATCACGGTGATCTTGATCGTGCTGGGGTACTGCAGTTCCTCCTCGATGCGCCGGCGAAGTTCCTTGGCGATCTCCCGGGCGCGGTCGTCGGTGACCTGCGACGGCGAAACCACCACGCGGATCTCGCGGCCGGCCTGAATCGCGAAGGCCTGCTGCACCCCGTCCAGCGTCAGCGCGAGCTTCTCGAGCCGTTCGAGCCGCTGGAGATAGCTCGTCATCGACTCGGCCCGCGCCCCGGGGCGGACGGCGGAAACGGTGTCGGCGAGGATCACGAGGCCGGCGTAGACCGTCTCGGGTTTCACCTCCTCATGATGCGCGGCCACGGCGTTGACAACGATACCGGTCTCGCCGTGGCGCTTGATGAACTCGGCGCCGATGTGGGCGTGGCTGCCCTCGTACTCGCCCTCGATGCCCTTGCCGATGTCGTGGAGCAGGCCGGCGCGCTTGGCCAGGTTGGGGTCGAGGCCGAGCTCGCTCGCCAGCATCGACGCGAGGAAGCCCACCTCGATCGAGTGATCGAGCACGTTCTGCGTGTAGGAAAAGCGGTATTTGAGCCGGCCGAGCAATTTGATCACCTCGTGGTTCAGTCCGTTGACGCCAAGCTTCTGGACCGCCTCCTCGCCCGCCTGCTGGGTCGTGAGATCGATCTCCTCCTGCGCCCGCTTGACGAATTCCTCGATCGTGGCCGGGTGGATGCGGCCGTCCTTGACCAGGGCCTCAAGGGCGGAACGCGCGACTTCGCGGCGGACCGGATCGAAGGACGAGATGAGGACCAGCTGCGGCGATTCGTCGATCAACAACGTGACCCCCGTGGCGGCCTCGAAGGATTTGATGTTGCGGCCCTCCCGCCCGATGATGCGGCCCTTCATGTCCTCGGTCGGCAGGTGGACGATGGTGGCGGTGATGTCGTTGTTGGGTTTGCTCGAAAGTCGCTGCATCGCCGAGATGAGGATGCGCTTCGCGTCGTTCTGGATGTCCTGCTCGGAACGCTCCAGCGTCTCGTGCCGGAGCAGGCGAAGCTCGTCCTGGCACTCGAGGAGCACCTCCTCGCGCAGGGCCTTCTTGATCTCCTCGCCGTCCATGTTCGCCACGCCTTCGAGGCGCTTGCGCACACTCTTCGACAGGGCGCGGATCGCATCGCGCGCCTGTTTTACCGCGGCGTTCTCGCGCGATAGTTTTTCCTGCTTTTGCTCAAACTGGAAGTCGAGCAGCGCCAGCGATTCCTCGTGCGAGCGCATTTCCCGGAGCTTCACGTCCGCCTCGATCTCCCGGCGGTCGAACTCCCGGTTCGACTCGGCCCGCCGGGCTTGGATTTCCGCCTCGGCCTTCTGCTTGAGCTCCTCGGCGGCCACCGCGGCCTCGCGCCGGGCCACCTCCAGTAGTTCGGCCGCCTGTTCGCGCGCCACGCGTCGGGCCTGCCGGCTGAGACCCCAGACCACCAGGAACCCGAGACTACCGCCCAAGACAAGCGCCACCGCGAGCGACCAGTCGATGGGATCGCTCTCGGCGATCAGCAAGGCGAAGTCGGCTGCGCTTCCTGACGTCAAGGGAATCGGGACCCTAGGTGTCACCCGCGAAAGCTCAAGACTTCTTCACCATCGATCGCCAATCGTGCCGCCCGCACGACCCCGTCCCGCCTGAAACGATCCGCAAAGCACCACCTCCCCCGCCGTTTCCGTCCCCCTTTGTGATCTGGCGCCCGGTGCCCCGCCAATCCCACGAACCGCCCCGCCCTCGAAGCCAGTGTCAACTAATCGCTGACACTAAGCTCGAGGGTCAAATCCGGGGCCGACGCGGGATAAGTCAGTGTCCGCCATTGGTTGGCGTCGTGCCGAGCGGTGCGACGGCGTGATGGCGCGAAAGTTAATTGGAGCCAACGCGCCGGAAGGCGCAAAGCTTGCAGGCGCGACTTCGCTCCCCCTACCCGTTCGGCAGGCGGGATTGAAACACGGGTAATGTCCGGTCGAGCACCGCCTGCATCCGTGAAAGGGCGGCGGCTTCGCCGTCGCTGGCGTCGGTCTGCATCAGCACGTAGGCCCAGCGGTCGGCGCGCAGGTGCCGGAGGCGGTTCCACGCGTCGTGCACAAAACGCTCCCAATTTGTGGCCACGACGGTGTCGCTGCTCACGAACCAGTACGCGACCAGCTGCGGCACGGCGACCCGCCCGCGGGCCGTCATCACCTCGCGGCGGACATGCAGCACCGCAGCCGGAAAAGCGGACCCGGCGGCCTGCGACGGATAGGCGAAGCGATGCTGCCTCGAGTCCTCGATGGTCCATCCCTGGCCCACCAGGCAGAGTTCGGGACGGTGGATGGAGGTCCGGTCGCGCCCGCTGAGCACGATCGAAAGAAAGACCGGCCGGGCCGGATCGGCCAGCCCGACATAGGTCTTGCGCGAAAATCCGGTGTCCGGCGGAAGGATCTCCCGCTCCACCGCACTCACCTCGGCAACCCGTCCGATCCAGTCCGTGCCGAGAAACGCCGGAAGCTCGACCGGATCCCGTCCGGTTTTCGAGAGCACCACCCCGGTATCGCCTCCCAGCGGCTGGCGGCCCACCTGCGCAAGCACCAGCATTTCACCCACCGCCAGCAACCCGATCGCCAGTGCGATGCTCCCGCGCGCAACACGCGCGCTCCTCGCGTCGCCCGTTTCCTTTGGACTGGGGCCGGATGGGACGGATGTCCCGCCATTCCCCCCGGCAGTCGCGTCCTCAACCAGCCACGCACCGCGCACTTTCCGGCGCATGACACCCACCACCCCCAGCACTCCGCCAAGCACAATGGCAAACACACCGTATCCCATGACCTCGTGGGCATATCCGCCCCACCGCTGGCCGCCCCAGTTCGCCGCGAAAATAATCGCCGAGATACGCGCCAGGTTGCCGACGTAGGTGAAGGGCACGCATAGCGCCAGCACCAGGGCGCGCAGCCACCAGGGGCGGAACGTGAGGTACCCCACGAGTAACGACAGGGCCGCCAGCGCCATCAGGGAGCGCACACCGGAGCAGGCCGCAGCGACGTCGTACTGGTAACGTCCGTCAGGGGCCAGGAGCTGGGTCCCGTTTTGCAGCACGCCGATCCCGGCCAGGTGCGCCAGCCCGGCGCTGGCATTGATCACGCCCATGCGCAGCCAGAACCCGACCGAATCGAGCGCGTTGAGCGGAATCGCAAAGATCATGAACGCCAGCGGAAACGCCGCGGCGCGGCCCCACCGTCGACCGCTCGATTTCCCGGCCCCTGCTCCCGATGGACCGGCCAGCGCCAGTGCGCCCCACGCAAAGAGCAGCAGGGCGACGATGGAAACGCGGGCCTGCTGCACCGCGAAACCCACCCCGTGCAGCAGGAGTCCCCCGGTCAGGGCCGCAGCCGCCCAGCGCAGGCTTCGGATTTCAGATTTCGGATCGGCCAGCCCCCCGCCCTCTGCCACCTGCCCTCTGCCACTCGCGCGTAAATTGCGCGCGAACAGCCAGACGCTCAGCGCGAGGATCAGCCAGCCGTGCTCCGTCTCGGAGTCGGGATTCAGCCACTGATACCCCCACCAGTAAAACAACGAGGATGAATCGATGTAGCCATGGTTGGCATTGCCATAAAACTGGAACACGGCCGCACCCGCCACCGCGCAGGCCAGCGCCGGCCACCACGGCCGCCGGAAAATATTTTCGTTCCGGGCCGTCATGATCCCGCCCCTTCCAGTAGGGCACGGATGCGGCCGATCCGTTCGTTCGTGAGTTTTTCGTAGCTGAAATCCGCGGCGCGGCGCAGCCCCGCCGCCCGCAACCGCGCGGCCAGGGCGTCGTCGCGGCACAGGGCGGCCAGGCTCGCCGCCGCGGTCGCCGGGTCGGCAAAATCCACCGTCAGCGCCGCTCCCGCCGCCACCTCGCCCAGCACCGGGATGGCGTTGAGCACACAGGGACAGCCGCACGCCATCGCCTCGGTCACGGTCTTGCCGAAGGTTTCCTCGGCGCTGGGCAGCACATAGGCCCGGGCCTGCCGGTACCGCGCGGCGAGCCAGCGATCGTCAACCCAGCCGATAAACCTGACGTCATCGCCCACGCCAAGCTGGCGGGCCTCCTGCTCCGCCTGCGCCCGTCCGCCCTGCCATTCACCGCCCGACATCACGAGGGGAAACTTGGCCCGCAACGCCGGGTCCAGCCGGGCGTAGGCCGCGATCAGGCGTCCCGCCTGCTTGTAGGCGTAGAAATTCGAGATCCACAGGAGGTACTGTGGCGGAAGGCCGAGTTCGAGCTGGAGCAGCGCGCGCTCGTCCGCGGCCGCCTCCGGACGGAACTGCGCGTGCGCGAGCCCCTCGTAGCTGACCAGCAGGCGGGATTCCAGCCCCGGCGACTCCTCGCGTAGGTGTCCCGCGGTCCACTCCGAGTTCGCAATGACGAGCGCGGCGCGACGCAAGCCGGCCCGCAACGCCCGCCCGCGGTAAAATGAGCGCAGCCGGCCGACGTTGGCCGCGGCGCCACGGCGGTGGTGCAGCGTGAACACATGCATGACCACGGGCAGCGGCGCGCGGACCGGGACAAACCCCACCGTGAGCAACGCATCAGCCCCGCGGCGACGCGCCTCCGGTCCGACCCGGAAATGATCCGCCCACAGCCGGGCCCACAGCCGGTCGTTGGCGGGAAACATGCGCACCACCTCGACGCGCGGGTCAGCGATCTCCCAGCCTTGTTCCGGGCCGGCAAAAACCACCCAGCTCACCTCGGGGAACTGTCGCAGCGCGTGCCCCACGAATTCGTGGAAGAGCGTGGTCAGTCCCGTGCGCCGGCGCGGGTTTTCGCAGAGCATGGACAGCGCGAGCTTCAAGGCCGGGCAGTTGAGCGACGTCCACCCCGGGCTGCGAAGAAAAAATGCCCCTCAATCCGCGCCGGCGCACCGCGCGTAGATCGACTCCCAGGTCCCCGCCACCTCCGTCGCGGAAAACCGGCGGAGTTTTTCCGGTGAAATCCGCGCACGCGCCCATGCCCCGGATTCCAGCAACGCGGCCAGCTGGCGGGCCAGGTCGCCCGCGTCGCCCGAGCGAAAGAGCCAGCCGTCTTCCGGCGGGGTCAACACGTCCCGCGGTCCGCCCGAGTCCGCGGCCAGCACCGGCACCCCGGCCGCGAGCGCCTCAATCATGGCCACGGAAAACGGCTCGTTCACGGAGGGGATCACGAGGCAGTCCGTCTCGCGCAGCAGGGCCTCCGACGACGGTTCCTCGCCCCGCCAGGTCACGCTCTGCTCCAGCCCGAGCGCCGCGGTCCGCGGGCCGAGGGTGGCGGCGTAGCGCTGCGAGGCGGCCGAGCCGTCCGCACTGCCGATATGCGAAAAATGCAGCCGGCTCCGCACCGGCGCCGGCAGCGCGGCCAGCGCCTCGAGCACGAAATGCCAGCCCTTCCATTCCACCAGGGCCCCAATGCCTCCGAGCCGCACGACTCCATCCGCCGCAGGCTGGCGCCCCGCCCCCGGCCGGATCGGCGCGCACGAGGGCACGCATTGCGTCCATGTGCCATCGTCCGCCGCCCGATAATAATGCTTCATCGCCGGGGTGAGCCAGAACAGCCGCGGGCCCAGGCGCCGCGCCGCCCAGCGGTAAAACCAGCGCTGCCGGCCATAGCAATGCACGCTCGCCACCACGCGTCGCTCGCCCAAGGCCACCAGGCGCAGCGCCACGGCCAGCCCCGCGCGCGAATGCCCGTGAAACACCCGGTCCGGCTCCGCCCGCAGCCATGCCTGCACCTCGCGCGCCACTGTCCGTGACCGCCAGAATGTCTGCAAACCGAGCTTCTCGCCCACGACCTTCGGCAGTTCCAGCACCGGGAGCGGCGGCTGGCGCCGCTGGCGGCAGCCGGCGTTCACGCCCAGCACGCAATCGAAACGGCCGGCGCCGTCGAGCGCGCGCACCACGGAGACGATGCCACCGCGATCCTCGTCGCAGCCGACATAGTGCAGCACCGTTGAACGCGCGGCGGTTGACATGATTCGAGGCGCCATCGGACCCGGTTCAGGCACCGCCCGCAAGCCCGGCGCGTCCGCCCCGAAAAAAAGTGCATCGCCCGGGGTTTTGTGCCGACGTGTCGCCATGTTCAGCTCACCGCTCATGGCCGCGGACAAGACTTGGCTGCCCGCGGCGGTCCGGTCGTGGGTCGGGGCCCGGCTGAGCGGACCACCGCGCGGTCCGGTGGTTCGGCGGCGGCGCGCGGCCATCTTCCTCGTGGCCCGTCTCGGGGATTTTGTGCTGGGCGCTTCCGCCGTGCGGTTGTTGCTCGAGGCCTGGGGCGAGGAAAACTGCGTCCTGGTCGTGGCCGACGCCACCGCCGCGCTGGCCGCGGAGGAATTTCCCCGCACCCCGCGCATCACGCTGCCCTTGCAGGCGCCAAGCCTGACGCGCGATCTCATGGGGGCGTGGTGGCGCCATCAGCGGAAATTCCGGGGCCTCGCCGTGGTCGAAACCGTCTGCCTGAGCCACCAGAGGGATCTCTACAAGGAGGTCGCGCTCTCCTGGATCGCGATGGAGCGCCATCATCGGCTCGACCGTGCCACCTATCCGCAGGTCCCGGAGCCGCCGCTCTGCCTTGAACTCGAGGCCCACCGCCGGCTGGTGGGCGCGGCGCTGGGGCGGAACGTCAGCCCCGCGGAAATACTGCCCCGGTTCACGAGTGTGACCCCGGCGGCGGGCGATTACCTGTTGGTCTGTCCGACCACGAGCGAGGCGGTACGCTGCCTGCCCGCTCCGTTGCTGGTCGAGGCGCTGCGCCGGTGGCGCAGCCGCAGCCGGGCCCGGCTCGTCCTCAGTTCCGGCCCGGCGGAGACCACCCAATTGCAGGCTTACGCCGCGGCGATCGAGGCCGCTGGTCTCGGGCCGTGCGAACGGGTGCAACCGGCCGATCTCCCCGCCCTGCTCCGGTTGATCGCCGGCGCCGGTGCGATCCTCGCGGCCGAAAGTGCCCCGGCCCACATTGCCACCGCGCTCGACAAGCCCGTGTGCGTCGTGACCGGCGGTGGATCCTATGGGCTTTGCGGCCCGGGGAGGCGCTCGGACCGGCAGGTCGCCGTGAGCCACCGCACCCCCTGCTATTTTTGCGGGTGGCGCTGCACGCAGCCAGAGGTGTTTTGCCTCACGCGTATTGCGCCGGACGACATCGCCGCGGCCCTGCCCGCGCTCTGACGCCAAGATGAGCGCGATCACCGCCGCCAAGCGCAACCGCCTGCTGCCGATCGTGCTCGCGCAGGGCGTCGGCATCGCCTGCGGCATCGCGGGGGTGAAGGTGGTGTCGCATTTCGTGCCCCCCGGCCCGCTGGGCGCGTACGGCCTCTTTCTCACGTTCGCCTCGCTCGGGGTGTCGGTGGTCCATGCGGGACTCATCAAGTTTGTCGGCCGGCACTGGGCGGCGGCCAGCCGGACCCGGCTGCGGGGCGAGGTGCGTGAGGCGTGGCTGCGCAAACTGCCCTGGCTCGCGCTCGCCAGCGCCGCGGGCGCCGGTGCGCTCGGGATGCTGGCGGATGAAAATCCCGTCGCGGTCTTCCCGCCGTTGTTTGCCGCGGCGGCCTTGCTGTCTCTCACCGCCCTGGCCCAGTCCGCACTGCAGGCGGGCCGCGCGCATTGGCGCGATTTCACGGTCGCGGGCACCGGCTCGATCCTGCGCACGTTTGCGCCGCCGATGGCTTTCGCACTGCTCGGGTCCACCGGGCTCGCCTGGGGCTTCTGCCTTTATGCGGCGGTCACCGCCGCCGTGTCCGTCTGGGGCACGCGTCCCTCTTCGTCCGAACCCGCGCCCGCCGGTGCGGGGCGCCAGCTCACGCCGATCTACGACGGGCCGCTCTTCACCGTGCTGGCGCTCGCGGGGTGGGCCTTGGTCGGCGTCAACCGCTGGATCGTGGCGTGGCGTTTCGGCGCCACGACGGCCGGCTATTTCACCCTCGCCGGCGGCGCCGCCCTCATCCTGCCCGCGGTGCTCGGCACGGTTTTCCTGCAATACTTCCAGCCCGGCTTTTTTGCCGACGGCGACGACTCCGCCCCGGAGGCGCGGGCCCGGCTCGCCCGGCGCGTGGATGCCGTCGCCGCGGCCTACACCGCGGCCGCCTTGATCGCGCTCGCCCTGCTGGTCGCGGTCTCGCCCCGCCTCGTCGGGCCGCTGATCAGCGAGAACTACCGCGCCGCGCTGGGCTGGTTGCTGCCCGCGGGCTGCTTCGGGCTCGCGACGGGGACCGGGCTTTTCTATCACTCGCTGCTCCTCGCCGGCCGGCGTGAACGGGCGTGCGCACCTGCCGACCTGACGGCCGCCGTGGTGCTAGTCGCCGGTGGTATTGTCGCCGCCGGGCTGGGCGAAAACGTGTTCCGGGGCTGGCTGATCGCCACGCCGGTCGTGCCCTGGCTGGTCAACCGGCCGCTCGCGCGGCACTATTATTTCAAGCCGGCCGCAAATCCAGCGCCCGCACCGGCCCGGTGAAAAACATCCGCGTGACCAGCCGCCGGTCGGTGGTGGCCGCACGCCGGGCCCGCAAAAAAATACCCAGCCCGGCCACAAGTCCCGCCGGAGACCGGCGCTCCGTCATGCCCCGGCGGGCATGATAGGCGGCCAGGACAGGAAACCCCTCAGCGATGCAACGCTCGGCACAGGCCAGCGCCACCGCTCCCGCGGATTCATTGGGTCCCCACACGGGCGGTACTCCTTCGGGACGGCCGGCACGGCGGCGGGCGGTGAGCAGTCGCACGGCACAGCGTTCAGCGGCGATCTGCGCGGCGCGTTGCACCGTCGTCTGACCGGCATAACGGCGGTAATGCAGCAGCACCTCGGGCACCGCCGCCATTGGCCAGCGCTCCGCGGCCCGGGTCAGAAAATCGAAGTCCGCCGCCACGGCGAACTCCGGCCGGTAGGGCAGCGCCGCAAAAATCTCCCGTCGTCCGGTGTAGGCCGGCGTGACCACCGGCGCGGCAAACTGACTGTAACGCCGCTGCGCCTCGGGCCCGACCAGCGCGAACTCCCGGCCGGTGACGCGACCGGTCCCGTCGATGGTCTCGGCCAGCGAAGAGACGAGCCCCAGCGCCGGCTCGGCCCGCAGGCGCGCACACTGGCGGTCGAGGCGATCGGGCAGCATGACATCATCGTAGTCGAGGAGAGCGAGAAACTCGCCACGGGCCGCCGCCACCCCGGCATTGTGGCCGGCGGCGATGCCCTTGTTCCGCGCCAGGCGCACCCACTGCAACCGGGGATCGCGGCCCAGCGCGCCGAGTGCATCGGCCGACAGGCCCGTGCCGTTGTCCACCAGCACCAGCTCGAGATCGCGCTGCGTCTGGCCGAGCACGCTCGCGATCGCGGGTCGCAGAAACGGCGTATCGCGATGAAAGACCATGAGCACCGAGACCGCGGGCATGCGCGCATACAACCGCCCGCGCGCGCAAGGGCAAGCGCGAGGGAGAGCGCAGAGACGAAGGAAAGATAATTTTCACGCAGAGGCACGGAGGACACAGAGATCAATCATCGGCGAACCACTTTGTGTCCTCCGTGCCTCTGTGTGAAATTCCTGCTTCCGAATCCAACCTCCTGCCTTACTCCGCGGCTTTGCGTCTCTGCGCGAAACCAGTCCGGAATAATTGATCTCAATCCGTGCACGACCCGCGGCGGGACGGTGCATCCGCTTGCCGTTTTCAAGCTCGTTTGCCGGACACGACCTTGCCAGCCTGCGCCGATAACGGCCATGACACTCGCTCCGATTTGGCGCACCCGGCTCTATGCCACCGGCGGATCACTGCTGGCGGTGTGGATCGGCTTTGCGGTCGCGCAGCAGGAACTCTTCTGGCCGCTGTTGTTCCTGGCCGGGATCGGCGCGTTGCTCGTCATCCGCCTGCAATCCCTGCCCCTGGCCACCGTCCTGCTGGGCATGGCGCTCCTGGGCTACATTGTGGGCAACCGGGGATTCGCCCAGCCGTACATCGCCAACTCGCTCCCGCTGCTGCCGGCGGAACTCGCCCTGCTCGTGGGCGGCGTGATTCTCATCGTGCAATGCGCCTTCCGCCGCGAGCCGCCCTTCCGGCGCGATGCCCTGAACCTCGCCCTGCTGGCCTGGATCATCATCTGCGCCTGCCGTTTTTTCTTCGACGTGCGCCTCTACGGGTTCACGGCCATCCGCGACTTCGCCACCGTCTACTACGCCGGTTTCTTTTTCCTCGCGCAGGAGGCGATGCGGGAACCGGCGGGCCGGCGTTTTCTCACGGGCTGCCTGCTCGCCGGTTGCGCGCTCCTGCCCCTGACGGAATTTCTTTCCGAGCAGTTCCCGGGGTTTTTCCTGAACACCCTCACCCTGCGCGGCACCCCCCTGATCTATTACAAGGGGGACCTGATCGGCACGTTCATGGCCGCGGGCGCCGTGCTGTTCTTCATGCGGTTCGAGGCCCGGCGGCAATGGTGGGCGCTGGTCCTCAGCCTGGGGCTGATCGGTGCGGCCCTCGCCACCAACAATCGCGCCTCCATGCTGGGGCTCATGGTGGTCACCGCCTGGCTGGCCCTCGGCGGGCGCTGGCGCTTCGCCGCAGTGCAAGCCGTGGCGGGCACCGGCGCCGTCATCTGCCTCCTGCTGGCGGCCTATCTTACCGGCAAATCCTGGGTGCAGACTCCGCTGAACGGAGTGTATGAGCGCGTCATTTCCCTGACCGATCCCCTCGGCCAGGGTAACTACAGCAGCGACGATGCCTTCAACAAGGGGGACAACAATCTCTTCCGCTATGTCTGGTGGCGTGCGGTCGTGGACGAAACCTGGGGACAGAATCCCTACCTGGGGCTCGGCTTCGGCCACGATCTCGCCGACCGTTTCGTGCAGGAATACCTCCCCGAGGCCGGCGAGGAATTCTCCACCCGCAGCCCGCACAACGTGCTGCTCACGCTCTTCGGGCGCACCGGCGCGGCGGGCGTCCTCTCCTTCCTGCTCGTCACCGCCGTGATGGCGCAGCGCACGTGGCGGGCCATCCGGCGCGAGCCGCCGGAAAATGCCGGGATGTGGTGCGGCGCCTGGGTCATCCTGGTGAGCGCGTGCTTCGGCGTCGTGCTCGAGGGCCCGATGGGGGCCGTGGTCTTTTGGATCGCGCTCGGCGTGGCGAATTCCGCCTCGGTGATGGAGGAGCCGCTGGCCGAGGCGGCGCCCGCGGTTGCCCTGGCCGAACCGACCGTGGCGGCATGAACATCCACGATCTCTATGGCCGGGTGTCGCCCTGGTTCCGGCGGCGGCGGCTGCGCCGGCTGCAGGCATTGTTTGGAGAGATGGACAACGTGCTGGATGTCGGCGGCTACCCGTGGTGCTGGACCGATCCGGGCCTGGCCCGGGAAAAAATCACCCTGCTCAACGTCGCCCTCTCCCCCGACGTCCGCGCGGTGGCGGCGGGCTTCGTCCTCGTGGAAGGCGACGGTTGCGCGCTGCCCTTCAGCCACGGTGAGTTTGACGTCGTTTTCTCCAACAGTGTGATCGAGCACGTCGGCACCTGGGAGCGCCAGCAGGCCTTTGCCCGCGAAGCCCGGCGCGTCGGCCGCCGGCTCTGGATCCAGACCCCCGCGCGCGAATTTTTCATCGAGCCGCACCTCATCGCCCCCTTCATCCACTGGCTGCCGCGCGGGTGGCAGCGCCGGCTGATCCGCAATTGCACCGTGCGCGGGTGGCTCGACCGGCCGGATCCCCGGGCCGTGGAGGCGTTCCTCGACGAGGTGCGGCTCCTGACCTTTGCCGAGATGAAACTGCTTTTCCCGGATTGCACGATCCTGCGCGAACGGTTTCTTGGCCTGACCAAGAGTTACATCGCTGTCCGTCCGCCTTCGTGAACCTCCGCTCGCCCCTCGACTCCCTCAGCATCTTCAAGGTCACTACGCGGGAGCGGTGGGACCTGGCGACGCCGGTGGCCCTCCTCGGGCTCGGGCTAATCGGGGTGATTTTCATCTACTCCGCCCAGCTCTCGAACACCGCCCTGCACAATGTCTGGCTGATGCAGCTCATCTGGCTGTCGCTGGGCGCGGGGGTCTACGTGATGGTCTCGTTGATCGACTATCGTTTCTGGCTCAGCGTCTCGCACTGGTTTTATGCGGCCTGCATGCTGCCGCTGGTTCTGGTGCTGATCCCCGGGCTCGGCCATGAATCCGGGGGGTCCCAACGCTGGATCAACCTGGGATTCTTTTCCTACCAGCCCTCGGAAACCGCCAAGATCGCGGTGCTTTTGATTGTCGCCAGCATCCTGATCCGCAACCAGGTCGGCACCATGACACAGTCGTTGGGCGTGCTGGGGAAATTGGCCCTTGCGGCGGGTGTCCCGATGCTGTTGATCTTGATACAACCCGACCTAAAGTCGGCTATTGTGCTGCCTCCCATGGTCTTTTCCATGCTCTACGTTTCCAAGCTTTCCACCCGCTTTTTCGCGGGGGCCCTTGGGGCGTTCCTGCTGGTCGTGGGTTTGGTCGCCTGGGACACATGGCGCTACGTCGATTTCATGGAAACCCACGGGTATTCCTACCGCGACACCGGCAAATACGAGGCCCACTCGTGGCTGCCGTATGTTCATGACTACCAGCGCAATCGCATCCTCAGCTTCGTCAATCCCGACAAGTATGACCCCATGGGCATCGGCTGGAATCAGCGCCAGTCGCTGATCTCCGTCGGCTCCGGCGGCCTGACGGGCAAGGGCTGGACGAAGGGCACGCAGGCCCAGCTCGGGTACCTGCCGCGCGCCGTCGCGCACAACGATTTTATCTTCTCGGTCATCGCCGAGGAAAAAGGATTTCTGGGAAGCCTCACGGTTCTCGGCCTGTTTGGTCTGGTCCTGTTCAATAGCATCCGCATCGCCGGCCTCGCAAGGGACCGGCTCGGCACGTTGCTCGCCATTGGCGTCACCGTGCTGTTCGCCGTGCATGTGTTCGTGAACATTGCCATGACCATCGGGCTCGTGCCCATCACGGGCATACCGCTTCCCTTTGTCAGCTATGGTGGCTCCTTTGTGCTCAGTTGCTGCTTGCTGCAAGGACTGGTCCAGAGCGTCTATCGCTTCAGGAAGGATTTCACATGAGATCCCTTCTTCGCGCTATCGACCGCCCTGCCGGAATTTCCTGCGCCGCGACCGCCGCACCAGGGGGCACCGTACCCAACCCACCCGAAACGCACCATGAGCGTCCCATCGCAATCCCATCCCGGCGACTCCACGGCTTCCCAGCCGCTGGACGCCGCCCAGCAGTATGACGCGGAACTCGCCAACCCGCCCGCCCACACCGCCCCCGAGCACATCAGCCGCACCGAGCTGAAGGCCGGTGCCCAAGAGCGCGCCAAGCAGCGCCCGCTCCTCCAGAAAATCCTCGCGGTCTTCCAGAAGGAGAAGACCTCCTTCCGCGAGCTGATCATCAACTCCGAGCCGCTCGAGAAACGCGTCGCGCTCCTCGTCGACGGCACGCTCGAGAAATTCGAGATCGAGCGCGACTCCGACGACCGCATGGTCGGCGGCATCTACAAGGGCCGGATCAAGAACCTCGACGCCGGCCTCAAGGCCGCGTTCGTCGACATCGGCTACTCCAAGAACGCGTTCCTCCACTACTGGGACATGCTCCCGGCCGCCGCCGACTCGTCCGTTGAGATCGTGCGCGTGAACAAGAAGAAGAACGCCCCGCCGCGCCCCGCCGATCCCACCGTCAAGGACATCCCGGGCCTCTACCCGCCCGGCACCGACATCGTCATCCAGGTCACCAAGGGCCCCATCGGCACCAAGGGCCCGCGCACGACCACCAACCTCTCCCTCCCCGGCCGCTACCTCGTGCTCATGCCGTTCTCCGACCAGTGCGGCATCTCCCGCAAGATCGAGGACCCGAAGGAGCGCCAGCGCATCAAGCAGCTGATCAACGAGCTCACCATCCCCGAGGGCATGGGCGTCATCGTCCGCACCGCCGGCGAGGGCAAGAAGTCCCGGTACTTCGTCCGCGACCTCCACATCCTCCTCAAGACCTGGGCCGGCATCCAGCAGAAGCTCCAGACCGACCGCGCGCCCGCCTGCCTCTACCAGGAGCCCGACATTATCGAGCGCACCGTGCGCGACTTCCTCACCGAGGAGGTCGACCGCGTCCTCATCGACCGCCCCGAGGACCACGCCCGCACACAGAAGCTCGTCGGCCAGATCTCCAAGCGCGGCGCCAGCAAGATCGCGCTCTACAAGGACAGCATCCCGATCTTCGAGCGCTTCAACATCGAGCGCCAGATCGAGCAGACCTTCCAGCGCAAGGTCCCGCTGCCGTCCGGCGGCGAGATCATCATCGACGAGACCGAGGCGCTCATCGCGATCGACGTCAACACCGGCTCCCACAAGAACCGCGGCGGCGACGAGAAGAACGTGATCTACGCCGTGAACCTCGAGGCCGCGACCGAGATCGCGCGCCAGATCCGCCTCCGCAACCTCGGCGGCCTGATCATCATGGACTTCATCGACATGAAGGAGCGGCGCCACCGCAACGCCGTCTACGACCGCATGGTCGAGCTGATGGCGGCCGACAAGGCCAAGAACCACATCCTGCCCATCTCCTCGCTCGGCATCATGCAGATGACCCGCCAGCGCCACCAGGAGTCGCTCTCGTCCAACCTCTACACCGACTGCCCCTACTGCCGCGGCCGCGGCATCGTGAAGAGCGCCACGACGATGTCCGTCGAGCTCCAGCGCAAGCTCTCGTCGGTCGTCCGCCGCCTCCAGCTGCGCAACGACGGCAAGGAATACTCCCTCCGCGTGCTCGTGCACCCCAGCATCCTCGAGCGTCTCCGCAGCGAGGATGCCGACCTGCTCGTGCGCATGGAAAAGCTCTTCGGCGTGAAACTGGCCTTCCGGGCGGATCCGAATTACCACGTCGAGAACTTCAAGATCATCAACGCCCTCACGGGCGAGGAGTATCGGTAAGATCTCCTACCACGCCGAAGCGCATCGCGCGAAGGCGGGTCAAAGGCGGCCATTCGTGGCCGCCTTTTTTGTGCCCAAACCGAACCTGAAACTTTCATCTGTAGGGCCGGACCTTGGTCCGCGCCTTCCCCGGTTCCGATCCCAGAGAGGCATCGACCAAGGTCGAGCCCTACCACGCACCGAAATTATTATCTCGAATCCATACCTCACACCTCTCGCATTCCTCCCATGAAAAGCACCGACCCAAAAAAATCGCTCCCGCCCAAGCAGCGCGACGACCTCCTCGCCGTGTTGAAAACCCGGTTCGAAAAAAACCTGAACCGTCACAAGGGCCTCGCCTGGGAAAAAGTCGCAGCCCGGCTGGAAGCCCGCAGCGAAAAGCTATGGTCGCTTCATGAAATGGAAAAAACCGGCGGCGAGCCGGATGTGGTCGGTCACGACAAAACGACGGGCGAATGCCTCTTTGTGGATTGCTCGGCGGAAAGCCCCGCCGGCCGCACGAGCCTCTGCTACGACCGCGCCGCGTTGGATTCGCGGAAGGAATTCAAGCCGAAGAACAGCGCGATGGACCTGGCCGCGGCCATGGGCATCGAACTCCTGACGGAGGAGCAATATCTCGACCTGCAGCAGCTGGGAAATTTCGACACGAAATCCTCAAGCTGGGTGAAAGCGCCGGCGGAGATGAGAAAACTCGGCGGCGCCCTCTACGGCGACCGCCGCTTCGGCCGGGTCTTCATCTACCACAACGGCGCCCAGTCCTACTACAGCGGCCGCGGCTTCCGCGGAGCACTCAGGGTCTGATCTAGATCCGAAACGGTACCGGCGGCCGATCCTACCTCCGCTTCAAGCCGTGGCGCGGTTCACGATGGTGGTGCCGGACAACAAGAATACGGACCGTGTCGCCGTGAATCCGATAAAGGAAATGAAAAGGAAAGCGCTCGAGGTTGGCGCGGCGGAGGTCGCCCTCAACCGGATGGAATCGTGAGGGGTTTTCCAGCGCCAAAGCTACATGGACCATGAACTCGTCGAAGAAAGCGTCGCCCAATCCGGGCCCGCCAACCTCATCGTAATAGTCCAGAACCGCGGAGACGTCGCCCTGAACGCTCCGGTGATAAATCAGCCTCATCGTTTTCGGGCAGCGGCGATAGTGTCCCGAAATTGTGTGTCGGTGAGACCAGCAGAGGGGTTTGCGTCCAAATCGGCGTCGCGTCGCCTGGCTTCGGCGACACCACCATCGGCATCAGCCAGAACGGGAGGCAGAGTGTCGAGCAGCCGCGCGACCAAGATAGCACGTTCGCCTTCCGGCAAGTCGCCGGCCTGTTGTTCCAATTCCTGCAGGCGCGTCATGCGGGGAACGTAGTCAGCACCGGACCTGAATCAATGGCCGAGTTTCGTCGGAGGTCGGCGAGACCGAGAGTGGGGGCAGCCCGACGGGGTCAGGCCGCCAGAAATATAATCCATGCGGAACAGACCGATCAGCTCGACGTTCAACGGGGTTCCCATCCTGAAATGTAATCGCACTGCTATGCGGATTACGTGGGACTAAATCTCCCGAGTTCGGGCTCAGCCAACAATTGAATGAGGGCGATTATAACTCTGGCAGCCTGACCCCGTCGGCTTGCTCCGCATACCTAAAATGAATAGCGACCGATCCGACGGGGTCGAGCCGCTAGTTCTCAATTCCGATTGAAGTCAGCGTCTTCCTTTGCCGAGCGAGAAAAATTGAGCAGTAGCGGCTCGACCCCCTTAACAGCCCCTGACGTCTTCGGCCTGACTTCGACTTGTCCCTTCGATCGGCGCGGAGTCATGGGCTGGTCAAACGGGCATTTCGGGTTCGACGCCTTCCGGGCCCGGGCTTAGCCCTGACGCCACCCCTCCGTCACAGCTCCTTTACCCATGAAAAAATTGTCGTTGCCGGGCGTGATCGCCGCGCTGGCCCTGTTGTTTCCACTGGCCATGCCGCTGTGCGCCGAGTCCGTGCCGGCCGCGCACACGTTTGGGATCGGCGAGAAGGATTTCCTGCTCGACGGGCGCCCGCTGCAGATCCGGTGCGGCGAGATCCATTTTGCGCGCGTGCCGCGGGAGTACTGGCGGCAGCGGTTGCAGCTCTGCCGGGCGATGGGCCTGAACGCGGTCTGCGCCTACCTGTTCTGGAATTTTCACGAATGGGAGCCGGGGCATTACGACTGGGACGGCCAGGCCGACGCGGCGGAGTTCTGTCGCATCGCGCAGGAGGAAGGCCTCTGGGTCATCCTGCGCCCGGGCCCGTATGCCTGCGCCGAGTGGGAGGGCGGCGGACTGCCGTGGTGGCTGCTGAAGAACCCGGACATCAAGCTGCGGACGTCCGATCCCGCCTTCATGGGTCCCGCGACCGCCTGGCTGAAGGAAGTCGGGCGGGTTCTCGGTCCCCTGCGGGTCACGCGCGGCGGTCCAATCCTGATGGTGCAGGTGGAGAACGAATATGGCTCGTTTGGCAAGGACGCCGCCTACATGGGCGCGCTGCGGCAGACGCTGCTGGACGGCGGCTTCGACGTGCCGCTGTTCGCCTGCAACCCGCCGGGCGCCCTGCGCAACGGGTACCGCAGCGACCTCTTCCAGGTCGTGAACTTCGGCCGCGACCCACAGGCGGGTTTCAAGGCCCTGCGCGCCGTGCAGCCCGCGGGCCCGCTGATGTGCGGCGAGTTTTATCCCGGCTGGTTCGACACCTGGGGCGCGCCGCACCACCTCGGCGACACGCCGCGTTACCTCGCCGACCTCGAGTCCATGCTCGCCCAGGGCGCGTCGTTCAGCATCTACATGGCGCACGGCGGGACGACCTTCGGGATGTGGTCGGGCACCGACCGGCCGTTCAAGCCCGACACCAGCAGCTACGATTACGACGCGCCGATCAGCGAGGCCGGCTGGACCACGGAGAAGTTCAACCAGACCCGTGCGCTCATCACGAAATACCTCCCGCCCGGCGAAACCCTGCCCGTGCCGCCGGCCGCGTACCCAGTGGCGACCGTGCCCGCGTTCGCCCTCACGGAACGTGCGGCGCTCTTCGACAACCTCCCTGTCCCAGTCAATGACACGGCGCCGCATAACATGGAGGCTTACGATCAGGGCCGCGGCTGCATCTTGTACCGCACCACGCTGCCTGCGGGCCCGGCGGTGATGCTGGAGACCGGACCCGCCCGCGACTTCCTGTGGGTTCGGCTGGATGGCGTCCAGATCGGCGTCCTGGACCGCCGGCTCCGTCGCGCACAGGTGAAAATCCCGGCCCGCACCGCGCCGGCCCGGCTCGACCTGCTGGTGGAGACCGCCGGGCACGTGAACTATGGGAACGAGATCCACGATCGCAAGGGCCTGCCGGCCGGGGTGCGCTTCACCGGCGCGCCGGAGGTGGCGGCGGGACCATGGCAGGTCTATGCACTGCGCCTCGATGCCGCCGAACTCGCCGGCCTGCGCTGGACGAAAGACGCGGTGCCGGGCCCGGCGTTCTGGCGCGGCAGCTTCACGGTGGATCACCCGGCGGACACGTTCCTTGACCTCCGCAGTTGGGGCAAGGGGGTGGTCTGGATCAACGGCCGCTGTCTTGCGCGTTACTGGAACATCGGCCCGACGCAGACCGCCTACGTTCCGGGCGCGTGGCTGCGGGCGGGACGCAACGAGGTGGTGGTGCTCGACCTCCTCGGCCCCACGGCGCCGGTGATGGCCGGGCTGGAGCAGCCGATCCTCGACCAGCTCCGACCCGAACTCGATTTCGCGCGGAAACCCGGCCCGAAAGGGCGCCTGATGCTCGAAGGACTCAAGCCGGTGCAGGCCGGTTCGTTCGCGCCCGGGCCCGACGCGCAGGAAGTGCGCTTCGGCGGACCGGTGAGCGGCCGGCAGTTCTGCCTCGAGGCGTTGAACGCGCAGGATGGCCAGGCGATCGCGGCCGTCGCAGAACTCGATCTGCTCGATCCGGCGGGGAATCCGATCTCCCATTTCGACTGGCAGATCGCCTACGTTGACAGCGAGGAAATGGCGGGCGAGGACGGTTCGGCGTCGAACGCGATCGATGGCCAGACGGCCGACGCCTGGCTCACCGCTGCGGGCGTGGCGGTCCCGGGATTTCCGCACCGCCTGATCATCGACCTCGGCACCAATACGCGCATCGGCGGTTTCCGCTACACGCCGCGCGCCGGATCCAATGCGCCGGGCCGGATCAAGGATTACCGCGTGTTTGTCGGCGACAACCTGGTCGAGACCGGGGCACCCTGAAGGAGCCGCATGCAGCTAGAGGGCCTGTCGAGGGGGTCGCGTCTCTACTTCTTAATTCCAGGCGCGAGGCCGAAGACGTAAGGGCCCGACATATGATAAATCTCTCGGCGGCCTGGTCAGGTCACCATGGGACTTTGAAATAGCCTGTCCCTTACCAGAAAATCCCCTTACTCCTTATGCTACCCCCATGAAACTGACGCCCATGTCCCCCACCTGTCTTCCCCGTCTTCTGCAAATCCTGCCGGTGTTATTGGCCGCCGCCTGTGGCGTGATGGCTGGGGAGGCCGCCGCTCCCTCGCCGACCATCACGATTCATGCCGATCAGATCAAAGGGCCGTCCAGCCCGATGCTCTACGGCATCATGACCGAGGAGATCAATTACTCCTACGACGGCGGGCTCTATGCCGAGCTCGTGCAGAACCGCGCCTTCCTGGACAACGCCGACAGCCCCGTGCACTGGTCGCTCGTCCAGGACACCGGCGCGGCTGGCACCATCGCCCTCGATAAGACCCAGCCGCTGAACGACGCGCTGCCGGTCAGCCTCAAGCTCGAGATCACGGCCGGCGGCGCCCAGCAGCGCGCCGGCATCGCGAACGACGGCTACTGGGGCATCGCCGTCCGTCCCGCCACGGCGTATCGCGCCTCCTTCTACGCCAAGGCCGCGCCCGGCTTCTCCGGGCCGCTCACCGTGTCGCTCGAGAACAACGACGGCTCCACCGTGTTTGCCTCGGCCAATGTCACCGGCGTCACCGGTGCTTGGAAAAAATACGAGGTGAAGCTCACCACCGGCCGCGGCTTCCAGCCTTCGGCGACCAACCGCCTCGCCATCCGCGCCAGCGCTCCCGGCACGCTGTGGTTCGGCCTCGTCTCGCTTTTCCCGCCGACGCTCAACAACCGCCCGAACGGTCTGCGTCCCGACATCATGGCGCTCCTCGCCGAGTACAAGCCTGCGTTCCTACGCTTTCCGGGCGGCAATTATCTCGAGGGAAATGACATCAAGAATTACTTCAAATGGAAGCAGACGCTCGGCGACCTTTCCCAGCGTCCGGGCCACATGAGCCCGTGGCGCTACCGCTCCAGCGACGGCATGGGCCTGCTGGAATATCTCGAATGGTGCGAGGACCTGAAGATGCAGCCGCTGCTGGCGGTTTTCGCCGGGCTCCTCCTCGGCCAAGGCGGCGAGATTCTCCCGGGCGAAGCCCTCCAGCCCTACGTGCAGGAGGCCCTCGACGAAATCGAGTACGTCACCGGCGACACCAGCACCAAGTGGGGTGCTGAGCGCGCCAAGGACGGCCACCCCGCGCCCTTCAAGCTCACCTATGTCGAGGTCGGCAACGAGGACTGGCGCGGCGACTACAACGGCCGTTTCAAGCAGATCCACGACGCCATCAAGGCGAAGTATCCCAACCTGCAGCTCATCGACTCCTCCATCCGTGGCGGCGTCGGTGCCAACGGCCGCCTCACCAGCCGCGTGACCGATCTCACCGCGGACGTGCATGATCATCACCTCTACACCAATTCCGAGCTTCAGTCGGAGTTCAGCTCGACCAGCTACGACAACTATGACCGCAAAGGCCCGAAGGTATTCGAGGGCGAATGGGCCACGCGCGTGCCCGCCAACCAGCCGACGCCGAATTTCGCCGGAGCCCTCGGCGACGCCGCCTACATGACCGGCTTCGAGCGCAATTCCGACATGGTCATCATGGCGGGCTACGCGCCGCTGTTCGTGAATATCAGCAACCCCGCCGGTCGCGGCACCCCCGGCTCGTCCATGCAGTGGCCGGTGAACCTGATCGGCTTCAACGCGCTCGGCAGCTACGGCTCGCCGTCCTTTTACGCCCAGGTCATGTTCAACAACAACCGCGGCGACCAGATCCTCACCTCGAGCGTGAGCGGCGTCGGCACCCGCACCTGGCAGGCGCCCGCCGGCCGCGATGGCGGCCAGCCCCCGCCGGCACGCGAGGTCCCGACCCTGTTCCACGCCGTCACCCGTGACAGCAAGACCGGCATCATTTACCTGAAAGTGGTCAATCCGCTGGGCACGCCGCAAGACGTGCACGTGGACATCCAGGGTGCCCGTTCCGTGGCGGCGAAGGGCGAATCCGTGATCATGAAGGCAGGCAGCCCCGAGGAGACGAACTCCATCGCCGAGCCGAAAAAGATCGTGCCCGTCACCGCCGCCGAAACCGGCTTTGGTGCCAGCTTCACCCGCACCCTCGCGCCCTACTCGATCAACATACTGAAGCTCTCGAGCAACTAGGCGCGTGGTTGGCAGAGGATCGGAGGGCCAGAAGGTCGGAAGGTCAGAAGCTCAGAGGGTCGAGGGCTTGGTCCTAACATCCGGCCTTCTGATCATCCGGTCCTCCGACCATCCGCCAGGTGGCCGCCGACCTCCGGGCGGCGGATGGAACCACTCGCAGGTCAACCGCGCCCGGAGGTCACGGTCCACCTCATTCCAACTGCATCACTATGGCTGAGCGTCCGAGGGAGCACGCGAGGTGCACCCCTACGCGGGCAAGGTCAGCCGCAGGTTGCGCTGGATCTGGTCGCGCCAAGGGTCACTCACCCGGGCCTGGGCGGCGTAGTCGGGCCACTTGGCAACCGCGGCCATGACTTCGCCCACGATGGTCTCGGCCCGGCCGCGCTTCATCGCGGCGGCCTGCGCGCATGCACGGAAGTCCGCCATCGTGAAATCGTCGCGCTTGCCGTTCAGCGTCATCTGGTGGCTGGCGGTCCAGGCGCCGTCCGGGTTGTAGCTGTAAATCACGTCGAACGCGGGCGAGAGCGACCAGCGGCCGGCCTGGTCCATCAGGAACGCGATGTTCTTGGCGTGGTCGTCCTGGTTGCGGGCGATGATGTTGAAGGCCATCCGGCGGAACTGTTCCTCCACCGCGGCCATCGGCAGATGGAGCTGTTGCATGACCAGCAGCACCTGCTCGTACGCATAGGCACCCGCATGGTTGAAGTCGAAATGGGCCAGGGCGCAGAGCGACTGCATGTGCAGCTTCCCGCCGCCTGGCAGGCGGTCGAAGCGCCGGGTCATGAAATGCCGCCGGCCGCCCTCCTCCAGCAGGCGGCACTCGCTCATGGTGATGCCCGCGGCCTGCGCCATCAGGTAATAGGCGTACTCGATCGTCCCGTAACCCTTGGGGTCGTTGAGCTCCTTGTCCCGGTTCGCGGTCACGCCGTCGAACTTGAGCAGCCAGTAATCGAAGCCGTCCCCGGCCACGACCTGCCCGGACCGCACCTCGTTGGTCGCCCGGTTCCAGGCGATGACGGCTTTCGCCCGCGCCCCGCCGGCCGACGTGCCGACGCGCAGGATGTCCTTCAGCGCGGCGCCCTTGCCGGCGTCCTCGAACGAGGCCTGCAGGTCGCGGCGCTCGCTGAGCACGGCCGAGGCGAGCTCGACCAGCGCATCGATCTCGATCTTTTCCGCGCGGCGCGTCCTCGGCCCGGTGGAGGGAACGAACTCCAGCGCCCCCATGCCGCGGGCGCCCGTGTAGCACAACCGCTCCACCGCGTTGAAACTCTCCGGCGCCCGCCCCTGCGTGGCCAGCCAGGCGTCGATCAGCGCGTTGCCAAACTTGTCCGGCAGCGAATCCGCCAGCAGGCCGGGCAGGCCGTGAAAGGTGTGGCGGGGAAGATCCGGGAAAGCGTACACGCTGTCGCCGAGCGGCATGGTCAGTGGCGAGACCTCGATCCCGCTCGTCGTGAAGGCCGGGGCGTATTGAAACGCCGCCACGCCGCCGGTCTCCTCCAGCGAGACCGCCCCGATCGTCCGTCCCCAAAGCAGCACTTCCGCCAGCGTCGTCATGACGGCGTGCCCCAGGTCCACTTTCCCGGCGGATCTTCGGCCACCTTGAAGGCCGACGCACGACGACGCACGCGACCGCGCAGCTTCAGCTGGGCGATCGGGCTGGGCGGCGGCTCAGGAATGAACACTTCGAAATGCCCCGCAAGATCGAGGGCCCGGCAGACACGGACAAACCCCGCGAGCTGGATCGATTCGCCCGCCTCCAGGCGCTCGACGGTGCGTTTCGAAACGCCGGCTTTGTCGGCCAGCCCGGCCTGCATCAGATTCCGATCCAGCCGGATCTTCGCCAGCCGCTCGCCCAATTCCCCCAAGATCGCCTTATCGGTCATCTCATTCGTCATTTTCATTACGCGCCAAATCTGGCGAATAGAGCCCGAATATCAACATTAATCGTCTATTATGGCGATTTGAACTATTCATATAACTCGCCATTTATGACGTATTATAGCGAAAATCTCAATCAATCCGCCAGAAAAGACGAATTACGCGAAAACGTTGTCCGCAGCGCCGAGTCAGGGGCTAATTATCCGATATCGGGTCGTGGTACAGTTTGCGATAGATCACTCCAATCCGGTTTCGCGCAGAGGCGCAAAGTCGCGAAGCGGGAACATGGAGAATGGAATCAATGCTCGAAACGGAGGAATCAGGAAATCCGGCATCCGCACAGGCCCGGACCATCGCTCCTGATTCCTCGGTCTTTTTGGCTTTCTCTGCGCCCCAGCGCCTCTGCGTGAAACTATACCACTACCCGATGTCGCGCTGCGTCCACTGTCCGTCGATGAGCCGCCACATCTGGCCATTCGGGCTCTTGTCCTGCAACGCGGCCGGCAGGCGGGCGGCGCGGACGTTGTCGTAGCACTGGAGCTGGGCGAAGCGGCGGAGCGAGGCGGGAATGCCTACGGCCGTGAACCCGGGATGGCCCGTGGAGGGGAACGGTCCACCGTGGTGCATCGCCGGGCTCACGGCGACGCCCGTGGGCATCTTGTCGTTAAGCAGGCGGCCGACGCGGGGGCGGAGCAGCGGCTCCAATTCGGCGTAGAGCGCGTCGTCGGAACCGCGGGTGTCGGAATAAAAACCGCCCGTGAGATTGCCCTCGAGATGTTCAAGCAAGGTGGCCATCTGCGCCGCGTCGCGGACAACGACAAAGAGGGCGGCGTTGCCGAAGGCCTCGGTCTGGAGTTTTTCCGGTGCGGCAAGAAACTCGTCGCCCGAGACGCGGAGCAGCGTGTTGCAGAATCGGTAACCGGGCGCGGCCACCGCCTGGCCGCCCGTGACCAGGTGCGCGCCGGCGGACTGCAGCGTCGTGACGCTGGCGGCCAGTGCGCGGGCTACGGCGGAGGAGAGCAGCGGCGTGGGGGCTGCCGTTTCGAATTTTGCCTTCACCGCGGCGATGAACTGCTCCGTCGCCTCGCCGGCAACGAGCACCACCAGACTCGGGTTGGTGCAGAACTGGCCTGTGCCCAGCAGGCTGCTGCCGGCAAATTCCTCGGCGAGCTTCGCACCGCGTTCCGCGAGTGCACCCGGCAGGATCAGGACCGGGTTCACGCTGGAAAGCTCGAGGTAAATCGGCTTCCCGGCGGCATCGGCCGCGGCCTTGAGCTTCAGGCCGGCGGAGCGGCTGCCGGTGTAGCCGGTCGCGCCCGTGCGCGGATCGGCCACGAGGCGTTCGCCGTCGGCGTGGCCCGTACGATAGATGAGCTGCACCGTGGCGGGTGGCAGACCCGTCTCGCCCACGGCGGCGAACGCCTCCTCGGCGAGCAAGCGGGTCGTGCCCGGGTGCGAGCTGTTGGCCTTGGCGATCACGGGATTGCCGGCGGCGATCGCCGCGACGAAGTCACCGCCCGCGACACTGTTGAAAGCGAAGGGAAAATTGTTCGGTCCGAAAACCCACACCGGGCCGAGCGGCGCGAGCAGGGAGCGGATATTCACCTTGGTGTCGATCGTGGGGAGGGCCCACGAACCCTCGAGCGCGGCCGCGGCGCCCTGCCGCAGCTGGCCCGTGGTGCGGGGCAGCTCGACCTCGGCGAGGCGGGGAGCCTTGGCCAGGCCGGATTCCGCGTGGGCCATTTCCACCAGCTCTGCCTTGCGGGCCTCGATGCGCTCGGCGAAGCGCGTGAGAAATTGCGCCAGCTTCGCCGGGCCCGCCGCGCGCAGCCGCGGCGCCGCCTCCGCCGCGGCGGTCAGCGCGGCGTCACAATCGGCCCAGGCACTGATGGGAAACTCACCCGGCAGCGTCTCGCCGGTGGCGGGATTTTCCGAGCGGAAGGAACCGGTGGCGTGCGCGGCGCGCCACTGGCCGGCAATGAGGACGGGATGAAGGGACATGGTAAAGTGGGATCAACGATGGCGGAACTGCTCGACGACCGCGGACATATCCTGGTCGCCCTGGCCGGCGGCGATGGCCTTTTTAAAAACCTCCAGCGCCGCCGCGGCGGTCGTGAGCGGCACGGCCAGCCCCGCGCCTTCCTTCACGGCATAGCCGAGATCCTTGGCCATCAGTCGCAGCAGGAAGTTGGGCGTGAAGTCCGGCGTCGTCATGCGGGTGGAGATCGTCTTGAAGAGCGGGCTGCCAGGGGCTCCCTGCGTCAGGATCTCCAGCGCCTTGGTGCGGTCGAGCCCGCCCTGCTCGATCATGGCCAGCGCCTCGGCCAGCGAGGCGACCTGCACGCCGCAGACGAAGTTGTTTATGAGCTTGATCAACGCGCCGCTGCCGGTCGGCCCAAGATGGACGATCGAGCGGCTCATCGGGACGAGGACGGGGCGGATTTTCTCGAGCGTGGCGGCCTCGCCGCCCACGAGGAAATTGAGCTCCCCGGCCGCCGCCTGCATCTTGCTGCCGGTCACCGGCGCATCGAGGAATTCAAAACCACCGGCCGCGGCCGCCGCGGCCAGTTCCTTCACCCAGCCGACCGTGAGCGTGCTCGACTCCACCAGGACGGTGCCGCGCGCAGCGCCGGCCAAGGCGCCCTGCTCTCCCAGCCAAAGGCCGCGCGAGGCGGCATCGTCGGCCACCATGGCAATGACGACCTTGGCTCCCGCCGCCGCTTCGCGGGGCGACGCGGCGATCCGCGCACCGGCGGCGGCCAGCGGCGCGGCCTTGTCGCAGTTGCGATTGTAGACCGTAACGGGAAAACCGGCGCCAAGGAGGCGCCGGGCCATGCCCGAGCCCATGATGCCAAGACCGAGGAATGCGATGGGAGATTTGCTCATGGGAGAATTCTTAATGGCGCCGGGGCCAAGGGACGATGATCGGCGAAAACAGCAAGGTGGTCAGAGGGGTTTCACGGCAACGGGCGTCAACGCTTCGGTGGACACCGCCAGCGGATTGCGGAGCGCGCGGCCGAAGCCGTCGAACTTCACCAACATCATGTCGCCGTCGGCAAGTTGCACGCCCTCACCGAAGCTCAGGGCGCAGGCGCCGTAGTAATGGACGTGGACATCACCCGGACGCCGGTGCGTCTCGAACTTGAAGTGGTGGTGCTCGATGTTGGCGAGGCTGTGGCACATCTCGGCCTCGCCCGTGACGATTGACTTGGTCCACAGCACGCGGCCGGCGCGCTCGATCGTGACCTGCCCGGGCACGGTTCCAAACACCGGATCGACCACCAGCTCGGGCCCGAGCGAACAGGGCCGGACCTTGGAGCCGGCGAGGTTCAGGTAATTCCGTTTCTCGAACTTGTGATCGGAAAACTCGTTGCCGAGCGCCATGCCGAGACGCCGCGGGTGGCCGGCCGGATCGACGAGATACACTCCGGCGATCTCCGCCTCCTCGCCGCCGTCCTCGGCGTAGGGCGGCACGGGCAGCGGCTCGTTGGGCGCGCGCAGAATCGTGCCGACGCCCTTGAAGAACCACTCCGGCGCGGTGCCCGCGCGGCCCGCGGGAGGCCGGCCGCCTTCCACGCCCCAGCGAAACATCTTCATGCTGTCCGTCTCGGTTTCCGAGGCGGCGTGCATGGCCTGGCGGTTTTTCGCGCTGCCGAGATGCGTGAGTCCGGTGCCCGACACGAGGCAACGCGCGGGCTCGCCCGGATAATCGATCGGCGCGAGCAACCGCCACGGCGATTTTCCCTCGTAGATCGGATCGTAGGCGAGGGTCTCACCCGTCGCTTGTTTCCGGGCCAGCGCGGCCAGCGGGGTGCCGGCCGCGAGGGCCGCGTGGGCGAGCGCGTAGACGGAATCGAAACCTTCGAGCAGTCGGACGTTCGGCTCCTCGACGAGCGCCACGCGACGGGTCGGGCCGTTTTGGATTTGTATGAGATGGGTCATGGGGTATTCCGCCGAGGTAGGGGCGTCCCTTGCGGACGCCCGCGGCTTCGCCGCCTCCGGAGGGCGTCGTCAAGCAACGCCCCTACGCTGGGTTTTCGGTTCATTCGGTGATCTTGAATTTCTTCAGCGCCTTCTCGTCGATCGTCAGGCCAAGGCCGGGGGTCTTCTCGTCGAGATCGATGAAACCGTCCTTCGCCATCGGCTCGCCCTTGAAGATGTACCAGAAGAGCTCGTTGCCGACCTCGACGTCGACCGGCGGGAAGAATTCCGCCATCGGCGAGTTCAGGCTGGCCATGACGATGTGATAGTTGTGCATCTGGCCGGCGTGCGGGATGACCGGGATCGAGTGCGCCTCGGCCAGCGCGGCGATCTTGCGGGCCTGCGAGATGCCACCGACCCGGTTGGTGTCGAACTGGATGTAGTCCACCGCGCGCGCCTCGATCAGCTCGCGGAAGCCGTAGATCGTGTGCTCGTGCTCGCCGCCGGCGATCGGCACCCGATTGGCGCGCTTCAGCTCGGCGTAGCCGTGGATGTCGTCGGGGATCACGGCCTCCTCCAGCCAGCGCAGGTGGAACGGCTCGAGCAGCGGCAGCATCCGCTTCGCGTAGTCGAGCGTCCAGCCCATGTAGGCGTCGGCCATGATGTCGATGCCGTCGCCGACCGTCTCGCGCACGGTGCGGACGAGCGCGACGTTGCGCTGCATGCCCTCGGCGCCGTCGACCGGGCCCCAGCCGAAGCGGAGCTTCATGGCCTTGTAGCCCTCGGCCTTGTATTTCCGGGACTCGGCCGCGAGTTCGTCGAGCGGCGTGCTGTAGAGGCGGCTGGCGTAGACCGGAATCTTCGGCTTGGTCCGTCCGCCGAGCAGACGGTAAACCGGCTGCTTCGCGGACTTGCCCAGAATATCCCAGAGGGCGATGTCCACGGCGCTGATCGCTACCAGCGCGATGCCCTTGCGGCCGAAGGCCATCGTCTTCCGGTACATGTGTTGCCAGAGAAACTCGGTGTCCCACGGGTCCGCCCCGATCAGCAGCGGCTTGAGGTAGAGGTCGATGACCTGCTTCGTGACCAGCGGCGAAAGCGCGGCGTTGCCGATGCCGACGAGGCCGTTGTCGGTGAAGATCTCCACGACGAGCCAGCCGTGAAAGGTGAAAGTTCCCATCGTCGCCGCGGTGAGCATCGGCGAGACGAGGTCCATCGGATTGGTGCAGAAGTGCGGCGGCAACGGGACGGTCTTGCCCTTCCATTGGACGACGCGGGTGCGGATTTCGGTTATTTTCATGGAGATGGATTGGGTAAAAATCTTTCTCGTTCCTCTTTCTCTTTCTCTTTCGGCAGGACGACCGGGAGAAAGATTAAGAGAAAGAGGAAAGAGAAAGATTATTCATGCGGGATAGTTGAAAGGGGAAGCGGACGGATGCGCGGGATGCCCACGCACAGGACGATGAACGCGAGAACGTGCAGTGAGCCCGCAATGATGAGCACGGGCGTGAAGCTGGAGCCGTGGTCGCGCAGGTAGCCGACGACCTGGCCGAACGCCACGCCGCCCATGGCCCCGCCGAGACCGACGAGGCCGGCGAGCGTGCCGACGGCGCGCTTGGGAATCATGTCGGTGGGAAGGATCATCACGAGCGTGGACCACGATTGCTGCCCGAAGAACGCCAGGCTGAAAATGAAAATCACCCAGCCGACGGAATGCAGCTGCGGCACCAGCATGACCCACGGCATGAGCGCGGCGCTCGCCGCGAGGGCGAGCTTGCGCGCCCCATTGACGGCCATCCCGCGCCGCAGCAGCCAGCTCGACAGCGCGCCTCCGCAGAGACAGCCGACGCCCGAGGCGGCATAGGGAATCCAGCCGATGCGGCCGGCGGTCTTCAGGTCGAGGTTGAAGGCTTCGAGCAGGAATTTCGGCAGCCAGAAAAGATAGAAATACCACGCGCCATCGCTGAGGAATTTGGCGAGGATCACGGCCCACGTCTCCCGAAAGCCCAGGATGGCCGAAAGCGGAATCGCGGGCGGGGCGATGCCATCCGGGGGTCGAACGCGTTCCAACTCGGAGTCCCCCTGCATCACCGGCTTCAAGTGCTCGCGCTCCGCCGCCTTCAGGCCCGGATGCTGTTCCGGCGGCTGGTAGTCGAACCACCACCAGACCGTCCAGAGCAGGCCGAAGCCCCCGGTGAGAATAAAGACCCAGCGCCACGGGGCGAGGCCGAGCCAGTCCAGGTTCGTGAGCACGAAAACGATGAGGGGCGGCGCCACCACCCCGCCGACGGCCGTGCCGCCGTTGATGATGCCCATCGCGATGGAGCGTTCGCGGACCGGAAACCATTCCGTGACCACACGCGTGGCCGCGGGGAAGCCGCCGCCCTCCCCCATGCCCAGCAGGAGCCGGCTCGTCGCCAGCATCAACACGCCGAAGCCCAGGCCAAAGACCGACGGCATGCCGTAGTTACCCGCAAACGCATGGCTGGCGCACGCCAGCGACCAGAACACCATGATCACCGTGAACCCGCGGCGCGTGCCGAGCCAGTCGAGCAGCCGGCCGCCACCGAGGTACATGAGCCCGTAGGTGACGAGGAAGGCGGAATCGAGAAACGCCTTAACCTGGTTTGAAACCGGGATGTCCTGGCTGATCGAGCTCAACGCCCACGGCAGCGTCTGGCGGTCGAGATAGCTGATCGCGATGGCGACGCTGACCAGGATGGCGATTCTCCAGCGGAGCATGGGGGAAGAGGCAAAACAGGCCGCCTAGCGCGTCAGCTCGCCCTTTTCCGGAACGCCGGGTTCATCGAGCAGCTGGATCGAAGAGGCCGGGCCGAGGTCGGGGTCCTTCCATTCGCTCAGGGCCCAGACCACCTTCTTTTCGGGCGTCACCTCCAGCACATGGACCGAGCCCGGCCACGTGTTTGGATCCTTCAGGTCGGACGGGCACCAGTTGCAGATCACGGTGTTGCCGTTCGCGAGGCGGTTCACTTCCTGAAAAATGAAGCATTTGTACTCGGGCACGTCCTTCTCGGAGAACTGCCACACCACGTCGCCCTGCTGGTTCACCTCAATCACGGTGTTGTGGTAGGAGGAGATGAGGGTGTTCCCGTTCTTGAGGCGCACCGCGTCCCATGGCCCGTTGGTGGCGTAGGACCAGATTTCCTTTCCGTCCTGGTCGTACTCGACGACACGTTTGTCGTCGAGGTGCGCGGCGAGGTAGGTGCCGGCCTGCGTCAGGCGGACGCGCCGGAATTGCAGGTGCGGGCTTTTGTCGGGATGCGGCGTGGGCAGTGCGAGTTCCTTCTCGGTCCTGCCGGTGACCGTGTTGATGAGCATCAGCTTCGCCGGCTTGCCGTTCACCACGAGGAGCACGCGGTCGAGGCCGATCGGCTGGATCGAATGGATTTCCGTGTCCTTCGGCGCGACGATGTCCCAGACGATCTTCTTGTCGGGCGTGATCTCACTGGCGCCGACCTTGCGGCAGAAGACGATGTTGCCGTTCGAAAGCATGGTGGCATCGCCCAGCTCCTGGAGCGTGCCGCTGGCGTCGTTGATCGGAATCGAATACGACCAGGCCACCCGGCCGTTGCGCACCACGTAGAGGGTCTGGTCCTTTTTCCGGTGATCCCACTCGCCGGTGTAGAGGAAGGGGTGCTGGTCCAGACCCTTGCCGGGCAGCACGGCGGGAGCCATGGGACCGGTGGGCGCGGCCGGAACGGGAGAAGCGGGTTGATCCGCCGCAGGCAGGCTGGCCGGAACGGCCATGAGAATCAGGCCTGCGGCCACGCCGAGGCCCGGACAGGCAAGGGGGTTCTTAAGGGGCATGCACCCGCAGCCTTAACGCGATCCGCGGCCAAATAAACCCGATTATTGCGCATTTGATTTCGAAAATTGCGCAGGAGCGGAATCGCGGGCCTACCCATCCTTAGCTCTCCCTCGGATTGCCTCCTGTAAACCTTCCGATCCGAACCGTTCCCACAGGAGACAGGCCGAGGCCGATCCGAGACTGGGCATTGGCGACGGTCTCAGCGGCCCACGCCAAAGCGGCGCCGGTATTCGCCGGGGGGCAGGCCGGTTTCCGTCTTGAAGACGACACTGAGATATTCCGGCTCGAAGCCGGCGCGGCCGGCGATCTCCCAGACCGGCAGCTCCGTGCCGACCAGCAGTTCCTTCACGCGGTTCAATTGCACGCGCAGGATCTCCTCGCGCGGCGTGCGACCGAGCAGCTTGCGGAAACGCGTCTCCAGCGCCCGCCGCGCCATCGGGCAGTGGCGCAGCACCTCGCTGACCCGGATGCCTTCGCAGGCGTGCTCGCGGATGTAGCGCAGGGCGCCCGCGATCTTCGGGTCCGCCACCGCGAGGATGTCCGTGCTCTGGCGGGTCGCGACGTCCACCGGAGGAATCAGCCGGGCCGTCGGCGGGATTTTCTCCCCTTGCATCATCAGCGAGAGCAGGGCCGCAGCCTCCCACCCCGCGCGCCGCGGGTTCAGCGTCACGCTCGACAACGGCGGCGGGGACAGCACGCACAGGACCTCGTCGTTGTCCACGCCCAGCACCGCCACCTCCTCCGGCACGGCCAGGCCCACGCGCCGGCACGCCTCCAGCACCTGCTGGCCGCGATTGTCGTAGCAGGCGAAGACGGCGGCTGGCCGCGGCAGCCCGGCCAGCCACGTCCCGATCTCATCCACCTCGGCATCGCCGTCCAGCGCCCGGCGGACGGGTTTGTAGAAATGACACCGGTGGCCCGAGCTCCGCACGAGCAGGCTGAACTGTTCGCCCCGGCGGTTGGACCAGCTGAAGCGGGGATTCCCGCAGAAGGCGAAATGCCGGAAACCGCGCTCGAGGAAATGCTGCGCGGCCATCCGCGCGATCGCGGTGTCGTCCGCCTTCACCCAAGGCGCGCGCGGCAGCAGCCGCGACGGTGTCAGGTCGACCGCCGGCACCGACATCCGCCCCACCGCCCGGGCAATGCGGCGGTTCTCGCCGCGGACAATGATCCCCTGTCCGTCCCACGACGCCAGCCAAGGCGGCGGACGGTCCGCGATGCCGAGCTCCGCATAATGCACCTGCCAAGGACCGTGACTGAGGATGTACTCGCCGATGCCCACGAGCAGACCCCGCGCGTAGGCATTGCTGGCCTCGAACAACAGCGCGACCTTCGGCAGCGCCGGCCGGCGCGAAACCGGCCGCGCTCCGGGGGATTTGCCGGTTTTGCGTCCGGCCGGTGTCGTCTGGGTCAAGGTGGGCAAAATGGTTTGACGGTTCACCCGACGCAAACGCAGGCCCGGACCGAAGGCGAGGCTTTGGCACGCGGCCGCAAACCTGCCCCACCCATTTCCACCGGCTTGACCGTGCAGATCATTCATGCACCGTCGTCTGCATGAGAACCACCCTGAACCTGGACGAAGCCCTGCTGGCCGAGGCCGGCGACTATGCCGGACTGAAGGAAAAAACGGCGCTGTTGCACGAGGGCCTGCGCGCGCTGATCCAGCGCGAGGCGTCAGCCCGCCTGGCGGCCCTCGGCGGGCGCGATCGCAAGGCCGCCGCCGCCCCGCGCCGCAAGGCGGCCCGGCCATGAAGGTGCTGGTCGACACCTCGGTGTGGATCGACCATTTCCATCGCGCGGATCCGCAGCTTCAGGCGCTGCTGCTGGGAGGACAGGCGTGGACGCATACCGTCGTCATCGGCGAGCTTGCCGCCGGCCGGCTCCGGCAGCGCAACGAGATCCTGCTCCATCTGCAAAAACTTCCGCGCGGGGACGAGATCGACCTCGGCGAGGGGCTGCACCTGGTGGCGGAGCACGAATTGTGGGGACGCGGGCTGTCGTGGTCCGACATCCAGTTGCTCGCCGCCGCCAGCATCGACCGGCTCACCGTCTGGACCCGTGACCGGGCGCTGGCCCGTGCGGCCACGGAGCTGGGCTTGGCCCACGTGGCAAATGCGGTGTAATCCTCCCGGCTGGCCGCCGGAGAGGCGCTCCATGCCGCGATGATTAAGCGGGGGCATTTATCTCGTAGGCCGCCTGCTTGCAGGCGCTCTGAGAGCGCAAGCAAGCTCGCAGCCCACCAAGATTCCTCGAGCTGACCCACTACCGAGCAGGCGGTCGATGCCATCGCAGAGCCGAAAGGCCGTTCCTCCGTTTTCAAACCGCTGCCGGCCCCGGTGCTTGTGCCGGAGCCCGGGCGGGTTCTACAATTCCGTCCCAGCAGGAGCTTTCTTATGGAAAAATCACCCGACCCCCGGCCGAGCAATCCCTCCAGTCACCCCGCCCCAACCTCGATCGAACGGCGTACCTTTGTTAAGGGCATCGCAACCTTGGGGGCCGGCCTGGCCACGGCCGCCGTTCTGCCAAGAAGCACGCAGGCCCAGGCGGCCGGGCCGCAGCCGTCCGCCGGCGCCGCAGCCCCGGCGGCTCCCGCGACTTCCGGCCGCCAGCAAGGCGTCGCCGCCTCTGACGCCACCACCGTGGTCGAGACCACGGCCGGTAAAATCCGCGGCTTCCGGCGCGACGGCGTCTACAGTTTCAAGGGTGTTCCCTATGGCGCCTCCACGGCCGGCCCGGCCCGGTTCATGCCGCCGGGCAGGCCCGAGCCCTGGGCGGGAATCCGCAATGCCCTGCACTACGGGCGGGTCTGCCCGATGTACGACGCCTCGCGCGCGAACACCGACGGACACAACCGGGCGGACAAGGACGAGGACTCGTTTCTGCTTTACCGCGGCTACTCCGAGCAGGTGCCCGGCGAGGACTGCCTGCGCGCGAACATCTGGACGCCCGAGATCAACGGCACGCGCAAGCGCCCCGTGATGGTTTACATGCACGGCGGCGGATTCACCATCGGCTGCAGCAACGACCTGCTCTCGTACGACGGCGAGAATCTCGCCCGCAATCACGACGTGGTGGTGGTGACGCACAACCACCGCCTGAATGCGTTCGGCTACCTGAATCTCGCCGAATTGGGCGGACCCGAGTACGCGAGCTCCGCGAACGCCGGCATGCTCGATATCGTGGCCGTGCTCGAATGGGTCCGGGACAACATCGCGCGCTTCGGCGGCGACCCGGACAATGTGCTCGTCTTCGGCCAGTCCGGCGGGGGCGGAAAGGTCGCCACGCTGCTGGCCATGCCCGCCGCCCAGGGGCTGTTCCATCGCGCGGCCATCCAGAGCGGCACGTATCTGAAAATGAGCACACCGGAGGAGTCGGGCCAGCTGACGGCGGCGGTGCTGGCGGAACTCGGCCTGTCAAAATCGCAGCTCGCCGAACTGCACACCCTCCCGGTCGACCGCCTCGTGGCGGCGGTCGGCGCGGCGTCGCGGAAATTCGCGCGCCCCGGAAGATCCGGGCCGCTCCGCCGGGATTTCGGCGACATCGCCTTCCGGCCGACGGTGGACGGCAAGATCCTGCCAAGCCATCCGTTCGATCCCGTGGCCCCGGCCATCTCCGCGCACGTGCCGCTCCTGACCGGGACCTGCGTGCACGAGTCGGTGAACGGCATCGGCAATGCCGAGGTGGACACAATGACCGAGGAGGAGATGGGCCGGCGGATGCGCACAGCCTACGGGGACAAAGCCCAGGCGATCATCGACGCCTACCGCCGCGAATATTCAAGAGGCAAACCCTTCGACATTTACGCCGCGATCGCCGCGGCGCCAGCCAGGCAGGTGGTGTTCACGCAAGCCGCCCGGAAAGCGGCGCTGGGCGGGGCACCGGCCTACGAGTATTTATTCGCATGGCGGACGCCGATGCTCGATGGGCGGCCCGGCACGTATCACAGCTGCGAGATCCCGTTCGTCTTCGACAATGCCGAGCTTTGCGACCACTATACCGGCCGCACGCCGGAGGCGCTCGCGCTCGCGAAACAGGTCAGCGGAGCCTGGGTCAATTTCGCGCGGACCGGGAATCCCAATCACGCCGGGCTGCCGCACTGGCCGGCCTTCACGCCGGAAAAATGCGAGACGATGATCTTCGACACCGTCTGCACCGCGCGAAATGACCCCGAGGGTGAGGGCCGGCGGCTCGCGGCGGCGGTTTGAAACGGTTGGGCAGTATAAAAATTGTTGTAGCCGAGGTCGCTGACCCCGGTTTTGCCATTCTTCAGTCGTGATCTCCCGGCACCGGGGTCGGCGACCCCGGCTACAACAAAACGTGCCACCGCCCGGCAATGGCGGTTTCCCCGCTCAGCCTGACGGCAGGCTCACCAGGTCATCCGGGTGGGTTTGCTCGCGCTCGCTCTCGAGGTATTTCTGGTCCTTGCGCGTCTTCACCACGATCTTCACCGTGGCGGCGCCGGTTCCGACAAAAAATTCGTCGGTGCCGGCTTCAATGAGCGCGATGGCGGCAACCTGGGAAAGCGACCAACGCGTCTTGTCGGAATTGATCCCCCCGATCATTTCAATGCGGTCATGCGGATCGAGGCTGTAGACGCGGTTGACAAAGGTGATTGCGCGGCGGCGGTAGGCACGGGCCATGGTAATTGTGATTGAGTGTTTCTTCGGCGCCCTTGCGCGCTAAGTGAGAACCAAGCCTATTGTGCATCGCCGACATTAGCGAATGAATCAGAGCGATGGCCAGTTCGGCCCCTGCGCATCTTCGAGGTTCAACCCCCCGGGAAATTTTCACAAACGGGGCACCAAAAAACCGGGGAGCCCGGCAACGCTGCCTGCCACCCGGCAAAAAAA
>CAIKHO010000045.1 GCA_903827245.1 uncultured Opitutia bacterium
CGCGGTGCTTCAGCCCGCGGCTTGCGTCCCAAAGCGCGGGCTGAAGCACCACGCTACCTTGATCTCGGTCGTCAGTTTAAGGCGTGAGCCTCAATAGGTGATATTCATCGCGAGCGCAGCGACCGTTCCACGATTCCCGAGCTGCCTTCCGTATCCTGACTCAGCGCCCCTGCGCCTCTGCGCGAAACAATCCGATTCCTACGCCAGCGGCTTGAGCCCGGCCTCGATTTCCTTGCGCTGGCCTTCCAGGAACGGCGGCAGCGCCAGCTTTTCGCCGAGCTGGTCCAGCGGCTCATCCGCGGTGAAGCCCGGCTCGTCCGTCGCGATCTCGAAGAGGATCCCGTTCGGCTCGCGGAAATAGAGGCTCTGGAAATAATAGCGGTTCACCGGCCCGCTCGAATGCATCCCAAGCTGCTCGAGTCGCTCCGCCCAGGCCTGGTATTCCTTCGCCGTCGTGCGGAACGCCACGTGGTGAACCGACCCCGCGCCCTGCCGCGCCCGCTGCAGCCACGGCTCGACGGCCACGTGCAGCTCGGCCCCCGCGCCGCCCGGGCCCATCTCGTACACCTGCACCCGTGTCGCGCCACCCTCCTGGTTGCTGCCTTCCACCTTTTTCCTTCTCTCCTCCCGCACGGGACGCATGTTCAGCACCTGCGTCAGCACGCGGTCGGTCGCCACCAGATCAGGCACGCTGAGCGTGATCGGCCCGAGTCCGCGGATCTGGTGCTCCGCCGGCACGGGGCTCTTCGCCCACGGATGCGCCGGTACGCTCGAGTTCTCGACGATCAGGCTGAGTCGCTGCCCCTCGAAATCCTCGAAATCGAGCGTGTTCCGCCCGGCGCGATCCTCCACCACGGCATGCTTCACTCCCGTCCGGGCGAAATGCTCGATCCACCATTGCAGGCTCGCATCGCTTCCGATGCGCAGCCCGGTGCGGGCAATGCTGTGCGTCCCGCGCCGCTCGGGGGGCACCGGCCAGTCGAAGAACGTCAGGTCCGTCCCGGGCGTCGCCTCGCCGTCGGCGTAAAAGAGGTGGTACGCCGACACGTCGTCCTGGTTGACCGACTTCTTCACGAGCCGCAGTCCCAGGGTGCGCGTATAGAACGCATGGTTGCGCACGACATCCGCGGTCACCGCGGTGAGATGATGAATGCCTCCGAGTTGCATGGTGCCATTACACTGCACGCCGGGCGCATTTCGTCAAAATAACCCGGACCGGCTTTCCCCTCCTCCTACGCCCTTCTGATCTCCGTGGTCCCATCCAGTCGTTTCGTGAGATCGATCGGGTCTCCGATCGCCACCGTTCCCGGCGCCACCTGGTAGGCCCAGACCTCGAAGTAGCCCAGGCTGACCGCCCCGTAGATCGTCGCGAAGGCCGTGTCCACCGCATCCAGCCCGGCCGCGATCTTGACCCGTCCGATCCGCGGCACGTTGTAGCGCGGGTCAAAGGTGAGCCACACCCCGTCGACATAGACCTCAAAATAAGCGTGGAAATCCATCGGCGACCCGGGATCGACATAGCCGATATCCGGCAGGTGCCCCGTCACGTAGCGCGCCGGGAGATTGAACGTGCGGCACAAGGCGACGCCCATGTGCGCAAAGTCGCGGCAAACACCATACCCGCGCTGGATGATGTCCCAGGCCGACAGATCCGGCCGGCCGGAGCCGAACCGGTACTCGATGTTCGCGTGCAACCAGTCGCTGATCGCCTGCACGCGGGCGCGGCCGTTCGGGACGGACCCGAACTTTTCCCAGGCAAAGTTTTGCAGTTTGTCCGAGTCGCAGTAGCGGCTGGGCAGCACATAGCGGAGCAGCCCTGCCGGAATGACTCCCGGTGGCACCGCGGCCGTGTGCGGCAGCAGCGCGTTGTCCGCCGTCGCCGGCACCGCCACGAGCGCATCGTGCCTGATCTCGGTGCGGCCGGCCGGGAGGAACACCCGCTCCACCCGGTTGCCGTGCGTGTCGGCGAATTTCTCCACCAGCCGGGCGTCACCGAGCCACAGGGCCTCGTCGCGCAACACCGTGCCCGCATCGGCCTGCGGGCGCACGCTCAGGACCAGCGGGACGGCCTGGGCGGCGTCATAGACCAGTCGGCAGCCGACCCGGACAAGCAGCTCCGCTTCCGACGGGTTGCCCCCGGCCCCGGCGGAGGATGCAGACACGGATGAACTGGACGGATCCGGCATGGCTTGAAAGAACGCGGTAATTCACCCTGGTTCCGCAACCTCGAAAAGAAGTGCCGGCGGAAGTGAGGCCGCTGGCAAAACTTGCCTGCGAGCGCTACACGGCGCTTGCGCCCGACCGATCTTGCGCGAACTTCCGTGGTCCAACGCCCAGTTCGCGATTCCTAATTTCCTCCCTGTCGCCCAACCTTTCCCGCGATGCTTCCGTTTGAACATGCGCTGATCCTCCTGCTCCTCATCGCGAGCCTGAGCGTGATCGGCCGCTGGCTGCCCTGGCCGCAGCTCATCACCTACCTGTTCGGCGGGATCGGCGCGGCCCTGGTGCCGCAGTTTCCGTCGATGGCGCTCGATCCGGGCTTTTTCTTTCTCTGCTTTCTCCCGCCCCTGCTCTTCTCCGATGGCTGGCTCATGCCGCTGCGGGAGTTCGTCAAGGCCAAGCGCCCCATCCTCCTGCTCGCGATCGGGCTCGTCACGTTCACCACCATCACGGTCGGGCTCGTGGCGCACTGGCTCATTCCCGGGCTGCCCCTCGCCATGGCGTTCGCCCTCGGCGCCATCGTCTCGCCGACCGATGCCGTGGCGGTGAACGCCATCACCGAGCGCCTGCGGGTGCCGGCGCGGATGAGCACCATCCTCAACGGCGAGAGCCTGATGAATGACGCCACGGGCCTCGTCGCGTTCAAGTTCGCCCTCGCCGCGATCGTCGCCGGCACCTTTTCGCTGCAGCGCATGGCGCTGGAATTTTCCCTGCTCGCCGTCGGCGGCTTCGGCATCGGCCTCGCCATCGGCTATGGCATCGGCCGGATCCGCGACCTGCTCCGGCATCTCCACGCGAGCGATGCACTGATCGAGACCACCCTGTCGCTCATGACCCCCTACGCCGCGTACCTCGCGGCAGAGCACTCGGGCGTGTCCGGGGTGCTCGCGGTCGTCGCCGCGGGCCTTTACTCCGGCTGGCGCGACCCGGTGCGCATGGACGCCGAGACGCGCCAAAGTGCCTATGCGGTCTGGAGCCTAGTGATTTTCTGGCTCAACGGCATCGCGTTTGTGCTCCTCGGGCTGCAATTCCCCGGGCTTCTCGCCACGGTACACGGGCAGTACACCAACCTGCGTCTCGTCGGCTTCACGGCCGTAGTGGCGGGCACCGCGATCCTCGCCCGGTTGATCTGGGTCTTTCCCGGCACGTACCTGCCGTTTCTTTTCGCCAAGGTGCGGGCCAAGGAAAAAGCCGCCTCGAAGCAGGCGGTGTTCGTCGTCGGCTGGGCGGGCATGCGCGGCACGGTCACGCTCGCCGCGGCCCTGTCCATTCCCCTGCTCCTGCCGGATGGCACCCCGTTTCCCGGCCGGGACATTGTCATCTTCCTCGCCTTCGGGGTCATCGCCGTGACCCTGCTCCTCCAAGGCACCACGCTGGAGTGGCTCATCCACAAGCTGGAAATCCACGGCGACGAGGACCGGCCGAAAGAGGAACTCCTCGCGCGCATCACCGCGGTGGATGCCGGTCTGAAGACGCTCAAGGCGATGGAGGATTCCGCCACCACCGCCGAGATGAAGGCCTCGCTCGACGCCGTGATCGACGAATATGAACGCCGGCTCGCGTCCTTGTCCGCCCAGGGCGAGACGCGCACCCGGGCCCGGCGCCGCCGGAGTGCCGGCCATCACTATCGTTCCGCCGCGCTGCACGCCGAGCGCCAGGCCCTCGACGATCTCTGGCGCAGCGGCAAGATCATCGACGAGGTCCACCGCCCTCTCCAGCAGTTGCTCGACCACGAGGAAAACCTCCTCCGCGGCTCGGCGCCGGATGAGGGCGAGTAGGTGGAGCGCATTGACCTCAATGCGTTGCGGCGAAGCCGCCTCGATCCAGCGCGTTGGGGTCAACGCGCTCCACCTGTGATCCTTTACCGGCTGGCGTTGAAATCGATGAACCCGCGCTCGACGTCCGTGCTCATGAGTTGCACGCGGAGCCGGTCTCCGACCGCGAGACCCTCGCGGCCATTGTGGAGCTTTCCCTCCACCGGCGGCTGGCACAGCCGCACCCACATGCCGGTGGACGTCACCCCCGTGACCGTCGCATCGAACATCTGCCCGATCCTCGTCTGCAGCAGCATCGCCGCGGCCGACTTGGCGAGCTGACGCTCCACCTTTTTCGCTGCGTCCTCCTGGTCGGTGCAATGTTTGGCGAGGGCCACCAGCTCATCATTCGCATACGGCGGCGGACTTCCCGCCATCGCCGCCTTGAGCAGGCGCTGGATTAGCAGGTCGGGATATCGACGGTTCGGCGCCGTGGAATGGGCGTAGTCCTTCACCGCCAGCCCGAAGTGACCTGCCACCTCGCCGCCGGGAAATTCCACGACGTACTCGCCCCGGCCCATCAACTTGATGACCGCGAGCGACAAGTCCGGAAAGTAGCCGGGATCGGCCGCCTTTGCCGCCAGGAGGAACTGCTCCAGCGCCTTGGAGTCCGGCTCCTTCGGCAGCTCGGAACCGTGCGCTGCGGCCAGCTCGACAATCCGGTCCCAGTGGACCGGCGTGCGCACCACGCGCCGGATCGAGGGCAGGTTTTTCGCGGTGAGATAGCGCGCGGTCACGCCATTGGCCGCGACCATGAGCTCCTCGATCAGGTTCTTGGCCACGTTGCTTTCATCCGCCTTCAGGTCCTGGAGCACATCCCCGAAAAACACCGCCCGCGCCTCCGTGGTCTGGAGCGAGAGCGCGCCGCGCCGGTGCCGGAGCGCCCGCAGCTGCTGCGCCACGCGGTGCTGGAGCTGGATGTTCTCGGCGAGTCCCGGCACCGCCCCGATCGCGGCCGGCATGGGCCCGGTACCATCCAGCCAGGCGGCGACACTATTGTAGGCGAGCTTGGCCCGGTTGTTCACCAGCGCCTCATAGATGTCGGAGGTCTTCATCTGGCCGTCCGGTCCGAACACCATCTCGATCACGATTGCCACGCGCTCCGCCGCGAACCCGAGCGAGGTGAGGTCGGTCGAAAGTTTTTCCGGCAGCATGGGAAAAATCCCGCCGGCGGTGTAGACCGAGGTCGTGTTGCGCCGGGCGTGCTCGTCGAGCGCCGTCCCCTTTTTCACCAGCGCCCCCACCTCGGCCACGGCCACCCTGAGCCGCACCGACCCCTCCGGCAGGACCTCGCCCACCGAAAGCTGGTCCAAGTCCCGCGAATCGTCGTTGTCGATCGAGCACCACAGCAGGCTCCGTAAGTCGCGCGTCGCCGCCTCAACCTTGAGCGCCGGGCCGTGGATCGCATTCAGCTCGGCCAGCGCCCCCGAACCGAAATCCGGATCGAGTCCGCGCTCGCGCATCACGCGCTGGGCGATCTGTTGCAAAACCAACCGTGGCTTTCGGGTATCTTGATTCGTCATGGGGTTGAGCTCCTGAATGCCGGCCGGCTGGATCGCGGTCAATGCATGCCTCCCGCACGCGGACAGCAAGAACCCCGCGCGGGTTTCATGACTTTCGGCCGGAGTACGTTTTCACTACGCCCCGACGATTTTCAAACCCTACCCCTGCGCCTTTCTTAATTCTTCCTTCCGGCCTCTTCTTTTCTGTAAAGTCCATCAACCCCCTTCATCCCCATGAAACACCCCTGCACCTTCCGTTTGCTTGTCCTGCTCGCGGCGACGGCCGCCGCTGGCTTCGCCGCAGATGCCCCCGTCGCCCCCGGCGATCCCCGGAATCTGTCCGCGTATTCACCCGCCACGCTGCCCGGCGACGGACTGAACCAGCATCCGTTTTTCTACGCCGGCCAGTGGGATTTCCGGAATCCCGTCCAGCGCATGGTCATCGTCCGCGGCGGCAAGATCGTCTGGTCGTACGAGATTCCCACCAACGACGCGAACAAGACATTGCAGGAACTGAGCGACGCCACCCTGCTCTCGAACGGCAACGTCGTCTTCGCCCGCAAGACCGGCGCAGGTGTGATTACGGCCGACAAAAAGCTCATCTGGAACTACGACGCTCCGAAGGGCTGCGAGGTCCACGTGGCGCAACCCATCGGCCTTGAGCGCGTGATGATCGTGCAGAATGGCGAACCCGCGAAGCTCATGGTGATCAACATCGCCACCGGCCAGACCGAGAAGGAGTTTGTGCTGCCCACCGGCAACCCGCACCCGACCCACACCCAGTTCCGCCGGGTGCAGATGACCCGGGCCGGCACCTTTCTTGCCGCCCACCATGACCAGAACAAGGTCGTGGAGTACGAGGCGAACGGACAGGAAATCTGGTCCGTTGAGGTGCCAAATCCTTGGGACGCCGTCCGGCTCACCAACGGCGATACCCTGATCAGCAGCCACAATTCCTTCGTCCGCGAAGTGAACCAAAAAGGCGAGACCGTGTGGGAATTCGGCCAGCAGGACGTACCCGACATCGCGCTCTTCAGCCTGCAGGAAGCTAACCGCCTCGCCAACGGCAACACCGTCATAAGCAACTGGGTCCCCAACGGCATCGTCGATGCTAAGGGAACCAAAGACCCCTCGAAATGGCCGACCTCGGTTCAGGTGCTGGAGGTGACGCCCGCGAAAAAGGTGGTCTGGGCGCTGCGTTCCTGGACCCCGCCCGCCGACCTCGGCCCGGCCACGGTCATCCAGCTCCTCGACGAGCCGGGCATCCCCGAGAAGCAAGAGCAGCAGCGCTGAACCAGAGTCATTCCGTTGTAGGAGCCTGCTTGCAGGCGATTGCTCTGCCGCGGAACGGCTTCCCGTTCCGCGGCAGAGCCGGAAGAGGCTCCGCTACGAATCCTGCTGACGAATGAGCTTGGGAGTAGCGCGGTGCTTCAGCCCGCGGCTTGCGTCCCAAAGCGCGGGCTGAAGCACCG
>CAIKHO010000046.1 GCA_903827245.1 uncultured Opitutia bacterium
CAGGGTGGTGGCGATGGCGCCGCCCAAGTAGCCGGTCAGCAGAATCGCGCCGAGGATCGATGTGACCGGAATCAAATAGGCGACGGTGCAGGCGAGCTCGAGGAGGCCGAGCCCGATAACGGAGCCCTCCGGCCACCCTAGGTGCGTGAAACCCTCGAGGACCGCCGGGGGCTTGGCGAATTTCATGACGACGCTGGCGAGGAGCAGCAGTACCGGCAGAATGCTCATGACGTATCCGGTCCAGAGGGCTTTTTTAGAAATGGCGATGGTGGGCATGTTGTTTTCCATGGGTTCGAAGGTTGGGGCTGGCTGAAGATTCGGCGCAGGAGATGAGGGGGCTGATTCAGCGGGCCGGCCGTTTTCTTGGGCGGCGGCCCTGGTCTTTTGCTGGAGCGGGAGGCCTGGCCTGCAATTCCCGCAGGTAATCGTCGAGCCGGTCCAGGCTCTCCTCCCAGAAACGACGGTAGCCTTCGAGCCAGTCGACGGCTTCCTTCAGCGGCTGGGCCCGTAGCCGGCAGGGCCGCCATTGGGCGTCGCGCCCGCGCACAATCAGCCCGCTGCGCTCCAGGACCCCGAGGTGCTTGGAGATGGCCGGCAGGCTCATGTCATGCGGCTCCGCCAGATCAGTCACCGAGCGCGCACCCGAGCTGAGCCGCGCGAGGATCGCGCGCCGGGTCGGATCGGCGAGGGCGGAAAAGGTTGAACTGAGGCGATCGGCCATGAGGGACGAACCGTTAATGGCGTGATTGCTGGCCGGCGGAGGTTTCGGCCACGGCCTTCAGTTGTGCCAGCCCTTTTTCGAAGTCGCGGCCGACCAGCTGGTCCATGTTCACGATCAGGCCGAAGAGCTTGAACATGAAATTACTCCGGCCCGACATGCTCCAGGTCACGCTGGTTTGATTCCCTTCGGGCTGGAAGGTGAATTCCGCGGTGTTGGTCGCGGTGAACGGACGCTGGAATTCGAGCCGGAGCCGGATCAACTCCGGTGCGTGGCTGTCCGTGATCGTCATGCGCCCGGTCCCGACCTTTTTATTGCCGGACCACGCATAGCCGGCGCCGGGGCCCGCGAGTGGGCCGTCGAATGTCTGCTTCATGTCGGGATCCAGCTTGGCCCAGGGCGACCAGTCATTCCATCGGTGGAGATCGTTGACCTGGGTGAAGACAATCGCGGCGGGGGCGACGACACTGGTGCCCCGGGAGATAAGAAAGGTGGAGGGCCGGCGCGCGACCAGGACGAGCAGCGCACAGACGATCACGATAACGGCGGCGACGATGATGGGAAGCATGGGGAGCGGGAGTAATTATTAATTAACCGAAAGGTTAAATGAGATCGGCTGCATGGGTGTCAAGTCAGGGAAGGAAGATAATGCGCAAGCGTGCCGACTGGCGGTTCTTGGTACCGGTGACCAATGGCCGCTCCTACAGTTGCAGGGGACCACGGCCGCTTCGCCTGCGGGTCAGTTCTCGCGCGTCAGGAGCTCGACGGATTTATCGGCGATCACATCCGCGCCCGCAGTGGCAGTAATGTGCACGTCGCGGAGTGTGATTCCCCGGGTCTGGGCGATGCGCAGGCCGGCCGGGGCCTCGATGCTCACATGCTCGAGTGTGATGTTTTCCGCCGGCATCTCGGGCAGGCCGGCGATGAGGCCTGCACTTTTCTGCCCGGCGGTGGCCGTGAGATTGCGCACGGTGATGTTGCGCCAATGCGGCGTCGTGGCGTTCACGGGCTCCGCCTTGTTCTCCGCGAGGGTGGCATCGATCGTCGAGTTCTCGTAATAGCTGCTGATGCTCACGGCGACGCCGACATTCTTCATCGTCAGGTCCTCATAGGTCACATCCTCCACCAGGCCGCCTCGTCCGCGGGCCGACTTGAAACGCACGCCCGTGTCGGTGCCGTCAAAGGTGCAGCGCTGCACGAGCATGTGGCGCACGCCGCTACCGGTGCCGCTCCCGATCGAGCACCCATGGCCGTGGAAGAAGGTGCAGTCCGTGACGAGGATGTCCTCCTCGCGCGTACCGCCGCTGCCGCCGAGTGCGATGCAGTCGTCGCCCGTGTCGATCCGGCAGTGGGCGATCCGCACGCGCTGGCAGTCCTTGGGGTCGACGCCGTCGGTGTTCGGAGAGTTGGACGGATTGAGGATGGTGATCCCTTCGACCGTGACGTCGGAGCAATTGTTCTGCACGAGGTTGAACTCGGGCGAGTTGGTCATGGTGATTCCCTCGACGCGGATGCGCTCGCAGCGGTTGAACGCGAGCATCGTGGGCCGCGGGCTCGTATTACTCCGCGCATGCTGTGCGTTGGCCTCGGCCTTGAACCGGCGCGCCTCGGGCCACCAGGCTTCCCCGTTGCCATTGATCGTGCCGCGGCCGGAAACGAGCACATCGTGGGCGTCGTTGACCTGGAGGAGCGGACGGAAGCCTTTCGCGGTGCGGTAGTCGTCAAACCGCGGTGAAAACAGAATCGTGGCGCCGGCCTCCAGGTGGAGGTCGAGATTGCTGCAGAGATCGAACGGCCCGGTGAAATAGGTACCGGCGGGGACCACGAGGGTCCCGCCGCCGGCGGCCTTCACGGCCGCGACGGCCCGGCTGAAAGCCGCGGTGTTGAGTGTCGCGCCGGCATCCCCGACCGCGCCAAAATCCTTCAGGTCGAAGCGGCGGTCCGGAATGACCGGCTGTGCAGGGGAAAGGTCGGCCAGACTGGTCGCGCCGGGCAGTGTACCTCCCAGCAGCAACGTCGCGAGCAGGGCGCATAAGAGGCGGGGATTCATGGGTCCCGATAAACTGGGACAGGTGTCCTTATAGGCAAGTTTTCACCGACGTTTACGGCAAGGCAGCAGTCCGGAGGCAGAAACACGCGCAGGCCATTTTGCACCGGTGCACCGTAAAATGAGAAGCGGTGCAATCTCGCCGGCCGTACTTGCGCCGCCCCGGGAAACGCATCCTTTGGGCGGGATGATTCAGCGACTGTATCGCGCGCAATTCCTCGGGGGCGATCCCGCGGCCATCTGGGAATTTTTCGCCACGCCGCGCAACCTCGACGTGCTGACGCCGCCGCAAATCTCGTTCGCGATCGTCGGTGAGCTCGCGGGGCGGATGCATCCGGGGCAGATGATCGAATACCGCATCGGCCTCCTGCCGGGCCTGAAGACCCGCTGGCTGACCGAGGTCACGCATGTCCGCGAGGGGGAATTCTTCGTGGATGAGCAGCGGATCGGCCCCTACAAGCTCTGGCACCACGAGCATCTTTTTGCGCCGGCTCCCGATGGCAGCGGCGTCCGGATGGTGGACCGGGTCACCTACGAGGTCGGGTGGGGGCCCCTCGGCGACCTGTTGCACGCGCTCTGGATCCGGCGCCAGCTGGCGAAAATTTTCGATTACCGCGCACGCAAGATCGCCGAGCTGTTTCCCGCAGCTGCGGGCTGACGGACGCAGGCGTTGAGGGTGGAACGCGTTGACCCCAACGTGTTGTGGCGAAGCCGCCTCAAGCCAGCGGATTGATGCGCCAGTGGCGCACAGGGCTTGCTCGTTCCGGCGAGTCACATCGCTCGACCTGTCAGTTAGCTGGCCGCTCTCCGCTGCCGGAGTCCAACCCGGTCTTGGGAAACTACCACCGTTCGTGGCGTAGTCCGGCCGGTGGACCCGAGTGGCCGCTTACTTGCCGTCTGCCGCCTTGGCCGCGGGCGCCTTCTGGCGCTTGGCGACGAGCTGCTCGGTACCAAAATCGCCGACGTTGCGGGTGAGCTTGATTTCATCGCCCGCGATCTTGCCGGTGTAACTGATCGTGACCTCGGCATCGTTGATCTTCATCGGCTCCACGAACGAAAGCGTGTCCCCGCTGAGCTTGATGTCCTTGAGCACGGTTTCGCCCTTGCCCATCGAGTGATCGAAGGTGGCCTTGCCGGTGATCTTGTCGCCGTCGACCTTGAACTCATAGGTATATTTCTGCGTGCCGATCTGGGAGTCGAACTCCGCGGTCCAGATGCCGCCCAGGTCCGCAGCGCGGGCAAAGTTCAGGCCGGAGAGCACCAGTGCGGTCACGAGGATCAATTTGCAGAGCTTCATGGGGGGGCGTTTTGAGGTTGCGGCTGGAATGGGCGGTGGGGGTTGGCCGGCCTTTTTCCAACCGGCCCTTATTAGGGGCGCGGATTATGGCGCTCAAGAACGAACCGCCGGGGCCGATGTGCAGCATGCAGTCCCAACATAAGGAGCCGCCCAACCGACCGATCCCGCCAATCCCGCCATTCCACGGAAGGAACCATGTCCGCATTATCTGCCGCCATCGCCGGCCGCGCGCCGGTGCCCTTGAGCCTGCCGCCTCGTTTGACGAAGGCCAGACCGGCTGGCCTGCCGCCCGTCCCCCAGACCGGCAGCCTGACCTTCGGGAGCTCGAACACCAATGGTGTCGATCAATCGGTGAACGTCGGGGATGTCGGTCTTTCGGCCGCGACGACCAGCCTCACGCTGAACCTGGACCTCCAGGCCGGTCGAAAATACACCTTCTCCTTCTGGTTCAGGACGGGTGGCCCGACGGTGACGCTGACCGATGCCAAGGGGAAAAAGACCACGGTCAGCATGGCCAACGGCTTTACGGTCGCGAAAGGGGGCACCTATCAACTTACCTTTTCGGCCGGATACTCGCTCAAGAACTCGGCTAATTTCGATAACCTGGTCATCAACGCCAAGTCCGTGCTGCCGACGACCAGCGGCGACACTAAGATCGACGCCCTCCTGACGGGGGGCACGGGCCAGTGGTGGCATGCAGCCGACGCCGCGGCCACCAAGGGCGCGACCAAGGTCTCCGCCACCGCCAATGGCCTGGCGGCCGGGAGCTCCGCAACGGCGCTGACCTACAGCTTCATGTCCTCGGCGCCTTCCGGACAGGATGGCAGCGGCTTCCAAGCAATGACGGCGGCGCAAAAGGACGCGGTGCGGCAGGCGTTCGCCTATTACGGCAAGCTGATCAACGTCACGTTCACGGAGGTCCAGGGAGGCGGTGCCGGCGACATCAATTTCGGGACCAACACCCAGGCCAGCAGCGCCGGCTACGCGTATCTGCCGAATTCGAGCGGGACCAAGGGCCAGACCTACCTTTATCTCGCAAACAACGTTGCGACCAACGGTGACCAGGGCATGCAGCCGGGCGGTTACGGCTGGGAAACCATCCTGCACGAGATCGGCCACACCCTCGGGCTGAAACATCCCGGGAACTACAACGCCGGCGGCGGCGGCACCCCGGGTCCTTATCTGCCGGCGAGCCTGGATAACCACCAGTACTCGATCATGTCCTACAAGGACGACAATGCGACCCGGGGCGTAAATGCGACGACGCCGATGCTCTACGACGTGGCGGCCCTGCAATATCTGTACGGGGCGAACACCGGGTCGTCGACCGCAGTCAATGGCGCCTTTGCCTTCGCGCCCGGCACGTCGCCGCTGGAGACGCTGTGGTCCGCCAACGGAACGGACACGATTGATCTCAGCCAGCTGACTAACTCCAGCAAGGTCGACCTCAACGCCGGCGACTATTCCAGCATCAACATCACCGGATCGTCCACGAGCACCATCTATTCCGGCAACAACGACGTGGCGATCGCCTATGGCAGCGCGATCAACCACGTTAGGCTCTCGTCGGCCTCCGGCGTGGCAGAAGGCGTCGTGTTGAACAAGGCCTACGCGGCCGGCGGATTCGACACCGTCGATTCGGTTGATGCGTCGGACGACACGATCGACCTTAAGAAGTCACTGTTCGGTGCCCTTACCGCGAAGAACATCGAGTTCGGGACGGCCGCCACCAAGTCCACCTCTCGGATCATTGTGAACAATGCCACCGGTGAAATCTTCTACGATCCGGATGGCACAGGCAAACAAGCGGCGAAAAAGATCGCCCAGTACACGACCCTGCAGGGAAGCGGCGCACTCTCGGCCACAAATTTTGCCTTCGTGGCCTGACCGTCCGCTTGCATGCGGTGGCGCAGATTCCCGTTGCCTTGGGGACGGCGGAAAAGTCTATCCTTCGGCATCAAGCCCCCTGATTCGAATCCATTGCCGCCGACCTTGGCCAAGCCTGTCCCCGACGCCTTCAAGTTCCGCTGGGATGTCCTGCTCTTCCTGGTTTTCTTCCTCACCACCGTGCCGAACGCCACTGGCGTTCCGCTGCATGAGTGGACGGGCCTGGCCATCATCCCGGTCCTGTTGGTCCACCTTTTGCTCAACTGGACCTGGATCATCCGGTTTTCGCGGCAATTCTTTGGCCGACTCCCGGGCGAGATCCGCTTCAACCATCTTCTGGACACCCTGCTGTTTGTCGGCATCGCGCTGGTGATGTTCTCCGGCCTTCTGGCCTCGCAGAGCGCACTGCGGACACTGGGCATTCCCTTGGTGCCTGATCCGTTCTGGCGGCATCTGCACGAAATCTGGTCCAACGTCCTCATCGTCATGATCGGGGTGCATGTCGCGATGCACGCGCGCTGGATCATCGCGCGGTTGCGCCGCCTGCCGGCCTCCAACTCGTCAGGGAAGGAGCCATCGTGATCCAGCTCCGGCGCGTGCTCCTGATTTTGTTCACGGCCACGGTTATTGCCTTCACGGTGATGCCGCTGGGATGGACGGTCTGGGCGGATCAGTTCCGGACCCGCGCGCAACGCGGCGCTGGGCGTCCGGTGCCGGTCGATCGCGCGCCGCGGACACCCGCGAACGAGGAAAATCAGGTGCGCCGCCGCTCCGCATGGAATCGCCCGCTTCGGCCCTTCATCGGCAGCTTCGTGCAAATGGGTGCGCCGGCCGGCCTGACCCTGATTGTGCTGGCCGTGGCCAGACGCCGGCGCCGGGCGGGTTAACGGCCTGCGACCGCCCCGTAGTGGATCGATTTGCCGATGATTGGATGCAGGAGCGGCGTTATGCCGCGATGGGTCGTTCGGCAGGCCCAACCCTCGCGGCATAAAGCCGCTCCTGCATTTTCATACTGATACGCCAATGCCGACCACGGTTTGCTCAGCCGGGCTCATGCAGTTGGAGGTCTGCTTCACGGGAAAACTGCCGAACCGAAAGGTGGCCGCCGACCTCCGGGCGGCGGATGAAACTGCCCGCGGGCCAACCGTGCCCGGCCACCTTCGCCAAGGTTACGGTGCCCTCGCGAAGCCATTGCAGCCCGCCATAGCATCAGCGACGGCGGGACGTCACGGTCCACCTCATTCCAAATGCATGAGCTCGACTCAGGTCAGGGCGCCAGTACGGGCACGGGCCGTTGCGAGGCGCGGCCGGGCCGGAGTGCCAGGTTGTCCGTCATCACGTAAATTGTCATGGCGGCCAGGATGAAAAAGGCCGCCACCCAGAAAAACGGGCTGTGATGCAGCCGCTTCCACGCGGGCCGGTGCGTGGGATGAGGGCCGCCGTGCTGCTGGAAGTGTGGATCATTCATGATGCGATCGGAGTGGGTTGATCAATCTGCCCCACATGGACCCACGCGGCCGGCTTAAGTCTCCGAATGTTTTCCGGCTTCAGGTGGTGTATCCGTATGAAAACGTTGGGGCGGCTTTATGCCGCGAGGGTTGGGGCTGCAGAGTAACCCATCTCAGCATAAAGCCGCTCCTACCTCCAATCACCGGCCCATTGATGCACTTCCAAAAAGAGCAGGGGAAACGTCGACGATCCGGCCCAGTCTGCACCGTGCACGATCGATCTCTCCGGTGAAGGACAGGCGCGCCGTGTCCGCCGAAAAGAGCAGGTATCGAATCCGATGCCTGCCCCATGGCCGGCCGTGTCGTCAGGGCAGGGGCGCAGCCCGGAGCGAAATAGGGCCGAGCAGTCCGGCCGGCATCGCTTGGATGAGTCCCGTCTCCTGAAACAGGAAGCGCTCGCCGTACCGGGCATTGAGCGCCTGGTAGTCGGGCGGCGGCTGGGCGGCCATGGCGTTGAGGGCGAGGTTCGCGACCTCGATGCGGATGGCGTTGTCGCCGCTCTTCAGGAGTCCGGTGACGTCGAGTACGTAAGGCGGATGCCAGACGGAACCGGCCCGCCGGCCATTCACATAAACGACCGCGGCCTCGCGCACGGGCGCCTCAAAGAGCTCCACTGAGCCGCCGGCTCCGCCGCGGCCGCCGCGCCCTCCGCGTCCGACCGGGACCGCCGCTGCGCCCGCCGGCCCGTCGCTGGCCGTGGCGGCGGACTGGCGCCGCCCGGTCCGGGCCCCGCCGGCCGCCGGCCGGCTTTCGCCGAAATTCAATTCCAGACCCAGGCCGGACTGCAGCAGGTTGTCGGGCACGGTGATGTTTTTTTCATAAGAGGCCACGCCGGAGAAATTGCGGCTCGCCGGGATCTCCGTCCATGATTGCAGCCGATCGAGCGACACGGGCTTCGCCCCGGCGCCGAACGTCACCGTCCAGCCCTGACTCAGGTCGAGCGCGGCTGGAACCGCGCCGGTGTAGACCGCTGCTGTCGTCCCTGGGGACGGGCGCGAGGAAAACACCAGGGCGCGTGAACCAAAGGCCGGGAGATCGACCTCGACCGTGGTGGCTTGCGCAGTCTGCTGCGCCACGACTGCCCGCTCCACCCGGCCGTCCATGAGGTTCCACCATTCCGGCTGGAGTCCGGCGATCCGGAATGCGGCCTGGGTGCGCACGGGTTCGCTGCTGGTGTTGGCGAGAAAATAGATTTCCGCGTCGGCGGTGTGGCGGTGCACGATGCCGACATCCGGCGCCGCCGTGGCAAAACCCACGTCGGGTGCAAGCCGCTGGTTCAGCGCGGCGGCAAAGCCGTCCTCGTCCGGCAGGAAGATTCCCGGTGCCCCCGGCTCGACGAACAGCCGGTGGACGATGCGGTGCAGTTCGGCCTGCTCGGCCTCGGTGGAAGTGAAGCCGGGGACGACGGCGGGCAGCCGGCGGGTGGCGATCAGGATGCCGCCGCCGCGCGCGAAGGCGTCGAGTGACCGCAGCGTGGCCAGCGGCATCCGCTCCACGCCGGCCAGCACGACCGCGTGGTAGCGGACATCGCCAAAGGCGAGGCTGGCTCCGTCCACCTTGCCGCGGAGGGCGAGGAGCTGGTCGTCGAAGCCGTCGAAATTGTGGCCGGAATCCAGGATGCCCCGGACGATGTCCTGCCCGATGCACGCGGAGATCGTCGCATTCATGGCGACGTGCCCCGGGGTGAACCTGGCCCAGGCGTCGTCGTTTGGCAGGTACAGTGCGACATCGTTTGCCGGCGTGCCCTGCCGCAGGAGGAAGCTGGTGCGCTGCAGGTACGAGGCGACGTCCGGCATCACGATCCACCAGGGATTTTTCTCGTCGAAGACGGCCGAGGCGTAAAATCGCCAGCCCGGATCCGGCACGCCCTCGGCAGTGTAGGGCCAGCCATGGCCGATCAATTGATTGCTGCCCTGCAGGAAATACGTGTCGGCCACGGCCTTCATGTCGAGCGGCGTCGCGCGGAAGACCGGCCGGTGCAGCCACGTCCAGGTTTCGCTCGAGGTCACCGGCTGCCCCAGCAGATGGCTGGCGGACGAGGCCCACCGCAACGAGCCGAAGCCTTTCCACCCGGCGCCTTCACCCTCCGGCAGGGCCGCGGCGGCATAGCTGAAGAGCGCCGCCGGCGGTGTGCCGTAGCCTTGGATCCGGAACTGGGTGCCGTGGCTGGCGGCCCAGCTCTGGATGGGGGCGACGAAATTATCGGTGTAGACCTCAGTCAGTGTCCGGCCCCAGTCGTTGCGAATATCCGCGGTCTTGGCGCCGACATCCGTCACGAGTGCGGGCAGATTGGGAGTGAGATCGTAGCCGCGCCGGCGCTTGAATTCGTCGAGCAGGTTCGGGGTCCAGTCGGTATTGAATACCTCCAGGCTGTCGCAGAAGACCGCCGTCGGCGGATTTGGCCCGAAGGCCGCCAGTTCCGGCCCGGCGAGTTCCTTGATGAACTTCTGCATCGCGGCGGCATCGTAGTGGTCGACGACGTAGCCCTCGGCGCCGACGGCCGGCCGTTTCACCTTCATGCCCGTGTGGCTGGAGATGAAAAAGAGGACCGGCGCGGGGCCCTTGACCGGTTTGACCAGCCAGGCCGCGTTGTCCCTGATCTCCATTGGCTGGTGGAAATTGCGGTAGGTGTCCGTGAGCGAGTCCGACCCCGGTGCCGGGCCCATGAACGCGGCCAGCAGTTTTTCTCCCGGTGCGAGCGCGGGCAGGGGGACGCTCGGTTCACCGTCGCCCGCGACGGTCGAGTACGTGCGCAGAGCGCCGGGGCTTTCGCCGGCCGAAAACATCGGGCCGCCGAACGGCCAGCCGCTGCCCAGCGTGAGATCGATCCGCATGCCCTGCGCCTTGGCCTCGGCGGCCGTGAACCGGAGCATCTCAAGGAACTCCGGCGAGAGGAACGGGAGGTTCTTCAATCCGGGAATGTCGCCGTCGAGCGCGAGGGGATAGACTGGTTGCACCTCGAAGCCGCCGATGCCGCCGGCCTTCATCGTCCGGATCTCGCGCGCCAGCTCCGTCTTCGTGACGGCCGGGCCGAACCACCACCACCGCATCATGATCCTGGCATCGTCGGGCGGCGTCCGGAATGAAGCCGTGAGGGAGGCGACATCGGCCAGGGCGGGGAGGACGAGGCCCAGCAGTCCGAGCGGGAGAAGATAACGGAATGGGGTTTTCATGAAGGGGTGATGCGAGCCTGACGTGCCGGGGTCGGTGACGTTGTGGATTTATCGCGAAAGCGCGAAAGAGCGAAAATGCCGGGAATTTAATCGATCGTTTTTTCGCGCTTCTGTTCTTCCGCGCTTCCTCGATAAAGAAAAAGTATTTTTTCGATCATCGCTGGGCCGCCCGGACGCGGGCCAGCATTTCGCGGGCAGCGTCGTTCCCGGGCTGCAGGCGCAGGGAAGCCTCGAGGTGGAGCCGGGCCTCGCCGAGGCGGCCGGGAAGATTGAGGAGCGCGACGGCTAGGTTGAAATGCGTGTCGGCGCTGTCGGGCCTCAGCCGGAGCGTCTCGCCGAACTGTGTTACGGCCTCCGGGATCCGGCCCGCGACGTACAGCGCGTTCCCGAGGTTCATGTGCGCCTCGACGTAGTCGGGCTTGGCCCGCACGGCCTCCTGGTATTGCGCGATCACGTCCTTCATCCGGCCGGGCACGTTGACCAACGCGTTGCCCAGGTTGTAGTGCGCCTCGGCGTAATCCGGATTCAGGCGGAGCGCCTCCTGGTATTCGGCGATCGCGTCGTTCAACCGACCGGGCAGGTTCGCCCACGCGTTGGCGAGATTGAAATGGGCTGTGGCGAAATCTGGCTTGAGGCGCAGGGCCTCCTGGTACTCGGCGATGGCGTTGTTTAATTTTCCCGGGAGAGTCGACCATGCGCTGCCGAGGTTGTTGTGCGCCTCGGCCAGAGCAGGCTTGAGGCGCAGGGCCTCCTGGTACTCGGCGATGGCTTCGTTCATCCGGCCTGGTGTGTCCAGCCACAGATTGCCGAGACCGTAATGCACCTCGGCATAGTCTGGCTTGAGCCGGAGTGCGGTCTGATATTCGGCGATCGCGTCATTCTGCCGCCCCGGTGTCCTGGCCCAGGCATTGCCCAGGCTCCAATGCGCCTCGGCATAGTCCGGCTTCATCTGGAGCGCCGCCTGGAACTGGGCCACCGCGTCGTTCACGTGTCCCGGTACCTTCAGCCAGGCGTTGCCGAGGTTGTAGCGCACCTCGGGGTAGTCCGGTTTCAGGCGGAGCGACTCCTGGTACTGCGCGATGGCGTCGCCCAGGCGGCCGGGGATTTCGAGCAATGCGCTGCCGAGGTTGTTGTGCGCGTCGATGTACTTGGGATCGAGGGCCAGCGCCTTTTCGTATTGGGCGATCGCCTCGCGGGTCCGTCCGGCGACGTACAGGTGATGGCCGAGATTGTTGTGGGCGCGGGCATTCGACGGCCTTTGCGCGACGGTGTCGCCCCAGAGTGCGATCTCGGTGCGATAATCCGCGTTGCGCTCGGCCGTGAGCCAGCCGGCCAGCCCCGCCAGCACGAAAAATACGGGCAGGATTCCACGTCCCGCCGCGAGATAGGCTCCGGTCACGACGAGGGTGAGGATGGCCGCCAGCGGCAGGTACATCCGGTGCTCGACAATGATCTGCAACGTGGCCGGCAGCGCACTGGTCGGGGCGAGGATGACAAACACCCAGGCACCAAGAAAACCCGCCGCCGGCCAGCGCCGCAGCGCCACCAGTGTCGCGCCGATCAGGGCGACCACCGGCGTGGCCCACAACACGGCCCAGCCCAGCCCGGGCGGCGGGATCTCGCCGTAGTCGAAAATCAGCGGGTAGGGGCAGAACGTCAGCCAGACATACCGCGTCACCGCCTCGAACTGCGTGAGGGCGTGTCCGACCCAAATTGCCGGTTCGGAAAAATGAAACGTGCCGCCGCGATTGCCGCCCGTCCCCGCCAGCAGCAACAGCAATGGCAGCCACGTCGCGAGCAATGACACATGCTGCCAGCGATGCCGCCGCCAGGCTTCGCGAAAGCTGCCGCTCACGAATGTCCGATCGAAGAGGATGACCATGAACGGCGCCAGCGCCGCGATTTCCTTGGTCGCGACGCCCAAAAGGCAGGCGACGATGGAGAAAACCTGCCACCGCCCCGGCCGCGGCGAATCGAGCGACCGGACAAAGCCATACAGCGTCATGAGAAAAAACAGCCCCATCAGGGACTCGGCCCGCTGGATTACGTAAGTCACGGCCTCGGTCTGCAACGGGTGCAGCGTCCACAGCACCGAGATCACCAGCGCGAGGGCCCAGGATGCTTCGCCGAATTTCCCGGATAATCCGGGCCGGAGGAAGGTACGGCGCAGGATCCCGAAGAGCGTCAGCCCTGCAAGAATGTGGATCGCGAGGTTGAAGGCGTGGTAGCTCCACACGTCATAGCCACTGATCGCATAGTTCAGTCCCAGCGTGAAATTCAGCACCGGCCGGCCGGCGACCGAGAGCCCGCCCGCCGCCGCGCCGTGCGGGGGCCGCCAGGCCTGCGCGAGGCTGCGGAGGGTGGGATTGTCGGGGATCGACGTCAGATCGTCGAAAACAAAGGGCCCGTGGAAGCTGTTCGCGTAGGCCGCGAGCGCGGTGCAGGCAATGACCGCACCGCCAACGAGTGTCCGCCACCGGGTGGAGCCGGCCGCCGGCTGACCGGCCGGCGGGAGGGATGAATCATCCGGAATCATGGGGCGTGTAGAAAGGACGGCGTCATGGCGTTCGCTGCAGGAATGGGGGCGGGCTTCCTGCTCCGAATGTTCCGGCTCGCGCCCGCGCAGGCGAGCGGATTGTGCGGCGGTCGCTTCCCTGAAATTCTGATTGCCTGCCCGCCATAAAATCGCCCGCCTTGCCGTCATGGGCGCCAAGTACCTTCCGACGATCAAAGACCTGAAAGCCATCCAGCGCTTCCAGCAAAAGCAGAACCCGCTGCACAAGTTCAAGAAGTCGCCCGGCGGCTCATCCCCGAAAAAGGGGCGGAAGAAATAGGGAGTCCCTACGGGGCAGGTTGGCGGCCGGGCGAAACATTTGACAGCGGTCGAGGCTGGGTGAAAATTGGCTTATGAAATTTCCCCTCCTGTTGGCGGCGTGCTTTCTTCTGGGCGGGACCATCCTGCGGGCCCAGTCGCTCTATGAAACGCCGGTGAAGGACATCGATGGCAAGCCCGCCACGCTGGCGCCCTACAAGGGCCGCGTGCTGCTCATCGTGAATGTCGCTTCCGAGTGCGGCTTCACGCCGCAGTACACGGGGCTCCAGGCGGTGTTTGCCAAATACCGCGCCGCCGGGCTCACCGTGCTGGGCTTTCCCTGCAACCAGTTCGGCGGACAGGAGCCGGGCACCAGCTCGGAGATCAAGCAGTTCTGCACGCAGACGTTCTCGGTCACGTTCCCGCTCTTCGAGAAGATCGAAGTGAACGGCGCGAACCGTCATCCGCTATACGTGCAGCTGGCGGGCAAGGCCTCACCGTTCCCGGGGGATATCGGCTGGAACTTCACCAAGTTCCTCGTGGGCCGTGACGGCAAGATCCTGCGCCGCTTCGACTCCGCGACCGAGCCGGACTCGCCGGAAGTGACGAAGGCGATCGAGGCCGCACTGGCGGCGAAATAGGCATCTGCGAGTGCAGGGAGGGTTCAGGTACCAAGCCGCAGCCAGGAGTTGAACGTAGCAGCCGACGTAAGGAGGCTGGTTTGAGGTGAGTCACCAAACCCAGCCTCGTTACCTCGACTGCTGCATTGATCGCTGCGTTTCAATTGCACCGTTCCGGCTAAAGGGAAATCGGACCTGTCGCTATCGCGATTATTCGGGAATTGAACCTCGAAGGGGTTTCCCGGTCTACCCGCTTTCACGCCCAACGCTGAAAACCCATGCAAAAAATCACGCCCTTCCTCTGGTTCACCCAGGATGCCGAAAAGGCCGCCAAGTTTTACGTTTCCGTCTTCAAGGGCGGGAAGATCCTCAAGGTCCTTCGCTGCGGCGAGGCCGGCCCGGGACGGCCGGGCACGGTGATGACCGTGAAATTCCGTATTCTCGGGCAGGAGTTCACCGCCTTGAATGGCGGTCCGGTCTTCAAGTTCACGCCAGCCATCTCGTTCGTCGTGCATTGCTCGACGCAGCGCGAGGTGGATTATTACTGGCGGAAACTCACCGCCGGCGGGAAGGCGGTCCGGTGCGGCTGGCTGGAGGATAGGTTCGGCGTGTCCTGGCAGATCGTGCCCGATGCCTTGATCGACCTGCTCGGATGCAAGGACTCTGCCAAGGCGGCCCGCGTGACGCAGGCGATGATGAAAATGATCAAGCTCGATATCAGTAAGCTGCAAGCGGCGGCCCACGCACCCCGGGCGCGCGCCACGCGTCGTTGATCGCCGTCTGGTGCCGGAATTATTTTGTCTCCGCCGGACGCCGGATTCCGTCGGGCCTTGAAATATGAAAAAGATCCTATGCTACGTGAGTTTTTTCGCGGTGGTGGCACTGGTCCGGGGCGGGCCGCCGTTCGTGACCGATGATCCCGAGCCGGTGGACTACCAGCACTGGGAGGTCTACCTGGCCTCGCAGTACCAGCATGGTTCGGACGGCGCGTCGGGCACCTCGCCCCACGTCGAGGTGAATTATGGCGTGCTGCCGAATCTCCAGCTGCACCTGATCGTGCCCGAGGCCTTTGACGCCCGGTCCGGCGGACCGAGGCACTTTGGGCTGGGTGACACGGAGGTCGGAGCGAAGTACCGGTTTTTCGAGGAGGCCGGGGACCGGCCCGAGTTGGCCGTGTTTCCATTGGTCGAGCTGCCGACGGGCGACGATGCGCGTGGACTCGGCAGCGGTCATACCCAGGTTTTTCTTCCGGTCTGGCTTCAAAAAAAATTCGGATCGTGGACCACCTATGGCGGTACCGGTTACTGGATCAATCCCGGCGCGGGCAATCGCAACTGGTGGCTCACCGGCTGGCTGGTCCAGCGGCAGTTGCGGGATGACCTCGCGGTCGGCGTGGAGGTGTTTCATGAAACCGCTCAGACCGATGGCGGGAGATCGGATACCCGGATGAATCTGGGAGTTACCTGGGACCTGAGCGACACCTACCACATTCTGGCCTCGGCCGGCCCGACCCTTCAGGGCCCCAGCCGCTACCAAGCCTACCTTGCTTTTCAGCTTACCTTCGGCCCGGCGGGCAGCAGCGGTGGCAAATAGCCGCCCTGGTGCGGGCGTTCCAATCCGGATCACCCACGATCTCAATCCTAGGAGAAGCCATCATGCCCAATTCATTCATTCACGTGGAACTCGCGACCACCAGCGTCCCCAAGGCGAAGGCCTTTTATGCGAAACTCTTCGACTGGAAGCTGGCCGACATGCCGCTGCCGGACGGAACCTACACGCTGGTCGAGGCGGGGAAGGGCGCCGGCGGTGGGATGATGCAGCAGCGCATCCCCGGCGCGGGTTCCGCCTGGATGCCCCACATCCTCGTGAAGGACATTGAGGCGGCGACCAGGAAGGCGAAAAAACTGCGCGGCAAAATCATGAAGGATGTCACCGAGGTGACGGGCATGGGCTGGCTCAGCATCATCGTCGATCCCACTGGCGCCGTTTTCGGCCTGTGGGAGCCGAAGGCGAAGCGGAAGTGACCGGACGGGCGTCGCGGCCTGGATCGGCAACTGCAGGAGCGGCTTTACGCCGCGATGATCCGGCTGTCGGGCCAAGCCATCGCGGCGTGAAGTCGCTCCTACAGTTACGCGTAAAAGCCCCGAGAGAGCTGCGGAGAAATCGCTGCAGCCCCTGCGACCGGGGCTTAGTCAGTTGCCGTAGGGCTTGGAGGGATCGTCGACGGGCTTGGCGGCGGCCGGTGCGCCACCGCGCTGGCCGGCACGCGGTCCACCCGGGCCACCGGGACCACCCGGCGGCGGCCCGCGACGGGGAGAAGCCGGCACGGTAAAGGAAGCAATGGGATCGGGTTTGGCCGGATCGAAGGGAGCGAAGTCGTCGACGATCCACTTGGTCGGTTCAACTTTCGCGTCCTTGATGCCTTGCACGATGCATTTTGCCAGCTCCCATGCGCCATACGGATCGTGGTGCGTGGCATCCTGGCCGCGCGAGAAGAGCAGCCATGAATCCTTCTCGCCCAGCGTGGTCATCATTTTGTCGCTCATCAGCGTCAGGTCGATCAGCGGCACATCGAGTTCCTTGGCGACGGCCCGGACGGCGTCGGGGTAGTCGTCGTGCGTGTTCTTCACCTTGCCGTCGGCGAATTCATGCCGCTGCATCGGAGTGACGAGGATGATGTGCGCACCCTTTTCCCGGAATTCCCGGGTGTAGTTGCGCATCTCGGTCGCGTAGTTCTTGAAGGCGCCGAATTCCGGGCCGCGCTCGCGCTCCTTTTCGTCGTTGTGGCCGAACTGGGAGATGACCCAGTCGCCGGGCTTGATCACGCTGAGCACCTTGGCGAGGCGGAGCTCGCCGCGGAAGGCACTGTAGGCCTCGCCGGATTCGCCGTGGTTGGCGATCGCGACGACATTATTCTTGAAGAAAATCGGCAGAAAATTCCCCCAGCTGGTCGTCGGCATGCCCGGCTGGTCCGTCATGGTGGAGTCGCCCAGCAGGTAGACCGTCGGGACGTTGTCCGCGCGCTCGGCCGTAATCGAGCCGATCGCCGGGTGGGCATCGTTGAACTCGAGCTGGATCTTGTCGTCCCACGCCATGGCCTCGCCCTGCGTCTCGCGCGGCTTGAGGCGGACGACCCGGCCGTCGGGCAGCTTCGGCGTGCGGGTGTTGACGAGGAAGGAAACGGTCTTGGTCTCGCCCGGCTTGGTCGCCGCGTGCAGGACCATCAGGCGGCGGATCTCGGCGCTGATCGTCGTCAACGACGGGCCGTCCGGATCGCCGCCAAGGGTGACGGTGACGCGCCAGTTGCCCTCCGCGGGAACCTTGAAGGTGAAGAAAAACGGGGCGGTGGCCTTCACGCCGCCGGCGTACGCGGTCGGCAGGACACCCGGCGCGCCCTCGAAGCCAAAGCCAGCGGCATCGGAGTAGGCGGCGTCGGGCGCTACCTTGGTCCAGCCAGCCTTGGCCGGACCGGAGCTGAAATCATACTTGATGGCCTGGGCGGATGCGGTGACGGCAGTCCAGATCAGGGCGGTGAGAAAGAAGAGACGACGATGCATGAGGAGTTTCTCCGGCGGCGGGGTTAGGGTGGCGAACCGATCCAAGGACAGCGGGTCGGGGAAAGAAATGGAAACGGTTGGGTGCGCAAGGTCAACCCGAACGCAGGGAAAAGGAGTGTCGGCCGCGTCGTCTTCCGGACAGACGGTTTGCTTTTGGCCGGATCTGTTTTTCCTTTGCGACTCCTCTTAAACTCTCATGCAACACCCATCCTTGTTCACCCCCGTAACCCTGGGCTCGATCGCCCTGCCGAACCGCATCCTCATGGCTCCGCTCACGCGGTGCCGGGCTGACGCGGACCATATTCCGACGGCGATCATGGCCGAATATTACGCCCAGCGCGCCAGCGCGGGCCTGATCATCGCCGAGGCCACGATGGCGATCGAGGGCAACTCGGCATTTGGCGGTCGCGAGCCGGGCATCTACTCCGCGGCGCAGGTGGCCGCTTGGAAAAAGGTCACCGACGCTGTCCACGCCAAGGGCGGCCGGATCGCGCTGCAGATCTGGCACGGCGGCCGGGCCTGCCACTCGCTGCTGAACAATGGAGCGCAACCCGTCGCCCCCAGTCCACTACGGATCACCAACGACGAGACGCATACGCCGCAGGGCAAGAAGCCCTACGAGATTCCGCGCGAACTGCGGGATGATGAACTGCCCGGCATCGTCGCCGGCTTCCGCCGCGCGGCGCAGAACGCCCTGGCGGCGGGCTTCGATGGCGTGGAGGTCCACGGCGCCAACGGCTACCTGTTGGACGAGTTTTTGCGCGATGGCAGCAACCAGCGCCGCGGCCCCTATGGCGGTCCGATCGCAAACCGGGCCCGCCTGCTCCTCGAGGTGGTCGATGCGGTGACCGGTGTCTGGGGCGCCTCCCGCGTGGGCGTGCGCCTCTCGCCGCTGAACAGCTACAACGACATGAAGGACAGCGATCCGGTCGGCCTGACCCGTTATGTCGCCGCCCAGCTCAACGCTCGGGGCATCGCCTATCTTCATCTGATGCGGGGCGATTTTTTCGGGCTGCAAAAGGCCGACGTCGTCAGTGCGGCCCGGGCGGAGTTCAAGGGCGCGCTGGTCGGCAATATGGGCTACACGCCCACCGAGGCGGCGCAGGCTGTCACGGATGGTACGCTCGCCGCCGTCGCCTTCGGCCATCACTACGTGAGCAATCCCGATCTGGTCGAACGCGTTGCAGTGGGTGCTGCACTCGTCGAGCCCGATGCGAATACGTTCTATAGCCCGAGTCCCAGGGGCTACACGGACTATCCTCGGCTCACCGCGGGTTGAGTACCGTTTCTATTTGTCGGCCGGTTTGGAGGCGGGTGCCGGACCATCCGCCTTCCGACCGAGGGAGGTGAGCCCGCTCAATTCCTCCATTTCCTCCCGGAGCTTGGCCTCCTTGTACAGACGCAAGCCGCGCTCCTCGTTGGTCTCGAAGCCTTCGAGTTTGTAGCGGCCGAGAATCGGCAGGTGATGCCAAAGGTCGGCCACGGTGAAGAGATTGAGGAAGCCCCGGTCGATCCCGTTTTCCGGACCGATGTAGGTGTCCATTCCCTGCCGCGTCATTTCCTGCCGGGTCAGCAGCTCGGATTTGTCCGGCAGCCTCCGGTCATGCACGATCATTGCCGGCAGGCGAATGATCGTGGCACTGGAGGTTTCCGGCGCCTTCGGTGGCATCAGGCTCTCGCCGGTTGCCGCATCGGATGTCTTGGCCGTGTCGAATTTCGGCAGGCCGGCGGAGATCATTGACGATATGAGAGGCGAAGCCACCTGCCGATCCGGAGTTAAGCCGGGTTCCTTGAGCGGCTTGTCATTGATGGGTGCATCATCCGCGTGCAGCGACGCGGCGAAGGCGACACTCGCGGCAAGGATAGACGGCAGATAAAACCGGGGGGGCATGGCTTGCTCGACACGGAATCGATCAGATGGTGCGTTCGAGGGCAACGAAACAGGCGGCATCGGGCGGATCAAATTCCCGCGGCTTGCCGTCGGTGGCCGGGCTCTGCGACCTCGGCTACAACAACGTGTACCACAAACGACGATTGCCTTGGCTTGACCGGAAGGGCTCGAAAACTTGCCGTTGTCAAAAAAGCCGCGCACGACCACCCGAGGGCCAGAAATGCCCAGGTGTAAATTCCGCCCCGGACCATCAACACCAGACGGGCATCACGGTTTGAACTCAATGCCTGCCACGGGGCAATGACCCCGTTCTTACCGGCCGCCGGTGAGCAGCCTTGCACGAATAAAACGTTGAGCGCGCTCGGCGCCGGAGGCACCTTCGGCCGCTTGACCCGGAAGAGAATCAATCAAGTCACCCTGCTGCTCCTGCTGATCGGCCTCGGTTCGGCGCTCGCGGTTTATTTCACGGCACAGGACGATCCAGACGACCCGTTGATGCGTCAATTGATGGCCTCGAAGCGCTATTCGCGTGAAATGCGGATGATCGGCGGTCAGGCGAACATGGACGCAGCCGCGATGGCGAACTGGATCGGCAGCCTCTGGCATGGCCGGAATCTGGGCGTGACCATCGCCGGCCTTTCTGTCGCTGGCGTCCTGTTGTTTCGCTTCATCGCGTTGCATCCGCATCATGTGCTGCCCGATGAGCCCGACGACAAAAAGGCTCGGCCTGCCGATCCGACCTGAGTGGGGCTCATCCCATTGTCGGAGACTGCCTCGAGTCTCAAAACTGGACCCGGGAGCCGCGATGCAGCTGCCGCTCTCGGCCTAAGTCCGCCACTTTTTGTCCTGCTGGACGCTCTCCCTGACGCGGAAGACCACGATGCGGCGGATCAGCGTCACGGGAAGCGGTTCATCTAGCGGGAACTGCACCGAGCCCTTGGCAAACGTGAATTTCGCGAGCTCCTTGCGGAAGGCCTGGATCGCGGATGAGGTGGGATAAAAGCCGATGTGATGCTTGAACGCCCCGAAGATGACCAAAATCCTTCGCAGCGAATACGCCGGCATGCCCCACTTGAGGCTCTCCGAGGCCGACGGCGCCGCGGAGCGAATGCACGCCCGCATTTTACGCAGCTTCTGGCGGGCAGGCCGGGGGGCGAAGGCGATGTACCCGGCAACGGTTTTCGGACGTGGGTTTTTCGTGACCATGGTGAATGAAGAAGGGCACTACCCGCCGAGACAGCGAATGCTCAAGGCACGATCATCACCGGGCCGCCGCCGTTGGTGTACTCGTGCATGATGGTCGTATTCAGACGGTTTTCGACCAGATCGGTCCGGGCAATCTGCAGCTGGGCTGGATTCAAGACATGCGATACGGCCTCGAGAATCCGGCTCTCGTGGGGAGTCAATCCGGTTGCCGGATCCGGATCGTTGTATCCCGCCGGTCGCGTGGAGAGGTCCCGGCCGGTGTAGTTGGCATCCGAGAGTGCCTGGACGACGGCGTTGGATTGCTCGGGCGAGAGGGGGACGCCTGCATCCACGAAATCGGACTTGTAGTTGGTTTCCACTTGGGACTGGAACGAGCCGCGGGCCTGAAGGATGTCCAGGGTGGAGTTGGCATTGGGGCCCAGAAGGGCGCCGATCTGCTGCTCGGTGTCCTGCGCTGCAGCCTTCATCGCGTCCTGCCACGCGGGTGTGCCCCGTGCCAAACCTGCGGCCTCCGCGGCGCCTTGGGCGTCGATGTTGTTCATCTGGCGCTCGGCGAGCAGGCCCTTCAGTTGCAACAACTGGGCGGGGGCGAGATTCAGGGTGTTGAGCCCGTCGCCGTACATGCGGTCGATGTTCCGGCGGGCCTGCTTGGCGTACAGCGCAACATACTCCGGATGGTCCTTCATGATGTCGGTAAGGTGAACGACCTTTGGCGCCGAGCTTGACGGTGCGGCCGGCGAGGTCGCACGCGGGGCTCCGTCGGCAGCCGTCGCAGGCCGGGTGACGGCCTTCGCTGCGGTGGCGACGGCCGCCTTGGCGGCGTCGAGCTGGGATTGCAGCTCGACGATGCGATCCCGGGCTTCCTTGCCGGCGGTCGCCTCGCGAACGGTAGTCGCGACGATCCGGTTATTCTGCTGAAATAAAAGGTAACCCAGCGCGAGGCATCCCAGAAACAGGATAGCCGTCAGCCAGTTGAGCGATGTTTTCATGGCGGATTGGTGGGTTGGAAGCAAAGGTCGCGGCCCCACTTGGCGCCATCCAACGTTACGAATCGCCCTTCCTCTGACGATTTCGAAATCGCAGCGCCACTCGGCGGGTTTTCCGCGGCGAATCGGGCCAGCGGCAAGATTTGATCAAGAATCCGGCGTGCTTGGCGCAGTTTCCGCTGCATGGAGGCATACCCATGAACCCGAAAATTTCGAAGAACGAGAATCATCCCGGCAAGCCGATCTCCGTTGGGTTGACTTGCTGGCTCTGGCAGCGCCGCGCGGCGAAAATCGCCCGGCTGGCGCAGCAACTTGGCGTGAAGCTGCAGATCACCGAGCACGTCCACGGCCTGCGCCGGGAGATCCAGTGCAAGGTCTGGGGGGAGAACGTCGACCGGTTTATCGGCGAGTTTGTGCGGCACTGCTAGCCAGGGCGGATCTAACGGCCGCTTCCTGCTCTTCCGCCCTCCGGCGCGGTGGCATCCCGTCGGAGCCGGATTATTTCAGCGGCACCATCACGCCCTCGCGCTCGTCGTGGAGCACGGACGTATCGAGTTCGTCCAGCACCAGCACGCCCTGCAACGACGAGATCATCTTGGCCTCGCTCCATTGCCACGCGATGGCTCCGGCCGCGTCGAACTCCAGCAGTTGGACGCCCGATGCGCCGTGGCCGGGGCCGTGGGCCTGCCAGTTGGCGACGACAATGTGCCCGTTGGCTAGGAGCTGGAAGGTCGCGTAGAAATTCGAGTTTACGGCGGCGGGGGTGTTTTCCTTGCCGCCGATGCGACGCACCACGGCGCCGGCGGCATCGAGCTCGACGAGGAACCCGCCGTAGCCGGCGGATGCCAACAGGTGGCCGTTGGGCAGCCGCAGGGCTTTCCAGGCGTGGCGGAATCCAGGCACCGTGAATTCGTGCAGGATCTGGCCGCTGCGATCGCCCTCCCGGATCATCGTGTCGTTCATCAGGAGGAACGTGCCCTGGGCGGTCTCGCGCATCAGGCGGACGTAGTTGCCGGGGTAAACGATCTTCTGCTGCACCACGTCCGCGGCATCGAGCTCGAGCACGACCACGCCCTTGGCGCCGCCTAGATCCACGCCGGTGACCAGCGTGTGGCCGTTGGGCAGCCGACGCGCGGAGGTCACGTTTTTGTAGGCGGTGAGTTCCCGGAGCGTCTTGCCCGTGGCGAGGTCGAACTCCGTGTAGCCCCGGTCATGCGCTACCAGGAGCCGCCCGCCGCCGACCAGTTGCATGTCCCGGGCGGTCGGCTGCCCGACTGGACGCAGCCAGTTCTTCGACGGATCGGCCTCGTTGACGCGGAAAATCTGGGCCAGTCCCTCGTCGATCGCGACGAAGTCATGCTGGATGGGCGCGGCCTTGGCGAGGGCGGCAAGGCTCAGGGCGAAAGCGACACAGAAACGAAAACAGGGGCGGGTGAGGGGCATGCCAATCACGTAGGGCGGGGCGGTAGGGCAGACAAGCCAGATGAGCCATGCTCTACGGAAGAATGTGCCTCCGGTGGACGTCGTCTTGGTTAAACGCAAAGACGCTAAGGGGCGAAGTTGCGGAGAAGGATTCGATCCGTAACCGGTGCACGTTTACGCCGATCGGCCGTACTTAAAAGGCGTGGCCTGATGATAAAACCCGCGAAGGCCTTTGGCCGCGGGTATGTGGCGGATATTATTTGGGCGCCGTGTAGCCCTGCCACAGCCATTCCAAGGCTTGGGGAAGGGTCTGGGTGACGACCTTGCCGTCGACGTGGCCCGCGCCTTCCGCGAAGACGAACTGGTAGTGATAGCCCTTGGCCTTCAGCACGACGGCCATGCGCTCATTGGCGATGACCCAGTTGTGGAAGTCGGCGGCGGTGTTGACGGAGCCGTTGTCGTTCTCGCCGACTTCCATCCAGATGCGCAGGGGCTTGGCCGCGCTCCGGGGAACGAGGTGCTCGTGATATTCCCAGGCGCCGTGCAGCGACGCGGGATCAACCACCGACTGGTTGTTGGTGTAGGTGCCTGAATAGGTGAGCACGCGGTGATAAAGTTCGGGATGAAACCACGCCATCGAGAATGCCGCGGCGCCGCCGGAGCTTCCGCCCATAGTCGCGCGTCCGTCGGGATCCTTGGTGAACGTGACATTGTAGTCCTTGGCCACCTTCGTGAGCACCTCCGCCTCGATGAATTCAGCAAACCTGCCGGACACGGTGTCGTACTCGAGCCCGCGTTCGCTATCGCGGGCGTCACCGCCCCCATGGGCCACCATCACCGCCACGATCGCAGGCAGCCGATGGGCGGCGATCAGGTTGTCGAGGATCGTGGGCAGCTGGTTGTTGCGCGCGCCCATTGCGTCCTGCGTCACCAGCAGCGGCGCCGGAGTGCCCGGCACATATTGGCTCGGGATGTAGACCGTGACGTTGCGGGCCGGCAGGGTTCCACGGAGGCCGGTGTCGGGATAAAATTTGCTGTCGGCGGCCTTCAGGGTGAATTGCACCACCTTTCCCTTCGGGACCTCGGGTCGCGGCGTCAGCTCCGGCGCGGGAGCATAGGGTGGCTTCACCAGGTAGTCGCCGTCGCCGGCTCCGGGAGAAAAGGCGGGAAGTTCGTGGAGTTTGGCCATTTCCGCCACGTCCACCGGTGTCGCCGGAGCGCCGCGGGGGAAATGCAGCACGCCGGCAGCGGCACCGCCAACGGCAGCCGGCGTGGCGGGAGCGTCAGCGCCGACCATTGCACACGGCGCCGAGACGAAGCAAAGCGAAGCGACGGAGAAGAGAAGGGATCGTTGGATCGATATCACGGGGCAGGGGTATTTGAGGGTTGGGGTAGGATGGTTGTGCGCAAGGGGCGGAATGAGGTCAAGTGGCCGAAGGCGTCGTGAAATAGCCTGTCATCGATAGATTTCCCGTCCGTCCGTTCTGCGATCGAATTTTTGGGATCGCGCCTTTTGGCCGGGTTCTCCGTGCTTGGAGTGGCGGCCGCCGGAAGTAGATTCCGTCTCCGCTTTACCCCATGACGAAGACTCTCCGTCCGAACCAATCCTTCGCGCGCAGACCACGGATCGGTGTCCTTGCGCTGATCGCCGGCCTCTCGGTCCTGATGGCATCCGGGCCGGTGCTCACAGCCCAGACCGCGCCTGCCAAGGGTGCCGCGCCCGCGGCTAATGCGCCACGGTGGATCGATGCGTGGGCCTTGAGCTACCTGCCCACGTTGCTCAATGGCACACTGGCGGATGTGCCCGCTTTCAATAACCAGACGGTGCGCCTCAGCCTTTTCACTCGGCTGGGCGGTTCGCAGGCGCGGGTGAAGTTCACCAATAAATTCCAAACCGTGCCGCTCGTCATCGGCGGGGCGCATCTCGCCTTGGGCGCGGGGGCCGGGGCCATCAATCCCGGAACGGATCGGGCGCTGGCCTTTGGCGGCGCGCCGTCGGTGACGATCCCGCCGGGAGAGGAGCGGTGGAGCGATGCAGTGAACCTCGCGGTGGCGCAGCACACCGAGATGGTGGTGAGCGTTTTCCTCCCGGAATCGCTCAAGCCGACCGCGTTTCACCTGACCGGGTTGAAGACCGGCTATTTTTCCGCTCCAGGAAACCACGCGGCGGATCCGACCATGCCGCCCGCCGAGGAGAAAAACACGACCACGTCGGTGTTTTTTGTCTCCGGTCTGCAGGTGATGGCCCCGGCCCGCACGAAAGTGATCGTGGCCTTCGGTGACTCGATCACGGACGGCGCCAATTCCGACCTCAACAGCAATACCGGCTGGCCGGAGCAGTTGTCGAAGCGCCTCTCCGCGCTGCCGGATGGGACGCCGGTGTCGGTCATCAACATGGGCATCGGCTCAAATCGCATTGTCTCGGCCGATGCCGCCGGACCCTCGGGCCTGCACCGCTTCGCCGACGACGTGTTGGCCCGCCCCAACGTCACGCACGTCATCGTCTTCGAGGGCATCAACGACATCAGCTACGAGCAGGCGACGCCGGAACAGCTCATCAAGGGCTACCAGGATGTCATCGCGCGGGCGCACGCGCAGGGCCTCAAGGTCTACGGGGTCACGCTGCTGCCGATCCAGAATTCCCGGAAGGACACGCCCGCGAACGAAGCGACCCGCCAGGCGGTGAACCGATGGATCCGCACCGCGAAAGCCTACGATGCCGTGCTGGACTTCGAGAAGATCGTGCAGGATCCGGAAAACCCGCTGCGCATCCGCCAGGACCTCACCCGTGATTACGTCCACCCCAACACCGCCGGCTACAAGCTCATGGCCGATTCGATCGACCTGAAGCTCTTTGAATAAATCCGGGCTCCGGTTCGGTTCGGCGAAGAATGTCTATTAACCTAGCTTGGCTTCGATCCCGGTGGCCTTGGGCTTAACCTGTCCCTTTCAAATTCCATTTCATGTTGATCGTCACCCAATGAAAATCCGATTACGGATGGTATTCTTCTCCTTGATCGCGGCTTTGGGGTGCATCGGAGGAGGATGTGCGTCGGTTGGCCGGCGCTTGGTCTTGCCGGCTTCGCTGCAAGGCCAGCCGCAGTCCGTCCTGCCGCCTGATCCCAGCTATGATATTATCCCGCTGCGAACCAGTGACGGCACGAAGATCGTCGGTCAGTTTGGCCCGGCTTTGATCCCGGCGGGCGCGCCCGAGGTCGATCCTGCGCATGTCCCCACGGTGATCTTCTTCTACGGTTCCAAGCAGAACCTGGCGGCGCCGCACGATCAGATCGTCTTCCGGGGCCTCCGGGCGATGGGGGTGAATGTGTTCATCCCGGAGTATCCCGGCAACGGCATGAGCGAAGGTTCGGCGAGCGAGCGCGCGTGCTACGCCACGGCCGACGCCGCCCTCGACTATCTGCTGGGCCGGCCTGACATCGACCACGCGCGGATCATCGCCGCAGGCCAGTCGATGGGATCGGGCCCGGCGATCGATCTCGCGAGCCGTCGCAAGCTGGCGGGGGTCATTACCGTCGGTGGGTTCACCCGCTTGGCGGAGGCGGCGACAAGCGAACTTGGCTGGATGCCGGGATGGCTGGCCAACTCCCTGGCCGCGGACTGCCGCTTTGATAACCTGGCGAAGATCAAATCCGTCTCCTGTCCAATCCTGCTGGTTTATGGAACGGAGGACACGCTCGTGCCACCGTGGATGGCCGATCGCCTCGCCAGCGCCGCGGTCGCGCCGGTCACCAAACTCCCGGTGCCCAGCTCTCACGACAGCCTCTGGAAATCGCCCTACTTCGGACTCAACACCGCGGTGCGCGACTGGATGCAGGCCCGCTAGGCGGGCTCCTCCAACCTTGCAGTCGCCGGCCTGTCAATTGGGCTCGCGGGATGAGCACGCTGCTTCTGCTGCCAGTCGAACCGCGACAAGGACTCTACCGTCACTACAAGGGCAACGAGTACCGCGTGGTCGGCTTAGCGCGCCATTCGGAAACCCTCGAGGTCGTGGCGGTGTACGACGCCCTCTATGGCGAACGTCGCCGCTGGGTCCGGCCGGTGGCTATGTTTATGGGGCCTTGGGCTGAACCTGTCCCTTTCAAATTCCTGAAGAGCAGTACGACCCGGGAATGGACTTCTTATCGAAAGTCGGGCCCCCTCATCTTTGGCCCGGTCTCCGATGTGAACGCTCCCTTTCAAGCTGATGAATTTGCTGTCTCATTGGTATTGATCGGCTGTAAAGCTGAACCAAAAAAATGACGCCCCGGATTTTAGAAAAGGACAAGAAAACCGGCGTCGCCTATGTGTTCACCGAGGACGGTGTCGAATTGCCCGTGATCAATGTCGCGCATCCTGCCTTTGCGCTGGAGCTCGGCGAGTCGGATATCGCGGAGCTCTTGCAACGCTTTCTGCACGAGGAAGAGAAACGCATGAAGATTCCGGCCTTCCTGCGCCGACAGTTTTTCAAGATGGGCGCCCTTCAGTCGGTGATCCTGCGGGGACTGGCGGATGCCTCCGGCACTTTTCTGAGCGGAATGAACACCTATGTGTTCAAATTGGGTCCGGACAATCTGGGCCGCGCTTACGCCAGCGACCTCGACCGCAAGATCGCCGCGTCGTTGTCGGGTGTCGCGGTCCGGCTGCGCTTGCAGGACATGGCCTGGCTGCTGGCGGACGGCCTGGCGGATACGCTGAGGGCCCGGCCGGAAGCCGCGCTGCACCTGCTTAACATCGGCGGCGGGCCGGCCATCGACAGCGTCAACGCACTGATTGTCCTGCAACAGCGTGAACCGCGGTTGCTGGCGGGGCGGAAAGTCTTCGTCCACGTGCTGGACTTGCATCACGAGGCCCCGAGGTTTGGCGCCCGGGCGCTGGCAGCGCTCCGCGGCGCGGGGGCGCCCCTCGAGGGCTTGGACGTGAGCCTTGACCATGTCATGTACAACTGGCGCGCCACGGAAACGTTGCGGGACCTGCTGGTTCGCCTGGACCGCGTCGGAGGCGTGACGGCGGTTTCGTCGGAGGGCGGCCTTTTTGAATATGGCTCCGACGAAGAGATCTTATCCAACCTCTCCGTGCTGTCCTGCGGCCTAGCCGAAGGAACGGTGTTTGCCGGCAGCGTCACCCGTGCCGACAGCCCCGGCCGTCATTTGCACGCCTCGATCGGAATTCCCCTGCAGCCCCGCATGCTGGAAGATTTCAAGTCACTCGCAGCGCAAGGGGGCTGGGCTGTGACTGAGGCACGGGTCCGTCCATTCAGCTACAATGTCCTGATGAAACTGGGCAAAGCCGCCGTTCCGAAGCAGTAGGGCGGTTAAATCGCACAGCTGCGATGGTGCCAGTATCCGAAGGCTGACAGCCGTTCGCGTGAAATAGCCGGTTCCTTTCGCAAATTGACTGGTGAGCGTCTGCCATCGCGCCCAATTTGATCGGGTCCTTGGCGCACGGGCGCCAAAGCGATAAATTCCCACCCCTGATTGCCATGAAATTTCGCTTACCCTTTGGTGCTTTGGCTGGCGCCGCGTCGTTCTCCGCTGCAGTCGCCCTCTTGCTCCTCCTCCAACCGCAGGTGCGGGCGGCGGCTGCGACCGAATCGTCCGGCCTGCCGAAGTCCTGGATCGATCCCGACACGGGCCACCGCGTCATCCGGCTGACGGACATGCCCGGCTCTGCCACGTTGTACTTCAACGACGGCTGCGACACGCCCGACGGCAATGAGGTGGTGTTTACCGTCACGGCCGACCGCAGCGCCTGGATCCTCGACTTGCGGACCGGGCAGACCAGGAAGGTCGTTCCGGGACCAGTGAAGACGATCTGCATGGGCCGGAAGACTCCGTCGGTCTTCTATGTGAAGATCGAGGGCGAGACGCAGGTGCTCTATTCCACCAACGTCGACAACGGCGTGACCCGGCGGCTGGCTGCACTCCCGGGCAAGGGCGCCCTCTACACCGTCAATGCCGACGAAACCTTGGCGGCCGGCACCTACGTTCCCGGCGATCCGCCGACGTTTGGCGGCCGGGCCGGATTTGGTTTTCCGGACAGCCCGCAGGTGGACCCGCTCGAACAGGACCCGAAGAAAGGCACGCTGATGGCGGACCGGTTTGCGGCCCATCTGCCCATCGTCATGTACACGGTCGATCTCGCCACCGGGCAGAACAAGACGCTGCTCAACAGCACCGACTGGCTGAATCACCTGCAGTTCTCGCCCACGGATCCGTCGCTCCTCATGTACTGCCACGAAGGCCCGTGGCAATTGGTCGACCGCATCTGGAGCATCCGGACCGATGGGACGCAGAATCATCTCGTCCACCAGCGGACCATGGAGATGGAGATCGCCGGGCACGAGTGGTGGAGTTCGGGCGGCGACGCGATTTGGTACCAGCTGCATTATCCGACGGGGCTCGGCGTGAATTTCATGGCCTCCGAGAACGTGCACACCGGGGCGCGCGTGCAGTACCTCTACGGACCCGAGGCCGCGTCGATTCATCACAACATTTCACCCGACGGCTCGTTCTTCTGCGGTGACGGCGACAAGTCCAACCCGTGGATGGTGCTGTGCCGGCCGGTCCTCACGGCCGATCACACCACGCTCGGCACCAATCTGGTGAAGACCGGCACCGTCAAGGTCGAGCGGTTGGTCAACATGTCCAAGCACAACTACCAGCTCGAACCGAATCCCATTTTCACGCGGGACAAAAAGCTCGTCATCTTCCGCTCCAACATGCTTGGCGCGACCTATGTCTTCGGCGTCGAGCTCGCGAAGGCCGTCGTACCCTGAGCCGTATCGATGCAATCGAAGTGTCACGATCGGCGCAGCAGCCGAGGCAACGGGGCTGGGCTTGATGACTCACCTCAAACCTTTTTCGTTCTGGTGGTGGTGGCCTGGATGCTGGCGATGCCTTGCGAGTTTGCCCGCGCGCAGCCATCGGAGTCGCGCGACTGGCCGGTCTGGAACGGCAATGCGAACGGCGACCATTATTCACCACTCGCGCAAATCGATCGTGAGAGCGTGACCAAGCTGCGGGTCGCATGGACGTTCGACACGGGCGAGGAGGGCGGGCTGGAAACCAACCCGCTCGTCATTGCCGGCGTGGTTTATGCCAACACGCCCAGTCGGAAGGTGGTCGCGCTCGACGCGGTCACGGGCCGGCTGCTCTGGAAATTCGATTCAGGCGTCCCCGGCGTGGGACCGGTGCGATCCGTGGCGTACTGGACGGACGGCCGCCAGCACCTGATTTTCGCGAGCGTAAACAATTTCCTTTACGCCCTCGATGCGGCCGACGGAAAACCCGTCCAGCAATTTGGCGAAGGCGGCCGGATCGATCTGCGCAAGGACCTGGGTCGCGACTACCGGCAGCAATCGATCACGATGACCAGCCCGGGCGTCATCTACAAGGACCTCATCATTGTCGGTGGCCGCGAGCCGGAAGATCATCCCGCGCCCCCGGGCGACATCCGGGCCTACGACGTCCGCACGGGGGCGCTGCGCTGGATCTTCCACACGATCCCGCATCCCGGCGAATTCGGCTATGACACCTGGCCGAAGGATGCATGGGTCAACGCCGGCTCGGCCAACAATTGGGCGGGCATGGTCCTCGATCCCGACCGCGGTATCGTTTACGTGCCGACCGGCTCGGCGGTGGCCGACTGGTATGGCGGGGACCGCGCCGGCGACGACCTGTTTTCCGACACCTTGCTGGCCCTGGACGCGGCGACCGGAAAACGTCTCTGGCATTTTCAGGGAGTGCACCACGACCTGTGGGATCTCGATTTTCCCGCGCCGCCCGTTCTGCTTACCGTCAACAGCGGTGGCCGGCGGGTCGACGCGGTCGCGCAGACAACCAAGTCGGGCTATGTATTCCTCTTCGACCGGGTGACCGGCCAGCCCCTTTTTCCCATCAAGGAATCGAGTTATCCCGCGAGCACGGTGCCGGGCGAGGTGGCGTCACCGACCCAGCCGCTGCCGACGCTGCCGCTGCCTTTCACGCGACAAGGCGTAACCGAGGATATTTTGACCACCCGGACACCCGAGGCCCATGCGTGGGCGGTGCAGAAGTTCAGGACATTGGCCGGCGGGGGCGGAGGACAATTCGCGCCTCCGCGCCTGGACAAGCTACTGGCCGCACTCCCGGGCTCCAATGGCGGGGGAGAGTGGGGCGGCCCGGCGGTCGATCCCACCAGTGGGATCCTGTATGTGAACGCCAATGAAACCCCGCGTCTCATCGGGCTCGTCCTTCCGCGGGCGCCCGTCAGTGCCGGTGAGCGCATCTATCAACAACGGTGCAGCGCCTGTCACGGTCTCACCGGCGCCGGGGCTCCGCCGGATATCCCCGGCTTGGTGCCGGTCAATCCCCTGCTCACCGATCAGAAGATAGAAGACCTCATTCATCAGGGGAAGGGCCGCATGCCTCCGGTGACCGACATGAATGGGGACCAACTCAAGTCCCTGGTCCGCTATCTGAAGATTTTGCCGGCGCAGGGTAGCGCGACGGCCAGCGTGCAAAAGGCTGCGGCGCCGGCCGACGCCGACGATGACGGGGCCGGCTCGGGCGAGGGCTCGCGCTATAAATCGTCGAAGGGGTTTTTCGCCGATCCCGAGGGATATCCGGCCATCGTGCCGCCCTGGGGCACGCTCAGCGCGATCGACATGAATACGGGGAAATATCTGTGGAAGATTCCCCTGGGCTATTATCCGGAGCTGGCCGCGAAAGGCCTGGCCGACACCGGGACCCTGAATTACGGCGGACCATTGGTGACCGGCGGCGGTCTCGTGCTGATTGCCGCCACGGCCTACGATCGGAAATTCCGGGCCTTCGACAGCCAGACCGGACAGCGGCTCTGGGAAACCGACCTGCCGCTCCCCGGCCTGGCGACACCGGCCACCTACATGGTGAACGGGAAGCAGTACGTTCTCATCGCGACGGGCGGTGAGGGCGGTGGCAGCCAGTTCCGGGGCAGCACCGGCGGGGTTTATGTGGCCTTCGCGTTGCCCTGACGCATCCCGGGCGCCTCGCAACCGGCGGTCACCTTCGGCCGAGGACCGGAAGCACAAACTTCACGAGCACGACGCCGGTGAAGATGGCCCCGTCGCTGAACGCGGCCGAGAGCAGCAGCCAGCGGTGGCGGAACTTGGGCGCGAAGAGCGCGCAGGTCACGAGCATCAGTGCGTTCAGGGGCATGAGGCCGACTCGTGCCTCTGCCAGGAAAATCCAGCCGCTCGTGTCATCGTGCAACCACATGTTGGCTGCAAGCGCCAGGACTCCACTCAACGCCGAGAGCACCGCCGCGCCGGCGAGGACGGACCAAAAGCGTGTGACCGGGCGCAGCCAGTAGAGCGCCAGGCCGATGGGGACCAGGGCGAGCAACCCGAACACCGCGAGGCCAAACAACAGATCTCCGAACGCATACATCCCTGACGCCGCCTGCACATCCGGCCCTTGCATCGCCAGCTCCCGCAGGAAAGCCGCGAGGCACGCAAGGAAGAAGGCAGCCGCCAGTCCCAGGCAGACTATGCCAACCTTGGCCCACGGACGCATCGGATTCACGGCGGAAGATTGCTCGGGCCCGCGGCACGGGCCAAGTCTGGAAGCGAGGGCCTGGCAAGATTCCTCAAGCTGATCCACTATCTGGCCGGCCGGTAATCCTGCCACAGCCACTCGAGGGCGCGCGGCAGGGTTTGCGCGATGACGTTCGCATCATCGTGACCCTGGCCCGCCGCATAAAAGCGGCCCGCGCCCACCGCGTAGACAAACTGGTAGTGATAGCCCTTCGCCTTCAGGGCGCCGGCCATGCGCTGGTTTGCAATCACGAGGTTGTGCATGTCGGCAGCCGACGTGTTCGAACCGGTGTCGCTCTCGTTCACCTCGAGCCAGACCCGCAGCGGTTTCGCGGCGCCCTGCGGAATGAGGTGCTCGTGATAGTCCCATGCGCCATGCGGGGTGGCGGGATTTTCGGGCGACTGGTTATTGGTGTACGTGGCCGTGTAGGTGAGCACGCGGCGATAAAGTTCCGGATGAAACCACGCCATCGTGAACGCCGCAGTGCCGCCCGAGCTGCCGCCGATCGTGGCGCGGGCGTCGGGATCCTTGGTGAAGGTCACGTTGCACTCCCGCGTCACGCGCGGCAGCACTTCCGCCTCGATGAACTCGGCGTACTTGCCGGACAGGGTGTCGTACTCCAGTCCGCGCTCGCTGCCGCGGTCGTCGCCGCCGCCCGACCTGATCATAACAGCGACCATCGCGGGTAGGCGGTGGTCCGCGATCATGTTATCGAGGATTGTGACGAGCTGGCTGCTGTTATGTCCGCCCATTGCATCCTGCGAGACAAGGAGCGGAGCCGGGGTGCCCGGCACATATCCGCTCGGGATGTAAATCGTCACATCACGCGTGGCGGTGGAGCCGCGCAGACCGGTGTCGGGATAGAATTTGCTCTCGGCCGCGGCCATCGTGAAATGAACAAGCTTGCCCTTGGGCACGTCCGGCCGCGGCGTCTGCTCCGGCGCGGGAGTGTGCGGCGCCCGCAAGAGGTAATCCCCGTCGCCCGCTCCCGGGGTGAGCTCGGGAAGTTGTCCGAGCCGTGCGATTTCCACCAGGTCTGCCGGAGTCGCCGGACCTCCGCGGATATGCTCGACCACAGCGGCGGGTGCATCCGCAGAGGGAGCATCCGCACCAAACATCGGGCAAACGGCCGCCGTCGAGCAAGACGCGAGGATGGACAGGGTGAAGGAGCGGATATTCGCCGTCATGGGGTGGAGACGAGCCGGGGCCATGCCGCCAGCAGGAATGCAATCATTGGATATTTTTAAAACCCGACGAGGATATATTCTGAAAAAACTGGCCAAGGTGATGGATTCGCCAGAAAAGAGTTTCGTTCGCCCCCTGCCACCCCAATGAAAGTTACGACAGGACTCGTCCTTGTTGCGCTCGGATTGCCGTACCAGGCGATGGCACAGCCGTCCGCTCTTCGATCGGATCCACCTCGAGTTCTCGAGCAGGGCGCGATCAAGACCACTGGGGTTGATGGGAAATTTCAAATTGAAGGCGGTGCCCCGGCCATCGCTGCTGGCAAATCGGGCGGCGCCAATGCCGTCAGCGCTCCGCGCCTGCCAATCCTGTTCATTGTTGGAGACTCGAGTGCTGCCAATTTTGAAGACTGGGGCGTTGGATGGGGCAACCTGCTGCCAACCTACTTCGATCCTTCCCGGATCCACGTGGAAAATGCCGCGGAGCCCGGCGCCAGCAGTCGAACGTATCTGGGCCAGGGTCATTGGGACAAAGTCCTGAAGCAACTGAGCCCCGGGGACTTTGTCGTCATTCAATTCAGCGAGAACGAAGCTCAATCGGCGGATTCGCCCGGAACGTCGGGTACCTTGCCGGGCACCGGTGAAACCATCGCCGAACTGGCCGGTCCCGATGGCAGGATGGAGCTCGTCCATACTTACGGATGGTACCTGCAAACCTACATCCGCGATGCCGTGGCCAAGGGAGCCCATCCGATCCTAATGACGGGATGCGTCCGGAACCTCTGGAGCGAGCCGGTCAACCTCAATCACACGGGCCGCTACATCGATGTTCCCGCTCTCGATAGTGGTTCTTGTTACGAGACCCTGAGGCTTGTCGCTACGAAACAGCATGTGCCGGTCATCGACTTGAACCGCCTGTCTTACATGACCTTTGCGATTCTGGGGAAGGAGGAGATCGGAAAAATGTTTACGAAGGACGAAGGGCATACGAACCGATATGGAGCCGATTTGAACGCCTACCTGATGATCTCGGCGATGAAAGGATTGGGTGACAGTCCCTTGTTGGCGTTCTTATCGCCGAAGGGCCGGATCGTGATCTCATCGGCGGCAAGCGTCGATTATGAGGCGAAGGAGGTCATCGGTCGCAGCGCGTGGACCGTTTTTGTTACCGAATCGATCTACAAGTATTCGACTCGACCCATTGAACCGCGGGATGCGCGGTTGCCCTGCCTGTGGGTAGTGGGCGATCGCGCCGCGGGATCGGGTCGCGGCATTGGGGCGGGCGGACAGTGGGGTTGGGGCGATTTGCTGACGGAATATTTGCAAGGAAAGTCGATCGGCCTGGTCGTCCAGGGCGGCGGGGAGGCTAGTACCCGCAATTTTATCAATCATAACGCCTGGGGCCGGATCGCGGAGCGGATCCTGCCCGGTGACTTTGTCCTGATCCAGTTTGGCCACCTTGATTCGGACGACGCTACCGATGGCAAGACCGGCCGCGGCACGCTGCCCGGCATTTCCGGCGACGTGATTGAGGTCCCGGCAACAATTGAAGGCACGGAGATGCGGAAACTGTGGGACAAGCGGAATTTTAAAAACGGGCGCGAATCGGTGCACACCTATGGGGCTTATCTGAAAATGTATATCGCGGACGTCAGGAAGAACCGGGGCCTCCCGATTCTCCTGTCACCCACGCCACGCAACGTTTGGAAGGACGGCAAGATCGTGCGGGACCAG
>CAIKHO010000047.1 GCA_903827245.1 uncultured Opitutia bacterium
AACGGGCGCGAATCGGTGCACACCTATGGGGCTTATCTGAAAATGTATATCGCGGACGTCAGGAAGAACCGGGGCCTCCCGATTCTCCTGTCACCCACGCCACGCAACGTTTGGAAGGACGGCAAGATCGTGCGGGACCAGGACTACGTGAAATGGACCGAGGCGGTGGCGATGGAAGAGCATGTTCCGTTTCTCGATGTCTATACCGCCCTGGCGGACAAATACGACCAGTGGGGACAGGTGGCTGTGCAGCAATTGTTCGCCGATCCCGATTTCGCCACCAACTATGCCGGAGCCCGGATTACCGCCAGATACGTGGCGGTTTTGCTCATGAGGAACAAGCCGGAGGCTTTCGCGAAATATCTGAAGCTGTAGGCACTGGTGTCGAAGGCCGAAGGCGGAGGATGGGCAATTGGTCGGGTGGGGAAGGAGGCAACGAGGCCAGCCTCGACCTTGGGCAGACAGCCTGTCGGGCGTTTGCTTCGGCCTTGCCGGCGCCGTTCTTTCGATTGGGCTGATGGCATGAGCACTTTGCTTCCACTGCCAGTCGAACTGCGACCTGGAAGATACCGGCACTACAAGGGCAATGAGTACCGGGTGGTCGGCCTCGCGCGGCATTCGGAGACCCTCGAGGTCCTGGTGGTGTACGACGCCCTCTATGGCGAACGTGGACGCTGGGTCCGGCCGGCTGCGATGTTCATGGAAACGGTCGAGCTGGGCGGCCGGCGCGTCCCGCGCTTCGAGCGCGTGGCGGATTAGGGCCGCAAGCTCTGACCCGGCCCGGGCCTGCTTTTTAACAAAGCCCGCGTCAGGACGACATGACCGACCAGGGCGCCGCCGACGCAGATCGGAACGATGAGGGCGTAGGGCAGATGATAGGGCAGCTGGAGCTTCGGCGTGACCTCGTGCCAGCCAAAGGGCACGGGGGCGGAGAGAACCGCCACCCGCCCGATATTCAAAAGCAGGACCGCGCCCAAGATATTCCCGATCCAGGCCGGCAGGACGGAACGGCGGCAGAACGGCGCCAGCACGAGCGCGGCGATACCGGAAAGCACATCCCAATTTGACCCCGTCCAGGTCATCGTTTCCGGGATGACCCCTTGTGCCACCCAGGAGTGCAGGACCAACTCCAACGGCAGGCGAAACCCTTGAAACGCCAGCAACCAGGCGAGCGGGCAGGCATCGGCCAGCCATTTTCCGATCGGGGAAAACCCCAGCAGGAGGCTTCCCAGCATGATACCCGCGCCGAAGACCATCAGGTGCGGCGGGACGGCCTCAACCCAGCCGCTCGCCACCAAACCGGAGGCCAGGGCGAGCCAGAGGGCGACACCACCAACGATCCACGCAGTCCGGGAAACGGGGTTGCGCTCCTCGGACCGGGCGCTGACCCAGACGCCGCGGAAAAAAGCCGCGAGCACGAATCCGCAAATGAGCACGAAGGCCGACACCGAAGCCGGAGAAGCGGAGTGAAACATACCAATGCCACGCTGTCATCGTCACGACGGATTTCACAGCGCAAAGGTGCCGCTTCGGAGAATATGGGCTTCGCGCCACGACGCAAAGACGCCACGTTCGGGCCAATTGTCTCGTTTGAGGATCGGAATCGTCGTCGGTGCAGCTTCGTAGCGTCAAACCGGCTTGGAATGATTGATCTCAAACGGTACCACGACCGATAACTTCTCGAACTTGCGAAACCCCGGAAGAACGCTACCAATGGCTGGACTTCCATACCTGCGATCTCATTGCGCGCCACTGCGCCAGTCCAATACCCGTTGCCCTCGTGAAACCTTCCCCTTGCCGATCATACCTGTCTAACGCGATTTGTGCCTTGCGGGCTAGGCGTAAGCCTGCCGGTCGATTCCAGATGGTGCTTCGCGCCATTCTCTTGGCTGCCCTGGGTGCGTTTCCCGCAGCGTGCACGCACTCGCACAGCCCGCAGCCCCGGGAGGCCCAGGCGACGTCCGCTGGCGCGATGGTGTCATCAACGCCAGCGCCGGTGGCAACGCCCGCCTCCGCCCAGGGGAATATCGCCGCCTCGGCTGCGCCGGCCCCCAAGGCTCTGGACGTGTCATGGACCGGCTTCCACGAGAACATTCAGCCGATCATGGAGCTGCATTGCTACCCCTGCCACTCGGCGGAAAGAACCGAGAAGGATGTCCGCTGGGATCTGATCCAGGACGCGCAATCGCTGCACGACCGGCGGGACCAGTTGAACCGGGCGCTCGGGATGCTCTACGCCGGCAAGATGCCGCCGATCTGTGCGTACCCGCTCTCGAATGAGGAAACAATTACATTGATCGCCTTCATGGAGGCGCGGTTGAAAGTGGATCCCCCCGCGCCGACTCCGCCGGCAGCGCCATCAGCGCCGGCTTCGCAGACCGGTCCGTAAGCGGGCGCCAATCTCGCCGGACAATCATAGTGTCCTCTGCCGCACGAGAGCCATGAGAGCCCTTCGCTTTACGTGCGATGCCAACGGCCTGAACACCGCGGCGGGCTGATCGGAATCTGGCTCAGCCGAAGGTTCGAATATCGACGGCTCCGCACAGGCCAGATTGATGAAATCGGAAAGGCTTGCGTCCTTCTCTTGGCGAAGCATTCCTGCGTTGGCTTCCGGAAAGCCTCCCGTCCGCGGAAATGGGCCTAGCCTGAACCGGGTTGATCCACTCGTTCATTAACCTGTCTTCCAGCCCGAAATGCGGACACCCGGGCGCAACGGGAGGATTGGTATGTCTCATGTCACACGCCGGCTACCTGACCGGCCTCACCTCGATGTGCCGCGGCGCGAAGCGCGCGAGCTCTTGGCTGACTGGAAAAAAGGGGACCACGCGGCGCTGGAGCGTCTTCGGGCCCAACATCCCCGGCTCAAACGTCTCACCCTTGAGGAAATCGCCGCAGTGCCGGCCCGTTTGGCCGACGCGCAGTGGGTCATTGCCCGGGAGTATACCTATGCGACCTGGGCGGAACTCAAACACCGCATCGAAAAGAACGACGCCGCGGTGGGGATCCAGGACGCGATCCGCGGGGGCGACGCGGGACGGACCGTGGCCCTCCTCCGGGAAAATCCGACGCTGCTCCACCTGCCGTTGCGCAGCCGCAACTGGGGCGCGCCGCTGAGTTTCGCCGCAACTGTCGGCCAGCTCGGCGTCCTACAGGCGGTCGCGAAACTCGGCCCGACCGACCACCAGCACGCGCTCTACCGGGCGATTCTCACGGGCCATCTGGAATGCGCCGGCTGGCTCCTGGCCAACGGTGCCCGCCTCACGCCGGGCATCGTGATGGGGCCGTGTCAGACTCTGAATAGCGCCGCGCTCTCGTTTCTGGCCGATGCCGGCGCTCCCTTTAGCGACGAGCATGGCGACAGGCTGGCGCCGCTCGCCATGGTGCTGACCATCTATTCGCGCAACCCGGCCGGGAAGCACGCCTGCCTTTCGGTCTTCGAGCGTCTGGGCTATGCGCTGCCCGACACGGCGGTCATGGCTTTCCACCGCGGCCGGCTCGATCTGCTTGAGGGACACCTGCGGCGGGATCACGCGCTGCTGGCGCGACGATTCCCCTCTGCCGAAATTTATCCGCCCGACCTCGGCTGCGTGGGACCTGACCTGTCCGGCATGTGCGGCACGCCAATCGATGGCGGAACGCTGCTGCACCTGGCCATCGATTTCGACGAGCAGGAAATCTTCGATTGGCTGCTCGCGAACGGAGCCGATGTGAACGCCGCGGCGACGGTCGACGCGCGCGGCTTCGGCGGCCATACGCCGCTCTTCAATGCGGTCGTGAGCCAAGGCGGTTGCAAGAGCAGCGCTGCCATGGGCCGCGCGTTGCTGGCCCGAGGCGCAGACCGGACGCATCGGGCGAGTCTGCGGAAGTACCTGGACTGGATCGAACGTCCGCGCTGGCACGAAGCCCTGGCCGTCACTCCGCTCGAATGGGGCCAAACGTTTCCGGAGCGAGACTGGATTAACTCGGAGCTGTTGACGCAGTTGTCGGAGCCACATGCCTATTGAGGCTCGCGCATTAAACTAGCGACCGAGGTCAAGGTAGCGCGGTGCTTTAGCCCGCGCTTTGGGACGCAAGCCGCGGGCTGAAGCACCGCGCTACTCCCAAGCTCATTCGTCAGTCTGATACGCGAGCCTCAATAGGCCTGACAACAGGCGCTACCGTCGTTGACGGAAAGAATAAAGGGCCGACCGGTTTGGTCGACCCTTTGCTCTGCCCTGGCGCCTTCGCCACTTTGCGCTTAAGCCCGAAGCTTTTCGCGCGGACGGCCTACTTGGTCACCGGCTTGTAGCCCTGCCACACCCACTCGAGCGCCTGCGGGTAGGTTTGCGCGATGACCTTGCCGTCGGTGTGGCCGGCGTTCTTGGCATAGACCAACTGGTAGTGGTAGCCCTTGTCCTTCAGGACGGCGGCCATCGCCTTGTTAGCGATGACCCAGTTGCGGAAGGCCGCACCGGTGGTCGCTGCCCCGTTGTCGTTCTCGGAGACGTGCAGCCAGACGCGCAACGGTTTCACCGGGCTCTTCGGGATGAAATTCTCATGGTACTCCCACGCGCCATGGGGCGCGGAGTCATCGCGCTTCAATCCCACAAACGTGCCCGAGTAGGACAGCACGCGGTGGTACAGCTCCGGGTGAAACCACGCCATCGTGAACGCACACACGCCGCCCGAACTGCCGCCGAGGGTCATGCGGCCGTCGGGATCCTTGGTGATGACCACGCCGGCCTCTTTCTCCGCGCGGGGCAGGACCTCCGCCTCCACGAACTCGGCGTATTTGGCAGAGACCGTGTCGTACTCCATGCTGCGCTCGCTCCCGCCGTTCGCGATCATGACCGCCACGATCACCGGCAGGCGCTTGTCCGCGATCATGTTGTCGAGGACGTTCGGGAGCTGGTTGTTCTTCGCGCCGTAGGCGTCACACGACACGATCACTGCCGCCGGCTTGCCCGCGACGTACTGGGCGGGAACATAGACCGTCACATCGCGCTTGAACGCAGCACCGTCGACACCGGGGTAAAATTTGCTCCCGGCCGACTCCATCGTGAACGTAATCACCCTGCCATGCGGCACGCCCTCGCGGGCGGTCTGCTCCGGCGCCGGGGTGTACATCGGCCCGACGGAATAACTGCCGTCGCCATCGCCGGCCTTCCAGGCGGGGAGGTCGTTGAGCTTGGCAATGTCGGCCTGCTCGGCGGGCGTGATGGGCGGGCCGGGAGGACCACCCTTGCGGGCACCGGGTGCGCCCGCCGCCGGAGCGGTGGCCGGCGCATCAGCGCCAAAAATGAGACCAGCGGGCGAGAGCAGGCAAAGCGCAGCGAGGGCGCGGGCGAGGGGCAGGTTCGATTTCGGGGACATGGGATTTGGGTAGGAGAGGCGGGGCGGCTGGTTTGAGCGACTCGCTCCGATGACGGGCCGCCCAGCGCGATCTACTCAAGGGGCTGCAAGCGGGGTCTGGCAATCCTCTAGCCGCCGGTCTGCCAAATTTACAAGTGGCCGCCAAGGGTCCCACGCCGACCGGGCTGTGATGAATTTGGGAGAATGAAAGTTTCGCGTAACGACGCCACGTCCCGACCAATCACCCTTCTTGGGGTAATTCTCAATCGTTGGGCCCGACGGCCCCGGCTCGATGATCGGCCCGCTCCCGAATGCTTTAAATCCTCTTCATTTCCCCGGTTTGCGTCCTGTGAAATATTCGGGTTGTCTTGCGTCTGGCCCAAAGGAACAAGCCCGCCAACCTTCTGTCGCCATCCACCCATGAGAGCCAATGCCTGGTGCCCCGCGATCCTTGCCCCGGCGCTCGCCTTGGGCCTGTCGATCAGCCGGGCCGGGGAGAATCCCACCGCGGTTGCCGGTTCCAGTTCACCGTCGGCATCGTCTCCGCCGCCGGCCAATTCGGCTCCGCCTTTTCTTTCCGAGAAGAGCCGACAAGAAAATTTGTCGGCTCCTTCGACCGCTTCAGTAAATCCTTCCGCCGAAAAGCCACATGCAATTTCAACCGGAGAATCAATTCAGTCACCCGACACTCCCGCAATAACCTCGGCGCTAAGGCGGGCTTTCCCCTATGTCCCGCCGGCCCCATCCACGGAAGCGGTCGCGGGTGCCGCTGTTCCCAAGGGCGATGTCGTGGAGATGAAGCCCTTCCAGGTTTCGGGAACTTTTGAACGAGCGGATCGGGCGCTTGAAGAGAAGGAACGAAAAATCAATCAGGAGGCTTTCACCTTCAAGGACGGCGGCACGATCATGAAGGTCGGAGACCGGCTGGAGCTGAAGTTTAAATATAGTCCCCTCCATAAGGGCTGGGACCTTATCAATCTCATATGGTAGCGGAACTGGCCGCAAGGGTATGGCCCCAACGCCGGGTCGCCTTGCGGAGAGTCGAGGCTTGATGCGTTCGGCCTGACTCTTGGCCGGACCTCACCAGCTCAAGCCGAAGCCAACCGGGATGTAGAGGATGGTGATGACACTCGCGCGCACTTTGCCGAAGTCTTTCTAGTGAATCCCCGTCCCGAATTTGCTGTGGTTTTGTGGACCAGTGGGTCTCTGATTTGCGATCGCAGTGGTCAGGCCCCGGTCCAGCACGCGGGATGTGACCTCGACGTCCGGCAGGACGACGATTTCGGATTCGTCCGTGCCTCGGGCCGCTTGATCGGGGGAGGATTGCTCCGGGCGCTTCGTCCGGGCGCTGGGATCGTAGGGGAAGCTCTCATGGAGAGCGCTCCGCAGGATCGAGCTGGATTTCACCTCATCGCTTTCACCTCTGCTGCCGGGAGGGACTGGGTTGGCAGGAGGGTTGACGGCAGGTATGCTCTTCGCCGTTGGTGGCTCGTCTGGCAGCGGGGTGGTGGCGCTTTTCTTTTCCGCGGGCGCAATCGCCGGCGAATCGGCGCCGGGTAGTCGCGGCACAGCCCACGCGAGCAAGAGCAGGATAAATCCCAGCCGCGGGGAAGTCATGGGTTGGCGGACTGCGACACAGAGCATGGCACGATGTTCATTTCAAAGTTGCGATGCCGCGGGTCAACGTCATTGCCGAGCCCTTCGATAATCCGGAACATATGAGATGGGAAGCACCTCTCACTTGCTCTTTCACTTCATGAACGTTCTTGAACTTGGGGGAACCGCGCGACGCCAGACACTGCTCAGCCGTGGCTTTCCGCTCTTTGCCATCGTGGTTTTAGGACTGGCCGGTCCGCTCGCCGCCGCGGAGACAGAGCCGGCTGCCGCAGCTGATGACGAAGCCGCTGATAACGACGACGTCATTTCCTTGGCGGCCTACAACGTGAAGGCGGACCGGATCGAGGATTTCGGATTGCGCGTCCGGCCCTCGGCCTACTCCGGGCCGACCACCCTCGTTACCTTCTGGTTCGCCAAGTTTACCCCGCTGATCACCGCCGTGGTGCCAAACACTGCCGCGGCCAAGGCCGGCCTTCAACCGGGCGAGCGCATTCTCAAATCCGAGGGCCAGTCCACGGTCGGTGGTCTGTTTTCGACGGGGAAATTTGGCCAGTGGTACAAGACCCAAAGGAAAAAATGGGCAGAAGTCACGGCGGGCAAAAAGAATGTCACGTGGACGCTCGAAATCGAAGCGCCGGTGACCAAGGTCGTCCGCACCGTAAAACTGGTGGTGCCGACGCCACCGCCCTATTGGGGCGCGTCGGTCTGGCGGATGCCGGAGGGGCGGGTGCCCGCCACCGTGCGCGAGCCTGGACCGCTGGCGGAACGCAGCCGTGCCGTCCTCGACAATGGCATCTGGACGTTGCTCGAAGAGAACTCCGTCCAGAGCATCTTCGACCGGAGCCTCTCCTCAGGCGCCCGGCCGACCGGCTACGAGTGGCACATCGGCAACGGGTCGGAAGGGGAGCACCGGATCCGCGTGACGCAATTCCGCGGCCGCACCGATGTGGTGCTCGAAACGAGTTCGCACGCCACCGGCCGCTGGATTTATCTCACTTCGCCCTCGGGGGCGCTGGAGCGGGCGTGGCATTGGCAACGCAAGCCGAAGAAGTCGGGCGAAGTTTCGCCCGGGGAGGCTCGTGACAGTTTCGAATCCGAGCTCGATCTCTGGACGACCAAGGTCGGCAAGGTTTCCGCCCGCTGGCCGTTCGAGGTGAAACCGGGCTACGATGCGAATGCGATTTTCGCCGTTCTTGCCGCGAAGGACGGGGCGCCCCCAGTCGCAGTCGTCCGTCCCTTCGCCGAAGCCTTTCTAAAACTCCCGCCGGCGGGCGAAGCTGAACGAGCGCTGTTCACCGACGCCTACGGCAAACTCGGGGCGGACCCGGACCAGTGGGCCTACACGGAAACATCGCGCGGCCTCGAGAACCAACGCGTGACGGTGACGCGGGTCGACCCCTCGAAGCCCGAGTCCGAGCGCTCCGTGCTGCTCAGTATCGATGGCAAATCGCCGACGCCTGCCGAAGTGCAACGGTGGCGCGACGACGGCGGCGATACGCCGAAGACGCTGGGCGACCTGCCTCCGCTCGCGACCATCGTCGATTTGAAGGATCTGCGCGTCTTCCAGGATGGGACCGCAGCCGTGGTCTTCGAGCTGCCGATCCGAAACGACAGCGCAGACTTCCCCGCCGAGAAGTTCCAGGCGCACTTCCGGGTGAACAAAGTCTCCCGCGCATTCGAGGACATCACCGTACAGCTGCGCGACTCGTTCCGCGTCGCCGGCGTGGTGAAGGTCACCGAGGCGGGTGTCGACGTGCATTTCCAGACGTTCGATCCCGCGCTGGCACCCCAGCCCGTGCGGTTGAAAGCGGGCGGTGGCGTCCGCGTTTTGTTCGTGAAATTTTCGCGCTCCTTCGAGGCTACGGGTACGGATTTCAAGCGAGTCGAGCCGTTCGACGAGGCGACGGTGCCGGCGAAGTAGTGTTGGTTGGATGGAGCAGGGACGGCATTGATTGAGAGCGTCGGGAAGACCGAGCCAACACATCCCGCCCGATGGGCACCCCTCTTGATAGAGGGGAGTCTGTGCCATCAAGCCCGGCTCCCCTTTATCAAGAGGGGTGGCGCGCAGCGGCGGGGTGGGTCGGTTTTGTGCGCCACTCCCTAACCTGAAGCGCCGCGCGGTTCATCGATTTGATCGATTCGCACCCCGATCCTTCGACTCGGTGGCCCGATAAAAGACGTCAGGGCTCGAATGGAGACAACGATGCGCGGAAATCTCTAGCCATCACATATTGCGCGCTGCCGCCTTCGGCTCGTTCCTCGAGGTGGGACGCCTTGGGTTCAGCCGGCGGATGGATGGAAATCCTTGCCTCGGTGGCGCCCTTGGGAAGAGCAGGGCGCCGGCCATGTGGCCGAGATCCTCATGCGGCCAGGGGTTCGCTTCGAAGCTGGGGTTCCGTTTTGGGTGCCGCGGGCATCTGCAGTTTATATTGTCCGGGCAAGAGGGCGTTGATGGCTGACTCCAGGGCCGGAAGGTAGACCGGCTTGGTGAGATAGTCATTCATGCCAGCGGCGATGCAGTTTTCCCGCGTGCCCACTGCAGTGAGGGCGCTGACGGCCACGATCGGGGTGCGCCGACCGTGTTTCTCGATTGCACGAATCTGGCGCGCGGTGGCGAACCCATCCATGTCCGGCATTTCAAGATCGGTAAAGATGATGGCATAGCGGTGCTCCGCGGCAAGCTTGACGGCCTCCGGGCCGCCGGGAGCGAGGTCGGCCACGAGGCCGAAGCGACGAAGCATAACCTTGAGCAACTCGCGGTTGAGCCGCATGTCGTCCACCACGAGAGCACGATTGAGAATGGGATTGGCCGGATCCGCTCCGACAGCGGACAACTCCGGGATGGCGATGATCTTCGAGGCATCGCAATCGAGCGCAAACGAAAGGGCGGTGCCGACATTCGAAGTGCTCCTCAGCTCGATGGAGCCGCCCATGAGGTCGGATAGACGCTTGCAGATCGCGAGTCCGAGTCCCGTGCCGCCATGGTGGCGCGTCGTCGACTCGTCGGCCTGGCTGAAGGCTTGAAAAAGCAGCGGAATCTTCTCCGCGGGAATGCCGATGCCTGTGTCGACCACTTCCAGTGCAAACCGGCCATGGTCCGTGCGCGCCGGATCCGGGGTCCAGCCGGCCTTGACGGTGACGCTTCCTGCGGCGGTGAATTTCACCGCGTTGCCGACAAAGTTAAGCACGATCTGGCGCACCCGGATGGGATCGCCCCAGAGCATGAGCGCGTCGGGGAGAGTGTTGTCGAACTGCAACTGCAGGCCCTTTTTGGCGACTTCGGCGGACATGAGTTCCATCGCCTCATGAATGAGCAACGCCGGATTCCACTCGATGCGCTCCAGCTTGAGCTTGCCGCTTTCGACCCGCGTATAGTCGAGGATGTCGTTCAGCAACTCCATGAGGTTGCTGCCGGCCCGGTTGATCGTATTGATGTAGCGCTTCTGGGTGGAATCGAGGCTGGTATCGCCGAGGATGTTGGCAAAACCGAGGATGGCGGAGAGGGGATTTCTCACTTCATGACTCATGAGCGCGAGGAACTGGCTCTTGGCCGCACTGGAGGAAAAGGCCGCTTCGCTCGCCTGCTCGAGTTGCCGCTGGGTTTTTTTCCGGTCCTCGATCTCCGCCGTGAGGAAGGAGATCAGCGTGCTGCTGGTGAGCAGGATGATGTTCAGCACGAGGGTCAGGCCCAGCGCGGCCAGGCGCACCCCGCCGATGGCGAAAAGCCAGCTGTCGGCGGGGTAGTCGATGCCGACCGCTGCCTCCACCCGCCCGGCCGCGTCGTAGATCGGCGTGAAGGACGACACCCAGATCCCCCACCGGTCAGGCATGATGGTGGATTCGAAGACGGCATGGCCGGCGAGGGCCTCAAAGAATTTCGGCGTCGCCTCCTCATAGATTTCCCCGATCGGCGTCCGCTTCTCCCGTTCTTCGTCGATGATACCGTTGTGATTGTAGTCGGTCTCCGAATCGACGATCAGCCGCACCCGGCCCTGGGCGTCCAGCCGGAAGGTATACACGTCGGCAATGATGGGGTTGACCGCGAGCCACCGTTTTTCGGCCTCGATCATCCGGAGGTAGACCGGATCGTCGGCCGGCGTGTTAAGCGTCACCGCGGCATGGCCCATCGAGCTCAATTCCGAGGAATACGTGGGTCCGAATCCGGCAAAGAGCTTTTCGAGGCGGTCGACCCGGTCGCGCGCCGCCCACTCCGCGACGACCCCGCCGGCCATCACCAGAAGGGCGGCGAGAATAAAGGACTTTTTTGGGATCCGATATTGGGGACCGCGTCGTCGAATCGTCCGCTGGACTCCTATGCACGCCCCCGCGACGAACAGCGTCAGGAGGATGAGATCACCGCGAAAATTTAAGAAATAGTAATAAGCCTTGAGCATGGCCAGCGTTGCCATGCGTGGAGCCGAGCCGCCGCGGGCTCAGCCAATTGCAGTAGTAGCGCTTGAGCCATTATCGTCCCAATGGTGGGGAAAGTTAGCGGAAATTGATGATCGGGCAATCCGCGCCGGATGGGAGCGAAATCACTCCTCTAATGCGCGGCCTGCCTCGGTTCGACGAAGCGACAGCGCTTCGCGCCCGGTCAGGAAGACGCCGACAAACAGCAGCAGGGCGCCGAGGGGCACGAAAAAGATCCCGTAGCCCGGGTCGCCGCCCATGATGTTGAGCCCGCCGAGCAGGAATCCGCCGGGCAGGAGCACGCTCGCGCCGATCAGCGCCGTGGAGCCGAACCGCCGCCATGCTGCGCTGCAGGCCGGCACCAGCCGGATCGTCAGGCCGGCTGCGATCTGCACCAGGGCCAGCAGCGTCCCATGGGCGTGCGCCAGCGTGAACATCAGGCGCCGCGATTCGTTCGAGACGTTGAGGTACCATCCGATTTTGAACCCGTGCAGCATTTCGAGGAAAATGCCGAGGGTCAGGAAGAACAGGAGCGACCACCAGCCGAATAGGATGTGGCGGCGACCCAGGGTCTGGCCGTCAACGACCGCTGTCCCGGATGCGGAGTTCGCCGCCTTGGATTTATTTTTTGCCTGGCCCATAATTTTGTCCCGACTCGTGCAGTTGAATGTCTTTTGCCAAGGAAAGGAAGGAAACCATTTGGCGGCTTGATGTAAGAGCCTGCTTGCAGATTCGTAGCGGAGCCGCTTCCGGCTCCGCCGCGGAACGGGAAGCCGCTCCGCTACGGGCAGGCTCCTACAAATGAATGCCTCCGAATTATTCCATCAGGTTGAGGGGGGTGAGATCGCGTGCCTTCATCAGGCGCAGGGCCGGCCCGATGATGAAGGTGCCGTTTTTTTCCAACAGGAGCGGACTCGTGCCGGAGCCCAAGCCTGCGGGATGCTGCCGCGTCCACACGGCAAACGCACGGGTTTTCATGTCGGCGGGGTAGGGGTATTCGGGCAGGCCTTCGTATCCGGGATAATGGCGGAGCGATTTCCGCGCGACGATCCGGACGGCCGAATAGGAATCTTCCAGCAGGAAGGCGAGATACATGGCCATCCAGTCGTCCCCCGTGACCGAGGCCTTGCGCGCTTCCGCCCAGCCGAAGGACCAGGCCATGAGCGCCCGCTGGCCGGCATCGCCCTTCAGCGTCCACAGCACCGATGCGGCAACGTCCTGCTCGTCGGCGTTCAGCGCCGGCACCGGCTTGCCGTACCAACGATTCAGCGCCTGGGCGGTCCAGCCGAGGCTCTTGTCCATGTGGCACAGGTTGCAGGCGTTCGGGCGTCCGGTGACGAGGCTGACGGCGACACTGGGCGAGTCGACGGTGTGGCTGCGCTCGGCCTTGAGGAGCCCGAAGGTCGTGTGCGGCATGTGGCAGTTGTAACAGTTGCTCCCGGCACTCGCCAACGGATGGTGGGTGTGGGCCGCGACCGCCGCGTCGCTCGCGAGGGTCTTGTGGCACTGAAGGCATGCGGCATTCGTCTCCATGCCCGGGGCCAGCTGGTTGTTGGCCCACTCCGGTAACGACCGGGGATCCGAGTCGGACTCGTGCAGTTTGTGGCAGGATAGGCAGCTCATGTCGCCGTTCTGGAAGCACTTCGTTTCCAGCAGTCCGTTGTATTCGCGCCCGGTCACCCGGACCATGCCGTCGGACCAGTAACGGTCGCGGACGATCTGAGGATTTTTCACCAGCTCCGGCTTGAGCGCGGGATTTGTCTGCCAGTCGACCAGGCGCGCGCGCACGAACGTATCGGCCAGATCCTGTCCCGGCCGGAAGGCGAAGCCATGCAGCGGGTAATCCGGCGCGTCGTGAAATCCGCCCGACAGCGCATGGCAACGCGCGCAAACCTGGGAGGACAAGTCCTTCCCGAGATGAGCCGGGTTCACGATCGTGGGATCCGGCTTACCGGCCGCAGCTTGGCGCCGGACTTCATAACGGCGCAACGGATTGCGATTCGCCGCGACATGCGCCGCGCCCGGACCGTGGCACGCCTCGCATGCGATCCCGAACTCGGCCGCCCGTGTCGTCATGAGCTCCTTGCTTACGACGGTTTGGGACGCGCCGTGCGTGGAATGACAGTCGAGGCAACTCGTGTTCCAGTTCCCGCTGTGCAGCGAGTTGAGGTCGACATACGGCGGGGTCAGGAAGGCTTCCATCCGCGGCACCCACTGCTTTTCGTCGAGCAGGTAGACGAAGGGGAAAATCGTGACCTTTCGGTCGCCCGGCTGCTTGTCGGAAAGGTAATCCCCGTCGAGCCAGTAAACCTGGTAGTTGTGCGACCCGGTCGTCATCACGATCCGGCGTTCGTGAACGTCCGACTTCGCGGGGACCGTCTGACCGCCCGGCCAGATCTTGGCCCAGACGTCGTCGCCGCGTCGTTCCAGCGCAAAGGCGAGTCCGCCGTCCTTGAAGACCCGGCCCTCGAAATCTTCCGCCCGCACGCTCTCGCGGGTGGCGACTTGGGTCATCGTGCGGTGATAGGTCGCGTGCCAGGTATGATATTCGCCCGGGTGACAGGACCGGCAGGTGTCCGACGACACATACCCGTCAAATACTTCCTCCTTCGGACGCGAACCCGCCAGGGCATCGATCCGGGCCTGAGGCCGGTACCCGGCAGTCTTCGCCTCGAGGACAGTCCAGGTCACCGCGATGGCGCCGAGACCAGCCGCGCCACCGACCAGAAGAAACTGCCGTTGGAAGAGCAGGTAAACCAACGCCACGCCCGAGATGACCGCCATGGCGGCAAAAAGGTAGTTCATCAGTTGGGGCGGTTGGCGTGAGGGGTCGCTTCGGCACGGCACCGTTCGGTGGTCCGGCGACACCATCCAAGGGGTTGCGGGCGGGGTCTGGCAATCACCTTGGGTCCGGTTCCCGCATTTACGAATGGCCGCCCCACGGGGCGGGGTTGCCGCGAATTGACTGACCGCAACTGCCGTCATCGGGTCGAGGCAAAATCTAACGATCTGCGGCCCGACTTACTCGGCCCGGCTTCTTCGTCCCCGCCACACGCGAATGAAAATTAACAAGTAGCAGCCTGACCCAGTCCCGGCCTCTTTCCGGTCGGCTCAATCGGTGGTTGTTCTGCGGGTGGTTCGGCGTAACCTTCGTGTGGTTTCGCGGGTATTCCCAAACATGCCTTCCCCTCCTGACTCCACTTCCGGCCCGGCTGGCATGCTGGCTGGTGTTTCCGGCGATTTGCGCCACGCGTTGCGCCTGCTGAGCAAGGGCAAGGGTCTTACGGCCACCACGCTGCTGACGCTGGCCCTGTGCATTGGCGCCACCACGGCGATCTTCTCCACCGTGTATTCGCTGCTGCTCAAGCCGCTGCCGTTTCGCGATCCGGCGCCCATCGTCGAGCTCTACACGTCCGCGGTGAAGGCCGGGCTCAACAAGATGCCGGCCAACGTTCCGTTTTACATCGATTACTCGAAGAACGCGTCATCCTACGAGGCCATTGCGCTCTGGTCTTTTTCCCAACAGATGTTCGGCGACGACGAGTCCCCGGTCCGCCTCCCGATGGCCAGCGCGACGGCCGAGATATTCTCCATCCTGCGGGTGCAGCCGCTGCTCGGCGCGTTCTTCACCAAGGAGCAGAACCGGCCCGGGGCCGACAAGGTCGTCGTGCTGACCCAGTCGTTCTGGCAGACGCAGTTCCTCGAGGATACGGCCATCGTCGGCAAGACGGTCCGGATCGCAGGGGAGAGCTACAAGGTGATCGGCGTAGCACCGCGATTGTTCGAGGCCTGGGATGCGCGGGTGAAATACGTCACTCCGCTGTCATGGCCGCCCGGGCAGGAAAATCCCCAGGGCCGTTACGGGGTGGGCATCCAGCTCTTCGGACGCCTCAAGCCGGGCGTTGCGGCCGGTCAGGCCGACGCCGAGGCGAAGACCTTGGAGAAACACTATGTGGATGGCGCGCCGCCGCCGGTCAGGCAATTTGTGGAGCGCTCGGGCATGACCATGAATGTCGGCGGTGTGCAGGAGCAGCGGGTCCAGCCCGTCCGTTCGACCTTGTTTCTGCTGCAGGGCGGGGTCGCGTTCGTGCTGCTCATCGGCTGCGTGAACGTGGCGAATCTGCTGCTGGTGCGCGCCAACGCCCGGCAGTCGGAGCTCGCCATCCGCTCGGCCCTCGGGGCCGGTCGGGGCACGATTGCGCGTCAGCTCATTCTGGAAAGCCTGCTGCTCACTACGCTCGGAGCCCTGCTCGGGTTGGGGCTCGCGTGGGCCGCGTTGCACGCGAGCAATTTCTACCTCGCAAAAATGCTGCCGCAGTCCCTGCCGGCAACCCTGGACCTGCGGGTGCTGGGTTTCGCGATCGGATTGACTGTCATAATCGGGGTGCTGATCGGGCTGATCCCGGTGCTGCACATCCTGCGCACGAATTTGGCCAAGGTGATCCAGAGCAGCTCCCGTAGCGCGTCCTCGGGGCGTGGCGTCCGGACCCTCAGCAGCATCCTGGTCGTAGTGCAGGTGGCGGTGGCGCTGGTCCTCCTCACCGGCGCGGGACTGTTGATCCACAGCTTTGCCAAGGCCCTCGAGATCGATCCCGGCTTTAATCCGAAGGGCGTGGTGACCGCCCGCATTGTCATCCCGGCTCCGTACCGGACCAGCGCGGAGGCCGCCACGAAGTTTCAGGAAAGACTCAGGCAGGCCCTGCTGGAACTGCCCGGAGTGACGTCCACGGCGTTTTCGTTCTCGACGCCGTTCCAGGGCGGCCTGCCGATCAATGCGTTTACGCTGGAAGAGGACACGCTCCCGCCGGGTTCGCCGCAGCCCGGGGCCTACCGGGTGATGGTGACGCCGGATTACCTGCAAACCCTGGGACTGAAACTGCTGGACGGCCGTTTTTATGAGGAGGCCGACCGCGATCCCAAGCGCCAGCTGTTTGTCGTGGACGAAAGCTTCGCGAAGAAGTTCTTTCCGAACCGTTCCGCGGTCGGCGGGCGCTTTACCTTCGGCGGCCGCCCGCAAAAACCCGAGGACTGGCCCTCGATCATCGGGGTGGTGCGCGACGTGCCGCACAACGGGGTGGAGGAGAAGAGCGGGAACCCGTTCATTTATCAGGTCATCCAGCAGGGTGCCCGGACCGGCGGGCTGACACTCTTCCTGCGGGCTGACCGCTCCGCGAACGACCTGCTGCCGGCGCTGCGGACGAAGCTGCGGGCCATCGATTCCACCATCTTCCTCTACGATGCCGGGACGCTGGACCAGGCCGTGGATTCTTCGTTCGACAACCGCCGCGCGGTGATGCTGTTGCTCGCGGCCTTTGCCGGACTGGCGCTTTTCCTCTCGTCGCTGGGGATTTACGGCGTGCTGGCCTACGATGTCTCGCAGCGCACCCGCGAAATCGGCATCCGAGGGGCGATCGGCGCCTCGCGCGGGCAGATCGTCGGGATGATCCTCAGGCAGGGCCTGTGGAAAAGCGGCATCGGCATCGCGCTCGGATTGACGGGGGCGTTGCTGCTCAGCCACTACATGACGAGCCTGCTGTTCGGCGTGCAGCCGACGGACCCGATCGTCTATGTGGTCGTCTCCGCCGTGCTGGTCGCGGTGGCGCTGCTCGCGAGCTACCTCCCGGCCCGTCGGGCCGCACGGATCGACCCGCTCGTCGCCCTGCGCGACGAATGACGAGTCAGGCGTGGTACCCGCGATGGAGTCGCGCCTGGCACTTAATTTTTTTTTAAAGCGGCCAGATATTTGCCGCGCAATTAAGAAGCAGGTCAGACTTCTCCTCTGCTCGAGTCGTGAGACAAGGATGCCCAAGAATCTCTATGCTGTCTCATGGTCGTGCCCTGACGTCTCCTGGCCGACCGCCCTATCTTGGGGCCATTCGAGCCTGACCCGTCGGGCTTGGGGACTTACGGCCGTGGTTGCATGACCTGCTGGTAGACGAGTTCGAGCGAATCCGGGCCGACACTGTGCTGGCCCTGAAAAGGCAAATCGAGGGTCACGAGGAAAAAAATCAGGAGGCCGAGCAAGATTGCCATGATCGCACTCAGGAGATCGTGCAGGAGACGATTTTCGACGACCAGCAGCCAAGTGAGCACGAAACTCATGAATGAGCCGGCGAGGACGACCACCCAAAGGATCGTGGGCAGGCGCCCTTCCACGCAGTCCACCCGCAGCCGCCGAGCCTCGATCACCTGGTTGAAACGGTACAGCGATTCGGAGTGGAGCGCCTTCTGTCCCTCGGTCCGGGGTTCGAATGCCACCAGCGATTTTTGAAAACGGAGGACGAGAGGATGACCGCCGCGCGGCACGATGCCCCGCTGCATTTCCGGCCATGAGACATCGATGACCTCCCGGGTGTAGTCGCGCAGCAGGCTGGTCAGTTCAGTGCGGATGGGCTCCGGATAGCAGTCCACGTTGCGATAGAGCGAGCCAACGGCGGCCGCTTCCTGGCTGACCTTGCCCTCGACGTCGCCATAGTTCTCCCACGCGCCCACGGAAATTAGCCCGAGCGTGATACCGTAGAGCACGCCGAATGCGGAGAGGTAATACCCCACCACCTCGTTGTAGTCCCCTTCCCGGAACCATCGGCGCACCAATGGGCGGATGGCCATCTGGCCGCCCACGCCTACTCCGACAAACACCGCGATCGTGATCGCGCAGAACTGCCACTCGGGTAACTGGTGGAACCAGTGCAGATTTAACGTGGCCAGAGGCAGGTGCAGCATGATGACCCGAGGAGGTGAGACGAACTTCAGTGTCCGGCGAGAAAAAACGTGTGTCGGAATGCGGCGAAAGCCCGCGCTCAATCGCCCCGACTCTCCGCTCGCTTTTAAAATCAGGCTCCCGGGCGGGGAGAAATATCAACATCCGCGACCTGAACCCTTCGGGTCGCCTTTCTCTCACGGTTAAGAGGAGCTGCTCAAAGACGTCAGGGTGGGCTTGCCGCAGTTTGAGGGACGGCATGCGGCCTCGCCGGCTCACGCAAAGATCTAACGATCTGCGGCCTGGCCCCGTCCGGCTCTGACGCGGTTATTTTTTGGGCGGCGTGAGAACGAACGCCAGGCCGCGCCGAAGTGCCGCATAAGACCCGGAGCCATGCGACTCGTCGGGGAAAATTGTGTAGACCACGGGCACGTCCTGCGGCCGCAGCCCGCGCAGCCGTTCAGCCAGCTCGGAGGCGTTGTCGATCATGCGCTCCCTGCCCGCCGTAGCGAGGAGGGCGGGATCGCTGCCCCGGTACTGCTCGTTGCCGGCGGATGTGATTAGGATTCGCAGCTTGAGCTCCCCGGCGCGGACCCGCTCGGAGAAGGCCTTCTCGCCCTTCAGTACGTCGCGGTCATTCTTCCAGATGGAGGGGCTGCCGGCGATAAAGGCGTCGAACGCCTCGGGATGATGGAAGAGCACATTCAGGACGGTCAGCCCGCCCAGCGAGACGCCGAAGAGTCCGCGGCGGCCGGGCTCGACCCGGTAGCGCGACTCCACAAACGGCTTCATCTCCTCCAGCAGCACGCGGACAAACGCGTCGCCTCCGCCCGTGGGGAGTTTTGACCCGACCGGATCGGCGGCCGGCGTCAGTTCGAAGGTCCGCCGCTCCCGCCACTCGTTCACGCTTTCCGTGATATAACCGATCCCGACGATGATGGCGTTCTCGTAGTGCCAGCTGTCGGTCGCCGCCGCGGCGAAGTACTCGTTGCCGTCGAGCAGGTAGACGACCGGATAAGCCTTGTTCGGGCCGGCATCCGCCGGCGCCCAGATCATCAGCCGGTAAGGGCGGCCGTTGATCTGCGAAACAAAATCATACTGCCGCGCGCCCGGTAGCACCACCGGGGCGCCCGCGCTGCCGGCCCCGAGACGGGGCACCGGGCCGGCGGAAGGTTCCGCAGCAGGCAAAAAGACCGACGACGAAACCAGCAGGGCGAGGATCCCGAGGAAACGGATTGTCATGGGGGTAAGGGACTGAACGCAGGCGGACGAAGCGTGGAGATTCCGGCTCAAGCCGCCGCGGTTGGGTCTCGACGTTGGACAACCCGGATGAGAGGGACGAGCCGAAATGCAGCCGGGGGATTTCCTCGGCTTGGTGGGTAGCAGGGCGGGGCAGTGGCGCGCCCTGCTTCTGACGGAGCAACCTCTTCAAAAATGATACGTGATAACGTGCAGCAACTCGAGGTTGTCCGTCTAATCTAGCCGGACGCCTTTGGCTCGCCATCGATTCTGATGTGCGTTCCGGTTATTCGCCGAATCGAGAGCGCTTACCCCTGTCAATGGTTCGGACCTACCCCCTCACGGAAATGAACATGTGCAAAATTGCCCTGGCCTCGCTTTTTCTCGTTACCGGCCTGATGGCCCAGACGAATCCTGTGCAGGAACTGATTGATGCAGCCCGCACCGATTCGCCGAGGCTGAAGGATCTGCTGGGGGCCAAGGATGAGTATGGCTACCGGATTCCCGAACTTGCCGGCCGCGATGGCGTCGCCGTCTGGGGCCAGGAATTCGTCTTCGCGGTGGAGAGCGCCAGGCCCGCGTCCGTGTCGATCGACAAGGAACCGCCCGTCCCCATGAAGCAGGTGGGTGGAACCAACTACTGGTATCTGTGGAAAATGTTGCGGCTCGGCACCACCCACCAGCACCAGTACGTGGTGGATGGAAAGCCCTTCGCCGCCCCCTATCAGGTGGCCGGCTACAACCCTGATTCCTATCCGCTGCCCGGTGTTCCTCGCGGCGTGCTCTCGGAGAAAAAGACCCTGAAGAGCGCCGTCTATCCCGGTATGTCCACCAACTACTGGGTCTATACCAATCCCGGCATCGACACCACGCGGGGCGCTCCGCTGATGGTGTGGCAGGACGGCGAGACCATCGTTGGCAACCAGGACTGGATGCGCCTGCGCTTGCAGATCGTCTCGGACAACCTGGTCGCCAAGAAACTGATTCCCCCGATGGTCCACGTGTTGATTCAGCCCGGCACGGGTGGCAGGGAAGGCCAGGTCATGCGCAGCATTCTCTACGACACGGTGTCGGACCGCTACGGCAAGTATCTGCAGGAGGAAGTCCTGTCCGACGTGCAGAAGACCTACAAGATCCGCCCCGATGCTTATTCCCGCGCGATCGCCGGGGCCTCCTCGGGAGCCATCTGCGCATTCAACGTGGCCTGGTATTACCCGGACCAGTTCAGCCGCGTGCTCTCGCACATCGGCAGCTACACCGCCCTGCAATGGCATCCCGAGCAGAACCTGGACGGCGGCTACATCGTCCCGGTCAAGGTCCGCCGCGAGGCGCCGAAGAACCTGCGCGTGTGGCTGTCCGACGGCGCCGACGACCAGGAAGCCGGCTCAGGCAGCTGGCCGCTGAACAATATCCAGCTGGCAAACTCCCTCAAGTTGAAGGGCTACGATTTCCATTTCCGGTTCGGAGTCAGCATGCACTCGATCGCCCAGGGCGCCCTGGACCTGCCGGAATCGCTCACTTGGCTCTGGCGCGACTACGACCCCGGCAAGACCGGGCAAAAATACGAGATGGAGGAGTCGGAAAAAGCCAAGCCCCTGTTCCGCGTGGGCATCACTAACCGCGACGCCCTGTAAATTCCTTCCCGACCAGGGAGTGGATTGCATCCGAACTGGGCGGGCGCGGCGCCTCCACCGGCTTGCCTCGCCGAAGCCTTGGCGAAGGTGGAGTCGCGGCCTCGGTCGTGAGCTTGCCGAACGACTCACCGGAAAGTCTGGCTTACCCCCGTCGGGGTAAACTTCGCGGCACCCGGGCCGCGGTGGCGCCAGAGCAGCATCAGGAGGAAGCCGATGGCGGCACCGCCGAGGTGGGCGAAGTGGGCGATGCTGGCTCCGAAGATGGAAAACCCGGTGAAGCCGGAGAACAGGTCAAAGAGGAGCAGGCCCGGGATGAAGAATTTCGCCGCGATCGGGACTGGCACGAACATCAGCCCGAGTTTGGCGTTGGGATGAAGAAACCCAAATGCCACCAGGAGCCCGTAGATGGCTCCGGAGGCGCCCAGCACCGGGCTGGCGTAGATCCCATAGAGCTCGACGAGCGCGGCCTTGACCGCCGGATCCGGGGGCAGCCGGCCGCGGCCGGTCGCCAACAGGGAACTGATGTTGGAGGGCGTCAGCCCCGCCGCGATGAGCCGATCATGGAGGCCGCGGAATTGCTCCCAGTTGACCCCCGTCTGGATCATCGCGGCGCCCACGCCGCAGAGAAAATAGAAAATCAAAAAGCGGGCCGCACCCCATTCCCTCTCCAGGATCGAGCCGAAGGAAACGAGTGCGAACATATTGAAGAAGATATGGCTCAGGTTCGCATGCAGGAACATGTACGACACCACCTGCCACAGGCCGAAATTGGCGTTGGCCGGATACCAGAGCGCGCCGACCGTGACCAGCCGCTCGCTCCCGTTGGGCAGCAGGAAACCCGCAGCAAACACGATGATATTTGCGATCAACAGGCCGGCAACCGTCCGGGGCATGCGACTCATCGGGCTACCGTTGCGATGCCGCTGCCATTCGCAACCCTGGAGGAATTCGGGGCTGCCCATGGACGTCTTCTGCTCGACCACTTTGTTCCGGCGGGCCGCCGAGATGAAATATGGTGACGCGACGTCGCTGGCTTTGTCGGCTGCATGGACTATGCTCCACGATGATGACCAAGGCCGTTAGCTCCACTCCGCTCGCGCGGAGCTGGTCCGCTGGCGACATCCAACCGCAAATGGCCCAACGACTGGCGCTGCGGCAGCGATCGAAATCGCTGGCGCTTGGCCGGCAAAGGTGGAGCCGCCTGCTGTTCGGCCATTGGGAGGTCGGGCCGCGGGAGATTCAAGCCACTCTGCCGCCCGGCCTGTTCGTCGACACCTTCGAAGGCTCCGCGTACCTTGGAATCGTCCCATTCTTCATGGAAAGGGTGCGACCGGCCTGGCTGCCACCACTTCCCGGTTTGTCGTGGTTTCTCGAACTCAACGTGCGCACGTACGTCCATGATGCCGCGGGCAATCCGGGAGTCTGGTTTTACTCGCTCGACTGCAACCAGCCCGTGGCGGTGGCGATCGCGCGGCGATTTTTCCACCTGCCGTATTTCCATGCGCGGATGAGAGCGCGCCAGCAGGGAGCGACGATATACTATCAGTCCCGGCGGCGCGGTGCCGCCTCCGCGGAGGGCCGGTACGCGTGGGAGCCCGCGACCGACGGCACTCCCGCGCGGGCGGGCACGCTCGAATTTTTTCTCGTGGAGCGCTACTTGCTCTACGCCGCCGACGCGCAAGGTCGACTCTTGGCCGGCCGGGTTCACCACGCCCCGTATCGAATCTACACGCCGAATGTGTCCGAATTTTCCGTCGAGCCGGCGCGAGCCGCCGGCTTTGCGTTGAACGGAGCGCCGGTCTCATGGATCGCCGCGGGAGCGGTGGACGTAACTGTCTTTCCCCTCGAACGCATCACCGCGATGCCCTCCCGAAAGGCGACCGATGCGTGACGAACTTTTCCAACGCTCGGTCCGGATCGAGCGGCCGGCCGCCGAGGTTTTTGCGTGGCACGAGCGGCCCGGGGCCTTTGAACGGCTCTGTCCGCCGTGGGAACGCGTCGAAGTCACGGCGCGAGACGGCGGCATCCGCGACGGAGCCCGCGTGTCGCTGCGAACCAAAATCGGCCCCGTGTGGGTGCGTTGGGAAATCGAACATCGCGACTACGTCGCGGGCCGACAATTTCGCGACGTGCTGTTGCGCGGGCCGTTCGCCAAATGGGAACACCTGCACCGCATCGAGCCGGCGGGAACCGGGGCGTGCGTGCTGACCGACGAGATTCGCTATCGGCTGCCCTTTGGTCTGCTCGGACGCTGGGGCGGGGCGGCCTTCACGCGGCACCAATTGGAGCGAATGTTCGCCTATCGACACGCGGTGACGAAAGCGGACGTGGAAGCCGACGCCAAAAAACCACCGTCATAACGGGTCGGGCCGCTACTTCTTAAAAACGGTGCGTGGGGCATACCGACAGGATCGGCCCCATTTTTAAGGACGAGCGGCCCGACCCCGTCCGGCTGCCGTCTTGGCGAGGGCACGACGACGTCCGTCTTACATTGAAGAACGAGCCAAAGGGGTCAGCCGTGGTTTGAAGGATTGCCAGTCAGCCCCACTTTCCGATCACCTTCCACCTCGTGAGCACCCAATCCAAACGGTCCAAACTTCGCGTCAACTGCTTCAGCGTTTCGCTCGACGGCTATGGTGCCGGTCCGCGGCAGGACCTCCAGAATCCGCTCGGCGTGGGCGGTATGTCGCTGCCCGGATGGTTTTTCCCGACGCGGACGTTTCAAGGCATGCACGGCGGGGGCACGGGTGGCACGACCGGGATCGACGACGATTTTGCGGCCCGCGGCGCAGCCGGCCTCGGGGCCTGGATTCTCGGCCGCAACATGTTTGGCCCGATCCGCGGCGAGTGGCCCGACGACCAGTGGAAAGGGTGGTGGGGCGACAATCCTCCTTACCACGTGCCGGTGTTTGTGCTCACGCACCATCCGCGTGCCCCGCTCGTGATGGCGGGCGGCACCACGTTTCACTTCGTGACCGACGGCATCCACGCGGCGCTGGACCGCGCACGTGAGGCCGCGCAAGGCAAGGACGTGCGCGTCGGCGGGGGCGTCGCGACAGTTCGCCAATACCTGCAGGCCGGGCTGATCGACGAAATGCATCTGGCTGTCTCGCCCGTTCTCCTCGGCCAAGGGGAAAACCTCTACGCCGGTCTCGACCTGCCCAAACTTGGTTATGAGCGCACCGAGCACGTGCCATCGCCGCACGCGACGCACGTCGTGTTCACGAAACACTCGCCTTAGCACACCCGCCACGAGGTCGCCGCGGTTTGACGGACAGCAGGCGACCTCGCCGGCTCGATAAAAAATCTAACGATCTGCGGCCTGGCCTCTCCGCCTCGGTTCCGCTGTCCCATACCGTGCCCTGGCGTCTTCGGCCCAGCCTCGTCCGGCTCGGACGTCTACTTCGTTGCGAGGGTTGCCTGAATTTTTTTCGGCAGTTTGGCCACGACGAGATCGTAGCTGCGTCGGATCAGGGCGTGGAGTTCGCGCTCCGGCACGAGGGAGAGGTCCTCGAGACGGAACCAATGACGCTTGGCGCAGTACGGCGCCTGGATAAATCCGTCACGGACGATAAGCGCATCGAACTCCTCGGGAGCACATTTAAATGGCCGCGCGGCTCTTTTCCGGGTCGAAAAAAATCTTCTGACGAGGGCCGGAGCGCTCGATGGTGATCGGTTCGGTTTCGCCCTCAATGGCTGCGGCGACTCGTTCGAAGGAGTGGTCGAAAAGCACCCGGTGCCGGTCGTCGCTGACGAAGTTGGCGCGGGCCTCTTCCCGGCGTGGTTGCAGCGGCGAAGGGTGGCGGGCGACTCCGAGGTTCTTGATTTCGAAGTCTTCGCGTCTAAATCGTCTCATGATTCGAGGAGTTCAAGTGCTGAACGTTTCAGCAGCTATCGTTCGCTCCCGCCTGCAGATCCAAGAAATGCGCCGCGCGGGCGCATCGTGAGGACGTGATCTCCCCGGATGAAAGAGAAAGACCCGGGTGCGCGGCCTCATTATGGATTATGATTCTGGCGGCCTGACCCCCTCGGCTCGGCTGGCAGACTACATCAGAGGTACGTGACCTACGTCATATTAAACTGCGGCCAAGATGTCGTTAAGCGTCTTGCTTGGTCGCAACGCGGCGGAAGCCTTCTTGTCGTCGGGCTGATAATAGCCGCCGATGTCGGTCGGTTTTCCCTGGACGGCGATCATCTCAGCGACGATCTGCTTTTCGGCAGCGGTGAGTTTTTCGGCGACGGGCGTGAAAATAGTCGAGAGCTGAGAGTCGAGCGTCTGTTTAGCCAGCGCCTGGGCCCAGTAGAGGGCGAGGTAGAAATGGCTGCCGCGGTTGTCGATGCCCGCGCCGACTTTGCGGGCGGGGGACTTGTCGTTCTCCAGGAACTTGCCGTTGGCTTCGTCGAGGGTCTCGGCGAGGACTTTCGCCTTCGCGTGGTTTTGCGTGATGCCAAGGTGCTCGAACGAGGCGGCCAGGGCAAAAAACTCGCCGAGTGAGTCCCAGCGGAGGAAGTTTTCCTCGGTGAACTGCTGCACGTGCTTCGGCGCGGAGCCGCCGGCGCCGGTTTCGAAGAGGCCGCCGCCGTTCATCAGGGGGACGATCGAGAGCATCTTCGCGCTCGTGCCGACCTCGAGGATCGGGAAGAGGTCGGTGAGGTAGTCGCGCAGGACGTTGCCCGTGACGCTGATCGTATCGAGGCCGGCCTTCAGGCGCTCGAGCGTGGCGAGGCAGGCGGCGGCGGGCGGGAGGATCTTGATGTCGAGTCCCTTGGTGTCGTGCTGGGCGAGGTAGGTCTTCACCTTCGCAATGATCTGGGCGTCATGGGCGCGTTTTTCGTCGAGCCAGAAGATGGCGGGCATTCCGGAGAGGCGGGCTCGGCTGACGGCGAGTTTTACCCAGTCTTGGACGGGAGCATCTTTCGTCTGACACGCTCTCCAGATGTCGCCGGTCTCTACTTGGTGCTCCATCAAGATATCAGGTGTAGCCGGGGTCGTTGACCCCGGACCGGCCTCAGCGACGCCGGCTACATTGGGAACCACAACCACGCGAATGGTGCCGTTGCCGGGGGCGACGAAGGTTTTGTTGTGGCTGCCGTATTCCTCGGCGGCCTGGGCCATGAGGCCCACGTTGGGGACGGTACCCATGGTCTTGGGGTCGAAGGCGCCGTTTTTCTTGCAGAAGTCGATCGTAGTCGCGTAGACGCCGGCGTAGCAGCTGTCGGGAATGACGCACAGCGTGTCCTGGCCCTTGCCCTGGGCGTTCCACATCTGCCCGGACGTGCGGATCATCGCGGGCATGGAGGCGTCGATGATGACGTCGCTGGGGACGTTGAGATTGGTGATGCCCTTGTCGGAGTTGACCATCGCGACGGCCGGGCGGGAGGCATAGATGGCGGTGATGTCGGCCTCGATCGCGGCGCGCTGGTCGGCGGGGAGGGTCTGGATCTTGCCGAGGAGGTCGCCGAAGCCGTTGTTCAGGTCGACGCCGAGCGTGGCGAGGGTGGCGGCGTGCTTGGTGAACAGATCCTTGAAGAAGACGCGGACGCACAGGCCGAACATGACGGGGTCGGAGACCTTCATCATGGTGGCCTTGAGGTGGACCGAGAAGAGGACGCCGTCCTTCTTGGCCTTGATCATCTGCTGGGCGAAGAAGGCGCCGAGGGCCTTCCGGTTCATGAAAGTGGCGTCGAGGATTTCGCCGGCTTTGAGCGGGGTCTTTTCCTTGAGGACGATGGTCTGTCCGGCCTTCGCGACAGCTTCGGCGGATGCGCCGGCCGGCGCAGGGGCAGGAACGAACTCAATGCGCACAGTCGTTGCAGCCGGCACCGTCACCGACTTCTCGTTGGAGAAAAAATCATCATGCCCCATCGTGCTGACGCTCGTCTTTGAGGTCGGGGACCACGCGCCCATGGAGTGGGGGTGCTTGCGGGCGTATTCCTTGACGGCTTTCGGGGCGCGGCGGTCGGAGTTGCCCTCGCGGAGGACCGGGTTGACGGCGGAGCCCAGAACCTTCGAGTAGCGGGCCTTGGTGTCCTTTTCGGCGTCGGTCGCGGGATTCTCGGGGAAGTCAGGGAGCTTGTAGCCCTTTTTCTGCAGCTCGGCGATGGCAGCCTTTAGCTGCGGGATGGAGGCGCTGATGTTGGGGAGCTTGATGATGTTGGCCTCGGGCTTGAGCGTGAGGGCGCCGAGCTCCGCGAGGGCGTCGGGGACGCGCTGGTCGGGCGGGAGCAGGTCCGAGAATGTCGCGAGGATGCGACCGGCGAGGGAGATGTCGCGCGACTCGACGGCGATGCCGGCGTGCTTGGTGAACGCCTGGATGATCGGCAGGAGCGAATAGGTGGCGAGCGCGGGGGCCTCGTCGGTCTTGGTGTAGATGATGGTAGGGGAGGCGGGCATGGGTTGTAAAAGGGGAGAGGGTCGGAAGGCCGGAAGATCGGAGGGTCGGAAGTCAGAAGACGTGGAGGACGAAAAAAGGGTCAGTTAGCTAAGGGCACCGACTCGGCACGGTCAAAAGCAATTACAGAGTGCAGAGGGCCAAAGGCAGGGAGCTGGAAGTGGCGAAGCACAACGGCGAAATCCCGACTCTCCGTGGCGCATCTTCCGACCCTCTGGCTTTCCGATCTTCCGGCCTTCCGCCCTTCAGGTCCTCCGGCTTTCAGCCGCGCGGCGCGGCTCTGACCGTCGGCCCGTCCGCCCATGTGCCCTCGACCATGAAGATCGACCCGGTGGCGGGGAGACCGCGTTCATGGGCTAGCAGGCGGCCGAGCAGGAGGTCCACGGCGGCGGCACCGATGGCCGGGGAGTGCTGGTTGATGCCGGCGCGATCGGGACTGCAGCAGTCGAGGTCGGCAAAACCAGTGTCGGCGGGCACGCGCCGGCCGAGATCTTCCAGCCAGGCCGGCAGCTCGTTGCCCTGGCCGATCACGACATCGGGCCGGTGACGCTTGAACCAGCGGGCAAAGACGCCCGCGGAAAGATCCTTCAGCCAGAGCGGCGGGACGCGATCGGCGGAAGCCAGCTGCTGCTGGTGGCGGAGGAGCGGGGCGGACCAGGCGCCGCCGGTCTTGGCCTCCTGGTAATCTCGCAGCACCAGTCCGGGCCGGCGGTAGCCCCGGCGGGCGAGTTCGGCGAGGAGGAGGGTCATGCCCTGGAAGTGATGATGGCAGGCACAAGGCAGGGGCAAACCGGGGAGGGGCGTGCCGACCTTGACCGCGCAGAAGCGGGCCCATTCCAGCTCGGGCACGCGGGCCCAGCCCGTGGTGGGGCCGACGAGCAACGCCTCGATCCCGCGTGCCTCGAAAATGTCCGCGGCGCGCTGCGGCGTGAGCCCCGGCTCGTTCATCCAGAAAGGCTCGACCTGCAGGCCGAGCTGCATGGCGCGCGCCCGGGCGCCGTCAAAAAACCGCATGAAGGTGTGCTGCCGCCGCCAAGCCTGCGGCGTGGCATCAAACGTGAGGTAGGCGACCGGGGCCAGGCCCCGGAAGTGGCCGCGCCCGCGGATCCGGCGCATGACTTCGCCGACGAGCGGGCTGCGACGGTAGCCGAGGGCCTGCGCAACCTTCGTGAGGCGCAGGACCGTCGCGGCCGGGATCGCGGCATGTCCGCGCAGGGCCCGGGAAACGGTGGACTTCGAGACGCCGGCGGTCGCAGCGATGGCGGCGAGCGTGGGGGAAGGGGAGGAATGGCTTGGTGCTTTCACGCGGGAGGATGGCGGCGGATGCGGCCGGAGCTGGTGGGAGGAAGATTGCGATTGAGGCTTTCTTTGCAACAGTTGCATAAGCAGGATGTGGTCATGCCCGGCGATTGCGTCAGGCATGCGGAAGTCTGCCCCGCATCACTGCCCCCGTTTTCTTTCACTCCATGAACCCCCGCCTGACCAAATCGCTGTTCTTTCCCCTCCTCGTGCTGGCCGGCGCCCTGGCGTCCCTGCCGGTGATTGCCGCCGATGCGCACTTCACGGTGCCGGCGTCGCCGCGGGCGACGTATAATTTCAACCCGGGCTGGAAGTTTGCCTTCGGTGACGCGGCCGGGGCGGACCAGCCGGGATTCAACGATGCGGCCTGGCAGGATGTCAGCCTCCCGCACACCTGGAACGAGACGGACAGCTACCGCGCCTACATCGCCCACAGCGGCGGCGACCAGAGCGAGAAGATGATGGGCATCGGCTGGTACCGGAAGCATTTCAAGCTCCCGGCGAGCGCGGAGGGCCAGAAGGTGTTCATCCAGTTCGACGGGATGCGGCAGGCGGGCCGGTTTTTCCTGAACGGCCAGCCCGTCGGCAAATATGAAAACGCCGTCACGGCGGTCGGCATCGACATCTCGAATCTCGCCAAGTTCGGCGGGCAGGACAACGTCCTGGCGGTGAAGGTGGACAACAGCCCCGACTACAAGGAGGAGGCCACCGGCACGGCATTCGAGTGGAACGCGAAGGACTTCAACCCGAACTTCGGCGGACTCAACCGGGACTCCACCCTGGTCGTCGCGGGCCGGATTTACCAGACGCTGCCGCTGTACGAGAACCTGAAGACCACCGGTATCTATGTCTACCCGCAGGCCATCGACCTGGCGAAGAAGACTGCGGATGTGAAAGTGGAGGCCGAGGTCGTCAACGAGACCGGTGACTACGCCTCGATCACGCTCTCGGCCGTCGTGGTCGACGCCGACGGCAACGTGCGCGCCAAGCTGGATGGCAACACGTCCGATCTCGTCGCGGGCCAGTCGGAGGTCTTCACCGCCTCCGGCCTGCTCTCCGGCGCGCGCTTCTGGGACGTGAAGGATCCCTATCTTTATCACGTTTACAGCATGCTCAGCGTGAACGGCAAGGTGGTGGACGTGTGCGACACGACGACCGGCTTCCGTCAGGCGGAGTTCAAAGGCGGCGTGGGCACCGGCGGCGTGTGGCTGAACGGCCGCTTCGTCTGGCTGACCGGCTATGCGATGCGCTCGGCGAACGACTGGCCTGGGCTGGGCGGCGGTTACCCGGACTGGATGCACGACTATACGCTCAAGATGGTGCGCGAGAGCAACGGCAACTACATGCGCTGGATGCACGTCTCGCCCCAGCGGGCGGACGTCGCGGCGTGCGACCGGATGGGCATCGTCAGCGTGTGCCCGGCGGGTGACAAGGAGCGGCTGGTGACCGGCCGCCAGTGGGACCAGCGCGTCGAGGTGATGCGCGCGTCGATGATCTTCTTTCGCAATAACCCCAGCATCTTCTTCTGGGAGGCGGGCAACACGATCGTGACGCCCGAGCAGATGGTACAGATGGTGGCCATGCGCAAGCAATGGGATCCCCATGGCGGCCGCGTGATGGGCACGCGCGACAACGACCTTCCGGCAGAAAACAAGGCGCTGACGCCGGTGTCCGAGTACTACGGCGTGATGATCGGCCAGGCGCCGCAGGCCGACGCGATCACCGGCGACGACATCTTCCGCGGGTACGCGATTGCGCGCCGCGACAAGGCGCCGCTGATCGAGACCGAGGATTTCCGCGACGAGGCCGGCCGCAACATCTGGGATGATTTCACGCCGCCGTACTTCGGCTTCAAGCCCAAGGCGGGCACGGCAAAGGATGGCCGGCCGGTCGACACCTGGCACTGGAATTCCGAGACCTTCTGCCTCGCGGCGGCGATGCGCTACGCAAGCTACACCCGCAACATGATCTCCAACACGGACGCGGCGCACTCGAAGTGGTCGGCCTACTGCTCGATCTATTTCGCGGATTCCGACGCCGACGGTCGCCAGCAGGGCAGCTATGTGCTGCGCGTCAGCGGCAAGGTGGACGGCGTGCGCATCCCGAAGCAGCTCTACTACGTCTCGCGCGTGATGCAGAACGAACAGCCCGACATCCATATCATCGGGCACTGGAATTATCCGGCCAACACGAAGAAGGCCATGTACGTGGCCGCGACGCAGTGCGACCAGGTGGAACTCTTCGTCAACGGCAAGTCCGTCGGCACACAGACCAAGCCCTTCAAGTTCGTGGACAACTACGGCGGCCGGACCATGGGGTCCGCCGAGATGGCGGCGGCGCTGGACTCGGGCTACATTTATGCCTTTCCGGACGTCGCATTCGCGCCGGGATCGGTCAAAGCGGTGGCGACGAAGGGCGGCAAGGTCGTCGCGCAATACGAAATCCAGACCGCGGGCGAGCCGGCGGCGATCAAGCTGACGACCCACACGAACCCGAAGGGCCTGCAGGCCGACGGGAGCGACGTGGCGCTGGTCGACTTTGAGGTGGTGGATGCCCAAGGGCGCCGCTGCCCGACCGATGAGGCGCGCGTGGATTTCGCGGTCAGCGGACCGCTGGTCTGGCGCGGCGGCTTCAATGCGTCGAAGCTCGACACGACCAACAACCTTTACCTCGACACAGACTGCGGCATCAACCGCGTGGCGGTGCGCTCGACGCTGACGCCGGGCACGATCACGGTGACGGCGACCCGCGCGGGGCTGAAGCCGGCGACGGTGACGATCGAGTCGAAGCCGGTGCACCTCACAGCCGGACTCGAGACGGAGATGCCGCCGCGGCTCTGAGGCACAGAGGGACGATGGCGGGGGGCGGGGGACGGGGGCCACAAAGGTGGAGCGTGTTGACCCCAACACGCTTGCTTGGGCGGCTTCGCCGCAATGCATTGAGGTCAATGCGTTCCACCTGCCCGGCCGGAGGGCGTCGTCGAGCAACGCTCCTACATGGGCTGGCTTTAAATCCAGCCTCCTTACGTCGGCTGCTACGGGATGAGATCGGCTTGGCACGTCCTTGGCTTGCCTCCTGTGCAACCGATCGTGACCGGATGTTTTACAGGAGACGATCCGAGGAGGAGCCGAGAGTTTCGGGGCATTTCGTTTTCCTTTTGAACTTGGTGACAGGCTCGGCCACACAGGGCGCTGCCCCGGTTTTGGTTAATCCCCTCTGCTTTCATGAACACGTCACGCTTTCCCCTCCTTGTCTTGAGCACGCTGGTTTTGGCCGGCTTGCCGACCGCCGCGCAGATCAACACGACCCAGACGGTCGTTCCCGGCGTCTTTTTCCACGAGGGCGATCCGCGGCGCGGGCACAGCAACAACGGGTGGATCCTGTTCAACGACTTTGTTCTCGTGGTGGATGCGAACTACCCGTCCGGAGCGCAAATCGTGATGCCGAAGGTGAAGGAGACGTCGGACAAGCCGATCCGCTTCGTTTTCAACACGCATCACCACGCCGACCACGCCTACGGCAACCAGCTGTGGGCGGACACCGGGGCGACGCTGATCGCCACGACAGCGGCGCTGGAGGAAATGAAGAAGGTCGAGACCGGCTATTTCGGCGGCGCGCCGGGGCGATGGGAAGCGTCGGCGAAGGTCCGGCCGGATGTGGCGGCGACGAAGCTTTATCCGCCGATCCTGCTCTTCCCTAATGAGCTCGTCTTTGACGACGGCAAGCGGCGGGTGGAGCTGCACTATTTCGGCACCGGGCATACGAAGGGTGACGGTTACGCCTGGTTGCCCAAGGAAAAGGTGCTGTTCACCGGCGATGCCTGCGTGAACGGACCGTACAACAACGTCATGGACGGCGATATTGGCGAATGGATCAAGACGCTGGAGATCGTGAAGCAACTCGGCGCGGAGAAAGTCTGCCCGGGGCACGGCCCGATGGGCGGGCCGGAGATCATCGTGGACCAACAGGCGTATTTCATCGCGCTGCAGAAGCAGGTAAAGGCGCTGATCGACGCCGGAAAATCGCCGGCGGAGGTGAAGGATGCGGCGCCGGCCATCGCGACTGAACTGCGGAAGAACCCGCGCATCGCGCGCTACGTGCCGGTGAATCCGGTGCCGCCGGTGCAGAAGGTATACAGCGAGATGGGCGGGGCGGTGTTTCCGAAGTGAGGACTAGGTAGTGTCCTAATTTCGATGGGTTTGGTTTAAAATCGTTCTCTTTCTCGTTCCTCGTTCTCGGGCTGGTGATCGGAAGGGAGAACGAGAATGAGAACGACGAACGAGAACGATGGGCTCGGAAGTGAAGTCGGAACACGACCGAGGTTTGCGCAGGGGCGCACCTCGATTGCGCGCTCCAGAGGGGGTCAGCCCGGGCGTCATCGAGCGATGTCCCTGTGGACGGAAGAGATGCCCGTTTGGGCATGATTCATGCGTTTCTGGGGGCCAGCCGCCGCGGAAAAGCGGGCCGGCGCACTCTCCCATGAAACGCATCGGCATCCTCACCGCCGGCGGCGACACGCCGGCCCTCAACGCCACCATCACCGGAGCGGTGGTGCGCGCGAACCAGCTCAAAGTCGAGATCGTCGGCCTGATCAAGGGCTTCAACAGCCTGTTCAACCCGCGGGTGCCGCACGTCCTTCTGAACCCGCTCTTCCAGGAGATCCCCGAACTCGACCCGACCAAGGGCGGCACGCTGATCGGCTCCTCGCGGGATTACGTCGATCCCAACGAGCACGACAAGCTCGACCAGATCGTCGACCGGTTGAAGCAGCTGAAGATCGAGGGCCTGATCTGCGTCGGCGGCGACGGCACGCTCAACGGCCTGCAGCCGCTGGCGGACCGGCTGCCGACGGTGCTCGCGCCAAAGACGATCGATAACGACCTCGGGCTCAATTATCCGAGCGAACCAGACGAGTGGGTCCGGACGAACCGGACGGGAAGCAAGGGCGCCTTCGACTACCGTCGCGCCGAGTCCCGGGCGGTGTTCAACCTCGACCAGATCGTGAACTATGTGACGCCCGGCTATGCAACGTCGGTCTTCGTCTCGGCCAACGGTGTCGGCCGCATTCGCACGACGGCCGAGAGTCACCGGCGCATTGCGATCATCGAGGTGATGGGCCGCCACTCCGGCTACATCGCGCTCGGCTCGGCCTATGGGCAGCCGGACATCATCCTGGTGCCCGAGCACCACCTCGATATCGAGCACCTGGTCGACCGGGTGAAGCACATCTATGACCTGCAGAAGAACGTGGTGATTGTCTGCGGCGAGGGCATCGTGGATGCGCAAGGGGAGGAACTGGGGGCCGAGACGAAGTCGACGGACCCGTCGGGCAACATCGTGCTCAGCGGCGCGGCCGATGCGCTGCGGATGAAGCTGATCCAGATGATCGGCGACAAATATTTCCAGAACTACCGGCGCGGCGAGTCGGCGCGGGAAGCCATCTTCACCCGCAAAGTCGGCCACACGCAGCGCGGCGGGCGTCCGATCCTCTTCGACCGCTTCTACGCCTCCCAGCTCGGGGCCAAGGCGGTGGAGCTGCTGATCGAGGGCCGCAACAACGCGGTGTCCGTGCTCCAGTACAACAAGAGCAAGGGCTTCCACGTGGAGGGCTACGATGCGAACCGCTTCCGCGACCGCTGGGGACTGATCCATGCGCGGCACATGCACCCCGAGCTGTACGATCCCAAGCTGATGAAGCCCTCGCGGCTCGGCATCGAGTACCTGATGCCGATATTCACCGATGCGATCGGTGGCGACGACATGGAACACACGCGGCAGACGATGTTCGCGCCCGGCAATCTCTCGGAGCCCTACCACTCGATCAACACAGATGTGAACAAGCGGATCCGGTATCTGGGCGAGACGTGAGGGTGGAACGCATTGACCCCAATGCGTTGTTTGACTCGGCGGCGATTTTTTACGCAGACGGAGCTTTCAACGCGTTGGGGTCAACGCGTTCCACCCGGTGGCAGCGGTTTCGTCAGAAGCTGCGTGCTGAGGCCGGGGAGGCGCTCGGAGAATTCCTCGTGGCCGGAGGCCTGGCGGAGGACGCGCTGGACCATGCCCATTTTGGCGTCGAGGTCGTCGATCTTCGCCACGAAGACGGCCTCGGGCGTGGCGGCGTAGGCGGCCGCGCCCCACTCGAGTTCGCCCTGGTGGCTGAGGATGATGTGCTCAAGCCGCTCGAGGCGCTCGGGATCGAGCTTCGCCTTGAGGCCGGCCTTGCGGACGAGCTGGTAGCCGAGGACCACGTGGCCCTGCAGGATGCCCTTGCGGCTGCGCTTGGTGGCGAGCGAGCCCTCGTACTCGATGGTCTTGCCGGTGTCGTGCAACAGGATGCCGGCCATGGCGAGGTCGGGGTCGACCTCCGGGTAGATCGGCAGCAGCGCCTTGCAGGCCCGGGCCATGTGGGTGGTGTGCTCGAGCAGGCCGTGGCGGTAGGCGTGGTGCATCGAGACGGCCGCGGGCGACCAGCGGAAGGCCTCGCCGATTTCCTCGAAGACGCCGCGCACGGTCATGCGGATCTCGTCGTGCTTGATCCCATCGATGAAGCCGTTGAACTCGGTCCAGAGGGCCGCGGGATCCTCCGGTGCGGTTTCGACCAGGTTGTCGATGAGCCCGGGCGCGGTGAGCTGGTCCTCGGACAGGACGTCCGCCTTGCCGAGGCGGGGCGAAAGACGGCCCTGGAAATAGTCGATCTTGCCCTCGACGCGGACGACGCCGCCCTCGCCGGCGGCCTTGAACTGCTCGAAGAGCGGGTTGTCGTTGAACAGCGTGCAGGAAAAGGAGCCGCCCCGGTCACCCAGCTCGGCGCTGAGGAAGGGGTTCCCGTTGGAAGCGGTCTTCGCAATCAGTTTCTTGATGACGAGCACGCTGGAGAACGGCCGGCCGGTGGCGTTTTCGAGCGCCTTGAGGTCGCGGACCGACGAAAGGGACGGGGCGGAATCAGCCATATTTTTTCACGAGTTGCGTATAGCCCTTGAAGAAAGGATGCCCGGCATCGTGGAGCAGCGAGTAGAAAACGGTCTCGGCCGGGAGCAGATGGACGCCGGTGCGGGCCAGCGCATCGAGCGCGGCCTTGGCGTCGTCCGGGCGGCGCGCGCCCACCGCGTCGGTCAGCACCGTGACCTGCAGGCTGGAATCGAGCGCGGCGATGGCGGTCTGGTAGATGCAGACGGGGCTTTCCAGCCCGCAGAGGATAAGATGACTGGCGCCGCGTCGCCGCATGGCGTCGCGAATGCCGTCGTCGGCCAGCGCGGAAAAAGTGCTCTTGCCCCAGACGGTGGGCTTGGGGACGAGTGCGAGCAGCTCCGGCGCGGTGCCGCCGAGCTTTTGCGGGACCTGCTCGGTGAACGCGACGGGCAGCCCGAGCCCGCCGGCGGCCTCGATGGCGAAGGCACAGCGGCGCAGGATTTTTGCGCCGTCGGCCATGGCGTTGATAAAGGCCGGCTGGAGGTCGATGCAGAGCAGGAGGGCGTCGGAGGTGGCGCTCATGGATAATAGGCCTTGCGCGCCTTCACCTGGACGAAGCGCTTTTCGGGGAACTCGAAGGCGGTCAGGTGACCGCCAAACACACAGGCGGTGTCGATGCCGACGGACCACTTCAGCTTGTAGATTTCCGGCCGCGGTGTGTGGCCGTAGACGACGTAAGGGGGGCCGTTCCAGAGATCGGCCCAGGCGGGGGCATCGGGCTCGTCGGCGCGCTTGCGCGGTTTGCCGTCGCGATCGATGACCTGGATGCGCGTGACCACGTTTGCCGGCTGGCGCTGCCAGGGCTCGTTCGGCAGGAATCCGCCGTGGACGAAGACGACGTTCAGCTCGTCGACGTAGTGGGTGAGCGGCATGGCCTCGAGATAGGCCCAGTCCTCGGGGCGGAGCTTGGCGTGCGTATCCTCGTCCTCCGACTTGAGGAACGCGGTGTCGGTGGTGCGGCGATAGTTGAGCAGGCGCAGCTCGTGGTTGCCGAGGAGCGAGAGGGCATTGTGCTGCCGGGCGAGGTCGATGACCTTGCAGCTGTCGGGACCGCGATTCACGAGGTCGCCGAGCAGGATGAGCCGGTCGTCCTTGGTGAGTTCGAGACGGTCGAGCAATTCGCCAAATTCGAGATGGCAACCGTGGATGTCTCCGATGGCGATAATACGTCCGTTCATGTCTGCAAAACGGAAATTGGCTAGCGTCGCGAGCCACGACAAGTAAACAAGTGACGATGGAAATGAATCTGCAGCCGCTCGCGCCGGCGTGTCATGTCACAGGCCAGCCCTTTGCCGAGGGCCAGCGTGTCGCCAGCTTCCTGGTGCGCGCGGCGAACTCGCCCGATGTGATCCGGCATGACGTGTTGGAGAGCGCGATGGCGGCGTACGTCCCGCCTGGCTTTGTCGCCTGCAGCTGGGTGCAGGCCTACAAGCCGCGACGTGCGGAGGAAAACTCGGAGCGCGCGATGAAACTGACGGCGGAAACGCTGTTCGTGACGCTGGCCGACCCGGCAACGGAGCGGACGCCGGAGAATACGCGGCTGATCCAGTTTCTCGCGCTCCTGCTTGAACGGAAGCGGCTGCTGCGGCCGAAAGGGCGGAGTGCGGACGGCGCGAACAACATCCTGGAGCACGCCAAGACGAAGCAGCTCTACGAAGTGCCGGTCGGCGAGCTGGACCCGGCGTTCTTCCTGCAGGTGCAGGCGCAGCTGAGCGTGCTGGTCGGAGCGCCCAAGGTGAAGTCCGACCCGCCGGCGGCCGAACCGCAGCTGGCGACTTCGCCATGACCTGCGGAAGATGGATGCAGGCTTGGCGCGCGGCGTCTTGGACAGCCGGAGTTGGTAGGAGCGGTGCTTGACCCCGCCCGATGGCGTCCGCAAGGAACGCCCCGACAAAGGCAGAATTTCCCATCCCGCGAACCAATGAAAGTCCGAGCAAGTCTGGACCGGATGGGGTGTATGTTCGCGGTGCTGGCTTTGGCGGCGCTGGGCGGATACCTCGTTTTGAACGGGGCGCTCAACACGGACGAGGGCTTTTACCTGCTGGCATCACGGCTGGTGGCGAACGGTTTTCGTCCCTACCGGGACTTTGGCTACACGCAGGGACCGGTGTTGCCGTACGTCAACGTGCCCTGGCTGGCGGTGCTGGGTTACAATCTGGCGGGGCTGCGGCTGGCCAGCCTGGGGTGGACGCTGATCACGGTGACGCTGGGGGTGTGGAGATTGCGACGCCGCGCAAGCTGGGCGGTGGCGACCACCTTTGCGGTGCTGCTCCTTGGGGCGCCGGCGTGGATGGAATTTGCGGTGCAGGGCAAGACCTACGGGTTTTCCGGGCTCGCCGTGCTCGTCGGCGTGATTGCACTGACGAGTCGCGGGCGGCTGGGCTGGCGATGGGTTGCCTTCATCGTCGCCGCCGCCTTGGGCACGGGTGCGCGCTATCCGGTCGCGGGATTTTTCATTCCGGCCTGGGCGGGCCTGATCATGCTGACGCCCGGATGGCGGGCCCGGATGGCGGCGACGATGGCCACAGCCCTTTGTGGCGGCCTGCTGCTGGCTTGGGCCGCGGCGGGAGACTGGGAGAATTTTTATTATTGGACGGCCGGGTTTCACGCCCTGTCGACGTTCGTGTTTTCGCGGAGGGAGCAGTTCTGGTATTTCCTGCTGTTTGCCCCCGCGCTCTGGATCGCGTCAGGCTTGATGGCGGGACGATTGACCGGCCGTGATCGGCCGATCCGCATCGCCTACTTGGCGCTGCTGCTCGGGCTGGTGGCGAACCTGGCCGGGCACACGACCTATGCGGAGTATGTGTTTCCGCTCGTGCCGGCGCTGGCATTTATCGTGGCGCGGGCATTGACGGGTTGGCTGGCCGGGCTCCGCCGATCCGTGGCCGTGCCGCTAACGGTGGCCCTGCTGGCTTGCGCCTGGATTCATCCGCCGGACCTCAACCCGAACCTGCTCCGCAACGCGCGCGATGCGGGTGCGTTTCTGCAGGCTCATGTCGGACCGCAAGATGTCGTCGCCAGCAGCATGCCGGAAATTCCGGCGGCGACGGGCAACCCGGTGCCGCTGTCACTGGCCATGGGCAAATTCGGTGTGACCGAGGATTTCGATGCGGCGCAGGCAGAGCGGCTGCACATGGCGACCCCGGCGGCGCTGCGGGCGCTGTTGCGGGATCCGACAACCAAGGCACTAGTCTTGTCGACCGTGCTCAACTGGAATTTTTTCTGGTCGTTGCCGAGCTACCGGTGGCTGTCGGAGCAGGCGCGAGGCGAGTTGAAGCAGACCGTCACCGAAAATTATACGGTCGGTTATGCGAACGCGGATTACGTGGTGCTGCTGCGGCGGCCGTAGGCGCAGCCATGATTCGCCATCCACGTATGGAGTTGTAGCCGGCCTCGCTGAGGCCGGGCCGGGGTCAACGACACCGGCTACAGCTGTACGCTTCGCGACAACGGCTACGGATTCGCCACGTCGAGCTTCACGGCGAAGGCGACGGCTTTTTCCTCGATGATCTTTGTGCCGCCGGTGATCTCGGGGACCTTGGGGGCGTCGTGGAGCTCGAGGACGACGATCTCGTTTTCGCCCTGCTTGAGCCACTGGCTGGGGACGAACAGCGAGCGCACGCCGCCGTGGTCCCAGAAGCGGCCGAGATTGTGGCCGTTGACCCAGACGACGCCGAAGCTCCAGTTGCGCAGATCGAGGAAGGTGCCGCCGAGTTTCGCGACGTTGAAGGTCGCGCGATAGAGGGTCGGGCCGGTCTGTGGGGCGTCGGAAGCCTTGAAGCGGGCGCCATCGGCCATCGGTAGGGAATAGTTTTCCCAGCCTGTGAGTTCGGTGCCGTCGAGGAATGCCCCGCCGATCAGACCCTTGCTGGCGCGGGCTTGGGTTTCCGCGCTGACCGGCACGCTGATGCGGCCGAGGTTGTAGACGAGGAGGTCGAGGGTCACGGGACCGGACTCATTGAGCGCGACCTTGCTGCTGGCCGGTCCGTAGCCGACGAAGGCCTTGGCGACGGTGCGGCCGTTCACCATCACGACGGTGTAATCCATCGCCTTCTTGAGCTCGAGGGTGCCCTTGAGGCCGGCGGGGAATTTCTTCCGGTAGAGGACAAAGCCGTAGTCCTGTCCGAGGTTTTCCATCGAGATTGGTTTGTCGGAGACCTGCGTCGGCTTCGTCGGCAAGGTGGTGAGGAGCGGCTCCTTCTCGGTGAACGCGATCGCGGGGAGCTCGATGACGGCGGGATCGGGCGGAACCGGCGGCAGCGTGGCCTTCAGGCGGGTACCGAGGAGATCGCGCAGGACGCGATATTTCTCGGTGGTGCGGCCGGCCTCGTCGATCGGCGCGCTGTAGTCATAACTTGTCTGCACCGGCAGGTACTGGTTGCAACCGTTGGAAAACCCGTAGTTGGTGCCGCCGAAGAAGACGTAAAGGTTGAACGAGTAATTGTGGTCGAGGAGGTAATTCGTCCAGGAAGTGATCTGCGGGATCGTGGAATTCCGCGTGGCGATGGCCTCGCCCCAGCCGCTGAACCAGGCGGTGTAGACCTCGGGCACAAAGACGGGAAAGTCGCCGATGCCGGCGGCGCTCTGCTGGAAGGCCTGGTCGGTCTTGAGGCCGTTGCGGCCGTACATGAGCCCGGGGACGCGGAGGGCGGCATTGCCCCAGATGGGGGTGGTGGGATCGCAGGTGAAGAGCGGCACGTCGAACCCGACGTCCTTGAAGACCTGCGTGAGCGACTTCATGTAGTCGATGTTGCCGTTGGCGATGATGCCGTACTCGTTCTCGACCTGGACCATGAGGAGCGGGCCGCCCTTGGTGACCTGGAGGTCGCCGACCTGACGGTAGACCTGCTCGAGGTACTTGCGGCTCCATTCGACGTACTTGGGATCGTTGGTGCGAATCTTGACTTCGGGATATTTGAGCGTCCAGGACGGGATGCCGCCGTATTCGATCTCGGCGCAGCAGTACGGACCCGGGCGGAGAATGGCCCACATGCCATTGTCCTGGCAGAGCTTCAGGACGCGGCGGACATCGGTCATGCCGGTGAAGGTGAATTTGCCCTCCTGGGTCTCGACCTGGTTCCAGAAGAGATAAAAGCAGACAGTGTTCAGGCCCATCGCCTTGGCCTGCTTGATGCGCAGGTCCCAGTCCTCGGGCTGGACGCGCCCGAAGTGCATCTCGCCGGATGCGATCACCGTGGGTTGTCCGTCGATCAGGAACTGGTGATTGCGGGCCTCGAATGTGTGCATCTTGGCGGGAGGTGGCGTGATGGTGCTGCAGGAAACGAGGGCAAGGGCCGTGGTTACGAGGGCGAGGGTCGAGGCGGACCGGCGAAGACAGGGAATGGACTTCATGGGAGGGTAAGGGGAACGAACTGGAATCGCCGCGGGCGACGGGCGCTCACTGACCGGGCAGGCAGGCGGTGCGAACGGGGACGTGATGGCCGGCGAGGTAGGTTTTCACCTGCGGAATCGTCAAGGTGCCGAAGTGAAAAAGGCTGGCGGCGAGGACGGCACTGGCGTGTCCGGCTTCGAGAACCTCGGCAAAGTGTTCGAGTTGACCCGCGCCACCGCTGGCGATGACGGGCACGCCCACGGCGTCGCTGACAGCGCGGGTGAGGGCGCAATCATAGCCGGCCTGGGTGCCGTCGGCGTCCATGCTGGTGAGCAGGATTTCTCCGGCGCCCAGCTCGACGGCCTGCCGGGCCCAGGCGACGGCATCGAGCCCGGTGGGATTGCGGCCACCGTGCGTGTAGACGCGCCAGGATTTGCCGTCCGGCTCGCGCTTGGCATCGATCGCGAGAACAATACACTGGGCGCCAAAGCGATCGGAGGCAGCGCTGATCAGCGCGGGATTATTGATCGCGGCAGTGTTGAGCGAAACCTTGTCGGCGCCCGACTTGAGCATGGCCTCGATGTCCGCGACGGTGCGCAGGCCGCCGCCGACGGTGAGGGGCATGAAGCACTGCTCGGCGGTCGCGGCGACGACCTCGTGCATGATCTGGCGGCCATCGCTTGAGGCGGTGATGTCGAGGAAGACGAGCTCGTCGGCGCCCTGGGCATCGTAGGCCCGGGCGCACTGCACCGGATCGCCAGCATCCCTGAGCTCCTTGAAGCGCACGCCCTTGACCACGCGGCCGGCGTTGACGTCGAGGCAGGGGATGATGCGGCGGGAGAGCACGGGGATGTAAGGTTTAAGAGCGCAAGCTTTAAGCTGGGCAGCGTTGCCGTGGACAGACGCTTACACCTTAAAACTTAAACCTTACAACTTACTTCAGCCCTCCACCGGCACGATCTCGGGATCGAACTCGACCGCGAGGCGGTAGACATGGCCCGGGCGCATGACCAGCGGGTGGTCGCGCACGAGGTTCTGGAGATAGTGAATCTTGCCGTAGTTGGTCCGGTAGGTCGGGTCGGCGGAAACCACCTCGGTGTCCTGCCACGTGGCCTGGAAATCGTTCTTCGAGACACCGCAGCGGTGGCCGAGCGGGCCGAGCGTGGGCGAGCCGCCGACGCGGTACTTCGAATGCGGCGCGGCGACGACGAGGACGTAGCGGAACTTGTCGAGCGTCACCTGCTGTTTCACCGTGTAAGCGAACTCGCAGTTGATTTTGCTGCCGGTGAAGGTCCACTGCACTTTGACGCTGCCAAGGCCCTTGATGATCTCCTCCTTGGTGGTGATCAGCTCTGGCTGCTCGTAGCGGAAGTAAAAGCTGTTGCGCAGGCCGAGGCCGGTGACGCAGTTCTTGCCGTAGAAGGCCGGGATCGTGACGTGCTCGCCGAACGTGAGCTCCGGGAGCATGATCGGCAGGTAGACATTGTTCGGCCAGTCGAAGACGCCGGGAGCGTGGGGGAACGGCAGCGAGTCGCTGGTCAGCGTGCTGCCCGAGCTGATGAGCGGGATCTGCATGTGCAGGCCGCTGTCGGCGTCGCGATAGAGGAAAAGGCCCTGCTCCTTGCGGTTGCTCTTGTCGAAGATGACGAACCGGCCGCTGGTGCGCATGGGCTCGCTCTTGGGGACGCCGCCGGGCATCTGCACGGTCTTGGCGAGGCGCGACCACTGGCAAAGGTAGCGCGCGGCGTCGAAGTTGGCCATGCGCGTGGTATGGTTCGCGTAGGCGGTGCGTTCCTCGTCACGGAGGTCGAGGAATCCGTGCTCCTGGTCGAGGTAGGTGTGGTAGAAGAAGAAGAACAGCCGGCGCAGGATGTCGTAGTACTTCGGCTTCTGGTCGTCCGCGATCCAGCCGTCGCGCAGGCCCTGCAGGACGAGGGTGATGCAGTGCATCTGGCCGTAGGCGCCGGCGGCGCGGCCGAAGGCCCAGCCGAGCCCGTCGGCGCGGACGAGGTCGGGCATCATCTTGATGTATTTCTCGGCGTAGGTGCGGAGGGTAGGGAGCTTGCGATCGCGCACGCCGCTGTTGGCATGGAGCTGCAAGGCGGAGCGGATGAACACGAAGTTCATCAGGCCGTAGAGATTGAAATTGCCGCCGAAGCCGTGCGTGGCGTCGTCGAAGAACCCGCTCGAGCTCGTCTGATTGATACGGTCGACCATGCGCTCGATCAGGCGCGAAGTTTCATCCTTCTTGGAGAGGCCGAAGCTGTAGCGGGCGACGGCCTTGGCGACGTTGAACGCCTGCCAGTGGTTGTCGTAGTCGCTGCGGTGGAGGAGCTGCTTGTCGATGCGCTGCTGGGTCTCCTCGACGAGGCGCTCCCAGACGGGGTTGCGCTCCTTGGAGGGGCCGAAGCAGAGGAGGCCGAGGGAGGCGTAGGCCAGGCCGTTCTCGGCGGGGGGCTCGGTGAACATCTGGGCCGTCACGCAGCGCGCGGCGAGATCGATCAGGTCGAAGCCCTTGAGGGTGGTCTCGCCGGTGGCGCGGTAATATTCGCCGAGGGCGTAGGCGACGTGCCCGGGTTCGTCGGGGCGGGGCAGTTCGCCGGGAGCGGGAAGGATGGTGCCGTCGGGCTGGATGGAGTCGAGATTGTGGCCCAACATCGAGCGGGCCATGTCGAGACATTGCTCGGAAAAACTATGCATGCGGTGGGTTTGACGTGACGGACGGGAAAAGGCTGCGCGGCAGTGGTGCGCGGAAAGGAAAGGTTTTCAGCAGTTTCAAGCGGGGGGCAAGAGGGAATTTGGCCGGCGCGAGGCGCGGCCGACGGTCCCGGAGCACTCAGCGCGCGATCAACTTGAGGAATTCGGCGTTGGTCTTGGTCTTCGAGAGGCGGGAAATCATGGTTTCGGTCGCCTCCTCGATCTTCTGCTGCACCAGGGCGCGGCGGAAGAAATGGATGCCCTCGAGGGTCTTCGCGTCGATGAGGAGCTCCTCCTTGCGGGTGCCGGACTGGGCGATGTTGATCGCGGGCCAGAGGCGCATCTCGGCGCACTTGCGGTCGAGGACGAGCTCCATGTTGCCGGTGCCCTTGAATTCCTGGAAGATGACGTCGTCCATCCGGCTGCCGGTCTCGACGAGCACGGAGGCGATGATGGTGAGCGAGCCGGCCTCCTCGGTGTTGCGGGCGGCGGCGAAGAGCTGGCGGGGCTTTTCCAGTGCGCGGACGTCGAGGCCGCCTGAGCCGGTGCGGCCGCTGTTGCGGGCGGTGTTATGGGCGCGGGCGAGACGGGTGATGGAATCGAGGAAGAGCACCACATGCTTGCCGGCCTCGACGAGGCGCTTGGCGCGCTCGATGCAGAGGTCCGCGATGCGGAGGTGGTTCTCGATCTGCTCGTCGTTGGACGAGGCCCAGATCTCGGCGGGGACGCTGCGCTTGAAGTCGGTGACCTCCTCGGGGCGCTCGTCGACCAGCAGGATCATGACGATGCACTCGGGATTGTTTTCGAGGACGCCGAGGGCCATGTCGCGCAGCAGGGTGGTCTTGCCGGTGCGGGGCGGGGCGACCACGAGGCCGCGGGTACCCTTGCCGATGGGGCAGAAGAGGTCGACGGCGCGGGTCGTAAGGCGGCCGTCCTTCAGCTCCATCTTCAGCATCTTGTCGGGCGAGACGGTGGTGAGGGAGTTGAAGTCGAGCATGTGCCGCCGGGCATCGAGGTCGAGCCCGTCAACCTTCTCGATGAACTTCATCTTGGGGTTGGGGAAGCGGCCGTCGGGCGGGAAGGCGGTGCCGCCGATAAGGCTGCCGGTGCGAAGCTTGAAGCGCCGGATGAGTTCCTTCGGGACGAATGGGTCGGTGGGCCGGCGCTTGCCATTCTTGGCGAGATCGAGGAGCTGGCCATTGCCGCCCTTCGCGAGGTCGATGTCGAGGATCCCCTCGACGTGAATGGTGTTTTCGACGGGCGCAGGTGCAGGTGCGGCTGGCGTGCCGGCCACGGCGGTGGCGGCAGATGAATTGCCCACCGGAGCGGGCGAGGGGGATTTTTCCATACAAATTTTGAGCAGGACGCGAGTCCGACGCTTGACGCTTAAAATTCCCGGCGGGATAGTGGCGTGCTGTTCACACAACCTTAATCCCAAAAATCAGCCACTCACGTGACGGACCAGACGATTACCTCAGTATCCCGGGAGCACCGGAAGTTCAGGCCCTCGGCCGAATTTAAAGCCCAAGCAAACCTTGGGAGCGAAGCCACTTATAAGAAGCTCTATGCAGAGTCTGTCAACTCCCCAGAAAAATTCTGGGGCCGGCAGGCCAAGGAGCTTCTGACCTGGCAGCGGCCATTCAAGAAGGTCCTGCAATGGAAGTTGCCTCACGCCAAATGGTTCCAAGGCGGCCAGATCAATGCCGCCGCGAACTGCCTCGACCGGCATCTCGGCACCCCGCGAGAGAACAAGGCGGCCATTATCTTTGAGGGTGAGCCCGGCGACATCCGCACCATCACCTATAAACAGCTGCACCGGGAAGTCTGCCAATTCACCAATGCGTTGATCGAGATCGGCCTCGCCAAGGGCGACCGGGTGGCGATCTACATGCCGATGGTGCCCGAGGCCGCGGTGGCCATGCTCGCGTGTGCGCGGCTGGGTGCGATCCATACCGTGATCTTCGGCGGCTTCAGTTCCGAAGCGATCAAGGACCGGGTCAATGACTGCCAGGCCAAGCTCATCATCACCGCCGACGGCGGCTGGCGGCGCGGCAAGATCATCGACCTCAAGTCCAATGTTGACCGCGCCCTCACGGGTACGCCCACGGTGCAACACGTCGTAGTGCTCAAACGCACGGGGCAGCCCATCGCCATGACCGAGGGCCGGGATCGTTGGTGGCACGATTTTGTCGCCGGCAAGTCAGCCGACCACAAGGCCAAGGGCCACGACAGCGAGCACTCGCTCTTCATTCTTTATACCAGCGGCTCCACGGGCAAGCCGAAGGGTGTGCTGCACACGACCGCGGGCTACCTGCTGGGCGTGACCATCACCACGAAGTACGTTTTCGATCTCAAGGAGACGGATGTTTATTTTTGCACCGCGGATGTCGGCTGGATCACCGGACACAGCTACGTCGTCTACGGCCCGCTCGCGAACGGCGCGACCGTCCTCATGTACGAGGGCGCCCCGAATCATCCGGAGCCGGACCGCTTCTGGGACATCATCGACCGCCACGGCGTCACGATCTTCTACACGGCGCCCACCGCCATCCGCGCCTTCATGCGCTGGGGCGATGATTATGTGAAGAAGCACAGCCTGAAATCGCTACGCCTGCTGGGCTCGGTCGGCGAGCCGATCAATCCCGAGGCCTGGATGTGGTACCACACGCTGATCGGCAAGAAACGCTGCCCGATCGTCGACACCTGGTGGCAGACAGAGACCGGAGCGATCATGGTCACGCCGCTGCCCGGCATTACGGCGACGACCCCCGGCTCCTGCACGCGGCCCTTCTTCGGGGTTGTCCCCAAGGTGCTCGATGAAAACGGCGTGGAGGTGCCGCGCGGTTCCGGCGGCAAGCTTTTCCTGGCCCAGCCGTGGCCGTCCATGCTGCGCACGCTCTGGGGCGACGACGAGCGCTACAAGAAGCAGTACTGGTCGGAGCTGCCCGGTTATTATTTCGCGGGCGACGGCGCGCGCTTCGACAAGGACGGCTACCTCTGGGTGGTCGGCCGCATCGACGACGTCCTCAACGTCTCCGGCCACCGCATCGGCACCGCCGAGGTGGAGAGCGCTTTGGTGTCGCACCCCGCCGTGGCCGAGGCCGCAGTGGTGGGCCGGCCGGACGACCTCAAGGGCCAAGCGCTGGTGGTGTTCGTCACCGTGAAGAACGGCTTCACTGCCTCGCCGGAGCTGAAGGAAGAACTTCGCGCCCATGTGGCGAAGGAAATCGGCTCGCTCGCGCGGCCTGACGACGTCCGCTTCGCCGCGGGCCTGCCGAAGACCCGCAGCGGAAAGATCATGCGCCGCATCCTCAAGGAGATCGCGTCCGGCAGCCTGGTGAAGGGCGACACCTCAACGCTCGAGGATTTCTCGGTGGTCGCCGCGCTGCAGGCGGAGGAGTAAGCCTCGGTCCTTTCAGTCCACAGGTTTCCAAGGGCAGCCCGCTGGGCTGCCCTTATTTTTTGCGAGGTTCCGGACGCGATCCTGCAATGACGGGCCATCGCGTGACTATGCGAACGTCCTGAAACGGCGTGCTTGTGGCAGGGCAACGGGTCTCGCCCTGTTTTCCCAACATTCCGGAGATTTCCGGAAGAAAACTGAAAGAAGCCACGGCATGGATGCGTTTCTAATCAATGACCGCACAAGACATTCATGACGATTGCCCGTTCACCCGCTCCTTCGGTTCCGGCCGGCCCACGATCCGTATCGTGCCGCGGAAGCTTGCAACTGCACGACTGCACGGGCGGTCGGGGCTTCACGTTGGTGGAGATCCTCACGGTCATGGCGATTCTCTCGCTGTTGACGGCGATCACGCTCCCGGCGATCCGCGGGCTCGGTGAGCGAGGCACCCTGGCGCGCACGAGGGCGGAACTCAGCCTGATGGCCGGGGCGCTCGAGGTTTACCGCCGGGCCTATGGAGACTATCCGCAGACGGGGAACTTCCTGACGGCGTCGTCCGAAACGACGCAGGCGCTGCACTCCGATCATGCCCAGGCCCGATTTTTCAACGCGCTGCGCGGTATCTTTGGGCCGAATTGCACGGACCGCGGGAGTGGCCCGGGCGGCGGTGACTTCATCGACTTCGCTCGGATCGAGGCAGGTGATGTTGGCTGCGGAGCCCAGCACTTTTTCCGCTCCCACCGCCACAAGCCCGGTGCCGCAGGCCACATCGAGGAGATGGTCGCCGGGTTTCAGTCCGTGCCGCTGGAGCGTCCAGCGGCGGTAGGACGCGCCGCTCCGCAAGAATCCCCAGTCAACGACAGAGTCGTAGTGCGGGGCCCCCGCATCAAACAGCCCGTTCACAAACGCCGGCTTCCCCTCGGTGCTGGCATAATGCGTGGTCAGTGGGGGGTGGGGAACCATGGAACTGCTTTGGGCTGGAAGGAAGGCGAAGGCCAGACGAAACGGCAGCGCCGCCGCGAAGGCTGTAACGCCCGGGCGGATCCACTGAAAATTTGATTGGATTTTCCGCGGAGAACCTGCACGTTTCCGCCCTCTTTTGCCAGAGTAGCTCAGTGGTAGAGCAGAGGACTCATAAGCCTTTGGTCGCCGGTTCAATCCCGGCCTCTGGCACCATTTTTCCTTCCGAATCGGAAGGAAAATGCCCTCCGAAGCCGGGGCGAAGGAGGGCCACAATCCCGGCAGAGCGGCGGTTTTTGCCGCGAATTGCTCAGATTGACGCGGATACCGACAACGGATTTGTGAGAATCGCGATTAGTTTTAAAATCCGCGATCGTCCGCGTGATCCGCGGGAATTCAGAGTGCTTGGTCCTGCTGGCGAAACGAGCCTTCGCGAGGGTTGCCCCTGCACGGAATCCGGCGTAAATCCACTCCTGAGAGGTCTATATGGCATGATGGCCATACTTTTTGCTTGAGGTATGGCAAGGTGACCATACCGTGGAAACCATCATGAAAATGACGATGCACATTGATGAGGAAGTCCTCGCCCGCGTCATGAAGGTCACCGGCGCGAAGACCAAGACGGAGGCGGTCAAGATCGCGCTCAACGACATGGCGCGGCGGCACCGGATGAAGGAGCTTTTCAGCCAGGGGCTGGGGCTGACGCCGGACGAACTGCGGGCGGAGTTCGCGCCCTCCGCGGCCGATGTGCTCGACAGCCATGGGCTCATCGTAGCCGAACCAAAGGCGCCTTATGGCCGGACTCGTCCTGCCCGATAGTAATTTTTTCATCAGCCACGCCCGCCGCGGCGAGGACCCTTTCGTGGCGCTCGCAGCGCATGCGGTCGAGTGGGAGTTTGCCACATGCGGGATGGTCGTCATCGAGGTCTGCCGGGGTCGCCGCGATCCTGCGCTGCACCGGCGTTTCCGGGAGTGTTTCTCGATCATGCTCTATGTCGCGACGGGCAACACGGTGTGGGAGCGCACCGGGCAACTGGCCTGGTCACTTGACCGGCGTGGCATCGTGCTTCCGGCGCCAGATCTCCTGATAGCGGCCTGTGCGCTACACGCCAATGCAGCAGTATTGTCGGCGGATGCGCACTTTCATGAGGTCCCCGGTCTCCGGGTGCTGGACCGGCTACCGTAGCGCATGGCGCGGTCCGAGCACTTCTGAACGCGGAGAGATCGGCGCGAGATGGATCTCGAAAAGCAACGGCAACGACATTCCTTCTCGACCGGAAAGCATGACGCATCGCAACTCATCAGGCAGCCATCGAGCCAGGGTGCGTCTTCAAATGTTCGTGGGTCCTGGCGGAGGCGCGACGTCCCTGTCGCGTCCGGACAGCGACCGGGAGGTCGCTGCTCCACCGCAAAACGATAAGTGGATTTGAAAATGCCCTAGTAAAACAGGTTCCGGTCGAGGCTGCGGTATTGGATGGCCTCGAGCAGATGGGGCGAGGCGATCTTGTCCGCGCCGGCCAGATCGGCGATGGTGCGCGCGACCTTGAGGATGCGATCATAAGCGCGGGCAGAGAGGTGCAGTTGCTCCATCGCGTGCTGCAGCAGGTCGCCGAGGGCCAAATCCAGCGTGCTGTGCTGCCGGATCTGAGCGTGGCTCATCCGGGCGTTGCTGGTGACCCTGGTGCCGGCAAACCGGACGTGCTGGCGGGTCCGGGCCACGGCGATCCGCGCGCCAACGTCACCGGAGTTCTCGCCTGACTTGGTCGAACGCAATTCAGTCAGGGACAGGGCGGGTGCCTCCACATGCAGGTCGATGCGGTCGAGGAGCGGAACGCTGATGCGGGCGCGATAGCGCTGGATTTGCGTCGGTGTGCAGCGGCAGTCGTGCTTCGGGTCGCCGAGGTAACCGTGAGCGAGTCGGTTTCTCTTCTTCGCAAACTTTCTCAACGAATCGACGAGAGCGGGCGCGTTACTTAGTCTTTCAAAGTAGTCTATCAACTCACCGAGAGGGGCCTTAAGATAACGCACAGGACACGAAAGAACTGCGGCAGGTGCTCGAATTCGCTAATCGATATCATCATGAGACGAATCCTGCTTGGGAACGTGAAGCGGTGAACGATGGAGAGCTGCAAACGTATGCCCGTAGAGCGCTAGCGTTGGCGCGCCGATAAACTTGGGTGTTTGGCGGTACCGAGCGCCGGTGTGGCTCCCGCCCGGTGGCGTCCTACTATCAGGCGCGCAAAGCAAAGCGTGGCCTGCAGGGTATGCTCAAGGTCGTGATACCGCAGGTCGACCGCCTGGTAGTCGGGGTGCCTGCCGCCGAAAAACGCGTCGACGTCGCAAAACAGGGTGTCGATCAGGTCTGGCGCAGTCGTCGGAAAGATCTCTGCAAAATGCGCCTTAACGGCCGCAGCAACCGCGGGTGCGCTTCTGGTGTCGATGCTTGCGAGCATGGCAGGGATTCGATTGATGTGAGCCCATGCTGCCCGGTCGAGCAGTACTTGGCGGCAAATTTAAATGCTTTTGGGATCACACATAGGCAAGTTCAAAACTAGGGTTAAACCCTCATGCCGGAAAATATGATTCTGGGGATAACCGGTGGCATGGGTTGCGGTAAGTCTTTTGCCGTTCAATTGCTTGTAAAACAGGGTTTCAAGCACATCGATTCAGACCGGCTTGTTCGTGAGCAGGTGCTGACACAGCCGGAGGTAATCGCAGCCATTCGTTCCCGATTTGGGGATGCGGCAATCACACCTGATGGGACGGTCAACCGAATCCATCTGGCGTCTGTGGTCTTTGCGGACAATGACGCGCTTCGCTGGCTGGAGGAGCTGACGCATCCCTTGGTATTTGCGGAATGGCGCGTGCAGCTGGCCACGGCGCCCGGCTCGCGCTGGATTGTGGAGGTGCCGCTGTTGTTCGAGAAACAGTTGGAGAATTGGTTTGATTTCATAGTCTGCGTGACGTGTGCTCCGGCTCTGCAACTGACCCGGCTAGAGCAACGCGGTCTGACACGCGCGCTCGCCGCGCAAAGAATTTCCAAGCAACTGCCCTTGGCCCGTAAAATTGAGCTGTCTGACTTTGTCCTTTTGAACGACGGGTCCCCTGATTTTCTCCAAAAACAGATCGACCTGCTGGTCGGTGCCCTGACGATTGTCCGCTGATGGCGGGCAGTAATTTCCGTCCCAAACCGGGGCGGTTCATGCTTTTCCTGAATTAAGACTATTTTTTGTATGGAGCTTCCCCCCAAGAACGAAAACGACGACGCCACGGTCTCCGCCGATAAGGAAACTGACACCGGCGACACCAAAAAAACGCGCCGCCCGCGTCCGAAACCGCGGGCAAAAAAGGCGGGGGCTTCCAGCGAAGAGCCGGCCGCGGCCCCTCCGGCACCCTCCGAGCCCATGCGCGAACCTGAGCCACCGCGCGCGGAGGAGCGCGCGACCTTTGAGCCCACGAGTTCGCATGCAGTGGAATCACCCGGCAACCACGCACCGGCCGACAATGGCCCGTCGGAGACAGCACCGACCACGGCCCCGGCACACGGTGGTGGACAGGGTCATGGCGGTGGCCAGCCCCAGCAGGGCGAGTGGCAGGAGCGCGGATTCTGGAAGCGCAACCGGCGCGACAAGCGGGGCAAGCGCGGAAAATTTGGCGGTGGGCCATGGCAACCGGGCGGCGGCGGAAATGGTGGCGGCGGTGGTGGGCATACCCCGCATCCCCCGCAACCGCGGCCTCCGGTCGAAAACGGCCCGGTCTTTGGCGATCTGCCGGATTCCTCGCGCTTCAATGACCTGGTCGCGCTCGACAAGCTGGCCAGCGAGGTTTCCAGCGGCGCCGGCGAGCCGTTTTTTCTCGATGAAATCTATGCGCTCAACCTCGCGGACCTGACCGCGTTTGCGCGCAAGCTCGGCGCCACGTTCGAGGGTGCGCCGGCGCGGCGCCTTTTGCTCGCCAAGATTTTCGCCTACGCGGCAGCGAACAAGCGCGAGATCCGCGATCGCGGCTGGATCGATTTCACCGACCGCGGTGGTTACGGCTTCATCGTGCACCAGCACGTGAATTACCGGCTCTATCCGGAGGACGCCTACCTGCCGGAAAGTTTTATCTACGCCTACGGACTGAAGCGCGGGCACGAGGTTGAGGTGGTGGTGCGCGCCCCGGAGGGGGCCGAACGCTGCCCCGTGGTCCTGCGAGTGGAAAAGGTCATGGGCCTCAAGCCCGACGCCATCGAGCGGATCACGCCGTTCGAGGAGCTGATCCCGTATTACCCGCTCAAGCGGATTTTGCTTGAGGCGACCGAGATTCACAAGGACGTGTCGATGCGGGCCGTCGACCTTCTCACTCCTGTCGGCTTCGGCCAGCGCGGCGTAATTGTCGCACCGCCCCGCACCGGCAAGACCGTGCTCCTGCAGAACATCGCCAACTCCATCTCGAACAATTATCCCGAGACCAAGCTCATCCTGCTCCTCATCGATGAGCGCCCGGAGGAAGTCACCGATTTCCGGCGTCACACCAAGGGCGAGGTCGTCAGCTCGACGTTCGACGAGGCGCCCGAGAGCCACGTGCATTGCGCGGAGATGGTCGGCGAGAAGGCGCGCCGGCTGGTCGAGATGGGCCAGCACGTGGTCATCCTGCTCGACTCCATCACCCGCTTGGCGCGCGCCTACAACGCGCTGGCCTCCAACGCCGGCAAGATCATGTCGGGCGGCCTCGAGGCCACGGCCCTGCAGAAACCGAAGCGCTTTTTCGGCGCGGCGCGCAACATCGAGGGCGCCGGGAGTCTCACGATTCTCGCGACGGCGCTGATTGATACCGGCAGCCGCATGGATGAGGTCATCTTCGAGGAATTCAAGGGCACCGGCAACATGGAGCTCCACCTCGACCGCGGCCTCGTGGAGAAGCGCATCTTTCCCGCGATCAACATCGACCGTTCCGGCACGCGCAAGGAAGAGCTCATCTACCACCCGGAGGAAATGCAGCGCGTCTACGGCCTGCGCCGTGCGATGCAGGGCATCCCGTCCGTCGAGGCGATGGAGATGTTCCTGACCCGGCTGAAGAAGACCAAGTCGAACGCCGAGTTCCTGATGAGCCTCAACCGCTAGCGGGGTGGGAATGTCCGCCACACGAGCGAAAACCGACCCGTGACTCCGGACGACCACGTCATCCAGCTGGCGATCAAACGGGGCCTTGTGTCGGCCGCCCAGGTGGCGGACGCGCAGGCCGCGCCGGTCCCGCGGGCAGATCCAGCGCAACCGGCGCCCGGAGTGATCGATCAGCTCAGGGTCGGCGGAACGTTGAGCGCCCGACAGCTGGCCGGGCTTCTCGCGAAGGAATTCGCGGCGCCGCTGGCGGATTTGAAGGGCATTCAAGTGTCGGCCGAAACGCTTCGCCTCGTGCCGCGGGCCTTTGCGTTCCGCCACGATGTGCTGCCATTGGCGCATGACGGGCAACGCTTGCGCATCGCCGTGGCCGACCCGTCCGCGACGGAGGGCGTCGATGGTCTTTGCTACCTGACCGGGCTCGAGATTGTGGCCACGGTTGCGCCGGTGGATGAATTGCGCGCCGCCATGGAATATTTTTATGGCCGGGAGGCGGCGCGGCCCGAGGAGTCCGACGGCGCGGCGGAATTTGCGGCGATCCGCCCTGCCGGCGGTGACACCGGGTGCGGTGATCCCCCGAAATCCGGGCCACTTGTAATGTTAGTCTGCGGCCCTAAAAGGAGCCCAGACCATGAAAGGCAAAAGACACACGACGGAACAGAAGATCCGCATTTTGCGGGAGGCCGACGGCGGCAAGAGCATC
>CAIKHO010000048.1 GCA_903827245.1 uncultured Opitutia bacterium
ACGGATCGGGTGATCCGCCGCAATCAGCGTCTCGACGTTAATCAGGCTCACGAAACCAGGTTGGGAGGGGCGTTGGCCGCGCATGGTATCCATAGTACGAATACAAAATGCGGAATCAAGCGTTTTTCAGCAGCCTGCTAGTTGGAATAGGTCAACGTCCGAGCACCCGCGATGCCAGAGACAATGATCGGCATGGCTGCGGTGTAGTTTGCGGGATAGGCTTCCCCTGCCACGGCACTGAATGACTTAACGTAAGCCGATGATCCGACGAGCGACGAAAACAGGACCATACTTGTGCCCTTTTCCGTGAAGTACTGGTCGGCGGCTGCAGCCAGAATCCGCATGTTATTGAGCACCGCCTTGTCTTGGGACGCGACCTGCACTTTCTGAAAGGCGGGTATAGCCATCGCCGCCAACAGGCCGATGATGACCACCACGATCATGATCTCGACCAGAGTGAATGCTTTAGACCCGGTGTTTTTCGTAAACGTCTGGGATGGGGGCTGCACCAACCTTCAGCGGGGGAATGATGCATGCAAAGCATTTTTTGGCGGGTTGTCACTTTTTCGAGGGCCCGATCTTCCGTTTCTTCGGCGACGCCACCCGTTTTCCGGCCGATTTGGGTGCCTTCGGCTTGGAAACAAGCCCCAGCAGTGACGGCACCGACACTTCCACGGCATCCTTCCACAGGCTTTCCAAGCGGTATTTTGCCCGGTTTTCCGTGGTGAAGAGATGAACCATGATCTCAAATGTATCCACCACCGTCCAGCCGCTGTCCTGCGCCGTTTCAATGCCGACGATATGGGCCTTGGCGGCATCGAGCACCTTTTCAACCTCCACGCGCAAGGCGCGCAAATGCGGCTCTGAGGTACCAGTCGCCAGCACCAGGTAGTCCGTGATCGATGACTGCTTGCTGATGTCCAGCACGCGCAGATCCGCAGCCTTTTTCTCGGCCAATGCCTCACAGCACAGTTTCACCAACGCGAGCGGTTTCGTCAGAGCTTTCATTCAGCGGTAGAGTTGCTTCTGCTTGATATACACGATCGACTTGTGGGGTACGAAGTAGTCGAGCGCCAGATCGCGCTTCACGCGATCCCGGAGTTCAGTGGAGCTGATCGCCAGAAGATGCCCATCGCAACGGTGCAGGCGCAACCCGGGGCTCATGGGCGACGCCTTCACAGGATAGCCCGGGCGTTCCAGGAAGATAAATTCCACGAGGCTGGACAGCTCGCCAATGTCCTTCCACAGGTGCAGCTTGGGCAGCTGGTCTCCTCCGATGATCCAATAGAGGTCATCCTGGGGATAAAGCGCCCGGAAATGCCGGGCCGAATCAATGGTGTAGCTGACCCCGCCGCGGCGCAGCTCGTAGTCCGAAACCTCGAAGCGCCGGTCCCACTCGATCGCCGCGCTCAACATGGCCATGCGGTCCTCAGGCGACGACTGGACGTCGTTGGGCTTAAGCGGAGCCTGCGCCGCGGGGACAAAGATGAGCCGGTCCAGTTTGTACTGCTCGTAAGCGTCCTGCGCGGCCATCAGATGGCCAAAATGCACCGGATCGAAACTTCCGCCCAGAAAACCAATTTTCACAAGCCGGGGAACGTGCCGCACGTCCCTGCAACCAGCAAGGTTCAATTCCGCCCGACTCTCAGCCAGCCAGAAAGCCTTGGCCGGCCGCGGTGCCTGAACTGACAGCGAGAGTTGACGCTCGGTCCGGCACACTTGACAGTCGGCGTCCTTCACCGACGCCCGGGTGGCGAAATGGTAGACGCTGGGGACTTAAAATCCCCTGACTGCAAAGTCATGCGGGTTCGAGCCCCGCCCCGGGCACCAACCTTCGCCGAGGCTGTGGTCGGCAAGCCAATCAATGGCTGATCCTGCGTACCTGTCCCCTCAACGATTGTTTCCCGGCGAAGGTTATCCTCCATGCGCCGGGCGGAGGAGGACATTTCAGCCACTCCAGGTGAAAGGGTGCGATCATGCTGCGCTCAGGCCGAGGCGGCTGCTGGCTGCGACATCAACGTTTCGGTCACTGCGCGGCAAAGCCCGACAAACGTTTCCTCGCCGAGGGCGAGTCGCCGGCCCTTGAGGTGGGCCACGCTCCACTTCCGGCGGAGCTTGCGCGGGCCGAGCGGGAGCGAGACAAGCGAGCCGTTTTCGATTTCCCCGCGCGCGATCCAGGGCGCGAGTACGCCGGTGCCCAGCCCGATTTTCACCAGTTCCTTGATTGCCTCCATGCTGCCGAGCTCGATGAAATTGCTGAGCAGAACCTTCTCATCGCGAAAATATTCGTTCACGAGCCGGAAGGTGTAGCTGCTCTTGTTGTACAGCACGAGCGTCTCCTCGGCGATGGCCTCGCGCGGCACCCGGCCCATCCGCACCCACGGGTGCAGCGGGGCCACCACGAACCTCAGCTCATCCTGGAACAGCGGGGTGAAGTTGATATCCGTCTGTCCCGCCGGCTCCAGCATGATCGCAAGGTCAATGTGGTTACCCCGGAGCAGGTCCAGTTGCAGCCCATGGTCGCCGGGCTCGATCTTGATGACGCATTTCGGAAAACTCTGCCGGAATTCCCGCAGCACCGTCGGCAGGATATACTGGCAGGCGGTCGTGCTGGCCCCGACGCGCAGCCGCCCGTGGCCCCACTTCGTCAGGGTGTCGAGCCCGGCCCGGGCCGCCTCCATCTCGCGCATGATTTTTTCGGCGTGCCGCAGGAATTGTTCGCCCGCCTGGGTGAGCATGACCCGCTTGCCCGCGCGGTCGACCAGGCGGCAGCCGACTTCCTCCTCCAGGGCCTTGATGGCGTGGCTGACCGCGGACTGCGTCAAAAAAAGATCCTTCGCCGCCAGCGTGAAACTGCCCCGCCGCGCAAGCGCGGAAAACGCGAGGATCTGGCGGCTGTCCAGGATGGCCTTCATGGATGAGCCTGATTCATCAATCGGATGAATTGTTCGATCAGCAGTAATTGAGCCATGCGCACCCGGTGGCACGGCGGAGGCTGGATTGGCCTCACCTTAAAAGCATGCCGCCCACCGCATCCTCCCACGCCGCTCCCGCGTCGCCGCGCCGAAAGTCCCTGCGGCTGGGCTTCATCCCGCTGACCGACGCGGCCCCGCTCATCGTGGCGCAGGAGCTCGGGTATTTCACCCGGCATGGCGTCGACGTCGTGCTGCACCGCGAAGTCGGCTGGGCAACCATCCGCGACAAGATCATCTACGGCGAACTCGAGGCCGCCCACGCCCCGGCGCCGATGCTGTGGGACGCCGAGCTCGGCCTTAACTGCCCGCCCAGTGCGGTGCTCACCGCGCTGGTGCTCAATCTCCACGGCAATGCCCTGACCCTCGCCAACACCCTTTGGGCCGAGGGGGTCAGGGACGACGCCACCCTTCGCGCCCTCGTGCTCTCCCGGCACGGCGAACGCCGCGTCACGTTCGGGGTCGTCTCCCTGTTCTCCTCGCATCACCTGCTGCTGCGCAACTGGCTTCGCACCGCCGGGATCAATCCCGACCGCCATGTGCGGATCGTCGTGGTGCCGCCCGCGCAGATGTTCCGCAACCTCGCCGCCGGCACGATCGACGGCTACTGCGCCGGCGAACCGTGGAATTCCCTCGCGGTGCGCGAGGGTGCCGGCTGGTGCCCCGCCTGGAGCGCCGCGCTGGCCCCGGGCCATGTCGAGAAGGTGCTCATGGTCACGCAGCGTTTCGCGGACCGGTTCCCCGCCGAGCATGCCGCGCTCGTGGCCGCGCTCACCGCGGCCTGCGCCTGGTGCGACGAGCCGCAAAACCGCAAGCCTCTCGCCGGGCTCCTGGCGGGCGCACGCTATCTCAACCTCCCCGTCCGCGTGATCGCGCCCGCCCTGCTCGGCCGGTTCGACTGCGGCCACGGCCGGGTAGAAACCGTGCCGGACTTCCATGTCTTTCACCGTGACGCGGCCAACGTGCCCTCCGTGGAAAAGGCCGCCGCGCTCCAGCACGACCTGATCGGCGCCGGGCTGCTGCCGCCCGCCGCCGACCCTCCCCTGCCCCATCGTCTGTTTCGCGAGGATCTCCTGCACGAAGCCTTGCGCCGACACCCGGTGAATCAGCTCATGCCTGCCTAGGAGCTTGGAGGTATCGTCCGGGCCGCTGGGCAGGTTCCTTGGCTCTGCTGAAAGGCCTGCATCGAGTGGTTGGCAGCCGGGCAGCCGTGGAAATAAGCGCGGATGAAATCCGGTGCGTTGCCCGGTAAGCGCGCCTTTACCCATAGGGCCTGAACAAAAATGGCTCGCGAGATGGCCCGGCGGGCGCCACAACCGGCGGCTCCAAACCCTCCCCTGGTTTCCCCACCCTATGAAGCTTCTTAAACCCTGGCAGTTCGGCGCCGCTGCATTGGCTGCGTCTTTCAGTTCAACCGTTCGCGCAAGCGAGTCCGATATTCACATCCCCGACCTCACGTCGGTGAGCTTCTTTAACGGTTCCCTCACCGGCATGAACGTCCTCATGATCGGCCTCGTCGTCTGCGCGCTCGGCGTCGTTTACGGCTGGATGCAATACATCCAGACGAAAAACCTCCCCGTCCACGCCTCGATGGGTGCCGTTTCCCAGATTATCTGGGAAACCTGCAAAACCTACCTCTTCCAGCAGGGCAAGTTCCTCGCGGTGCTGTGGGTGCTCATCGCCGTCTGCATGACCTATTACTTCGGCGTGCTCTCGATGAACTCCGCCGGCAATGTCGTCGTCATACTGCTCGCCTCGGTGCTCGGCATCCTCGGCAGCTACGGCGTCGCCTGGTTCGGCATCCGCATCAACACCGTGGCCAACAGCCGCGCCGCCTTCTCCGCCCTCAAGGGCAACCCGCTCGCCACCCTGCTCATCCCGCTCAAGTCCGGCATGAGCGTCGGCCTGCTCCTCGTCGCCATCGAGCTGTTCTTCATGATCTGCATCCTGGCGTTTCTGCCGCGCGACCTCGCCGGCCCGTGCTTCATCGGCTTCGCCATCGGCGAATCCCTCGGCGCCTCCGCCCTCCGCATCTGCGGCGGCATCTTCACCAAGATCGCCGACATCGGCGCCGACCTCATGAAGATCGTCTTCAACCTGCCGGAGGACGACCCGCGCAATCCGGGCGTCATCGCCGACTGTACCGGTGACAACGCCGGTGACTCCGTCGGACCGACCGCCGACGGCTTCGAAACGTACGGCGTGACCGGCGTCGCGCTCATCGCCTTCCTGGCCCTCGCGCTCGCCGCCAATCCCGCGTTGTGCGCCACGCTCATCGTCTGGCTCTTCGCCATGCGCATCCTGATGGTCATCACTTCGCTCGTGAGCTACTGGATCAACGACATGGTGAGCAAGGCCGTCTGGGGCAATGCCAAGAACTTTAACCTCGAGCACCCGCTGACGAACCTCGTCTGGATCACCTCGATCATCTGCATCATCGTCACCTATGCTGCGAGCTATCTGCTGCTGTCGAAACTCCCCGACCACGCCGGCCTCTGGTGGGTGCTCTCCTCCATCATCTCGCTCGGCACCATCGCCGGCGCCCTGATCCCGGAGTTCACGAAGATCTTCACCTCCACCGAGAGCCGCCACGTCAAGGAGGTCGTCACGTCCTCCAAGCAGGGCGGCGCCTCGCTCAACATCCTCTCCGGCCTGGTCGCGGGCAACTTCTCCGCGTTCTGGACCGGCCTCTGCATCCTCGGCCTGATGTTCGGCGCGTACTACTTCTCCGGCAACGCCGCCGTGCAGGTGATGATGCCCGAGCAGTTCCGCTTCGCCGCGCCGATCTTCGCGTTCGGCCTCGTGGCGTTCGGCTTCCTCGGCATGGGCCCGGTCACCATCGCCGTCGATTCGTTCGGCCCCGTCACCGACAACGCCCAGTCCGTCTACGAACTCTCGCAGATCGAGGGCAAACCCGGCATTTCCGCCGAGATCGAGCGCGACTTCGGCTTCAAGCCCGACTTCGAAGGCGCCAAGCACCAGCTCGAAAAGGGCGACGGCGCCGGCAACACCTTCAAGGCGACCGCGAAGCCCGTGCTTATCGGCACGGCGGTCGTCGGTGCGACCACGATGGTTTTCGGGATCATCATGATGCTGCAGGCGCATTACCAGGCGATCGACCCGACGTTCAACGTCCTCGAGCGCCTCTCACTGGTGCATCCCGAGGCGCTCATGGGCCTGCTCATGGGCGGCGCGGTCATCTACTGGTTCACCGGCGCGAGCACGCAGGCCGTCGTGACCGGCGCCTATCGCGCCGTGGTCTACATCAAAGACAATATGAAGCTCGATGCCGCCACCGCCGCGGTCGAAGCCTCGAAGGAAGTCGTGAAGATTTGCACCCAATATGCGCAGAAGGGCATGATCAACATCTTCATCGTCATCTTCTGCTTCAGTCTCTCGCTGGCGTTCTTCGACCCGTTCTTCTTCATCGGTTATCTCGTCGGCATGGCCTTCTTCGGCCTCTTCCAGGCCATCTTCATGGCCAACGCCGGCGGCGCCTGGGACAACGCCAAGAAGATCGTCGAGGTCGACCTCAAGATGAAGAACACCCCGTTGCATGCCGCAACCGTGGTCGGCGACACCGTGGGCGACCCTTTCAAGGACACGTCGTCCGTCTCGCTCAACCCGGTCATCAAGTTCACGACGCTCTTCGGCCTCCTCGCCGTCGAGATCGCCGTGAAGATGGAGCCCGGCCTGAAGCATACGCTCGGCGCCATCATCTTCGTCGTCGCCCTGGTGTTCGTCTACCGCAGCTTCTACGGCATGCGCATCCCGGTCGACGCCAAGGAAGCCTGAACGATCAAGGGCTAACGCGCTAACCCCGGCGCGTTTAGCCGCCCTATCAAGGCCGCGGTTTCCCGCCGCGGCCTTTTTGCTGCCAATTTCCGGGCGCCGACAGCCGAGGCACCATCGCAACCTGCACTTGCGCACCACCGGGCCATTTGCTCATTGTCCGGCGCCCTGCTTGGTGCCTGTTTCCCGTTTCATCCCGCCCGGCAACCGCCTCTCCATGAAAATCAAATCCCTTCTCGCCTGCGCCCTGCTCGTCGCGCTGCCCTGCAGCCCTCTCCTCCGTGCCGCCGACAAGGGCGACCTCAAGGCCGACCTCGCCGCGCTGGTCGACAAGATCAAGGCCAAGCTGGCCACCGGCGCAACCAGCGAGGACCAGTTCACCGATGAGCTCAAGGGCTTCGACGCGATTCTCACGGCCCACAAGGACGAGAAGACCGATGAGGCGAGCGAGGTCCTGGCGATGGAGGCGGGCCTCTACATCGAGGTGTTTCACGACGCGGACAAGGGCATCGTGCTCGTCAAGCGGATCAAGACCGACTTTCCCGAGACCGCGCTCGGCCGCCAGGCCGACGAAATCATCGGCGGCCTGGAAAAACAGGCGGCGGGCGAACGCATCCAGCGCAGCCTCGCGGTGGGCTCCCCGTTTCCGGATTTCAGCGAGAAGGACACCGACGGCCACGCCCTCTCGGTGACGAACTACAAGGGCAAGGTCGTACTGGTGGACTTCTGGGCCACGTGGTGCGGGCCGTGCCTCGCCGAGCTGCCGAATGTCGTGAAAACCTACCAGCAGCTGCACGACAAGGGTTTTGAAATCATCGGCGTCAGCCTCGATCGCGAGGGCGACGGCGACAAACTCGCCGCCTTCACCAAGGAGCACCAGATGGCCTGGCCGCAGTTCTTCGACGGCCTGTACTGGGGCAACAAGCTCGCGGTCAAATACGGCGTCAACAGCATCCCCAACACCTTCCTCCTCGACCGCGAGGGCAAGATCATCGGCAAGGACCTGCGGGGCGACGCGCTGTCCGCGGCCGTGATCAAGGCGCTCCTCGCCAAATAGGCCCGCGCCACTCGCAGCCATCCGGCGGCAGGCCTGCGAACCACGGAGTCTCCCGCTTCTATCCGCCCCGATGAGCCGCCGCGAACTCTCTCCGCGGGGCATGCTGTTCATCCTCACGGGGCTGAACCTCTTCAACTATCTCGACCGCTTCGTGCTGCCCGCCGTACTGACGCGGCTCCGCGGCGATCTCGGCCTCAACGGCGACCAGGCCGGCACGCTGGCCACGGCGTTCCTGGCGGGCTACTTCGTCACGTCGCCGTTCTTCGGCTACCTCGGTGACCGCTGGCCGCGGAAATGGCTGATCGCCGCGGGTATTTTCGTCTGGAGCATCGGCACCGTTATGACCGGGTTTGCGCACAGCTACGGCGAAATGCTCGCCTGGCGGGCACTCGTGGGCGTGGGCGAGGCCAGCTACGCCACCATCAGCCCCGGCCTCATCTCGGATATTTTCCCCGCCAGCCGGCGCAACAACGCCCTGACTTTTTTTTATGTCGCCATCCCCGTCGGCGCGGCCCTCGGCAACATCCTCGGCGGCTGGGTCGCAGCCCACTGGACCTGGCGGGACGCCTTCCTCTGGGCCGGTGCACCGGGACTGATGCTCGCACTCGTGCTCCTGCCCTTTGCCGAGCCCCGCCGCGGCGGCTCCGACGCCGGAGCCCCTGAGCCCTCCAAGCCGCGGGCCCGCGATGTCCTGAAACTCTTCACCCTTCCCTCGTACCTGCTGGTCGTGCTCGGCTATACCGCCTACACCTTCGCGCAGGGCGGATTTGCCCACTGGGCTCCGGCTTACCTCGAGGAGGTCCATGGCGTGCCCACGGATTCGGCGGGGCTTTTCTTCGGCGCCACCCTCGTATTCTCCGGGTTGGTGGGCACCCTGATCGGCGGATACGCCGCCACCGCCTGGCAGCGGCGCCATCCCTCGGGCTACGCCCTGACCATGGGGCTGTCGGTGCTGATTTCGGTCCCCCTCGCGTTCGCCGCCTTCCACACCCCGGACCGGACGCTCTGCATGGTCGCCCTCGGCGCATGCATGTTCTTCACCTTTATTTCCACCGGGCCCACCAACACGCTGATCCTCGAGACCGTGCCGGTGAACCTGCGCGCCAGCGCCATGGCGATGTCGATTTTCATGATCCATCTGTTCGGCGACCTGTGGTCGCCCAAGCTGGTCGGCCGGATCGCGGACGTCTCCGGACTCGGCCACGCCGTCCTCATCCTGCCGGGCGCGCTGCTGGTCGCCGCGATCTTCTGGCTCGTGCTGGCCGGACGGACCGCAAGGAACCGCATTCAACCCGGCTGATCACGCCTCGAACGGCGATTTTGCCGAACGTCGGGGCGTCCCTTGCGGACGCCCGTTGAACGCCGCAAACCGGGCGTCCGCAAGGAACGCCCCGACATCGATCCGCATGAAAACGGCCCAGGTGCGGCGGTGCCGGTCAGGCCACCGCAGCGGACACCGGTACGGCCGCGCACGTCACTTTTACCGAGCCGGCGTTGACGCGGCCGAAGATGGTCGTCAGCGCGGCGTTGGCGGCATCGCGGCCGCGGGCGATGATCACGATGTTTTCCGGGGGAATGCTGTCGCTGGGATCGAAGAGATACCATTGGCCGCCGAGATAGACTTCAAGGCAGGCATGGAAATCCATCGGCTCGAGTCCCGCCGCGTAGCCCCCGACATAGCGGGCCGGGATCGAGAGCGCCCGGCAGAGCGCAATGGCGAGGTGGGTGTAGTCGCGGCATACGCCCTTGCGGAGCTGCCAGACGTCCCACGCCGAGGTGCGTGAATCCGTCGCGCCGGGGGCGTAGGTGAGATTGGCGTCGACCCAGCGGCAGATCTCCCGCACCTGCTCGGTCCGGTTGTCGATCTTGCCGAAAAGCTCCCAGGCCAGCGGCGCAAACCGGTCGCTCTCGCAGTAGCGGCTGGGCAGCGTGTAGGTCAGCACGGCTAGGGGGAGACGCCCGGGGTTGTCGGATTTCATGTCCGGCGGCAGCGGCGCGCGCAGCACTTCCACCGTCGCCGCATAGCGCAGCTCGAACGGCCCGGCCGGCACTTCCACCCGGAAGACCCGGTTGCCTTTCGACGTCGAAATACGCTCCGCCGGCACCTCCGGCACGCAGACCACGCTCTCGTTGAGCAATTTCTGCTGTGGACCGGTGTTGGCGAGGATGTTGAACGTGAAGTTGGCGGTGGGCGCCACCACCTGGTAGGCAAACGTGCAACCGACGGAAAGAATCATGGCAGGGGCGAATGTGCCAGCCGTGCAACGGGCCGCAATCCCAACCTCGGGGACGCAGGGGCGATTGGTGATTGCTTATCCCTCATTTTTTTAATGAGCCGGACCCGATCAAATTTTAGCCACTGATTCCACAGATCGCACAAATGATCGCATGGGTTATCCGTGCCCATCTGTGTAATCAGTGGCCAAACTCTCCGCGAGATTGCCTGACCGGGTCGGAAATCCGTCCTGCCTACCTCGGTGTGACCCACCCCGCTTGCTTGACCGGGTCCACCGCGCGAACTCTGCTCGCGATCATGTCCGCCACCACCCTTTCGATCCGGCCGGCCACCGCCGGCGATGTGCCGCTCATTCTCGCTTTTATCCGTGACCTCGCCATCTATGAAAAGTTGCTGCCCACCGTGGAGGCCACCGAGGAAAAACTCCGCGCCACGCTGTTCCCCGCGGCCGGCACCCCGGCCGCGGAATGCGTGCTGGCCTTTTCCGGCGTCACGCCCGCCGGCTTTGCGCTATTCTTTGCCAACTACTCGACGTTTCTCGCCAAGCCCGGACTCTACCTGGAGGACCTTTTCGTGAAGCCCGAACTGCGGGGCCGCGGCATCGGCAAGGCCCTGCTGGTCCACCTCGCACGTCTCGCGAACCAGCGCGGTTGCGGCCGCATGGAATGGTCCGTCCTCGACTGGAACCAGCCGGCGATTGAATTCTACGAATCGCTCGGCGCGCAACGCCTCCACGAATGGACCATCTGCCGCCTGACCGGCGCGGCCCTCGCGCAGTACGCGTAGCGCCGTTTACAAATCTTTCTCTTTCCTCCTTCTCTTTATCTTTCGTCAGTGCTCCACGCGTCGAACCGGAGAAAGAGGAAAGATAAAGATTTCAAGCGGCAAACCCTCACACCTTCACCAGCCCGTGCTGAATGCTGTAGCGCGTGAGGCTGGCCACGTCGCGCACCCCGATCTTGTCCATGATGTTGGCGCGGTGCTTTTCGACCGTACGGACACTGAGGTCGAGCTGGGAGGCGATTTCCTTCGAGGAGTGGCCGCTGGCGACCAGTTGCGCCACCTCGATTTCGCGCGCGGAGAGCGGGTCGGAACCGGACTGCACCGGGGGCGGGCTGGCGGGCGGTGTCTTGCCCGGCGTGATTCTCGTCTTCGCGGCAAAATAGATCCCGCCGGCCGCCACCTCCTGCACCGCCTGCACGAGATAATTGAGCGGCTTGGTCTTGTCCACGTAGCCCTGCACACCGAGCGAGATGAATTGCCCCGGCAACTCGCCGTCCGTGCTGCCCGTCAGCACCAGGATGCGAATGTCAGGCAGCTTCTCGCGCAAAATGCGGATCACCTCGAGACCGTGCAGGCCCGGTAGGTTCAAGTCGCAAATGACCAGGGCCGGCTTGGCTTTCAGGCAATAGGCCAGCGCCTCGTTGCCGTCGCCAAATTCCGCCACCACCGTGAGGCCCCCGGCTTTTTGCACGGTCGAGCGCAACATGTGACGAACCATGGTTTCGTCTTCAATCAGAACGACATTCATCGCGGACATGGTGTGTTAGGGTGGGAACAATGACGCGAGCCAAGGTTTTCAACCTTAACGGCGCACCGCAAGCTCAGGCCGCGCGAATTTGTCCCCATACAAACCGGCGCAGTGCCCGGAAATCCTCCGGCAGAAAAACGCCGCGATTCCCGGCGAAGGCCTCCGCCCCGCCCGTCACCCATGACTTGGCGAGCAAACGGGCATGCTGGTCGGGCCGCAGGGCGACCCAGTAGGGACAGTCGACGCAGTGGGAGCCGCTGATGCGCTCCCGGGCCCGGGCCAGTTCCTGCCGGCGGCAAACCCCTGCGACCACCTCGCGGTAGGAGTCGCGGCACTGCCGGAATTCCGGCTGCAGGCAGGCCTTGAGCAGCTGCCGCGTGGGCGTATCGAGTTCCGCCTGCCGTCCCAAAATTTCCAACCCCTGGAAAATTTTCGCCGTGAGGCGGGCCACGCGGTCCGCCGTCATTTCCCCCGGCTCGCCGGATTCGGCCGGAGCCAGAGGCCGGGGCAATCCCTCCTCATTGACCACCGCCCAGAGCCGCGCCGCGTATTCCAGCAATAATTTTTCGGGCAGGGGCGGACGGTCGTTCTGCGCGAAAAACCGGCGCAGGCAGTTTCCCGCCAGCAGGGCAAAGGTCGCCGCCGGCCCGCCATGGTCCGGCAGCAGGCGTTGCTGGTCCTCCGGGCTGGGCTCTTCGCGGATCGGCATGGGCGTCGTCCCTGCACTTCGGCGGAGCACAGCCCAAAGTCAACGCGGGCCGAGAGACTCCGGCTCGCCGCTGTAGGAGCGGCTTTACGCCGCGATGGTTTGTGCAGCCGGCCAGATCATCGCGGCGTAAAGCCGCCCCTGCAGTTGATCATGGCCGGAAATCCGGAAAAATTGTCATGGTCACAGATTCACAATCATGGCAACTGTACTGGTATCAAACGCCCGGTGCTGGCCCTGCCGTCCCGCCCGTGTTTCGCCTACACTGATCCTTCAAGCCCTCTCCCTCCCCGCCATGATCCAGACCCTCGCCACGCCCAAGCCGACCGCGCTTTACGTCACCCTCGCCGACGAGCTGCAGTCGCTCGTCGGGCAGGGCACGCTCCGCCCCGGCCACCGGGTCCCGTCGGTGCGCCGCATGGCGCTCCAGCGCGACGTCAGCATCTCCACCGTGATCCAGGCCTACACGCTGCTGGAAAACCGCGGCGTGCTCGAGGCGCGTCCGCAATCGGGCTACTACGTGCGCGCCCGGCTGCCGGGTGACGTCCCCGAGCCGCGCATGGCCCGGCCCATGGCCAAGCCCAGCTATGTCGGGGTCAATGACCTCACCGCGGAAATCATGATGTCCGCCACCGACCCCGGCGCCGTGCCGCTCGGGGCGGCGCTTCCCGACCACACCCTGTTTCCCACGAAGAAGCTCGCGCGACTGCTCGGCGCCGTCGGCCGCAACGACCCCGCGCTCCTCGGCCGCTACGCCATGAACTGGGGTTACGATCCCCTCGCGCGGGAAATCGCCCGGCGCTACCTCCAGACCGGCACACCACTCGCCCACGACGAGCTGGTGATCACGCTCGGTTGCGCGGAGGCCATTAACCTTTCCCTGCGTGCCGTCACCAAGCCGGGCGACACCGTGGCCCTCGAGTCCCCCGCCTACTTTGGCTTCCTCGAGACCATCCAGAGCCTCAACCTCCGCGCGCTGGAAGTGCCGACCGATCCGCGCACAGGCATCTGCCTCGACGCCACGCGCGACGCGTTGGAGAACAATGACGTCAAGGTCGTCCTCGTGATGCCGACCTACCAGAACCCACTCGGCTCCTGCATGCCGGACGAGAAGAAGGAGCGGCTTTACCGCCTGCTGGCCGACTACGATGTGCCCGCCATCGAGGATGACATCTACGGCGACCTGCACTTCGGCGAACGCCGGCCGAAGCCGCTTAAGGCGTGGGACACGGACGGACGCGTGCTGCTCTGCAGTTCCTTCAGCAAGACCCTGGCCCCGGGCCTGCGCGTCGGCTGGTGCGCGCCGGGACGCTACCTCGAGCGTGTGCGCCGGCTCAAGTTCACCAACACCCTGGGCACACCCGTGGTGCTGCAAAAGACCGTTTCCGATTTTCTGCGCAACGGCGGCTACGACCATCATCTCCGTTCGATCCGCCGGGCGTACCAGAACCAGCTCCACCTTTTCTCCCAGGCCGTCCTGCGGCATTTTCCCGAGGGCACGCGGCTCAGCCGTCCCCAAGGCGGATTCGTGCTCTGGGTCGAGCTGCCGCCGGGCGTGGACACGCTGCGCCTGCACCGCGACGCCCTGAAGCACCGGATCAACATCGCTCCCGGCGCGTTGTTTTCCGTGAAGGACCGCTATCGGAACTGCCTGCGCCTGAATTGCGGCCTGCCATGGAGCGAGCCGATCGAGGCCGCCGTGCGTACGCTGGGCGAGCTTGCCCGGAAGCAGGCGGCTTGAAGGCCACCGCTGCGCCCGCCTGCCCATCGCATGGATTCTCTCCGCCCATGAACCGCGCCGACGAAACCCGCGGCCTGCTGCTCGGCTGCCTTGGCATGCTGGGTTTCAGCCTGACTCTGCCGATGACCCGCCTGGCCGTGGCCGAGCTCGACCCGGTCTTTGTCGGTCTGGGCCGGGCGCTCGTCGCCGCGGTGCTCGCGGCCATCGTGCTGGCCTGGCGGCGCGACCCGCTGCCCGCGCGGCGCCACCTGCCCGGGTTGTTCATCGTGGCGCTTGGGGTCATCGTAGGCTTCCCGCTGTTCTCGTCGCTGGCCATGCGGCATGTACCCGCCGCGCATGGCGCCGTGGTGATCGGGTTGATTCCGCTGGCGACCGCGGTTTTTGCCGTGCTGCGGACCCACGAGCGACCTTCACGCGGGTTCTGGGCGGCGGCGTTCGCCGGCAGTGCCGCGGTGGTGGCATTTGCCCTCGTTGAGGGTGGCTGGCATCTGCAACCCGCCGACGGCCTGCTGCTGGCCGCGGTCATCCTCTGCGGCCTCGGTTACGCGGAAGGCGGGCGGCTGGCGCGCGAACTTGGCGGCTGGCGCGTCATCTCATGGGCGCTGGTGCTGGCGGCCCCTTTCATTGTGGTACCGGTCGCCATGGTCTCAGCGGCGCACGGCCTGCACGCATCGGCCCGGGCCTGGGCCGCGTTTGGCTATACCGGGGTCATCAGCATGTTCCTCGGATTCTGGGCCTGGTACCACGGCCTCGCGCGCGGCGGGGTGGCGCGTGTCAGCCAGGTGCAGTTGCTCCAGTGCTTTCTAACCCTCGGGTGGGCGGCCCTGCTGCTCGGCGAGCAGATCTCAACCCTCACGATGGTCATGGCCGTGCTGGTGGTCGCGATTGTCGCGCTCGGGCGCCAGGCCGCCATCCTGCGGCCGGCCGCGGAAAGCGCAGCGTGAACACCTCCGCCCCGGCGCCGTCCCGCTCCGCGCTCGTCCTCGCGTTCTCCGCAATCTACCTGATCTGGGGCAGCACTTACCTCGCGATCCGCGTGGCCGTGGCCACCATGCCGCCGTTCCTGATGGCCGGGGCGCGCTTCATCATTGCCGGCACGTTGCTGCTGGCCTTTCTGCGCTGCCGCGGAACGGCTTGGCCCAACGCCCGGCAATGGCGCGTCAACACGATCATCGGAACCTTCCTGCTGCTCGGCGGCAACGGCCTGGTCGTCTGGGCGGAGCAGGTGCTTCCCTCGGGGGTCACCGCGTTGCTGATCGGCGTGAGCCCGCTTTTCTTCGTCCTCACCGAATGGGCCTGGCCCGGGGGCCTGCGCCCGACTGCGTTGACCATGGTCGCGCTGCTTATGGGTTTTGCCGGGGTCACGTGGCTCGCCGCGCCGTGGGAGAACGCGGCGCAGGGCGGCCTGAACCTCGGCCGGCTGGCCGGGGTCCTCGCCTCGGCCGCGTTCTGGGCCTTCGGCTCGATTTACTCGCGGCACCAAAAGCACGGGGCCGATCCCTTCCTGGCCTCGGCCGTCCAGCTCCTCGGCGGCGGCGGCGCCCTCCTCATTGCGGCGCTGGTCCATGGCGATTTCGCGCAGCTCAATCTTGCCGGGATCTCCGCGCCGTCGTGGGCCGCGTTCGCCTATCTGGTCAGTGTCGGTTCGCTGGTGGGCTTCTCCGCCTTCGTTTGGCTGATGAAGCACAGTACACCGGCGCTGGTGTCCACCTACGCCTATGTGAATCCCGTCGTGGCCATCTTCCTCGGGTGGCTCGTGCTCGGCGAATCCATCGGGCCGCGCACACTGGTCGCCTCGGCCATCATCGTGACCGCAGTCGCGATCATCACCGCGCAGAAGAGCCGGCCGGCCGGGACTTGAAGGCTGATCCGCCCGCGCCACCGCCGGACCGACGGCCCAAATCCGTTCCGTTCCGTTCGTACCACCTTTCGGCTTTCCCGCCTGACTGCAACCGGGGCTCGGAGAAAAAGGGTAATGGATCCGTTTGCCCCGTAGGCCGCCGGCCGGCCGGCACCATGAGGCCGCGAGCAAGCTCGCGGCCTGCCCGGATTCCTCAAACTGACCACTCCCGGAAAAAGGCAGGAAGCGCGGAACGAACGCCGCGGAGCTGCGTCAAGCGCGGGATCCAACCCCATCCAACCGTGCGCTCGATCCGCCTGCAGCTGCCCGCAAGAACGCAAACGAACTACGCAAAATTTGCACCCGCGGGCTTGCGCAGCGTTTTACGAAAGCCAAGCTGACACCCCATGCCCAATCCCCCAACGCCCCATGATGACGTGGTGCATAGCGAGCCGTTTTTGCGTTCGCTCATGCGCCGCCAGCTGAGTCTCTCGATTGCCTGCGCTGTGACGTTCCTCGTCGTGCTGCTCGGGCTGCCGCTCCTGAACTACTTCGCCACGGATTTCATGGCCACCCGTGTCGCCGGCTTCACCCTGACCTGGCTGGTCATCGGGGTGCTGTTCTTTCCCTTCATCTGGATCATTTCGTGGGTCTTCATCAAGCGCTCCATCGCCCTTGAGGAGGAAGAGGTCAAATCCGTCAAACGCTGAGCCATGATCACTCCCTTTGCCTTTCTCAATGGCGTCGATCCCTGGATCTTTGCCTTCTCGTTCGTCACGGTGGCCGTGACCATCGGCATGGGCCTCTGGTCGGCCCGCAGTTCCAAGACCGCCAGCGACTTCTTCGTCGCCGGCCGCTCGGTTTCGGTCGGCTGGAACGCCTCGGCGATTTCCGGCGAATATCTCTCGGCCGCGTCCTTCATGGGCATCGCCGGCATGGTGATGTCATCCGGCTACGACGCCCTGTGGTATCCCGTGTGCTACGCCTGCGGCTACCTGTTCCTGCTGCTGTTCATTGCCGGCCCGCTGCGGCGGTTTGGGGCGTACACCATCCCGGATTTCGCCGAGGGCCGTTACGATTCGCCGGTTTTCCGCAAGATCGCCGTCGTTTTCGTGCTGTTCATCGGGTTCTTCTATACCATGCCGCAGATGAAGGCGGCGGGCACGACCCTCGCCTACATTTTCCCGGGCATGCCTTACTGGGGCGGAGTGGTGCTGGTCGGCGCCGTCATCACGCTCAACGTGGCGCTCGGCGGCATGAAAGGCATCACGCTGGTCCAGGCGGTGCAGTACTGGGTGAAGCTGTTCGCCATCTCGGCCCCGGTGTTCGTGCTGATGGCGGTCTTCGGTTTTTATAACGGCCAGCTCGGCGCCAACGCCGCGCCCACCGAAGCCGCGCCCGTGACCCAGAACGTGGAGCGCAAGCCGCTCGTGCAAAAGGCCCCCAAGGACTCCTACTGGCTCGCGCCGTTCGGCCCGCTTACCACCAAGGCGGTCAACGCCGCCGCCGCCACCATCAAGGATGACACGGCGCGCAAGGCCTACCTCGAGGAGCATCAACGGCCCTATTCCCTGCTCTACACCTATTCCCTGATCATGGCGCTCGTCTGCGGCACTGCCGGCCTGCCGCACATCCTGGTGCGCTTTTATACCAACCCCGACGGTGCGGCCGCCAAGCGCACCACCATGTGGGTGATGATTCTCATCGGCGTCTTCTATGTCTTCCCCCCGATCTTCGGGGTCATCGGACGAAACCTGATGCCCGACCTTTACTCCGGCATCGGGGCCAAGGGCACGGACAAGGTCGTGCTTGAACTTCCGACATTGCTGACCGCGAAGTTTGGCGTGCTCGGGTCCATCCTGAGCGGCATCACCTGTGCCGGTGCGTTCGCCGCCTTCATGAGCACGTTCAGCGGCCTGCTCGTCTCCATGACCGGGGCACTGGCCCACGACGTCTACGGACGGATGATCAAGCCCACGGCAACTGCGGGGGAGCGGATGCGAATGTTCAAATGGTGCGCCATCCTCGTGGGGGGCATCGCGGTCATCCTGGGCTGCTTCGTGGAGCCCTTGGAAATCGCCTTCATGGTCGGCCAGGCCTTCGCGATCGCGGCGGCGAGCTACTTCCCCCTGCTCTTCATGAGCGTGTGGTGGCGCGGCATGACGATGAAGGGCGCGGCGGCCGGCATGTTGACGGGCGGACTGGGTTCACTGGTCGCGGCCGCCCTGACCAACGTGGCCACGCTCTCGCTCGACCCGGGCCCGATGGGCAAGGTCTTCGCCAGCTTCAAGCCGATGAATGTTTTTTGGGCGGCGCATCCCCTGCTGCGCATCCTGTGCGAGCAGCCTGCGATCTGGGCCGTACCGCTTTCCATCGGCCTCATGGTCGTGGTTTCCAAACTCACGGCCGACCAGGTGCCGGGCAACATCCGCATGAAGATGCTCGTGCTGCATGCGCCGGAAAAACTCGGGCTCAAGCAGGAATACATCCAGGAGCACAGCGCCGGGGCCGGGCACTGAGCCGGCCTCCCGCGCAGGGGCGTTCCTTGCGGACGCCCCTACATTTCCAAGCTCCGGATTAAGCCTGGGGTTGGTGTGGGATTTTGAAGCAGGAGCCTGCTGGCAGGCGATTTTCGCGCAGTCCGCGTTACTCGTCGCCTGCCAGCAGACCCCTACATCAAACCATCAGATGAATTCCTTCCTTTCCCTGACCGAACGGAGTTCAACCGAATGATCCCGCGTCAAACGCCGGCGAGCGGCGCCAGGCTCTCGCGCTTCAGCTCGCGCGTCATGAGCGCGGCCAGCGCGGCGGCCGGTTTCTTGCCGGCAAAGAGGATCGCATGCACCTCGCGGAGAATGGGCGCGTCGATTTTCTTTTCCGCGCAGAGACCGGCGAACGACTCCGTCGTGTTGTAGCCCTCGACCACCGTCTTGCGGTGCGCGATCAGCTCCGCCGCGCCCCGGCCCTCGCCGATCGACTGGCCAAACTCGCGGTTGCGACTCCAGCCGCCGTGGCAGGTCGCGACGAGGTCGCCGAACCCGCTCAGCCCGTAAAAGGTCTCGGGGCGCGCACCCAGCGCCGCTCCCACCCGCACCATCTCGGCCAGGGCCCGCGTGAGCAGCGCCGCCTTCGCATTGTCGCCGAGGCGCAGCCCGTCGCAGCACCCGGCGGCGATCGCATAGATGTTCTTGAGGCATCCGCCGTACTCCACGCCCGCCGGGTCGTCGCTGGTGTAGATGCGAAGCGTCGGGCCGCTCAGGGCGGTCTGCACCCCGGTCATCCACGGATTGGCCCGGTCCGCCGCGAGCACCATCGCGCCCGGGAGGCCGCGCGCGATTTCCGCGGCGTTGGTCGGCCCGGTCAGCGACCCCACCGGAAGCCCCGGCAGGGTTTGCGCGAGAACCTGGGAGGGCCGTAAATGCGTGCCCAGCTCAAGGCCCTTGGCCAGACTGACGACCAACCGCACACCGGAATCTGCTCCGAGAACGGCTTGCAACCGTTCCCCTGTCTCGCGCAGGGCGTGGGAGGGACAGGCGATGAGCACCACTTCGGCCCCGGTCACTCCGGCGGATAGGTCAGACGTGATCCGGAGTTCCGGCGGCAAAACAAAGCCCGGCAGGTAGTCCGCATTCTCGCGTGTCGCATACATGGCCTCCGCCTGCGCGGAACGGCGCGGCACCAGCACGACCCCATGGCCGAGCCGCAAAAGGTGCAGGGCAAAAGCCGTGCCCCAGGCGCCCGCGCCGACGACACAAAAATTCATGGGGCAGTACTAGCCTAGGGAGCGCACCGAACACACGGAAAAAACGCCGGACCGGTCCGTTTGGCCACGAAGAGGCCCAGAATGACACGAAAGGCCGGATTGTTTCGGTCACTGATGACACAGATGGGCACAGATATCGCATGCGACTATCCGTGCTCATCTGTGTAATCAGGGGCTAAAAATTCTCGGATCTTACACGGATTGTTTTCGTGTCATTTCGTGCCTTTCTTGTCCGCCGCAGCCTTGGCAGAAGAGGATTGTGGCCAAAAATCCACGGCACGAGCTACTTCAAAAAGGCCGGAATCTTCTCGCCGGCGATGATTTGCTCAAAGGTCTCGCGGGCGTTCACGAGTTCGAAGGCCGAGCCCTTGACCAGCACCTCCGCAGGCATCGAGCGCGTGTTGTACCGGCTCGCCATCACGTAGCCGTAGGCACCGGCACTCATGAAGGCGAGGAGCTCGCCCTCGCCCAGCTCCTGGAGCTGGCGGTCCTTGGCAAAGCAGTCGCCGCTCTCGCAGATCGGCCCGACGACGTCGGCTACCAGCGCGCGGCGCGCGGTGTCGCGGTGCAGCGGCACGATCTCGTGGAAGCTGTCGTACATCGCCGGCCGCACCAGATCGTTCATCGCGGCGTCGACGATGAGGAAATTCTTTCCCGCGCCGCGCTTCAGGTGCTCGACGCGCGCCAGCAGCACGCCGGCGTTGCCGACCATGAAACGCCCGTGCTCCAGCAGAATCTTCAGTCCGAGCGGCTTGAGCAGCGGCACCAGCGCGGCGCCGTACGTCTCCGGCGTCAGTGGGCGCTGGTCGGCCGGTTGCGCTTCCCACCAGGCCTGCTGGCCGCTCGCGAGGGCATCGCGGTAGACGATGCCCATGCCGCCGCCGATGGAGAAATACGTGATGCCGTACTTGGCCTTCAACTCGGCCGCAAAGGGCGCGACCTTCTCGACCGCCTCCACAAAGGGTGCCACCGACGTCAGCTGCGAGCCGATGTGCATCTGCACGCCGCGGAGCAGGAGATGCGGGTACTTGGACGCGGCCTCGTACGCGGCGGCAGCGTATTTCAGCGGGATGCCGAACTTGTTGTCGCTCTTGCCGGTGGTGATCTTGGCGTGCGTGTGCGCGTCGACGTCCGGGTTGATCCGGATGGCGATCGGTGCCTTCAAGCCGAGCTTGCCGGCGACGTGGTTGATGCGGGCGAGTTCGGGCTCGCTCTCGACGTGGAACGAAAAGATGCCGTTCTCGAGCGCCAGCTTGATCTCGGCCTCGCTCTTGCCGACGCCGGCAAAGACGCTCCGCTGCACATTGGCGCCGGCCGCCAGCACCCGGCGGATCTCGCCGCCGCTGACGAGGTCGAACCCGGCCCCGAGGTTCGCGAAGTGCCGCAGCAGCGCCAGATTCGAGTTGGCCTTCATCGCGTAGCAGATCTGCACGTCGAGCCCGGACAAACCCTTGGCCAGGCGGTTGTAATTGTCGGTAATGGTCGCCGCGCTGTAGACGTAGGTCGGCGTGCCGTAGAGCTGCGCGACGGCCGCGAGATCGACGGATTCACAGTGCAGGTTCTGGCCGGTGTAGTGGAAGTGATGCATGGGGAGACGAAAAAAGTCGTTAAAACCCGCACGCTAGCGAGTTTCCCCTTGAAAAAACGACCCTAAACTTGCGAAGTGACCGCTGTGTTGCGCGCCTTGAAGAACTTCTGCCACCGCCCTGCCATCCGTTTCGGCCTGGCGCGCGACAGCCGCAGCCATCTGCGCGACCCGCGATTCGTCAGCTTCGTGGCGCAGAGCAACCGCAAGGTTCTCAACACGGATTTTCACGACGCCGTCCTGCGCGGCCGCAAGCTGGCCCGGAAGGCGTTCGTTGTGCTGCTCGCCTTGGGCGGCGCCTGGATCGCCCTCGAAAGCGCCCGTGCCCTGTCGGTGTTTTGAAGCCGGCCGCTTTGGGAGACGATTGCTACCTCCCACCGTCGCTGAACGCGCGAATTATCGGCCGTAGCAGCTGACGTAAGGAAGCTGTCCCCTTCCCTTTCTCTGTCTTTCCTCGGATTGCCTCCTGTAAAACATCCGATCCCTCGCACAGGAGACGACCCAAGACCGATCCGAGCGGTCAGACCGCCAGCCGGAGATCGTGCGAAGCCCGTGCTGCGACCGGATCTAGCTGGACCAAGAGCGGCCGGCGGATGCGGCCATAGTCGGCCATCGCGATGGCCGTGACGCCAATCAGGACAAAAAGGCTGACACCGGCTTCGAAGCTGAGAACAAACGCGAGCCCGACGGCGGCCGCGGAAACAAGGGCGATGAGTGAGTTGGTCTTCATGGTATGCAGTGATTGTTACCAAGAATACCCAGCTAACCGTGAAAGGTTACAAGGCGCGGAGGGCCCGATAAAAACCCTTCGATCCAGACAGCAGCATTGGTTGCCACTACGCCTCGAGCTGTTTCAGAGCTGATCCATCTGACGACAATCTCCCTGTTATTTCATGCGCGGGTCAGCCGCACCGCTTGGTCAGGTGACTCAACCCGCGCCGCCCGTGCTGGCCGACGCCGGCTTGAAGGCGTGGCGGAAGCTGGCCGCCAGATAATCGCGGTTCATGCGCGCGATGAAATCGTGGCTGATCGTCTTCGGGCAGGCGGCGCTGCACTCGTACTGGTTCGTGCAGTTGCCGAAACCAAGGGAATCCATCGTGCCGACCATCGCGAGCACGCGCTTGTCGCGTTCCGGCTGGCCCTGCGGGAAAAGTCCGAGCTGGGAGACCTTGGCCGCGACAAAGAGCATCGCGCTCGCATTCTTGCAGGCCGCCACGCAGGCGCCGCAGCCGATGCAGGCCGCCGCATCCATCGCCAAGTCCGCGTCCTCCTTCGGCACCGGGATGGAATTGGCATCGGGCGCAGAGCCCGCGCGCACGGTGATGAATCCGCCCGCCTGCATGATCTTGTCGAACGCGGACCGGTCGGTGACCAGATCCTTGATCACCGGGAAAGGCTGGGCTTGGAACGGCTCCACGACGATCACGTCGCCATCCCGGAAACTGCGCATATAGACTTGGCAGGTGGCAACGCCGCGACCCGGGCCGTGCGGCTTGCCGTTGATGGTGCAGGAGCAGGTGCCGCAGATGCCCTCCCGGCAGTCGTGCGCGAACGCGATCGGCTCCTCCCCCTTCGTCGTGAGCTCGTCGTTCACCACGTCGAGCATCTCGAGGAACGACATGTGCGGGCTGAGATCCTTGGCCGGGTAATCGACAAACTTCCCGGGCTGGTCAGGACCGGCCTGCCGCCAGACGCGAAGGGTGACGCTGAGGGGGGTGCTGGAGTTGTCGGCGACCATGACGGTGGAATTTACGGAGGACGAGTTACGAATTACGATTGGCGGATCGGTAAATCCGTCTCACTTGTAGTTCCTCACGCTCATCTTCACGAACTCGTAATTGAGCGGCTCCTTGTTGAGCAGGGGCGCCTTGCCCTCGCCCTGGAATTCCCAAGCGGAGACAAAGGCGAAATTCTCGTCGTCGCGCTTGCACTCGCCATCGGGAAACTGGTGCTCCTCGCGGAAATGTCCGCCACAACTTTCCTCGCGGGTGAGCGCGTCGAGGCAGAGCAGTTCCCCCAGCTCGATGAAGTCGGCGACGCGGCCGGCGCGCTCGAGCGACTGGTTGAGCGTGGCGCCCGAGCCGGGCACCTTGACCGTGGCCCAGAACTCCTCGCGCAGCTTCGGGATTTCCTGCAGCGCCTTCCGCAGGCTGGCGGCGTTGCGCGCCATGCCGCAATGCTCCCACATGATCTTGCCGAGGCGCTTGTGGAAATGGTCCACCGGCACGCCAGTCTTGTTGGCCAGCAGGCGGGCGTTGAGTGCCCGGACGCCGGCCTCGGCCGCCATGAATTCCGGTGCATCGGGCGAAGGCCGGGAGCCGGGCTTATGCGACGCCAAGTAATCCCCGATCGTGTAGGGAATCACGAAATAACCGTCCGCCAAGCCCTGCATGAGCGCGGAGGCGCCGAGGCGGTTGGCGCCGTGGTCCGAGAAGTTGGCCTCGCCCAGCACGAACAGGCCGGGAATGTTGGACATGAGGTTATAGTCCACCCAGAGGCCGCCCATGGTGTAATGCACGGCCGGGTAAATGCGCATCGGTACCTGGTACGCGCTCTCGGCGGTGATCTCGCGATAGATGTCGAACAGGTTGCCGTAGCGCTCCCGGACTCCGTTCTCCCCGAGACGGCGGATGGCGTCGGCAAAATCGAGATAAACGCCAAGGCCGGTCTCACCCACCCCGCGGCCTTCGTCACACACGCGCTTTGCGGCGCGCGAGGCGATGTCACGGGGACAGAGATTGCCGAACGCCGGGTACATGCGCTCGAGATAATAGTCGCGATCGACCTCGGCGATGGCGCCCGGCTCCTTGAGGCGGTCCTCCTTCTTCTTCGGCACCCAGATCCGGCCGTCGTTGCGGAGCGACTCTGACATCAGCGTGAGCTTCGACTGGTAGTCGCCGCTCACCGGGATGCAGGTCGGGTGGATCTGCGTGTAGCAGGGATTGGCGAGGCAGGCGCCGCGCTTGTAGGCGCGCCAGATGGCGGAGGCGTTGGACCCCCGCGCGTAGGTTGAGAGATTGAAGACATTGCCATAACCGCCGGTGGCGAGGATGACGGCATCGGCGGCATGGCGCTGGATTTCGCCGGTGATGAGATCGCGGACGATGATGCCCTTGGCATGGCCGTCGACGAGGACCAGGTCGAGCATCTCGCTGTTGGTGTGAAGCTCTACCGCACCCGCACCGACCATGCGGGAAAGTGCGGAGTACGCGCCGAGGAGCAGCTGCTGTCCGGTCTGGCCGCGGGCGTAGAATGTGCGGCTGACCTGCGCGCCGCCGAACGAGCGGTTGGCGAGGAGCCCGCCGTACTCGCGCGCGAACGGCACGCCCTGCGCGGCGCACTGGTCGATGATGTTGACGGAGACCTCCGCGAGGCGGTGCACGTTGGCCTCGCGCGAGCGGTAGTCGCCGCCCTTGAGGGTGTCGTAGAAGAGCCGGTGGACGCTGTCGCCGTCGTTCTGGTAATTCTTGGCGGCATTGATGCCGCCCTGCGCGGCGATCGAGTGCGCGCGGCGCGGGCTGTCGTGGAACACGAAGCTTTTCACCTTGTAGCCGAGCTCGGCCAGCGTCGCGGCCGCCGAGGAGCCGGCCAGTCCGGCGCCGACCACGATGATGTCGTACTTCCGCTTGTTCGCCGGGTTGACGAGCTTGATCTCCGCCTTGTGCTTGCGCCACTTGTCGGCCAGCGGGCCGGAGGGGACTTTGGATTCAAGTTTGGCCATGGCGGAAAATCAGCGGTTCGTGGCCACGGTGACGGGGGCCTTGTAGCCTTCGCGCAGTCCTTTGGCCCCGATGAGCACGGAGCCGGGGATGATCAGGTTGCCGAGAAAATAGGCAGCGCAGAACACCAGCGCGATTTTGCGCAGCGTCCCGGACCACTGGGCCGAGCGCCAGCCGACCGTCTGGAAAAAACTGTCGAGCCCGTGCAGCAGGTGGAGGCTCAGCAGGCCGACGGCGACGATGTAGAAAAGCGAGACCAGCGGGCTCTGGAAGCCGAGGATCACCATGCTGTGCACATCCAGCACCTCGGCCCCGGCCTTGATCACCGGAAAGCCCGCAACGCGATAGTCGGCCGTCATGGTGTAACGCGGCAGGTTTTCCTTGAAATGGGCGGTGCCGGTCACGCCGAGCGTAAATTGCGCGAGATGGTAGAGCACAAAGGCGAGCACGACATAGCCCGTCCAGCGCACCATGCGCGAGGCCAGCGTGGCGCGGATCCATTTCTTGGCGCTGCGCGGTCCGTTGGACTCGCGGGCCTCGCGGTTTTCGAGGGTGAGCACAGTCGCGGCCCAGATATGGAGTCCGACACAAAGCAGCAGGACGATCCGGGCCACCCAGAGCAGCGGCCCCAGCTGGTGCAGGAAGGCCGCGTAGCCGTTGATATGGTCGGGGGACTCGAAGATCTGCAGGTTGCCCACGAGATGACCGATGACAAAGCCCACGAGGACCAGACCGGTGACGGCCATCAGGAATTTCCGCCCGATGGAGGAGCTGAACAGATTACCAACGAGACTCATCTTGGGGTTTCAGGATCAAATGGTGCCGGACCATGTACATGGCCGCGGACGTTGTTGGTAAGGTAAAGCACCCCACCATGTAAAGGCCCGCGCCTAGGCCACATCACAAGCCCCGCGAATATAAGCGAGCCTAACCCGTTTCAGAAGCGACTACTTCGCCAGAGGCTTGAGCAGCGCGAATTTCCCGCTGGCCGCCGGGGCGATGAACTTCCGCCGGAAGGCATTCACCCGCGCCCCGAAGCCCAAGAGGCCGGCCAGCGCGGACTCGACCGCGCCGTGATCGGCCGCCTCGTCCGCCACATAGTGGAAATCCCAGCGCGTCTCGCCCGTCTGCAAGAGCGAGTAGTGCCAGCAGGCGAAATCGCCCGGCAGGGCGGCGTCGATGTCGCTGGGCGAGACCAGCGAGCCATCCGGCCGGAAGTGAAGGTTGCCCTCGCGACCGAGCAACCGGAAGCCGTGCGGAAACTGCTGCACGATGTCGCCCGTGTGGTAGCGCAGCAGCGGCATCGCCTCGCGATCGCGCGTCGTGACGTAAATCTGGTAAACGCCGGGGAGGCCGGGCCGCCATGGCACCAGCTCGACGAAGGCGTTGGCATCGATCACCTGCGAGTTGTCCTTGAAAGCCTCGCCCACAAAGAGGTAACCCGCCTCGGTGGAGCCGTAGAGATCCACCTGCGGCGCAGGAAACGCCTCCGCGATGCGCTGGCCGTGCTGCCGGCTGGCCTTGCCGTAGGTCAGGATGACCGCCCGCAGGCTCGGCACGCGCACGCCGCGTTTCCGGGCCGCGCGCGCCAGCAGGGACAGATAAACCGGCTCGCCTTCAAGCACCTCCGGCTGCGTCGCCTGCAGCTCAAGCACGATGCGGTCCCACTCGGTCTCGGGAAACACGAAGGGATCGCTCGAGAGGTTGAGGTAGACGGTGCCGTCGAAATAACGGTGCGGAAACGGATGATCCTCGTACGGACAGAGGTTGCTGGAGCACCCGATGGGCGCGAGGACGCACTTGCGGTACGGGCGGCCCGTGAACTGGCGTAGGATCGGCGAGGTTTGGTAGGCGCGCTCGGTCTGTGCGTTCCACCAGCCATCCTCCATGATGACCGTCATCGGGGACTGGGTGGTGCCGCCGGTCGACTCGTACTCGTAGCGCTTGGTCTGGAAGCCGCGCTCGATCTCCGCGTAGTCGGCGAAAAACGCCTGGTGGCCGCGCTCCACGATCTCCTTTTTCGACAAAGCCGGGATCTCGCGATAACAGGACCACTGCAGCGGCGACGGATGCAGGGGAAAACGCTGCGCATACAGCGGGCTGCGCGCATAGATCTTCCGGATCTCGCCTTCCAGAGGTGCGGGCACGAACTCCCCCGTGATGGAATCGAGGGTTCCGGGGGGATTGGCGAAAGTCGGCGCGGGCATGAGGTTTGAGACGGTCAACTAAGTGTCCCGGGAGCTGAAGTCAAATGCCACGGCCCTTCAGTTCCGTCCAGACCGGCTCGAAGAGCCACAATGCATTCAGCACAAGCGCGTGGGTGATGCGGCCGGTGCGTGCCCACGTAAAAACCTCGTCCACGGGCGCGGTCGACACGGCGATCTCCTCGTCATGATCCCAGGCGGTGTCCCCGGCCCGCACCGCGGCCTCGACCAGCACAAGATGGCAGCAGTTGCTCTGGATGGCCGGATTCGGGTGGACGCTGCCGAGCAGCCGGGCCGTCCCTCCAGCATAGCCCGTCTCCTCCCGCAGTTCGCGCATGCCGGCGGCAACCGGATCTTCGCCCTTCTCGATCACGCCGCCGGGAATTTCCAGCGAGAAGGCGTCGATGCCGTAACGAAACTGCCGCACCAGCACGAGGTGGCCCTGCGGGGTGAGTGCGATCACGTTCACCCAGTCGGGGGCATCAACCACGATGAATTCACGTTCCGTGCGGCGCACGGGATGGCGGAACTGCACCGCATAAAGGTCGAGGACGCGCGTGCTCGCCACCAGACGCCGGCCATGCCTTTCCCAGCGCGATGGTTCGGGCGATGTCGGATTCATGCGGCAAAAACAAAAATGCCTCCCGGCCACGGAGGCGAGGAGGCATTCAAATTGGGGGAAAACCGATTATTTCTTGGCGGGTAACTTGATCTTCTGGCCGACCTTTAGCTTGGATGATTCAACTCCGGGATTGACGGCTGCGATGTCGGCCGGGCTGACACCCTGAGCGCGCGCAATCTTGGCAAACGTGTCACCCTGCTTGATGACATACTCACCGGGGCCGGCCACGACCGGGCCGCCGCCGCCCTTGCTGACGGCCGGCTTCTTGGAGCCTTCCTCCAGCTTGGCAATCTTCTCGTTCGCCGCCGTGATCATGCCGCCCAGCTGCGTGACCGCGGACTGCGTCTGGGTCATGAGCTCGGTGAAATTCTTCGTGGCCTTGTCGGCCGTGGCCGCAGCGGAATTGGCGGTGGACTCGATTGCGTCGATCTTCGCGACTTTTTCCTCGTGGGCCGCAAGGGTTTTGTTGGCGGAGGAGACCTTCACCAAGGCAACGGCGGAAAGCACCAGCGCCAGCAGGCCGACGATCACGCCGGCCACGGGCAGGTAGGAGCTGTTATTATCACGAGAAATGGTATCCATGGTTAAATAGAGTAGTCGCGCAGAAGTAGCGGAACGGCCCGGCGAAGCAAGCAGAGATTATTAACATTTGTTACGGCGCGGTGGCTGCCGGCCGCAAGTCGTGCGTTGTGGTACAATTTCGCGCAGAGACGCAAAGACCCGGGGTCGAGGCGAATTTCCACAGAGGCACGGAGGACCTAGAGCGGTTCGCCGATGATTGATCTGCGTTCTCCGCGTCTCTGCGTGAAATTCCGGCTTCCGAGCCCAACACCCTGCCTTACTCCGCGGCTTTGTGTCGCTGCGCAAAACCGGCCTGGCAGGATTGATCCCAAACCGTACCACAACCAAGCCGTGGAATACGTTGACAGTGCAGCCCGATGCGCGTGCGCTCAGCCCCTACTTTTCGGGGTGTAGCTTAGCCTGGTAGAGCGCCTGGTTTGGGACCAGGAGGTCGCAGGTTCGAATCCTGTCGCCCCGACCATTTTCAGGCGGCCGGATACTTCCGGCGCCGACGATTACTTTCCGTCCGGTTTGATCGAAATCGCCGGCAGGGCCAATGACGCCGCGCCCTTGGGGGCTTCCGCGGCCGGTGCCGGAAGGCGGGAGCGCAGGGCCAGTCCGCGCTGGGTCCAGGGGCTCGAGGGATCGATCTGCATGAGTTGATCGGAAAGTTTCATGACGTCAGCAACCCGGCCGGCTTCCGCCGCCACGCTGGCGAGATGATAGGCGGCCTCGGCCCGGAGACCCTTGAGCTGGCCCGCGTCGTCGGACAGCTGCCGGAGCGCGGCTTCACCCTCGGCGGTCTTGCCCACGCCGAGCTGGGCCATCGCCGCGCCGAGCCTCGCGCGCGCCGCGAACGGACCCGTCTTCAGGATTGCGACCCCTGCGTTATAGTCGGCGAGGGCTTCTGCGAACTTGCCCGAGGTATAGGCTTCGTCGGCGAGCCGCAGCTGGGCCACGCCCGCCAGCGGATGCCCGGGATTGGCGGTGGCAAAGGCCTTCAGTTTCTCGGAGGTGCTGGCGGCGGCGTAGTCTTTCTCGATCCCGGCCTCGCGCTGCCCGGCCGCAAGGTCCCAGCCGCCCCATGCCAGGATGGCGAGCAGGATGACCACGCAGGCAGCAATGATCGTCCGGCCGTGATTTTTCCAGATCTGGTGCAGCCTGTCCTCCAAGCTCAAGGCGACGTAGTTCTCATCGACGGCGACAAGGTTGCGGTCGTCACCGGCGGATTTGGAATCGGAGGGAAGGGCAGGCGTGGTCATGAAAGCGTGGGTTTTGTCCTAAGGAAGGAACACGAGAACAAAACCCCGCCACGGTGTAAATGCAGGAATCGTCCGGATCCTAGGTCTGCCATGGAGCTCCGCCAGCCATGCATCCCGGCGCAACGAATGCGATTTTCGCCCGTCAAGCCGCCTCGATTCCAAAAGCTTCGCGTTTCACGGTTCACGCTCCCTACCCCTTGATCCAAAGATGCAGCCTTGGCTGCATCGAGCACCCCCCTGCATCCCTTATGACCACCATTCCCGCATTCCTGCGGCCCTCCCTCCGGTCCAGCCTCGCGCTGGCAATCGCCTGTCCTCTGTTCATCGTTCTAAGTTCGCGTCTGTCGGCCCAGACCGCCGGTACCGATGCGGGCGCGCCCGTGTTTTCCGAGGATTTTGAGTCCGGCACGTTGAATCCGAAGGTCTGGCATTTGGCCCAGGATGGAGACGTCGAAATTACCGTCCAGCAGAAGCAGGTCGCGCATGGCAAATCCGCCCTGATGATCCACACCGCCAAGGGCGCAAACCGGGCATTTGCGTCCATCGTCGCCACGCACCTGCCGGACTCCGTCCGCAAGCATTTCTTTGGCCGGGCCTACATGTTCATCAGCCCTGACATGCCGGCCGGGCACGATGCCTTGCTTAGCGCCGGGCGGCCCGGATGGCCCCTCTCGGACTTCCTGGAGATCGGGGCTTCAGGCGGCAGGAATCCCATCGTTTCCTACCAGCAAAATGCCCCTCTGCCTGTGATCCGCGGCGAGGACGTCTTCGCCGACAAGGGCCCGCCGGCTTACCCCGTCGGGCGCTGGTTCTGCCTCGAATGGGAGTTCAACGACCAGCCCGACACGATGACCGTTTGGATCGATGGCGAAAAGGTTCGCGAAGCACCCTCCTTGAACAACGGCTTCCAAAATCGGCCGAGAAATCCTGCGGCCAAGGGTGGTCCTGCCGCCAAGGGCGACGCCGCACCCGCCCCTGCGCCAGCGGCACCGCCCGTCCCGAAGTTCGAGGTCAAGAATAGCGACCTGACAGGCGGCTTCTACGATTTCGCCTTCGGGTTCCGCTATTGGGGCAGCCCGAAGACGGATTACGACATCTATTACGACGATATCGCCATCGATACCAAGCGCATCGGGCCGGTGAAGTAAGCGGCGCCACCCTCGCCTACCTTATCGCCTTCCGGCGATGGCCAGCTGCGTTGGTTCGCAGCTGGCTTTTTGTTGATTCGGATATGCAGGTGAACGTAGCAGCCGAGGTAACGGGGCTGGATTGAGATACGTGGCCACTCCGCCTGCTCGGCTGCTACGTCCTGGAAACAATCCGGCTTTCTGTTCAGTCGAAGACAACCGTCTTTTTGCCATAGGCCAGCACGCGGCTCTCCAAATGCCAGCGCACGGCCTGGGCAAGCACGCGCTTTTCGAGGTCGCGCCCCATCCGGATGAGATCGTCGACTCCGTGGCGATGTGTCACCCGGGCGACATCCTGGTGGATGATCGGGCCGTCATCGAGTTCGGGCGTCGCGTAGTGTGCCGTCGCCCCGATCAGCTTCACGCCGCGTGCGTGTGCCTGGTGGTAGGGCCGGCCACCGGCGAAGGCCGGCAGGAATGAATGGTGGATGTTGATCACGGGCCGGGCCAGGCCGGCGAGAAAATCCCCCGACAGCACCTGCATGTAACGGGCCAGCACAACCAGCCGGACATCCAGCTTGCGCAGCAGCCGGAGCTGGCGCGCCTCCGCCGCGGCCTTCGTCCGGGCCGTCACCGGAATGTGGTGAAAGGGCAGCCCGTAGCTGCGCGCCGCCTTGGCTAGGTCGCGGTGATTTGAGATCACAGCAACCAGGTCGCCCGAAAATTCGCCCGCCTTCCAGCGCAGCGCGAGGTCGTGAAAGCAATGGTCCGCCCGCGAGACCAACACGGCCACGCGCGGCCGCTCCGCGGAATTGGCCAGCGTCACCGCCATGCCCAGCGGCCCCGCGAACTGGCGGAATTCCGCCATCGCCGATTCAACGCCGGCGGCGCCGTCCCCGTCCGGGCCGGTGAAAGAGGGAACCCACTCCACGCGTTGAAAGAAAACCCCCGCCTCCCTGTCACGGTGCTGGTCCGCATGCAGGATGTTGCCCCCGCGGGCGAAAATCCAGCCGGCCACCCGTGCCACCAGGCCCGGCTGGTCGGGGCCGTGAAGCAGGGCGACAAGCGTGCCGGGCTCACCCATGGCTACACCACGTTCACGTTGCCGCGATAGCTCTGGATGGGGCGGACGCCCACATGCTTGTTCTTGAGCGCTCGGATGCCGTTGATCGCCGCCGCCGCGCCGGTGAGGGTTGTCATGATGCAGATGTTATGGGCATAAGCCGCGGCCCGGATCTGGTTTTCGTCGCGCCGCGGGATCATTCCGCCGGGCGTATTGATCACCAGCTGGATCTGGCCGTTCTTGATCAGATCGACCGCGGTCGGCCGGCCCTCGCCGATCTTGGCCAGGCGCTTGGCCGGCACGCCATGGTCCACGAGCGTCTTCGCCGTACCGCTGGAGGAATAGATCTCAAAGCCCAGCTCGACCAGCTGTCGCGCCACGTCGACCGAGCGCGCCTTGTCGGCATCCTTGACCGAGAGGAAGACATTCCCCTTCACCGGCAGGCCCGGCTTGGCCGCGGCCTGCGCCTTGGCAAAGGCCACGCCGAGGTCCTCGTCGAGGCCCATGACTTCGCCGGTCGAGCGCATCTCGGGCCCGAGGGTGATCATGGCGCCGGGAAAGCGCACAAAGGGAAACACCGCTTCCTTCACGCACCAGTGCTTCGGAGTCTGCTCCCGCGTGAAGCCGAGGTCCTTGAGCTTCTTGCCGGTCATCACCTTCGCCGCGAGCTTGGCCAGCGGCACGCCGATGGCCTTGGCGACGAACGGCACGGTGCGCGAAGCGCGCGGGTTCACCTCGAGCACGTAGAGCTGGTTGTCCTTGATCGCGAACTGCACGTTCATCAGGCCGATGACCTTGAGCTCGCGGGCCAGCGCATAGGTCGCGCGGCGCACGGTCGCCAGCATCTCCGCGCCCAGCGTGTGCGGCGGCATCACCATCGCCGCGTCGCCGGAATGCACGCCGGCAAACTCGATGTGCTCGAGCATGCCGCCGATGACGGAGTCCTCGCCGTCGCTCAGGCAGTCGACATCGAGCTCGATCGCGTCCTCGAGGAACTTGTCGATCAGCACCGGCTTGCCGGGCATCACCTCGAAGGCCTGCTGGATGACCGCCTTGAACTCCGGTTCGCTGTAGACGATGAACATGCCGCGGCCGCCGAGGACGAACGAGGGGCGCAGCAGCACGGGGAACCCGACCTCGTGGGCGAAAGTCAGCGCCTCGGTCTCGTTCATAGCAGTCCGGTTGGCCGGCTGCCGGAGCCCGACCTTGTCCAGGATCGCGGCGAACAGTTTGCGGTCCTCCGCCATTTCGATGCTCTCGGGCGAAGTGCCGATGATATTCACGCCGTTGGCTTTCAGCGCCGTGGCAAGGTTGAGCGGCGTCTGGCCGCCGAACTGCACGATGACGCCGTCGCACTTCTCCTGCTGGTAGATTTCCAGCACGTCCTCGAGCGTCAGCGGCTCGAAATAGAGGCGGTCGCTCGTGTCGTAGTCGGTCGAGACGGTCTCGGGGTTCGAGTTAACCATCACGGTCTCGAAGCCGATCTCGCGGAGCGCGAAGCTGGCGTGCACGCAGCAGTAATCGAACTCGATGCCCTGGCCGATGCGGTTGGGCCCGCCACCCAGGATCATGATTTTCTTCTTTGCCGAGGGGATGATCTCGTTCTCATCGCCGTAGCTCGAGTAATAGTAGGGCGTGAAGGCCTCGAACTCGGCGGCGCAGGTGTCCACCAGGCGGTAGGTCGTGTTGATGCCACGCTTTTTCCGGTCGGCCCGGACCGTGGCGAGGTCGCTCTTGAAGATGTGGGCAAGCTGGGCGTCGGCAAAGCCGAACTGCTTGGCCCGGCGCAGAAGGTTGGTGTCGACCGTCGCGAGCGTGTGCTGCTTCAGCGTCTGCTCCATCTCGAAGATTTCGTGCAGCTGGTGCAGGAACCACGGATCGATCTTGGTGAGGTCGAAGATGTCGTCGACCGTGAGGCCGGCGAGAAAGGCGTAGCGGAGGTAAAAAATGCGCTCGGCATTGGGCGTCGCAAGCTTCGCCTTGATCAGCTGCAGGTCGGGCAGCTCGTCGCCGCCGAGCTTGCCGCCGCCGCCGAAGCCGCGCGCGCCAGTCTCGAGCGAGCGCAGGCATTTCTGCATCGACTCCTTGAAGGTGCGGCCGATGGCCATGGCCTCGCCCACGGATTTCATGGCGGAGGTCAGGGTGGGGTCGGCGTCGGGGAATTTCTCGAAGGTGAAGCGCGGGATCTTCGTGACGACATAGTCGATCGTCGGCTCGAAGCTGGCCGGCGTGAGGCGCGTGATGTCGTTGCGCAGCTCGTCGAGGGTGTAGCCGACGGCCAGCTTGGCGGCGATCTTGGCGATGGGAAACCCGGTGGCCTTCGAGGCGAGCGCGGAGCTGCGGCTGACCCGCGGGTTCATCTCGATCACCACCATACGGCCCGTCACCGGGTCGACGGAAAACTGGATGTTGGAACCGCCGGTCTCGACGCCGATCTCGCGGATGACGGCGAACGACGCATCGCGCATGACCTGGTATTCCTTGTCGCTGAGCGTCATCGCCGGGGCGACCGTGATCGAGTCGCCGGTGTGCACGCCCATCGGGTCGAAGTTTTCGATGGAGCAGATGACCACGCACTGGTCCTTGTGGTCGCGCATGACCTCCATCTCGTATTCCTTCCAGCCGAGCAGGCACTCCTCGACCAACACCTCGTGCACCGGCGAAAGGTCGAGGCCGTTGGCCACGATCTGCTCGAACTCCTCCTTGTTGTAGGCAATGCCGCCGCCCGAGCCGCCCAGGGTGAACGACGGGCGGATGATGAGCGGGTACGCCGCGAGGTGCTCCGCGGCGGCGCGGGCTTCCTCCATCGATTTCACCGTGCGCGAACGGGCGACATCGAGGCCGATCTTGATCATGGCCTGCTTGAAGAGCTCGCGGTCCTCGCCCTTGTTGATGGCGGCGGGCTTCGCGCCGATCATCTCCACGCCGTATTTCTCCAGCACCCCGGCCTTGTGCAACTCCATCGAGAGGTTCAGGGCCGTCTGGCCGCCAAGGGTGGGCAGCAGCGCGGAGGGCCGCTCGACGGCAATGATCTTCTCCAGTATATCGAGGGTGAGCGGCTCGATGTAGGTGACATCGGCGAACTCCGGGTCGGTCATGATGGTGGCCGGGTTCGAATTCACCAGGATCACGCGGTAGCCTTCCTCCCGGAGCGCCTTGCACGCCTGCGTGCCGGAGTAGTCAAACTCACAGGCCTGGCCGATGACGATGGGGCCCGCGCCGATGATGAGGATGGACTTGAGGTCAGTACGTTTGGGCATGGCCGTAGATTTCGCCGAGAGTTGTGGCCGGCGAAACGCTCGGCAAGCGGGAAAGCGGAGAACCGGGCGTTTCACGCCGGGCGGCTGATCGGCAGCCAGCCTTCACCCGCATGCTCCGGAATAAATGGCCGGCTCCGGCATGCCGGAAGCCTGACCAATCCTTGCGCTCATGCCTGGGTCTGATTTTCTGCCCGGCATGTTGCGTCTTCTCCAGACAACCTTGGGCCGGCTCCGTTTGATCGGTTTTTGCGAAGGCGCGTCGTTTCTCCTGCTGCTTGGCGTGGCGATGCCCCTGAAGTACCTCGCTGGCCGGCCGGAGGCGGTCCGCATCGCCGGGATGGCCCATGGCGTGCTTTTTTTGCTCTATGTCGCCACGGCGATCCAGGCGACCGGCGAATACGGCTGGCCGCGGAAAACCGCGATCAAACTGGTCGTGGCCGCCCTGCTGCCTTTCGGTCCGTTTTACGCCGACGCCAAATTACTTCGTCCGGTTGCCTGACCCTCCCCCGCCGCAACGATCCGTTCAGCCCAGCTTGCCGGTGTCGACACCGAGCACTTTCGCGGCCACGGCCTTGTCCCCGCGGGACACATGCAGCACCATGTCGATGTACTGCTTCTCCTGGCCGGCGAGATACTCGGCGAGGCTCGGCCAGTGCTTCAGCTCGCGCAGGCGCATCGGAAGCTGCTGCGAGGTGACAATGCGGGTCTCGGCAGTGGCGGCGATTTTTGAGACCACCTGGTTGAGCTCGGCCAGGTTGCCCGGCCAGTGATAGGCAGTCAGCACCGCCAGCGCGTCGTCGGAGAACTCGAGGAGGCCGGCGTCGAAATGCGGATTGGTGCCCTGGCTCGCGAAATGTTTCGCGAGGAGTGGAATATCCCCGGCGCGGTCGCGCAACGGGGGCACATGCACCGGCAGCGACGCCACCCGGTAAAAAAGCTCGTCGTGGAATTTGCCCTCGTCCGTGAGTTTTTCCAGGTCCTCGCTCGTCGTGCAGATAAGACGGAAGCCGTGGGCATTGTTGCGCAGCACGCTGACCAGTTCCTTCTGCATCGGCAGCGACAGACACTGGATGTGCTGGAGGAAAAGCGTGCCGCCCCTGGCCTGCTTCACCCAGGTGCCGCCCTCGCCGTTCTCCCCGAGGAGGCCCGAGCGGAAATTCGCCTCGTTGCAGAGGGAGCAGTCGATCCGCACCAAGGGCGCCTCGGGCGGGTTCGAGCCCGCGTGCAGCACTTCGGCCAGGGTTGTCTTCCCGGAGCCGCTTTCGCCCGTGAGCAGCACCGGCGTGCGCACGGTGGCGAGCTTCTTGACCTGCTGGATGAGCTTCTTGACCGGCGGGCTCTTCCCGATAATCCGCGCCTCGATGTCGCCCGCCTTGGCGGAGGAAACACCGCCCGCGGACGCACGCTCGGCCTGAAAATGCTTGTACTCCAGGCCCCGTTTCAGGGTGGCAATGAGCTCGTCGACCCGGAAGGGCTTTTGCAGGTAATCAAAGGCGCCGAACTTCAGGGCCTGCACCGCGCTTTCGGTGCTGGCGTAGGCCGTCATGATGACAACCACCGTGTTGGGGTCGTAGAGCTTGATCTGCTTGAGGAGCGTGATGCCATCCATCGGCTTCATGTCGATGTCGGCCAGCACGAGGTCGAACTTCTCCGCCTTGTACCGCGCCAGCGCCTTCTCCCCGTCCGTGGTGAACGAGGTGGTGAACCCGGTGGGCTGGATGACCGCCTCCAGCATCTCGTGGATCGAGAGGAGGTCATCGACGATGAGGACTGAAGGCATGGAGGGCCCGAACGTTCCGGGTTTGGCGGACCGGTGTCAACAGGCGCGACAGGCGCCCCCGGGGCTTACTGCAAGCCACCCGCAACCGCGCCGAGCTGGAAGATGGGCAGGAACATCGCCATGACGATGCCGCCCACCACCACGCCGAGGAACACGATGAGCATGGGCTCGATCAGCGAAGTGAGCGCGGAGACGGTGGCCTCGCACTCCACGTCATAGAAATCGGCGATCTTGTTCATCATGCCGTCGACGTTGCCGGTGGCCTCGCCGGCCTTCACCATGTGTTTCATCATCGGCGGGAAAAACGCATTGGCCGCCAGCACTTCGGAGACCTGGCCGCCCTGGCTGACGTGCTTGCTGATCTCCAGGCAGGCGTCCTCGATCTGCACCTTGCCGCTGGCCGAGGAAACGATTTCCAAGGTTCGCAGGATCGGCACGCCCGAGCGAATCAGGGTGGCGTAGGTGCGGCAAAACCGCGATTGTGGATCAGGTTGCCAAAGATCGGCGCCTTGACGAGCCCCTCGTCCTTCAGGCGGCGGCCGCGGGGGGTGGCGATGAACTTGCTCACGCCCCAATAGATCCCGTAACAACCGATCAGCAGGTAGAAAAAGTAGTGCTTCAGGAAATTGCTCAGGTCGATGAGCATCTGGGTGGGCGCCGGCAGCTTCGCACCGAAGTCCTTGAACATGTCCGCGAACACCGGGATGACGAAGATCAGGAGCACGTTGACGAGGGCGATCGCGAGGCCGATGACGGCGATCGGGTAGGTCATCGCCGACTTGACCTTCTTCGTCAGCTTCACGCTCGACTCGAAATAACCCGCGACCTTCGCGAGGATTTCCGACAGCGCACCCGAGGCTTCACCGGCCTCCACCATCGAGATGAAGAGCGAGGGGAAGCTCTTCGGGAATTTTTTCACCGCTGTGGAGAAGGAATTGCCCGACGAAATATCCAGACGCACATCGCGGATGATGATGCGGAAACATGGGTCCTCGGTCTGGTCCTGCAGCGCTTCCAGACATTGCACCAGCGGCAGGCCGGCGTTGAGCAGCGAGGCCAGCTGCTGGGTGAAAAGGGCCAGCTCGCCAAGGGGCAGCTTGTAATTCTTGGCTTTCTTCTCGAGCGACTTCTGCTTGGCCAGCGCTTGCGCGGCTTTGACATTGGGACGATTTTTCTGACCGGCATCAGGGCGCAAAGCCCTGCTCGAGCTCGACGAGGCTGAAGAACTTAGAAAAGCCATGGGGCGCAGCTAAACGGCCGCTTCAGGCGCCGGCAACCCCATTTCCGAACCTCGCAGGTAAAAAACCTGCAAGAAACCCGGCCGGGACTAGGTAACACGGACGCCGGGGCCCGACCCAAGACAGGCTTGACCCATCCATGACGCCAACGAAGCTCGCCCCGCCGTCCGCGGCTGTAGTTTAGTGGTAAAACCTCTGCCTTCCAAGCAGGTGTCGACAGTTCGATTCTGTCCAGCCGCACCAAGTTTCTTTTCGGGATCGGGAAGCATTTGCCCGCCGCAGCCTTGGCGAAGGAAGGCTTCCTGCGCCAAACATCATGACCAACTCCGCGAGTGCCGCCAGCCCGGCCATCCTGCTGGTCGACAACGGATCCATGGCCCCGGCCGCCACCACGAACCTGCGCGCCATCGCCGCGCGCCTCGGTTCTGCGCTGGAACGGAAGGTCGAGCCGGTATCGCTGTTGCACTCCAGCGCGATTTCCGCCGGGGAATTGGGCGGTCAGCCGGCGGAAATCCTGGAATCCGCGCTGGAGGAACGCCTGCGCGCCGGCACCGCTGATTTTCTCGTCGTGCCGCTCTTCTTCGGACCCAGCGGCGCCTTGGGCGATTATCTGCCGCGTCGCGTCGCGTCGCTGAAGATCAGGTTTCCGCAGCTGCAGGTGCGCCTCGGGCTTCCACTCGTCGATGTGGCGGAGCCACACGATCAGCGCATGGCTGCGATTCTCGAGGATCGCGTGCGCGCAGCCCTGCCCGCTGCCGGGGCGCCGCCGGCCGTGATCCTCGTCGATCACGGAAGCCCGGTACGCGCCGTCGCCGGCGTCCGCGATCATCTCGCCGCGCAACTCCAAGCCCGGCTCGGCCCCGCCGTGCGCGGCGTGCTCGCCGCCTCCATGGAGCGCCGGGATGGACCCGACTATGCGTTCAACGAGCCCTTGCTCGAACGGGCGCTCGTTCAACCCGGCTTCGATGCGGGCCCGGTCATTGTTGCCCTGCTTTTTCTCTCCCCCGGGCGTCACGCCGGCCCCGGCGGAGATATTGCGCAAATGTGCGCCGCCGCCGAGCGGCATCAGCCCGGGCTGAAAACCGTGATGACCGATCCGGTCGGTTCGCATCCGGGGCTGATTCCCATCCTCCTCGACCGGATCCGCACCGGCCTCGCGCGCCCTCCACTTTAATTGGCGGTGGCCACGGCCGCGAGTTCCCGCGTCTGGGCCGGGACACGCGCGACATCGCCGATGATCACCAGCGCGGGCGCGGCGATTTCAGCGCCAATCGCTCCTTGAATTTCGGCGAGCGTCGAGAACTCAATCTGTTGATCCGCCCAGCTCACCCGGCTGACCACGGCCACGGGCATGTCAATGGCCATGCCGCCCGCGATCAACTGCTCCGCGATGCCCGCCAGGCGGCGCGTGCCCATGTAAATGCACAGCGTCGCCCGCAACTGTGCATACGCCGCCCAGTCGATCGCCGATTCCGGCTTTGCCGGATTTTCGTGCCCCGTCAGAAAAACCACGGCGGAGGAAAAATCCCGGTGGGTCAGCGGCACCCCGGCCGCCGCACCCGCGGACGCGGCGGCCGTGACACCCGGCACGACTTCGCAGGAAATGCCAGCCCGCAGCAGCGCCGTGAGCTCCTCGCCGCCCCGGCCAAAGATAAAAGGATCCCCGCCCTTCAGCCGCACCACCCGGCGCCCCGCCTGCGCGTGCGTCAGCAATAGCTCGATGATGTGCTCCTGCTGGGCGCTGTGCTGGCCGCAGCGTTTGCCCACCGGGTGCAATTCACAGCCAGCCCCGCACGCCTGGAGGAGATCGCGATTGATCAGGTCGTCATACACGACAACTTCGGCCGCTTGCAAAAGCCGAAGTCCGCGTACCGTAATCAGGTCGACCGCGCCCGGTCCGGCTCCCACGAGCCAGACAAAACCCTTTGGTTCCGATGAGGTTGCTTCAAACATAACTAGTTTACTAAGTATGACATCTTTTAGTCTTTACCCGTTGTTCAATAGGATCAAGCATTCTCTGCGTCATGTCTGAAAGCACAGTCGCACCCATCAACAAGAACGAGGTTCTCAAGCAGGCCATTCCCACGCTTGCGGGTAACATTGCGGCCACATTGGCCGATACCTCCGTCGACCGCTTTAGCGACGACGACACGCAATTCACGAAATTTCACGGCATCTATCAGCAGGATGATCGCGACCTGCGCAAGAGCGCCAAGAAATACATGATGATGATCCGCAGCCGTATTCCGGGCGGCGTCATGACGGGCAAGCAGTGGATCGTCTTCGACGACCTCGCGACGGCCTACGGCAACAACACCCTCCGTGTCACCACGCGCCAGTGCATTCAATTTCACGGCGTCCTTAAATCCGGACTCGGCCCGCTCATCAAGCGCATCAACGAGTCCCTCCTCTCGACCCTCGCGGCCTGCGGCGACGTGAACCGCAACGTCACCGCCTCGCCCACGCCTGCCACCACGATGGCGCGCGAAGAGGTCTACGCCGATTCCCTGCGCACCGCCTATGCCCTTGCGCCCACGACTAAGGCCTACCACTCGATCTGGATCGACAACGTTCAGCTGAACCTCGAGGACCCCGCCAACAAGAACTTCGTCGACCCTCTCTACGGCCAGACCTACCTGCCGCGCAAATTCAAGATTTCCTTCGTCGTTCCGCCCGTGAACGACATGGATCTCTTCACCAACGACCTCGGCTTCATCGCCATCGTCGAAAACGACAAGCTCATCGGCTACAACGTCGCCGTCGGCGGCGGCATGGGCCGCAGCCATGGCCAGGTGCAGACCTTTCCCCGTCTCGCCGATGTGATCGGCTTCATCGCCCCCGAAAGCGTCATCGAGGTCGCAAAGGCCGTGCTCACCACCTTCCGCGATTTCGGCGACCGCACGAACCGCAAGCACGCCCGCTTCAAGTACGTCGTCGAGGAACGCGGCGTCGACTGGGTCCGCGCGGAAATCAGCCGCCGCTCCGGCATTCCGTTCGCTCCCGAACGCGCCTACAAGTTCACGACGACGGGCGACCTCTATGGCTGGCACCGCGGCGTCGACGGGAAAAAATTCCTCACCCTCTTCGTCGAGACCGGCCGCGTGAAGGATGTGGCGGGGCGTGCACAGAAAACCGCGCTACGCGAGATCGCCCTGAAATTCCCCCACGTGGAATTCCGGCTCTCCGCCAACCAGAATGTCATCATCGCCGGCGTGCCCGATGGCGACCAGGCCGCGATCACCGCGCTGCTCGCCTCTCACGGCGTCCCGGTGGAGAACCAAGCTTCCGTGCTGCATGCCGCGTCGATGGCCTGCCCGGCCCTGCCGACCTGCGGACTCGCCCTCGCCGAATCCGAACGCATGCTCCCGGGCCTCCTCGATCGCATCGGGAAGCTGACCGGCGAGCTCGGCCTCGGCAGCGAGGAAATCATTATCCGCTCCACGGGCTGCCCGAACGGCTGCGCCCGCCCCTACACGGCGGAGGTCGCCTTCGTCGGCAAGGCGCCCGGCCGCTACCAGCTCTGGATCGGCGGCAGCGCCACCGGCACGCGCCTCAACCGCGTCTTCAAGGATGTCGTCAAGGATCCCGAGATCGAAAACGAATTGCGCCCGCTGCTGACCCGCTGGCGGGACCAGCGCCTTGCCGGCGAACGCTTCGGCGATTTTTCCGCGCGCGTGATCCTGCCCGAGCTCGCCCAGACCGCCGCCGCCAACCCGCCGCCCGCCTGAGGGCCGGCTTCACTCTCACGGCTACTCGCGCCCGCGAATGTCCCTCCCATGACTCCCGACCAAATTGCCACGGCGAACCACGAACTCCGCTCGAAGTCGCCGCTTGAAATCACCCGCTGGGCCATCGCCCACGGTGGCGGGCGCGCGATTGTCTCCACCAATTTCCGCCCGTACGAAGCCGCCATCCTTCACGCAAGCGTACAGGCGCAGCCGGACATTCCCGTGCTCTGGGTCGACCACGGCTACAATCGCCCGGCGACCTACAAGCATGCCGAGGAGCTGCGCACGCGCTTCAAGCTGAACCTCCAGCCGTTCCTGCCGCTGATGACGCCCGCTCATCGCGACGCCCTTTACGGCCCCATCCCGACGACCGAGGACGAGGCAGGCCTGAAGCGCTTCAGCGCCGTCATGAAGCTGGAGCCGTTTCAACGCGGGATGAAGACCCTCGCGCCCGCCGTCTGGATCACCGCCCTGCGCAAGGTGCAGAACCCGAACCGCGCCGAGCTCGATATCCTTTCACCTGACGCCAACTTCGGCGCCCTGAAGGTCAGCCCCTTCTTTTATTTCACGGACGCCGACATGGAGGCCTACCTCGCGGAGCACAAGCTCCCGAACGAGTGGGACTATTTCGACCCGGCCAAGGCGGACGAAAAGCGCGAATGCGGCCTGCACGCCGCGTGGGGCAAGAAGGCCGTGAACCAGTAAAAACGCTTGGTTCGCGGTGCGGAGAAGGCGGGAACCCCGTCTTCGTCTCGCCCCGTCGTCAGATCCATCGCCGATGAGCAACTACCACCTCGACCATCTCCAGCACCTCGAAACCGAGGCGATCCACGTCATGCGCGAGGTCGCCGGCGAGTTCGAGCGGCCGGCGCTGCTCTTCTCCGGCGGCAAGGATTCCATCTGCCTGATCCGTCTCGCCGAAAAAGCCTTCCGCCCCTCTGAACTGCCGATGCCGCTGCTGAACGTCGACACCGGCCATCACTTCCCCGAGCTGAACGAATTCCGCGACGCGCGCGCCAAGGAACTCGGCGCGAAGCTCATCGTCCGCCGCGTCGAGGACGCCATCGCCAGCGGCGTCGCCGTGCCCGCCCCGGGCGAAATCAGCCGCAACCGCCTCCAGATTCCGACGCTGCTCGCCGCCATCGAGGAGTTCCGTTTCGACTGCTGCATCGGCGGCGCCCGGCGGGACGAGGAAAAGGCCCGCGCCAAGGAGCGCTTTTTCAGCTTCCGTGACAGCTTCGGCCAGTGGGACCCCAAGAACCAGCGCCCGGAAATCTGGAACCTGTACAATGCGCGCATCAATCCCGGTGAAAACATGCGCGTGTTCCCGCTCAGCAACTGGACCGAAATGGACGTGTGGGAATACATCCGCCGCGAAAAGCTGGAGGTGCCGACCATCTATTTCAGCCATCGCCGCCAGTGTGTCCGCCGCCAGGGCCAGTGGCTGCCTGTGACGACCCTCGTGCCACCAAAACCGAATGAAGAGGTTCGCGAACTGGTCGTCCGGGTGCGCACCATCGGCGACATCATCAGCACGGGCATGGTGGAGTCCCCGGCCGATTCCGTCGACGACATCATCGCCGAGATCGCCGCGGCCCGCGTGACCGAGCGCGGCTCGCGCGCGGACGACAAGTCCTCCGAGGCCGCGATGGAAGACCGCAAAAAGGCGGGATATTTCTGAGGCCGCCCGCCTCGCAACCTTTCGCGAACCGCCCATGCCCGCCTCCCAGCATCATCCCGTCGACATCCTCCGCTTCAACACCTGCGGGAGCGTCGACGACGGCAAGTCCACCCTCATCGGCCGCCTGCTCTACGATTCAAAATCGCTGATGGAGGACCAGATCGAGGCGCTGGAGCGCTCCGCCGACATCACCGGCGGCGGCCAGATCAACCTCGCCAATCTCACGGACGGCCTCCGCGCGGAACGCGAACAGGGCATCACGATCGATGTCGCCTACCGCTACTTCGCCACGCCGCGCCGCAAGTTTATCATCGCCGACACCCCGGGCCATGTGCAGTACACGCGTAACATGGTCACCGGCGCCTCGAGCGCCAACCTGTCGATCGTCCTTGTCGATGCGCGCCTGGGCGTGATCGAGCAAAGCCGCCGCCACAGCTGCATCGCCTCCCTGCTGCGCATTCCGCACCTGATCGTGGCGATCAACAAGATGGACCTCGTCGACTGGAGCGAGGCGCGCTTCATGGAAATTCGCGACCAGTTCGAGGAATTCCTGCCCCGGCTCGACATGAAGGATGTGCAGTTCATCCCGATCAGCGCGCTCAATGGCGACAACGTCGTCGAGCCGTCGAAGCACACGCCCTGGTACGCCGGTCCGACTTTGCTCGGCCATCTCGAAAGCGTCCATATCGGCAGCGACTGGAACCTCAACGGCTTTCGTCTCCCCGTGCAGTGGGTCAACCGCCCGAACAATCCGCAGGATGCGAAGCTGCACGATTTCCGCGGCTTCAGCGGCCAGATTGCCGGTGGCATCGTGCGCGTCGGCCAGAAAGTGCTGGCACTCCCCGCCGGCATCACCAGCACCGTCCAGCAGATCTGGACGTATGACGGACCGGTCCAGGAGGCGTTCTGCCCGCAATCGGTCACCCTCGTGCTCGCCCACGACATCGATATCAGCCGCGGCAGCATGATCATCGGACTCGATCAGCTGCCGGGCACCGGCACCGAATTGCACGCCAAGGTCTGCTGGATGCACCAGCGCCCGCTCCTGCGCGGGAAAAAATACTTCCTCAAGCACACCTCGAATACTGTGCAGGCCGTGGTCAGCGAGATCGAGCACCGGATCAACATCACCACCCTCGAGCCCGAGCCCGCGCCCACCGAGCTCGGCCTGAACGACATCGGCGAAATCCGCCTGCGCACCGCCAAGCCGCTCATCTACGACGGTTATGCCGCCAACCGGCTGACCGGCTCGTTCATCCTCGTCGAGCAGGGAACGAACGCCACCGTCGCCGCCGGCATGCTCCACGCGTCGCGCGAGGTCGTGAAGCCGGAGAACGCCGACTACGTGATCTAAGGGTGCCGGACGCGCCCGGCGGCCTCCCGGACGGAATCTGTGCGGCGGAAATTTCGTCGCCTCAACGACACCACCGGGCATAGTTCAGCCCATTCATGGCCGGCTCCCATCCAGCTCCATTATCCGCGAAGGCCGGGTCATCGCCCGGAAACTCCTTTTGGGCAAAAAGCCAGATCAAGGCCGCGGAAAGGGCCCGGCGCCATGGCCACGCCGGCCGCGTCATCTGGTTCACCGGTCTTTCCGGCGCGGGCAAATCCACCCTCGCGATCGCGCTCGAACGCCGGCTCTTCGACGCGGGCCGGCAGGTCTACCTGCTCGATGGCGACAACCTCCGGCACGGGCTGTGCGCCGACCTCGGGTTTTCCACCGGCGGGCGAACCGAGAACATCCGGCGGGCCTCCGAGGTCGCGCGGCTTTTTGCCGACGCCGGCCTGATCTGTCTCGCCGCGTTCATCTCTCCGCGACTTGCCGACCGCGAACACGCCCGCCGGCTCCTGCCTCCGAGGGGATTTATCGAGGTGTTCGTCAACACGCCCATCGAGGTCTGTCGCCAGCGTGATCCCAAGGGCCTGTACGCCCGCGCCGATCGCGGCGAAATCGCCGAGTTCACCGGCGTGTCAGCGCCGTATGAGGCGCCACCCAATCCGGAAATTACCCTGCGCACCGATCTCGATTCCGTCGAGACCTGCATTGGCCGTATCCTCAGCTACCTCGGGCACCTGGAACCGCCGGCCGCCGCGCACTGACGCAACGCCAGGCTTTCGCCCGTCCAGGCTCTGAGCTATTGCATTGACACTCCCCCCGCCCCGAACGCGAAAATCCCCGCCCTTTCCTTCATGAAACGCGTCCTCCTCACCACCACGTCCTTCCAGGACACGCCCGGCGAACATCACCAGCTTCTCGCCGACACGGGCTGGGAAATCGTCCGCGCGCGCGGCCCGCTTAACGAGGCCGACACGCTCGCGCTCGTCGGTGACATTGACGCCTACATCTGCGGCGACGACGCCATCACGCGCCAGGTGCTCGAGAAGGCCCGGCCGCGGCTCAAGGTGCTGAGCAAATACGGCATCGGCGTCGACAAGATCGACGTGAAAGCCTGCACCGAGTTCGGCATCCCGCTGCTCTTCACGCCCGGCGTGAACCACACCACCGTCGCCGAGCACACCTTCCTGCTCCTCCTCGCCCTCGAGAAGAACCTGCTCTTCCACACCGACTCCACCCGCGCCGGCGGCTGGAAGCGCAAGACCGGCCACGAGTTGCTTGAGAAGACCATCGGGATCATCGGCCTCGGCCGCATCGGCAAGGAAGTCGCCCTCCGCGCCCGCGCGTTCGGCATGAACGTCATCGCCTACGATGTCTACTGGGACGAAAAGTTCGCCGCCGCCCATCAGGTAAAACGCGCCGCCAGCCTCGACGAGGTCTATGCAGCGTCCGACTACCTCTCGCTGCATACCAACCTCACGCCCGAGACCCGCGACATGATCGGCGCCAAGTCATTTCCCAAGATGAAAAAGGGCGTGCTGATCCTCAACTGCGCCCGCGGTGAGATCGTCAACACCGCGGACATGGTCGCCGCCCTCAAGTCCGGCCAGGTCGGTGGCTACGGCACCGATGTGCTCGACGTCGAACCGCCCGCCCCCGACCACCCGCTGCTCAAGCTGCCGAACGTGGTGTGCACGCCACATATCGCCTCGCGCACCTTCGAGAGCGTCGTCCGCCAGGCCACCACGGCAGTGAAAAACCTCACCCTCGCGATGAATGGCGAGAAGCCGATCGCCCAGGTCAACCCCGAGGTGCCGGTCAAGAAAGCCGTCTGAACCGCCGTCCATCTTTTCCCGCCACTCTTACTTTTATCCTCACCTTCCTTTCCGCCATGTCCGAAATTTTCTACGTCGTCCCCGAGGAACAGCACAACGCCCTCGTCAGCGCCGCCTATAAAAAGCGCGGCTACACCAGCCAGGAGGCCGCCGCCGGCGCGCGTTTCTGTGCCGAGGCCACGCGCCATGGCATCCGCACGCACAACGCGCTGAAGGCCCTGCACCTCGACCATCTCTTCGGCTCCGCCGCCGGCGGCTGCGTGCCCAAGGCGAAGATCGAGAAGGTCCCGACGCGCTTCCGCGGCGCCCAGGTCTGGAATGCCAACAAGAAGCTCGGCCAGGCCACCGGCTACGCCGCGATCGAGGCCGCCATCAAGCTGGCCGACCGCTACGGCGTCGGCATGATCTCCGTCGACAACGCCTTCCACTACCTCTGGGGCGGCGGTTACGTGATGGACGCTGCGCGCCGCGGCTACATCGCCTACACCAACTGCACCGCCGCGCTCGCCGAGGTCGTGCCGTTCGGCGGGAAATATCCCACGCTCGGCACCAACCCGCACTCCTGGGGCTTTCCCACCACCGCGGCCATCGGCTACCCCATCGTGATCGACTGGGCCACCTCGGTCGTCGCCATGGGCCGCGTCCAGCAGCTCGCCCGCGAGGGCAAGCAGCTCCCGCCCGGCGCCGCGGTCGACGTCAACGGCAACCCCACGACCGACCCGCAGCAGGCGAAGTACCTCCTGCCGTTCGGCGCGCACAAGGGCTACGGTCTCTCGCTCATGAACGAGGTCATCGGCGCCTTCATCGGCGGCTCGCTGCCAACGCTCCGCAGCCGCTGGGACCAGCAGCCCGACGAGAAGCACACCTGCGCCTTCTTCTTCCAGGTCTGGCACCCCGACGCGATGAATGCCGGCGCCTTCGCCAAGGGCCGCAACCAGACGGAGAACGTCAAGGCCGTCATCGGCGACATCCTCGGCCACGGCAACGAGGGCTGCATGCTCCCCGGCCAGCTCGAGGCCCAGGCCGCCGCCCGTAGCGCCAAGAACGGCGGCCTGCTCTTCTCCGAGGCCGAAATCGCCGCCTTCAACGAAATCGCCACCGAGGCCCGCAAGCGCCCGTGGAAACTCAGCGACCTGAAGGTCGCCGAGTAATTTGAATGGGGAAGGTTGAAGGCTGAAAGAACGATCCGGCCGAAGGCCACTCTGGCTCCTCCCTCAACCTTTCTCGCATAACCGCGCGCGTCTTTCATCTTTCACCCTGCAACTTTAAAACTCCCGCAAAATGAGCCTTAAAATCAAATCCGCCTCCGAATGTAAGTACGACCAGATCTCGCTCGGCGAGGTCATGCTGCGCCTTGACCCCGGCGAGACCCGCGTTCGCGTCGCCCGCGAGTTCAAGGTCTGGGAGGGCGGCGGCGAATACAACACGTCCCGCGGTCTGCGCAAATGCTTCGGCCTCCGCACCGCCGTGTGCACCGCGTTCGTGGACAACGAGGTCGGCCACCTCGTCGAGGACTTCATCATGCAGGGTGGCGTCGCCACCGACTTCATCAAGTGGCGCGAGGACGACGGCATCGGCCGCACCGTCCGTAACGGCCTGAACTTCACCGAGCGCGGCTTCGGCATCCGCGGCGCCGTCGGCGTCCCCGACCGCGGCAACACCGCCGCGTCGCAGCTTAAGCCAGGTGACTTCAACTGGGACGACATCTTCGGCAAGCAAGGCGTCCGCTGGTTTCACACCGGCGGCATCTTCGCCGCGCTTTCCGAGAGCACCGCGCAGATCACCGTCGAGGCCGTCAAGGCCGCGAACAAGCACGGCACGATCGTCAGCTACGATCTCAACTACCGCCCGTCGCTCTGGAAGACCATCGGCGGCCTCAAAAAGGCGCAGGAGGTCAACCGCGAGATCGCGAAGTACGTCGATGTGATGATCGGCAACGAGGAGGATTTCACCGCGTCGCTCGGCTTCGCCGTCAAGGGCGCCGAGGACCTCAAGCACATCGAGACCGGCGCCTTCAAGGCGATGATCGAGACGGCCGTGAAGGAATTCCCCAACTTCAAGGTGGCCGCCACCACGCTGCGCCACGTCCACACCGCCACGGTGAACGACTGGAGCGCCATCCTCTGGCACGACGGCAAGTTTCACGAGAGCCGCCAGTATCCCCGCCTCGAGATCCTCGACCGCGTCGGCGGCGGCGATTCCTTCGCTTCCGGCCTGCAGTTCGGCTTCCTCTCCAAGAACGACCCGCAGGCCGCCGTCGACTACGGCGCGGCCCACGGCGCGTTCGCCTCGACGACCCCCGGCGACACCTCGATGGCCACCCAGAAGGAAGTCGAGAAGCTCATGAAGGGCGGCAGCGCCCGCGTCGTGCGGTGACGCGGGATTTTGCGGCTTCGCCCTGCCCTGGCCTCAAAACCGCTGCTGATAGCGAAAGCCCGAGCCCGGGTCATATGGGACCGGCTCGTACGGCTGGAGCCTGAGCGTCGGTTTCCGCGGGGGAATCGGGTCTTTCAACCGGTTGGGCGTGGCTTGGTAGAATTCCCACACCTCAACCGGTGCAGCAGCGTCGGGGCTTGAGGCCGGAGCGGTCCAGGCGATCACCCCGCCATACATCACCACTTCGGCCCGGCCGTCGTAGATCCATAATTCAAAGCCGCGGCCCTCGCTGCGGAACAAGGGTGCACCCAGCGTTGCCACCGCCTGCTCCGCGGTCATGCCCAGCTTGAGCTGCGTCCAGCCATCCGCGCCCCGGGCCATGCCGGGTAAGAGAAGGGACAGCAGAGCGAGCAAAAACAGGAGCTTCCGGGCCATGCCCGCCTATATCGGCCGCTCACCGGTAAAACTGAACGGGATAACCTCCGTCAGCCAGCTGGGCGCCAGCAATCAGCCATGTCCCGGCCGATATCCGGGCCTCTTTAACCGCAATCCTGTCGTCTTGCCGATCTTCCAGGCCCACCCTAGGCCTCGGCCGCTGATGAGCTTCCTGCCCCCGTCTTGTCCTGCTTTTATTTCTGGAGCGCGGCGGACACGGTTTCGCGATCCGCGATGCCAAAGGCCCGGTCACCCGCTGGCCGGACTTGTGTGCCGACTGGATGAAGGAAATTGGCGTCCTGCACTGATCCGGCGCCCAAGCTCCCGGGACGCCCCGGCCCGTTACGGCGCAGCCAAGCCCAGCCGCACCGACCACCGCGCGAATTCCTCCTGCAGCCCCGGCTCGATCGGAATGCCCTCGCGCGTCCGTCGGGCGGCACAAAGCAACTGCGGGTCGCCGGGGACCAGGATGGGAACGGAACGATCGGCACGAGGTTGCACCCGGGCCTCGCGGGCCGCACGGCCGGCCACCGACGCCAGCGTCCGCCCGCCCGCGAAACGGCGGGGATCCACGACGATGAAAAATGAGCCCAGCCGGCGCCGCCGGCTCAATTGCGCGTACATCAGCGGAATGTGCGGACCAAAGGGCATGCCGTTCAGCGGGCCGCAGAGCAGGTCGATCATCAGCGCCAGGCCGTAGCCCTTGTAGCCGGCGAGCGGCAGCAGGCACTCGACGGCGGTCGGGTCGGTGGTCGGCCGGCCCCGGGCGTCCAGCGCCCAGCCCGGCTCAAGGGCACGGCCCTCCCGGCGATAATTCATCACGCGGTTGTACGGCACCGCGCTCGTCGCCATGTCGAGGCAGAGCGGGCGCGCGGGGTCGCGGGTCGGGATGGTGATGCAAATGGGATTTGTCCCGAGGAATTTTTTTCGCCCGCCATGCGGCGCGACAAACGCGTCGGAATGAGTAAAGCCGATGCTGACCATCCCCGCGGCCGCCGCCGTCCGACCGTACAGTCCGATGGCCCCGCAATGGCTGGAGTTCGACACGCCCACCACTCCGATGCCGTTTTTCCGGGCGAGCGCGATCGCCGCCGCCATCGCCCGATGGCACGCCAAAATTCCGTGCCCGTGTCCGCCATCGAGCTGGGCCGAACACGGACCCGTGCGCTTGAGCCGCAGCTTCGGCCGCGGCTCGATGGAACGCGCCTGCAGCCGCGTGAGATAATGCCCCAGCCGTGCGATGCCGTGGGAATCAACTCCCCAAAGGCTGGTCTGCACGAGGCTGGTCGCAATCAGCCGCGCCTCGGCCCGCTTCACGCCGACCGCTTGCAGGCACTGCGTCGCCCAGTCGGCCAGCCGCGTCGCCGGCACCAGGGTCGTCGCCTTCTCCTGTCGTCTCGTGTTTTTGGATTTCATGCCGGGGAATAAAAATGCGGCCGGCCCATCCTGCGGATCATGTCCTTGGGGAGCCGGGTTGCGTGGCTTCCGTCAGTTGGCCTGCACCAGCACATGCGAGGAATACATCCCGGCCACCAGTCCGGCCATCAGGCCGAAGTAGAGCACGGCCATGGTCCAGCGTTGCGCGGGTGTGACCTCAAAGTAGCGCTTTTCCGCGTCGCTCTTCGGCCGGAACAGGCTGAACAGGCGCGGCAGCGACATGAGGAGGATCAGGATCAGCAGGAAATTCGGGTGCATATACGCCATGGCGCCCATGATGACCACGCCCGCCACCCACAGCCACGGCGAGAGGGCCGTCGCAATCCGGCCGCCATCGAGCTGGCCGATGGGCACCAGGTTGAAAAGGTTCAGGAAGAAACCCGAGTAGGCCACCGCGAGGAACAGCGGGTTCTGCGTCGGCCAGTACAGCGCGTAGCACCCGGCCGCGCCCAGCGCGCCGAAGAGCGGCCCGCCGATGCCCACGCACGCCTCCATCCACGCATTGCGCGGCGCATCCTTCAGCACAATGAACGCGCCCATGAACGGGATGAACATCGGCGCGCTGACCTTGAGCCCGAACCGTTTCGCCACCACGAGATGCCCGCACTCGTGGATGAAAATCAGCAGCACAAAGCCCAGCGCGAATTTCCAGCCCCAGAACAGCGCGTAGGCCCCGATGGAAAGGATCATCGTGCCGCCGGTCTTCAGGATCAACGGCAGGAACTTGACCACGGCCAAGAGGATGAACTTCAGCTTGCCGAAAAGCAGTGCCACCGCCGCGCCGACCGGGCCCAGCGCCCGCTTGATCCGGGCGCCGACCGACATCTTCGGCGGATCCACGCGCAGCGAAGTCCCGTCGGGCGGTGCTTCCGGTCGCAAGGGTGGCGTAGTCTCTTCCATTCCGGCGCAGCCTCCGGTTCACGCCGGCCCGCGTCAATGGCTTTGGCGCACCGGATCCGCCGGAATCGCAATTCCCCATCGTTCTCATTCTCGTTCTTCGTTCTCGTTCTCGAATACAACCAACCCGAGAACGATAAACGATTACGAGAATGAGAAAGATGGGTCCTGATCGAGGATGAAATCGGGCCGCACTCCTTCCCCTTCAAACTTGTCCACCCGCCATCGCCCCCCAACGTTCAGCCTGTCCCCTCTCCGCCAGCCCTTGTCCCTCGCCACCGCCACGCGCCACTTCCATGCACGACCCCGCCTCCACCCGCTATGACAATCCCGCGCTTTACCGCGCCTGCGGCCGCAGCGGGCTGAAGTTGCCGCGCATCTCGCTCGGGCTGTGGCACAACTTCGGCGACACCGACGATCCCGCCAACCGCCGCGCGCTCATTCTCCGCGCCTTCGATCTCGGCATCACCCACTTCGACCTCGCCAACAACTACGGGCCGCCCCCCGGCTCCGCCGAGCGCAACTTCGGCCACGTGCTGCACACCGACCTCGCCGCGCATCGTGACGAGCTCATCATTTCCTCCAAGGCCGGCTACCTCATGTGGGACGGTCCCTACGGCGAGTGGGGCTCCCGCAAGAACCTGCTCGCCTCGCTCGACCAAAGCCTGAAGCGGCTGCAACTCGACTACGTCGACATCTTTTATTCCCACCGGCCGGACCCCGCCACCCCGCTCGAGGAAACGATGGGCGCCCTCGCCCACGCGGTGCGGGCCGGCAAGGCGCTGTATGTCGGGCTCTCGAATTACAACCCCGAGCAGACCACCCGTGCCGCGCAGATCCTGCGCGAGCTCGGCACCCCCTGCCTGATTCACCAGCCGAAATACCACATGTTCGAGCGCACGCCCGAGCAGGGCCTGCTCACGGTCTTGGCCAAGGAGGGCATCGGGTGCATTCCCTTCTGCCCGCTCGCCCAGGGCCTGCTCACCAACCGCTACCTGGCCGGCATTCCCGCCGACTCCCGCGCCGCCCACGATCCGCGTTTCCTCAAGCCCGAGCATATCACCGAGGCCAAGGTCGCCCAGATCCGCCAGCTCAACGCTCTCGCCCAGGCCCGCAGCCAGTCGCTCGCGCAAATGGCTCTCGCCTGGGTCCTGCGCCAGCCCGCGGTCACCACCGCGCTGATCGGCGCCAGCCGGGTCAGCCAGATCGAGGACAACCTCGGGGCCTTGAAGAACCTCAAGTTCACGACCGAGGAGCTCTCCGCGATCGACCGCATCCTCGGCTAGAAATTTTTCTCTTTCGTCTGGCCGGACCTGGAAGGAAGAGGAGAAAGATTAAGATAAAGAGGAAAGACAAAGATTTCAGTGAACCTCATTCTCTTCGACCCCGCCGAGACCGCCACGCCGCTTCCCCTCACGGATCCGCGCGCGCAGCACATCCTCGACGTGCTGCGACGCAGCGTGGGCGAGACCTTCGACGCCGGCCTCATTAACGGCCCCCACGGCAAAGGCACGCTCGCCGCGATCGACCCTCTCACGCTCACCCTCACTTTCTCTTGGGGCTCCGTCCCCCCGCCGCTCGACCCGCTCACCTTGATCATCGGCCTGCCCCGGCCGCAGACCGCGCGCAAGATCCTGCAGGAAGCCACCGCCCTGGGGGTGAGCGCGCTGCACTTCGTGCTCACGGACAAGGGCGAGTCGAACTACGCCCGCAGCACGCTCTGGTCCTCGGGCGAATGGCGCCGCCACCTGGTCGCCGGTGCCGAGCAGGCGTTCGACACCCGCCTCCCCGAAGTCACCCACGGACGCACCCTGGCCGAAGTCATCACCGCCTTGCCTCACAACGCCGCGCGACTCGCCCTCGACAACTACGAGGCCTGCGACGCACTTTCGGAGTGTCACCTATTACGTGACATTCCAAAACCTCCGATCCCGGTTGTCCTGGCGCTCGGATCCGAGCGGGGCTGGGCGCCGCGCGACCGCGATCAACTGCGGGCGGGCGGTTTTACGCTGGTTCATCTCGGCCCGCGCGTGTTGCGCGTCGAAACCGCCTGCATCGCGGCCCTGGCCTTGGTCAAGGCCCGGCTCGGCTCGATGCAGGAGCCTGCTTGCCGGCGATTCTGACAAGGCAGATTTGCGGACGCGACAGGTTCCCCGCCCGCAAGCCGGCCCCCAACCCGACTCATGCAGTTGAACGTAGCAGCCGAGGTCACGAGGCTGGATTATTATACTACGGGGTCCAACCCAGCCTCGTGACCTCGTCTGCTACCTCCCGGAAGCGATCCAACGGCATCGTCGCAGCACGTTTCTTCAACTGATCAGCAGCAGGCGCGGCAGCTGGCCGGGAAGAGTCGCCGGTGCACGGTGGATGCACGGCGGAACCGGACTGCCGGGCCAGTCGCAGGCGATGCGCCAGAGATGGCCGAGTCCAAAGGAGAAAGGCTGCGCGTCCACGTCCGGGGCGTAGTGAAGGTCGTAGCAGTTTTCTTTCAGGTGCTCGCGAAAGTCGTCATTATCCTCCCCGCCAAAGAGCCGGAGGAGTTCGGCACGGGTTTCAGGGACGTCCACGCGCCGTCGCGCCTGGTCGTTGCGCAGGCCCTCGCTCGCCGGCCCGTGATAGGTACAAAGCCAGGTGTCGGCCTCGACCGGGGCGCTGTCGGCGTGGAAGGAGAAGACATCCGTGGGCACGGGCCCCGGATCCTCGTCGCGAGGGTAGCCATGGATGCAATTAAGCAACGGATCGCGGTCCTGTTCCCGAAGCAGCCGCAGGTCGGTCAGAAGCACGTCGATCGCAACCCGACCCGCGGTGCCTACCGGAAGTATCCGCAGGCGGGCCTCATCGAGGGTGACGATCCCCTCTCCCCCGCCCAGCAGGTCCAGCACTTCGCCGAAATCGCCCGGCAGGGTGCGCGGCCAGCAGAGGGCGTTGACACCGCCTTCGAAACGGGTGGTGAGCAGTTCCTGGAAACTGTTCACCCGCTTGATCCGCGTGTAGCCGGGCGGCAGGGTGGTCATGTCCGGAAATCGGCGCTGATGTTTCGCAGACCGATCATGAAATTTTCACATTCGCTCATCGGCTTCAAGGGGCTCCTATGATTTCCGGAAGAAGCAGACTGTCGGCTGGCGGGCGCCCTTGCCGAGGCGCTTCAGGCAGATCCAGCCCGGGGGTGTCAGGGTGAGTTCGCCGGGCATTTCGAAGACCACGAGCGCGTCGGGCTGCGCCGCCAGCAGATCGTCGAGGCGCGCGAACAGCCGCAGCGCCAGTTCAGTGATGATTTCATAAGGCGGATCGATGAACACCAGCCCGGGCGCCGCGCCGTCGGCGTCCAGCGGGGCTGTGAGCGCGTCCGCCTGCCGGATCTCCATGTTATCCAGGCCGCGGCCGAGGCTCTTGCAGACGGCGGCGAGGTTGTGACGCAGGCAGCCCGCCGCCTTGGCGTTTTTTTCGATGAAGATGCCGCTGGCTGCGCCCCGACTCAGCGCTTCAAGTCCGTAAGCCCCGCTGCCCGCGAAAAGGTCGAGGAAGCGCGCGCCCGGAACGCGTGCGGCCAGACTGGAAAAAACCGCCTGGCGCAACCCGTCCGTCGCAGGGCGCACCGCATCGCCCTTGGGCACCAGCAGCGGGATGCCACGCGCCGTACCACCGCTTATACGCATGGGATTGCCTTCCTGCCCCCAGGCCCGACTCCCGGGGTTTTTGGCCACGGGTTGGAAGAATCAAACCGCGGATTCATTTTCACAGGAGGTAACGAAGGCAACAAAGGGCCTCTCGTTTTCTTTGGTCCTTCGTTCTCTCCGTTACCTTCCGTGAAACGGATGGAAGATTGGAATCTTCCGGGGCTCATCGGTGATTTTAGCGTCTTCTCCGTGACCTCTGTGTTCAAAATGTGCATCACTGCGCGGATGTCATTCCCGCTCTCCGACCACTGCAACGGGAAAACCTTCTTCAACCTCGGCGAGCGGGCCGAACGCGGGTTGAGGGAAGTGCTGCGCTGGAAGCTCACCAGCCGGGTCACACCCTGGCCGCGTTGGGTCGAGTTGGCCCCCGCCGCGCCTCCGCGCGCACCGGTCCGGGACGAAATCGTCGCGACCTGGATCAATCACTCGACCTTCCTGCTGCAGACGCCGCAGGGCAATTTCCTGACGGACCCGGTGTTTTCCGACCGGGTGAGCCCGGTGAGCTGGATCGGGCCGCGGCGCGTGCACGCGCCCGGCGTGCCGTTCGACGCATTGCCGAAAATCCACGGTGTCCTGCTCAGTCACGACCACTACGACCATTGCGACCTGCCCACCCTGCAGCGCCTGGCCGCCACCCACCAGCCCCTGATCCTCGCACCGCTGGGTCATCACGCGTTGCTGGCGGAAAGCGGCATCACGCGCGTGATCGATCTCGACTGGTGGCAGGCGCACGCCTGGGGGGCGGATTTCTCGATCACGCTGACTCCCGCCCGCCACTGGTGCCGGCGAAAGATCGGGGCGACGAATCACCGGCTCTGGGGCGGATTTTTCCTGCGGGCCGGGAGCCAGGGCGTGTATTTCGCCGGCGACTCCGGCTATGACCCGGATCATTTCACGGCAATCGGCCGCCGGCTGGGCGCACCCGACCTCGCCATGATTCCGATTGGCGCCTACGAACCGCGCTGGTTCATGCGCAGCGCGCACATGAATCCGCCGGAAGCGGTGCAGGTTCATCGCGATCTCGGTGCCCGGCAAAGCATCGCGATGCACTGGGGCTGCTGGCACCTCACCGATGAAGGCCGCCTGGATCCGCCCCGTGCGCTGGCCGCTGCATTATCCGCCACAGGTGTGCCCTCGGATGCGTTCCGGGTTCTGGTTCCCGGGTCGAGCGTGAGCACGCGTCCCTGAGCGCCTGCTTCATCGATCGCACCGCCACCGCGCCCCCGAATGGGTTCGCCAGCGGAACAAGCCCGAATAGCATCCTGTCGCAGCCTGCCGACACCTTGATCACACATCCGCCACCCCATCGTCCATGAGCCGGAAAATGATCATCGCCGGCGGCGGCATTGGTGGCATGACCGCCGCACTCGCGCTGCAGCGCGCCGGCCTCGACGTCACGATCTTCGAGCGGGCGCCTGCCTTTGCCGAAGTCGGCGCGGGCATGAGCCTCTGGCCCAATGCGACCCACGTCCTGCAGTCGCTGGGCGTGCTGGATGAGGTCCTGGCCCGCGGGGAACCGGTCACGCAGTTCAACCTGCACCGCCCCGACGGAAAACCCATTTCCACGATCCCGATGGATGGTTTTGCCACGCCCGCCGTTTGCATTCACCGGGCGGATCTGCACCAAGCCCTGCACCAATCGCTGCAGTCCGTCGGTCTGGAGCCCAATCAGGTCGTCCAGTCATTTTCCCAACGGCGCGGCCGGGTCACCGCGCGGTTGGCCAGCGGGCTCGAGGCCACGGCCGACGGACTGATTGGCGCGGACGGCATCAACTCCGCGATCCGGGCGCAGATTCATGGGGCCGCCCGTCCCATTTACCGGGGCTATTGCATCTGGCGCGGCATTGCACCGGACACGGGGCGGCGGGTTCGCGGGCACATCAGTGAGACCTGGGGCGCCGGCCAGCGGTTCGGCATCCTGCCCATGGGACAAGGGCGCATCTGCTGGTATGCCACCCGCAACGGACCGCCATCGCAGCCCGACGCCCCCGCGGGACGCAAGGCGGAGATTCAAGAACTGTTCGACGACTGGCATCAGCCCATTCCGGAGCTGATTGCAGCCACACCGCCAGCCAGCATCATGAAGAACGATGCCCACGACCGGAATCCCCTCCGCCAGTGGGGCGAAGGCTGCGTTACCCTGCTGGGAGATGCCGCCCACCCGATCACTCCAAATGTCGGCCAGGGAGCCTGCATGGCGATCGAGGATGCCGCCGCGCTGGCCAAGTTCCTGCGTCAGGCAACCGACACCGCGGCGGCGTTCCGGGACTACGAGAGGATGCGAAAGGCCCGGACCGCTTATGTGGCGCGCCAATCCCGCCGGATCGGTGCAATCGGGCAATGGGAAAACCCGTGGATCGTGAAAGGGCGCAATTTCATCACCCGGCTTGTCCTCTCGTGCTCGCCCAACGAGCAACTCAACACGGTCTATGCCTACAAGATCTAGTTCGCGTCCCGTCTCCTTCCCGGCGGCCCGCCTGCTCCTGGCCCTGTGGCTCGTCCCGGCGGCGGTCGCCGCCGCGGGCGATCCCATGGTGATCGTGGATTCCGCGCAGTCGCAGGTGGACATTTCCGTGAAGGCCACGGTCGACTCGTTTGTCGCGCACCTCGTGGATTTTGAAACGTCCCTCACCACCGCGCCGCAGACCGGGCAGATCACGGCGGCGGTCTTCCGTTTCAATTTCGCCTCGATCAAGACCGGCAATACCGACCGTGACCGCGACATGAACGAGTGGCAGCAAACCCCCAAATTTCCCGACGTGGTTTTCACCCTCGTCGCGCTTGATGCCGGAAGCGACGGGCGGACGGTCGCACGTGGCCAGCTACGTTTTCATGGGATCGAAAAAACCGTGAGTTTTCCGGTCGTGATCGAGATCAAGAAGCCGGTCGTCACGGTCGACGGCGATGTGACGATCGATACCCGTGATTACGGACTGCCGGTGATCAAGAAATACCTGTTCCTGAAGGTCGACCCGGTCGTGGCGGTGCATTTCCATCTCCAGGGAAAACTAGCCGGTTTATAACCCACGGGAAATCCGGCTCCGGTCGCGAGCGACCTGCTTTCCCCGCTGGTATTCGGGGGCAGCAAAGGAAAACCCGTGGATTCGGAACCAATTCGCTTATTCCGGGTTAGATTTGGTGCATGGGTTGCCACATATTATTTGCACCGAGCCTTAAACCGTTTTGATTAGGCTCCTAACTATTATCCTGTCTGCCGGCTGCCGACTTGCCGGTTGCAGGGCTTTTTCGCCGCTGCGTCTCTCCGCCATCCCAACATGTCTTTGCGCCAACTTTTCGCCTGCATCGGCCTGACCGCCGGGCTGGCCCAGCCCATCGGGGCCGCAGAGCGTGAACACAACGCGTGGCCGGTCAGCGTCACCCAGGTCGATGCCCAAGGCGCCACCCAATCGTGGGAGGGAGCCGGGCCGTTGCTGTTCAAGCAACCCCTGGACGAAGGACGCACCGCGACGGGATTCCGCCCGTTCTATGTCCGGAAGCGCGATGCGGCCGGCAGACTCACCGAGGCCAGCTTCATCTATCCGATCCTGACCTATCGCAATGACGGCGACGCCTACCGCTGGAGCCTGCTGCAACTGGTGAACCTCTCCGGCCCGCAACGCGGCGCGCCGACGCAGGGCAACTACGACGGCTTTGACGTCTGGCCCTTTTATTTCTCGCGGCAGACCGGTTCACCCGAGACCTCCTATCGCGCCCTTTTCCCGATCGCCGGCACGGTCAAGGACCGCCTGTTCAACGAGCGCATCTCGTGGGTGCTGTTTCCGGCCTACCTGCGGACGGAAAACCGCGGCGTGACCGCCACCTCGATCCTGTGGCCCTTCGTGCGCACGATCCATGGCGCCGGCAGCTCGGGCTTTGCGCTGTGGCCGCTCTTCGGCTGGCGCGGCCAGCCCGGGGTTTATCGCAGCGAGTTCTACCTCTGGCCCCTGATCTACAACAGCGTTTCCCGCCTCGGCGAGCCCGTCCCGGCGGAGTCCTTTGGCGTGCTGCCGTTCTACTCGCGCGAGCACAGCGCCGAGGCCGTGAGCGAGACGTATGCGTGGCCCTTCCTTGGCTACACCCATCGCACCGCTCCCTATCGCTACGACGAAACCCGTTATTTCTGGCCGTTGTTCGTCCAAGGCCGGGGTGACGACCGCTACCGGGACCGGTGGGCGCCGTTTTATACCCACTCGATCATCAAGGGCGTGGACAAGACGTGGGTGATGTGGCCGCTGTTCCGCCAGCAGCGCTGGGTCGACGGCAAGGTCGCCCAAGTCAGGACCCAGTTCCTTTTCTTCATCTACTGGTCGCTCGAGCAGCGCAGCACGACCAATCCGCACGCCGCCCCGGCGGAAAAAACCCATTACTGGCCGCTCGCCAGCGTGTGGGACAGCGGCACGGGCCACCGACAGGTCCAGGTGCTGAGCCCGATCGACGTTTTTTTTCCGACGAACGAAAACATGAACCTGCTCTGGTCGCCGCTCTTTGCCCTCTACCGCTACGATTGGCGGGCGCCCGATGATACGCGGCACTCGCTGCTTTTCGACCTCGTCACGTGGCGGCGTGAGCCGTCGCGGACGGAGTTTCACCTCGGCCCGCTCCTCGGCGTCGAGTCGTCGGCGTCGGAGGGCCGCATCACGCTCGCCGGAGGGCTGGTGCGCCTCCGCCGGACCACGGACGGCCGCGGCTGGCGGCCCTTCTGGTTCGATTTTTCGGCAAAGTCCGCCAATAGTCCGGCCCAGCAACGCTGATCTCCACCGCATGAAGCAAATCACCGCCATCCTCGTGGGCTTCGGCAGCACGATCCAGCTCCTGGTGCGTGCCCTGTCGTACACGGCAACGCTGCCGCGGCAATGGGCCCGCTTCATCGAGCAATGCTATCTCATCGGCTATACCACCCTGCCGATTGTCGCCATCCTGAGCTTTTTCATCGGCAGCGTGCTGGCGCTCCAGGCCGGTTACTCGATGGCGGATTTCGGCGCCAAGGAATTCATCGGCACCCTTGTCGGTCTCTCGATGGCGCGGGAACTCGGGCCCGTGATGGTCGCCATCCTGGTCGCCGGCCGCGTCGGCTCGGCCATCGCCGCCGAGCTCGCATCCATGAAGGTTTACCAGGAGATCGACGTGCTGGAGACCATGAACATCCCCCCCGCCCGGATGCTCGTGCTGCCCCGCCTTGCCGCGATCCTCGTCATGATGCCCGTGCTCGCCATCATCGCCGACCTCGTCGGCTGGTACGGCGGCGCCATCGTGGCGAAATACACCCACGCCATCGCGATCGACCCCGAGACTTACTTCGCGGCCCTGCGCCATTTCATGAAGTTCAAGGACGTCGTGAACGGCCTGATGAAGGCGGAGGTGTTCGGTTTCGGCGTCGTGCTCGTCAGCTGCAACATCGGCCTCAATACCAGCGGCGGCCCGCGCGAGGTCGGCGCCTCCGTGACCAAGGCCGTCGTCGTCTCGCTGATCCTGATCCTCGTGGCCGACTACTTCATCACCGACGTCCTCCAGCAAATTTTCCCGTAATGCCCTCCCCTTCCTCCAGCGCCACCCGCAATCCGTTCACCGAGGCCGAAACGCCGGCCGTGGGTGTTGCGCTCGAACACCTCGTGAAGGACTTTGGCAGCCACAAGGTGCTCAAGGACGTCAGCTTTGCCGTCTCACCCGGGGAAATCTTCGTGCTCATGGGGCCGAGCGGTTCCGGCAAGAGTGTGCTGCTGAAGCAAATTGTCGGGCTCGAGGCTCCCACCTCGGGCCGGGTCCTCGTCGACGGCCGGGACGCCATCGACCCCGCCACCCGCGAGCAGGTGCGCATGGCCCTCGTTTTCCAGTCCGGCGCACTCTTCAATTCGCTGTCCGTCTACGACAACCTCGCGCTTTATCCGCGGGAACACCGAGTCGCCAGCGAGGCCGCCATCCGCGAAAAGGTGATGCGGGCGCTCCAGATCATCTCGCTGGAAGACACCGCGGACAAATTCCCCTCCGAGCTCTCCGGCGGCATGAAGAAGCGCGTGGCCATCGCCCGCGCCCTCGTGATGGAGCCGCAACTCATGCTTTACGACGAGCCTACCAGCGAGCTCGACCCCGTGACCAGCGCCTCGATCAGCGAGATCATCGCCACCCTGCGGGAGGAGTACCACGTGACGACCATCGTGGTTTCGCACGACCGTGACCTCGCGCTCAACATCGCCGACTGCATCGGCCTGCTCATCGGCGGCGAGCTCATCTTCAACGGCACGCCGGCCGAGCTGCGCGCGTCGAAGGACCCGGTCATCACCGATTTCCTGAATCCGAAAATCGACCTGAAGAACCCGCGTTTCAAGAAACTCGCCACCTAAAACCACTTTGCCCTCCAACCGGAGAACCACACATGAATAACGCACAACAGACCGCCCGCGTCGGGCTTTTCTTCCTCCTCGGCCTCGCCCTCGTCTGGGTGACCTTCGAGACCCTCAGTGATGGCAAGCTCTTCAAGGACCGCGGCTACACCGTGGTCGCGGGTTTTGACGACCTGCGCCAGCTGAAGATCGGCGACGAGGTGCGCATGGCCGGCGTCAAGATCGGCTCGGTCGAAAAGACCCGCCTCGCCGGCCGTCGCGCCGAGGCCGTCCTGCGCATCGATCCCGACGTGCAGATAGCCGGCGACGCGAGCGCCACCATCGTTATGTCCGGTCTTATCGGCAGCAACTACATCGGCATCGACCTCGGCACCCGCGGCACGGCTCCCCTGCAGCCCGGGGCCGAGATCCACACGAGCGTCACGCCCGACATCAACGCCATCATGACCCAGCTCGGCAACCTCGGCAGCAAGTTCGACAGCGCGCTCGGTACTCTGGGCGATTCCCTGAAGGGCAAGGACGGACAACCGGGCCTGTTTCAAAAGCTCGACACCCTCGTTGGCGAAAACGGGAGCAAGATCACTGCGACCATGACCAACCTCCAGGAGGTCACGGCCAAGTTGAACAAGGGCGAAGGCACCATGGGCAAGCTGATCAACGATCCCAAGCTGCACGACGACCTTCTTGCCACGGTGGACGAGATCAAGTCCGCCGCGACCCAGGCCAAGACCTTCGTGGCCGACGCCCAGACGATCATCGACCAGGTGAAGTCCGGCAAGGGCCCGCTCGGCACGCTCGTCTTTGACGAGACGACCGCCAACAACCTCAAGGCCACCGTGAAGAATGTGCGCGATGTGTCCGACAAGCTCGCGCGTGGCGAAGGCACCCTCGGCAAGCTGATCAACGACGACAGCCTTTACCTCAGCGCCCAGGGCACCTTGAAGAAGGCCGACCGCGCGCTCGATGGGTTGGACGACACCGGCCCGATCAACGCGCTCGGGACCGTGGCAAAGTCGCTGTTCTAGAGCGAAGCCATGCGGGTGGAGCCGGTTGGCCCAACACGCTGGATCGACGCGGCTTCGCCGCAACGCGTTGAGGTCATTGCGTTCCACCTGAAGTCTTGGTGACACGGAGACTCTCGTGTAGGGGCGTTCCTTGCGGACGCCCGGCTTGCCCGCACCGGAGGGCGGCGGCGAGCACCGCCCCTACCTTCGATCTCAGTACCCTGCGTCAGCCAGCTGGCGCCGCAGCTCGATCAGCGCGGGGATAGCCCCGACTGCCATCGGCTCCGTCCAGACACACTCGATGGCGAGCCGTTGGCAGCGCACGGCCTTCTTCAAGGCCCGCAGAAACGGCCGGAAGTCGTCGCCCATCTCACCCGGGCGCGAGCGCTTTTCCTTCTCGGCGACATGCGCATGGACGATGAGGTTCGCGTGGCGCTCGATCGGTGCCGGATTCTCGTCGTTGCGCAGCATGTGAAAAATATCGACCAGGAGGCGGACGTGCGCGTGGTTGCAGCGCTGCACCGCCTCGGCGCCTTCGTCGATGGTGTTTACGAGATTGCATTCACCGCGGTTCAGCGGCTCCACCACGACGGTGACACCGTGCTTTTTCGCGATCGGGGCGACGATTTTAAGCGCCTCGACGTATTGCTCGAAACCGCGCACGGCGGACCAACCCTCCGGGACCTGCCGCGCACCGGCCGAACCGAACACGATGGTCGTCAGGCCGATCGACTTGGCCCGCGCAAAGGCCGTCTCGGTATAACGCGCCAGCCGCGCCTGGTCCACAACGGGGCCGGTGACCTTGAGATCGGCGGGGAGAAAGCAATTGGCCGAGGGCATCGGGCGCGGGCTGCCGCGCATGGCGGCCGCGCTCGCGGCAAACTCCGTCTCCAGCGCCTCCGGCTTGAGGAAGTTCTGGACGTGGCCCTCGATAAAGTCGAAGGGCAGTTCCTTGAAGCTGGTGAGATCCGCCGGATGGGCGCAGAGGCCGAGTTGCATGGAATAATTCTGATGAAGCTAGACCGCGCGTTTGCGGGTGGCCGCCGACCTCCGGGCGGCGGCCGTTTGATTCTGCACAGAAAAAAACACCGACGCAGACCAAGACCGCCGCCCGGTCCGTCCGGCACAGGCTTGGCGAAGCCAGAAGGTCGGCGGCCACCCTTTCCCATTTTCGCTCTTAACCTTGAACATCGGGTCTAGGCTTTGCCCGGCTCCAGGCCGAAGAACCCGGCGGCGTTTTTATAGCAGATGTTTTCGATCAGCTCGCCCACCGTCGCGGCGTCGGCGGGGATCAGGCCGGCCTCGACGTCGTGGCCGATAAGGTTGCAGAGAATGCGGCGGAAATACTCGTGCCGCACATAGCTGAGGAAGCTGCGCGAGTCCGTCAGCATGCCGACGAAGCGCGAGAGCAGGCCGAGCTGCGAGAGCGCGTTCATCTGCCACTCCATCGCCTCCTTCTGGTCGAGGAACCACCAGCCGGAGCCGAACTGCAGCTTCCCCGCGATCGAGCCGTCGCCGAAGTTGCCGCACATCGTGGCGAAGACGTAGTTGTCCGCCGGGTTGACGTTGTAGATCACGATCCGCGGCAGCTGGTTTTCCGCGTCGAGTGTGCCGAGGTAGCGCGAGAGCGAGCGCGCCTGCGGGAAGTCGCCGATGGAATCGACGCCGGCGTCCGCACCCAGCAGCTTGAGCAGCCGGCTGTTGTTGTTCCGGATGGCCCCGAGATGCAGCTGCTTCGTCCAGCCGCGCGCCGCATCCAGCCGGCCGAACGCGAGCATCATGAAGGAGGCGAATTTCGCCCACTGCTCCGGCGTCGCCGCCCGCCCGCCGCGCGCCTGTGTAAAGATCGCCGCGGCCTCGGTCTCGGTGCAGTCCTCCGCCGGCACGTATTCCATGCCGTGATCCGACACCCGGCCGCCCAGGGAATGGAAGAAATCATGGCGCTGTTTCAACGCCTCGAGGAATGTCGTGAAATTCTTCACCTCGATGCCCGACCGCGCGCCGAGCTGGCTGCACCAGGCGTTGAAGGTCGCGGGGTCGTTCACCAGCAGCGCCTTGTCCGGCCGGAAGGTCGGGTAGACCCGCGTGCCAAGGCCGCTCTTCGCGATCGCCACGTGGTGCGCGAGGTCGTCCGCGGGGTCGTCGGTCGTGCAGACGACACGGACCTTGAATTTCTTCAGGATACCATGGACCGACAGCTCGGGCTTCGCGAGGGCGGCGTTGGCCTGCTCCCAGATCTTCGGCGCGTTGGCCTCGTTGATGAGCAGGTCGATGCCGAAATAGCGGCGCAACTCGAGGTGCGACCAGTGATGCAACGGATTCCGCACCAGCTGGGGCACGGTCCGGGCGTAGACCAGGAATTTCTCGTAATCCGTGGCGTCGCCGGTGATCAGCCGCTCCGGCACGCCCGCCGCCCGCAGCGCGCGCCACTTGTAGTGGTCGCCGCCGAGCCAGATCTTCGCGAGGTTCTCGAACTGCCGGTTGGCCGCGATCTCGTTCGGCGGCAGGTGGCAGTGATAGTCGAAGATGGGCTGCGGCGCCGCGTGGTCGAAGTAAAGCCGGCGGGCCCAGGCGTTGGTCAGGAGATAATTCTCCGGGAGAAAGGTTTGTTCGGACATGAGGGAGGTTTGGGCGTCTAGCCAATCAGGTTGGAGGCGACGGAGTCGAAGCTGATTTTTCAGCGACAGGTAGGGGCGTTCCTTGCGGACGCCCTTCGGGAAATGTCAATCCGGGCGCCGTCAAGCAGCGCCCCTACATAAAGTCACCGCCCGAATGATTTCGTGAAGTCGTCGCCGCTGACCGCCACCTTCTTCTTTTTCTTCATCTTGGAGCCGGCGATCTTCTCCTTCAGCAGCGCCTCGTAGCGCGCCGCGTCGATCGGCAGCTCGACCGTCTCGCCGGTCCAGCCCGACATCAGCATGGCATTCGCCAGCTCGACGGAATGGATGCCCTCGACCGCGGGCGAAACCAGCGGCACGCCGTCGATTATTGCATCGGTGAAGTTCTTCAGGATCTCGTTGTGCTGGCCGCCGTGATCCAGCGCCGGCATCTCCACGATCGAGGACTCCGGCCGGCCGAAGGCCTCCGGCACCGTGCGCGAGAATTCCGTCATCGGCGTCTTGTTGCGGGTGAAAATGATCCTGTCGTCCTCGTACACGAGTCGGCCGAGCTCCCCGGCGATCTCGAGCCGGTTGGTGCCCGGCGCCTCGCCGGTGGACGTGATGAAGACGCCGGTCGCGCCGTTGGGAAACTCCATGTAGGCAGTGACGTCGTCCTCGACCTCGATGTCATGGTATTTCCCGAAGCCGCAGTTCGCGCGGATGCGCTTCGGCATGCCCAGCATCCACTGGAAGAGGTCGAGATTGTGCGGGCACTGGTTGAGGAGCACGCCGCCGCCCTCGCCCGCCCACGTGGCCCGCCAGCTCCCGGACGCGTAATAGTGCTCGGTCCGAAACCAATTCGTGATGATCCAGTTCACCCGGCGGATCTCACCGAGTTCGCCGTCGCGGACGAGTTGCCGGATCTTCTGGTAGTAATGATCCGTCCGCTGGTTGAACATCGCGGCGAAGACCTGCTTTTTATCCGTGTAGGCCGCGATGAGCCGCTGGGCATCGGCCTTGTGCACCGAGAGCGGCTTTTCCACCATGACGTGCAGGCCCGACTTCAGGGCCTGGATGCCGAGGGTCGTGTGGTCGTAGTGCGGCGTGGCGATGAGGATGGCGTCCACCAACCCGGAACTCATCATCGCCTCCAGCGAGGAAAAGGCCTTGGCCTGCGGCACGCGCGCATGCTTGGCCGGATCGGCATCGGCGATCGCCGCCAGCTCCAGCCGGGGCACCTTGCCGGCGAGGATGTTGGCCGAGTGCACCGAGCCCATGTTGCCCAGGCCGATGATACCGAGACGGACTTTATTCATGTGGAAAGCGAGAGGGGGTGAAGAGGTATGCGGAGCAAGACGAAACGAAAAAGGTTTGGATGCGGCTCGCGGGATGTCGAGCCGCGGCTCGGCTGGAGCCGTCCCATTCGGATTATTTCGCGCAGAGGCGCGGGGGCGCAGAGATTGGTTGATCTGAACAATTCCGGAAACTCTCGGCTCTGCACCCCGGCGCCTCTGCGCGAAACCCGTCAAACCTTCGGGCCGCCCTGCGCGATGTTGCGCGCACGGAGCCGGAGGCCGTTCAGGCGGATGAAGCCCGTGGCGTCGGTCTGGTTGTACCAGCTCTTGACACCCTCCATCGACGCGATGTTCATGTCGTAGAGCGAGTACTTCGACTTCCGGCCGCAGGTGATGACGTTGCCCTTGTAGAGCTTCAGCCGCACCGTGCCGGTCACGAATTTCTGGCTCTCGTCGATCAGCGCCTGCAGCGCCTCGCGTTCCGGGGCGAACCAGAAGCCGTAGTAAACCAACTCGGCGTACTTTGGAATGAGCGAGTCGCGCAGGTGCATGACCTCGCGGTCCATCGTGAGTGACTCCACCTGCCGGTGGCCGTGCATCAGGATGGTGCCGCCGGGAGTCTCGTACACCCCGCGGGACTTCATGCCGACAAACCGGTTCTCCACCAGGTCGACGCGGCCAACCCCATGCTTTCCGCCGAGCTTGTTGAGTGCCTTGAGCACGCCGGCGGGCGAAAGCTTCTGGCCGTTCACGGCGACGCAGTTGCCCTTCACGAAATCGAGCTCGACGTATTCGGCCTTGTTCGGCGCATCCTCGGGCGAAACCGAGAGCTTGAACATGCCCTTGTTGGCCTTCGTCGTAGGGTCGAACCACGGGTCCTCGAGGATGCCGGCCTCGTAGGAGATATGCAGGAGGTTCCGGTCCATCGAATACGGTTTCTTCAGCGAAGCCTCGACCGGGATCTTGTGCGCCTGGCAATAGGCGATCATCTCGGCCCGGCCGGGAAACTCGTTGCGGAAGGCATCGATCTTCCACGGCGCGAGGATGGTGAGTTTCGGCGCGAGCGCCATGTAGGTGAGCTCGAAGCGGCACTGGTCGTTGCCCTTGCCGGTGGCGCCATGGGCGACGGTGTCGGCCTTTTCCTTCCGCGCGATGTCGATCTGCGCCTTGGCGATCAGCGGGCGGGCGATCGAGGTGCCGAGGTAATACTGGCCCTCGTAGATCGCATTGGCCCGCACCATCGGGTAGATGAAGTCGCGCGCGAACTCCTCGACGAGGTCGAGGGTGTAGTGCTTGGACGCACCGGTCTTGCGCGCCTTCTGCGGCAGGCCCTTCAGCTCCTCCTCCTGGCCGATGTCGGCGGCGAACGTGACGATCTCCGCGTCGTAGGTTTCGCGGAGCCATTTGACGATGACGGACGTGTCGAGTCCGCCCGAGTAGGCGAGGACGATTTTCATGATCCCGTCCAGTGTGGGGTGAAGCTTCACCCGCGCGCAACGGATTTCCTCCGCACCAACCGTCACGGCAACTCAGCCAGCCCGTTTCCCGGGCGATACAGGTGCAGCGCAGGACACGCCTTGCGGGCAGCCGACACACTCCTGATCCAATCTGATTTTACAGGAGGAAGACCGAGGGCAAACGAAGATTGGGACCGATCTTGGTTCGTCCTCGGTCTTCCTCCTGTAAAATTCCTTGGGTTTGCCGCATGCGCAAGGGACTCTGCGGTGCCCGGGATCTTTTTGCGTTATTTGAGCCTTTTCGTGGCCCAAAAATCACTTCCGCGCCGATTTCGCCAGCATGGCCATGATCGCCTTCTGCATGTGCAGGCGGTTCTCGGCCTCGTCGAAGATCACGCAGCGGGGGTTGTCGAGCACGGCCTGCTCGACCTCCTCGCCGGGGTGGGCCGGCAGGCAGTGCATGAAGAGCGCGTCCGGCTTGGCGGCGGCGAACAGCTTCGCGGTCACGGCGTAGGGCTGCATCTGTGCGAGGCGTTTCTTCGACTCTTCTTCCTGGCCCATGCTGGTCCAGACATCCGTGTAGACCAAGTCCGCGCCGGCGACAGCCTCATAGGGGTCCGTCGTGAAGTGATAATCCGCCTTCAGGCCGTCGGCCTTGAGCTGCGCCTGGATCTCGGCGCCGGGCTCGAAGCCTTTCGGGCCCGCGAGCGAGATCTTCATGCCGAAGAGCGCCGCCCCGAGGATCCACGAGTTCGCCATGTTGAAGCACGTGTCTCCGAGATAGGCGATCTTGCGGCCCTTCAGCGCCGCCACGAGGTCGCCGCCGGGCGCGGCCCAGCGTTCCGCCGCGGTGAAGGCGTCGGTGTAGATCTGGCAGGGGTGCAGGAAATCCGTCAGGGCGTTGATCACTGGCATGGTGCTCGCCGCGGCCAGGCGCGTGACGTCCGCGTGGTCGTAGGTCCGCACGACCAGGCCGTGCACGAAACGCGAGAGCACCTTCGCGGTGTCCTCGATCGACTCGCCGCGGCCGAGCTGGATGTCATTCCGGTTGAGGAAAAGCACATGGCCGCCGAGCTCGTGGATGCCGACCTCGAACGACACGCGCGTGCGGGTGCTCGATTTCGAGAAGATCATGGCCCACGTCTGCCCCGCCAGCACGCCCGTCCGGGGCTGCCCGCGGGTGCGCTTGTACTCCCGGGCGAGCGCGAACACCTCGCCCAATTCCGGTGCGTGGAAGTCGGTCTCCTTGAGGAAGTGTTTCATGGAAAGGAAAACGTTAAAGCGCGCCGCGTGCCGCGCACGAGTGAAAAATCGCCAGGGTCGGGCAGGATGCGTCGGATTTTTTCGCCACAGATTACACGGATGGGCACAGATGTTCCTGATCCCATTTGTGCCATCGGTGTAATCTGTGGCCAAACCGGATCGAAGTCCTGTTCAGGCCTTGGCCGCCAGGACGGCGCGAATGATCTCGACGGATTTCGCGAGGTCGGCCGCCGTGGTGTTCAGCGGCGGGAGCAGGCGGATGACGTTGCCGCCCGACGGCGTCACCAGCAGCCCGCGCTCGCGGAGTGCCGTGACATAGGGAGCGATGTCACCGGTCAGCTGCACACCGGTGAGAAAACCGCGGCCGCGCACCGCGGCCACCTGCGCGGGATATTCCTTCACCAAGGCCGTGAGCGCGGCCAGCCACGGGCCGCTCGCCTGCGTGACGTGGGCGAGGAGCTGCTCGCGCTCGATCACGTCGAGCACCGCCAGCGCGGCCGCGCAGGCCAGTGGCGTGCCGCCGAAGGTGGTGCCGTGCATGCCCGGCTGAAACAGGTCCGCCGCGCCCTCGCCCACCCAGATGGCCCCGATGGGAAAACCGCCGCCCAGGCCCTTGGCCATGGCAATGGCATCGGCCCGCACACCCGCGTGCTCGAAAGCATAGAATTTGCCGGTGCGACCGATGCCGCATTGCACCTCGTCGAGCAGCAACAGCAGGTTGTTTTGGTCGCACAGCCGCCGCAGGCCGAGCAGGAACTCCGTCGTGCATGGACGGACGCCGCTCTCGCCCTGGATCGTCTCGACGAAGATCGCCGCCGTCTGGCCGTCGATGAGATCGGCAAAACTCTGCAGGTCGTTGAGCTCGCCGAAGGAGAAGCCCGGCACGAGCGGACGGAAGCCGTGCTGGATCTTTTCCTGCGGCGTGGCGCTCATGCCGCCGAACATCCGGCCGTGAAACCCCTGCTTCGCGCAGATGATCTTGTAGCACTTGCCTTCCTCCCCACCCGCCTTGCGCATGCCGTGCAGGCGCGCGAGCTTGATCAGGGCCTCGTCGGCCTCGGCCCCGCTGTTGCAGAAAAATACCCGGCCCGGCCCGGCATAGCCCACGATCCGGCGCGCCAGCTCGCCCTGGTTGGGGTGGCGAAAAAGATTGCTGGTATGGATCAGCTCGCCCGCCTGCAGCTGTACTGCGGCCACCCAGTACGGATGACAATGGCCCAGCGCGCTCACCGCGATGCCCGAGGTGAAATCCAAGTAGCTGTTGCCCTGGTCATCCCAGACCGTCGGACCGCGGCCACGCACCAGCGTCAGCGCCGGCCGGCCGTAGTTCTTGAGCACGTGCGCGTCGTAAAGATCGGCGGTGTTCGTGCGGATGATGGAGGGTGTGCTCATCGAAAATCTTTCCTCTTTCTCTTAATCTTTCTCCGCTCGTCCTGACCAAAGATAAAGAGAATGAGGAAAGAGAAAGTAGGCAGGCGTGCCAATATCAGCCGTGCACAATTTCCGTGCCGGTGCCCTTGTCCGTGAAAATCTCCAGCAGCAGCGAGTGCGGAAGGCGGCCGTCGATGAAATGCACCCGTTGCACGCCCTCTTCCAGGGCCCGGACGGCGCTGCCCACCTTGGGGCGCATGCCCTTGTCGATCACGCCCTTTTTCTTGAGATCCTCCACCTGGCTGATCTTGAGCGTGGAGATGAGCGACTCTGGGTCGGACGGGTTCGCGAGCAGGCCGGGGACATCGCTCATGTAGACCAGGCGGCGGGCGCGCAGCGCACTGGCCACGCGACCGGCCACCAGGTCGGCGTTCACGTTGTACGGCTTGCCGTCGTAACCCTCGGCCACCGGCGAGATGATCGGGATGAAGCCGTCGGCGATCTCCTTCTTGATCAGCTTCACCTTCACCTCCGTGACCTCGCCGACATAGCCGAGGTCGATCTCCTTGCCGTCGTCATCGGTCAGAAGCTTCTGGCAGACCAGCACGGTGTCGCCGGGCAGGCCCTTCGGCTTGCCCTTCGCGGTGCTGACGGCGTCGCAGACGTCCTTGTTCACGATCTCGTCGAGCGTCTTCTTGACGATCGCGATGGCGGCCTCGTCGGTGACGCGCAGGCCGCCGACGAACTTCGCCGCGAGGCCGGACTCCTCCATCGCCTTGGTGATGGCCTTGCCGCCGCCGTGGACCACGACGACGTTGATCCCGACGGCCGCGAGAAACGCGATGTCGTAGGCGACGCGCGTGCGGGCGACGGGATCCGGATCATCCATGAAGCTGCCGCCGTATTTCACGACGAACGTGGAGCCGCGGAAATCCTGGATGTAGGGCAGCGCCTCGAGAAGGACCTTCGCCTTCGCAGTGACTTCGTCGACGTTCATTGCACGTCAGGGCACGCGACCGGCGGTCGCGCGAGGAAGAGGCAGGCGGTGAAAGGCGTTCACGTTCAATGTCGGCAAGGAAATGCTTATCGCACCCGCCGCGCGCATTTCCATAAAAATTTTGCGTTGGGCGAAAATAAATTCCCCGGCGCGTGGCCCGATCCGGGCGCGGCGCACTGAAATTCGGCTTCACTCCGCGCCGCCGGGCGCCCACTTCTCTCGCGTGCCCAGCACGAATCTCACCTTCACCTCCAGCGCGGCGCATCGCGCGTGGCTTGCCGGCCAGGCCGCGCTGCCCGCCGGTTTCCGCGTCGGGACGACGCGCCTGGAATTCATGCCCCGCGAGGCGCCGAAGCCCGGGAAGATGATCCTCACGCTGATCAGCCTCGACCGGCCGGCGCCCGATTTCGCCGCGGTCTTCACGCGCAACGCCTTTCCCGGCGCGCCGATCATCATCGGGCGCCGCCGCCTGGCGGAACGCGCCCTCGGCGCGATCATCGTCAACAACAAGGTCTCCAACGTCTGCGCCCCCGGCGGCGTGGAGGCCGCGGAACGCATTTGCGCCGAAACCGCCCGGCTGCTCGGACTCACCCCGGCGCAGGTCCTGCCCAGCTCGACCGGCGTGATCGGCTGGACCCTCCCGGTCGAGGCCATGCTCCCGGCCATCCCCGGGGCGGTCGCGTCGCTGTCCTCCGCCTCCGTGATGCCCGCCGCCGAGGGCATCATGACGACCGATCTTTACCCGAAGGTGCGCCGCGCCGCGGTCGGCGCCGGCAGCATCGTCGGAATCGCCAAGGGCGCGGGCATGATCGAGCCCAATCTGGCGACCATGCTGATCTATCTCCTGACCGACCTCGCCGTGCCGCGCTCCGACCTGCGCGTGATGCTCGCCCGGGCGGTCGATGCGAGTTTTAACACCATCAGCGTGGACAGCGACACCAGCACCTCGGACACCGTCGCGCTCATTTCCTCGGGCCGCGTGCCCTGCGACGATCTCGGTGCGTTTGAGCGCAGCCTCCACACGGTCTGCCGCGACCTCGCCGAGGATGTCGTGCGCAATGGTGAGGGCGTGCGCCACGTGATCCGCGTCACGGTGCAACAGGCCGCCAGCCCGGTGCTGGCGCGCTCGCTCGGCAAGGCGATCGTCAACGCCCCGCTCTTCAAATGCGCCGTCGCCGGCAACGACCCGAACGTCGGCCGCCTCGTGCAGGCCATCGGCAAGCACGTCGGTGCCCACGCGCCGGAACTGAATCTTTCCCAGCTGCGCCTGCGCATGGGCGGCATCGAGATCTTCGCCGACGGCGTGTTCCAGCTGAACGCCGACAAGGAAGCCGCGCTGGCTGCGCACCTGCGCCAGGCGGAGCTTTACGCCAGCGCCCCGCCCCAGGCCGGGGTCTTCACGGCTCCGATCGATTATCCGCCACACGAACGCTGCGTTGAAATCGAGGTCGATTTCGGCAACGGCGCCGCGACGGCCACGGTGATCGGCGGCGATCTCACCCACGAGTACGTCAGCGAAAACGCGGATTATCGGAGCTGAGCGGGAGCAACAACCGCTTCAGATCACTGTTTTCTATATCGATACGAAAGCCTTGCGCCAATGGGATGCTCCTAGCGATTGGCTTGATGAAATCTAATCTTGGGGCGCAGAATATCAGCTGGTGGAGAGAGGATCGGCTGGAACTTCTGATAAAGGTCCCACAACTCTGAATCGTGGAGAAGCAGCGTTCCGGTCGATCTCGGCCAGGCGCTGCAATACGGCCGCGTTGCTGGCGAGCGCCTCACGCATCTTGACGAAGGCGCGGATGACGAAGACCAACATCTCGGCCGCGCGGGCCGCGCGGAGAATATTGGCCGCCATGAGGGCGCCGTGCTCGGTGAAAGCCCAAGGGAGATAAGAGGCCCCACGATGGACCGAACTGGTCACAATTTGTGACCAGTGTATCTTTTAACTTTGGCTGCCAGCGTCTTGTGTTTCGGGTGCAACAGCTGCCTTCGCCTTCAATTCGACCGCTTCTGCCGGGATGAGCTGGAAAGCAAAATCATCCGGAAACCGATCCAAGTTTCGTTTGACCGCCTGATTGAGGCTCTTGGTGCTCATCGCGTAGAGGACTGCCAGATCGGAATCGAGCACCACCCTCCGGCCCCGTACCATGTGGATGCGGCGCTCAATGGCTTCGCCCGAGAGTGGAGTGCTTTGGGTCATGGTTGAATATCATTGAAACGTCCGGAATGAACCCGACCTTTCATAAAAATAAGAATAAATTCAGCCATTCACCCGTTGGCGCCGTGACATCCCCGGCGCGGCCAAGCACCAGATCGTCGGGGTGCATCAGAAATTCTCCGCGCACGATCTCCGGCGTGCGTGCGCAAACCTAGGAAATCTTACGTCGCCATAGTGAAGCGGGCGTGACCCCGACTCCGGCGGTGGATCACGTAGAGCAAAAAGCCGCACTGAAACATGAACTGCGCCAACATCAGGTTTCTCATGACCTCATCCAGCCCAACTCCCCCCAACCAAAGGCCGGCACAAATTGCAAAAAGGCCGACGTAGCCGGCGCCCGCACGCCTTCCGATCGGAGCGAGCCACAACTCCTTCTTTCCTCGCCAGCGCCTCCGTAACGCCCGGCGATGGATCACGTTCAACAACGCTGTCAGCAAGACAATGGCGAAGCCCATGATCATGGCATCATTGCGTCCTCCGAACAAGTACCGCCAGACGTTTGGGGCCGGGCCTGGCTTAAAAATCAACGAGGCGGCATCGACCGGCGGATTAAGGCGCGGGCGATAAATGATGGTTTCGTCCACCCGCATCCTCATTTTTTCCAGCAGGGAACTGCTGTGCGAAATTCGCGCGATCAGGTACGACCGGGCATCAATCCACAAAGTGAACACGGGGCCGTTTGCCGCAGCCCGCTGCAGCTTGAATGTCTCGCGACCGTCAATGCGCTGGGTCCCCAATAGCTCGATTTGCGCGCGGCTGTCAGACAGCGGGCCCCCGCTCATTTTATCCGGCTGCAAAAGTCCGGGTACTAGCACGGAAGTCAGCTCCGAGACTCCCGCGGCTCCTCCGAGTGCGTTGTTGAGGTCCTTTTGCGGTGCCACCTGCGGCTCGATCGTCCACCATTCCTTCACACTACCTCCCTCCTTCCAGATCACATACTCATTCCAGGCGTCGAGCCGGTCGAATTGATCCCGAAAGCCAAACCGAAAGCCTCCATCCCGGACAAAGGTGGTGCCAAAAGTCTTGATCTGGATGCTTGAGAAGAAACCGCGATAAACTGTCTGCACCTCGCCCTCGTCCGCATAGGTCTGCGCCTTGCGATAGACCTCTTCCATCCGCCGGTAAACCTCCCGGCCCGTCAAAGATGGATCTGTGACGGGAACCAACGGGCTTTCTGGTGGCGGCGCCAACTTGGGATTAAGGCTGTTGATCGGTGCGAGCATCAGTCCGACCAGTACCCCGAGGAAGGCCGCTTTGAATAGCGCAGCGCGGGTGCTCTTGGAAAATACCACGATAAAGACGGCAAACGTTCCGTTTAGGCAGGCCCAGCCAAGAACCTTGAGCAGGAACGGGATTGGCGCGGAATCCAGATAGAAGATGGCCAGCCCGGCCGCCGCGACGGTCATCAGCGCCACGCGGGGAATGGTCATCGACCATTCCCGGGGTACCGTATGGAAAACGTCCCATGCCAGATGTAACGCGTAGCGGCCACACGCCATCACGCCGTCCCGGGTGGCCTGGCTCCATTCCTCCTGAAAAATCTGGAGCATCTCGCCCTCGTAGCGCTGGCGGAAGGCGGCAGGATACAACTTCAGCACGCCGCGGTAAATCCACGCGGCGAAGCCGGCCTTCGGCGATGTCGGGTCCGGATTCATGTTGGGGCAAAAATCTTCTTGCTCCGGGCCAGACCAACGGCCCGGGCCAGCCGGGCCGCCTCCGCCTGCAACACCCGCCGGCCAAAGGAGCTCAGCCGGTAATATCGCCGCCGCTCGTCATCCTCGTTTGCGGTCGGCCGCCGATCCGACTCGGCGATATATCCCGCCTTCAGCATCCGGTCGAGAGAGCCGTAAAGCGTGCCCGGTCCCATCCGGGTCCGCCCCTCGGTCGCCTCCTCCACTTCCTGCATGATCGCGTAGCCGTGCTTTTCGCCGTCGGCTAGAGATAGGAGAATGTTGAAGACCGTCGGCGTGAGAGGCAGCTCCGCCTCGGGATCGGGGGACAGCGTAGCGGCGGGTTTCATCGGGGGACCAATCCTTCCACAGCTATATCCGAAACGGACATAGCTGTGTCAATCGCGATTGTCTCGACGGTTTGGTGGTCGATACGAACGAAACGCATCGATCACAATGCGTTGCCTAGCTCCATCGACGCCTGGTAGCGGACGGAGACTCCAGCGCGTTAGGTCAACGCGCTCCAACTTCTCAAACCAGCCCGGCGGTTTCCGGAAACCCGGACCACAGGTTCATGATCTGCACGGCCTGGCCGCTCGTGCCCTTCACGAGGTTGTCCTCGGCGGAGGTGACGATGAAGTTGCCCGTGCGCGGATCGTGGACCGCGGACATGTCGATCCGGTTGGTCCCGGTCACGTGGGCCGTATCGGGCGTCTCACCCGCCGGCAGAATCTGCACGAACGGTGCGGCGGCGTAGGTCTTGCGCCAGGAAGTGTAAAGGGCGTCGATCGTCGCTCCGGCCGCTGCGGGCACCGTAATCGTGGTGGCAATGCCGCGCCGCATCGGCGCCAGGTGCGGATTGAACTGGATGATCGTCTTCGCCCCGGTGTGCAGGGCGAGCTGCTCCTCGATCTCCGAGAGATGCCGGTGCTTGACCAGCCCGTAGGCCTTGGCGCTCTCGGCCCGCTCGACATAAAGATAGGTCTCCTCGACCTTCCGGCCCGCGCCGCTCACACCACTGAAAGAGTTGGCCACGATGTGTTCCCGCGTTACTACGCCGTCCCGCAACAGCGGCACGAGCGGGATCAGGATACTGGTTGGATAGCAGCCCGGGCAGGCGACCAGCTTTGCCTCCTTTATCCAGGCGGGAGACGTCAGTTCGGGCAGGACGAACCGGGCTAGCGGCAGCAGCTCGGGCGCGTGGTGCTTGCCGTAGTATTTCTCGTAGGTCGCGAGGTCGGCGACGCGGAAGTCCGCGCTCAGGTCGATCACCCGCTTGCCGGCGGGCAGGAGCACCCTGGCGAACTCGGCGGCGGTGCCATGCGGCACCGCGAGGAAGAACAGCGCGATGTCACTCGCGGCCAGCGCCGCCGTGTCGGAATCGATGAACTTCAGGCCCCGGTCGAGGCCGCGCACTGCGGGAATGACCTGGGCCAGCGGCTTGCCCGCGTGCTGGCGCGATGTCACCGCCGCCAGCTGGACGTGCGGATGATCGAGGAGGAGTTTGACCAGGACTTCGCCGGCGTAACCGGACGCACCAACAATACCGACTTTCATGGCGGGAGGAGGATCAGGCAGTGAGGAGGAGGAATCGAGCAGGTTTTACGCGGACACAAAAAAGGCGGGGCGCCATGCGCCCCGCCCTTGGGAAAAGGTTGGAAAAGGCGCTTAGCGCTTGGAGAACTGGAAACGCTTGCGGGCACCCGGCTGGCCGGCCTTCTTGCGTTCCTTTTCGCGCGGATCGCGCGTGATGTGGCCGGCCTTCTTCAGCGCCGGGCGGAGCTCGGCGTTCATCTTCTGCAAGGCCCGGGCGATGCCGTGGGCGACCGCGCCGGCCTGGCCGGCGACACCGCCGCCGGCGACATTCGCCGAGACGTCGATCTTTTCGCGCAGCTCCACGGTCAGCAACGGCGCATAGGCCTGCTTGGAGAAATTCTCGTGGGAAAAGTAGCTGTCAAAGGTGCGGCCGTTGACGGTCAGCTTGCCGCTGCCCTCACTGAGGCGGACGCGGGCGGTGGCGGTCTTGCGACGGCCGGTGCCGAGGAAAATAGTGGTGGCGGTGGCAGTGCTCATGGGCGGATCACAAATCAGGCGGACAGTTTGACGGGGTTCTGCGCCTCATGGGTGTGCTTCGGGCCGGCGAAGACGCGCAGCTTGGTGAGCATCTTGGCGGCAAGGCGGTTCTTGGGGAGCATGCCCTTCACGGCGTGCTCGATGATGAACTCCGGGTGGCGCTCCCGCATGAGGGACAGCTTGCGGTAGCTTTCGCCGCCGACGAAACCCGAGAAGAACATGTACTCGTTCTTTTCCTCCTTCTTGCCGGTGAGGACGACCTTCTCGGCGTTGATGATCACCAGATGGTCGCCCGTGTCGACGTGCGCCGTGTAGGAAGGCTTATTGCGGCCGCGGATGATATTGGCGGCTTTCACAGCGAGACGGCCGAGCACCTGCCCCTCGGCATCGATAAGATACCATTTGGGTTGCACCGTCTCCTTTTTGGCGAGGAAGGTTTTCATGGGAAAAGAGGCCAAGTGCTAAAGTTTCGCGAAGGCGTGTCAACCGCTTTGTTCACGGGGGGTCCGGGGCAAAAAAAGCCCGCCCCGGCAACCGGAGCGGGCTGGAAGGAAAACCCGGCGGCCAAAGGCCGCCGGGATGAAGGTTAGAATCCGATCCGGATGCCCGTGGTGAACCAGACGTTCTTGTCGCTGAGCACGCCGAACGGACCTCCCACGCCCGCCACGTTGCGGTTGCTGGCATAGTGTCCGCCGATGGTGAACGTGGCGTTTTTGTTCAACTTGTACGGGATGTTCAGGTCGAGGCCGTAGAAGCTGTAGGCATCGTGCACCGCCGGGCCGAAAGCGTCAGGCGCGGTGTCCCGCGCGTTGACCGAGCCGACAAAGAGGTTCGAGTCGAGCGAGGCGCCGATGGCTTCCAGCGGCACGCTGTAGCCGACCGCACCCACGACAGTGTCCGCCCGGAGCCGGAAATCGTGGTAGACGTAGGCGCTGGGGGAGAAGCCCGCCACGGTGTAGGTGGCGCCGACCCCGAGTTCCCAGGTGTTCTTCGTCTGTCCCGCCTTGGCCTCGAAATAGTTGTACGAGGTGGCGACACCCTCGAGCTTGAGGGCGTTGTTCACCTTGTAGTCGTAGCCGGCATAGACGTCGACCTCGTTGTTCTGGTGTTTCGTGAGCGGCTCGTTCGTCCAGACCCCGACATTGAAATCGCCGGCGGCGACTTCGACGGAAGGCTGGAACGAGTTGCCCGCGCTTTTGACCCCGCGGAAGACGTACTCCGAGGCGTAGGTGAAGTCCGAGGTGATGGAATAAGCCGGCTTCGGATCGTCGGCCCTCAGGCCGGATGCCGCTGCCAGGGCGGCGATCAAGTAGATGCTGTTTTTCATGGATGATGTTCTGTTTGTTTGGGTTTTAATGTCGCGCGCCGGACGAGTCCGACACACGACCGTGACTTGACTGCACAAACATAATCGCGTTCCCAGAAATAATATTCATGCTGATGAAACAAATGCGAAATGCCGCTTTGGCCTCCGGGATTTTTGGATTCACCGGCGTGCTGCTCGGTGCGTTTGGCGCGCACGCCCTCAAGGCGGCACTCGCGGCGCGTGGCACGCATGACATCTGGGAGACCGCGGTTTTCTATCAACTGACCCATGCCGCCGCGCTGCTCAGCGTCGCAGCCTGGCAGGGAAAAAATGCCGGTGACTCCGCCACGATCACGCGCAACTGGCTCGGCTGGGCCGCCCGCTGCTGGTCGCTCGGCATCGTGCTCTTTTCCGGCTCGCTCTACGCCCTGGCGCTGGGCGGCCTGCCCGGAGTTTTCGGGCCGGTGACGCCCCTCGGTGGCTTCGCGTTTCTCTGTGGCTGGGCCTGTCTGATCAGACAGGCGCTCACGCAAACGGCTTTGTCCGCCAAATCCTGATGCAACTGCCGGAGGAACTGCGCGCGGTGTTGACGGCCATCCGCCCCGCCGGCCGGCCGCGGCTGGTGGGCGGTTGCGTGCGCGACTGGTTGCTGGGGCTCGAGCCGAAGGATTTTGATGTCGAGGTCGCAGGCATCGATTTCGAGACGCTGCACCACGTGCTCGCTCCCTTCGGCGCAACCAATGTGGTGGGCCGCAGCTTCGGTGTGATCAAACTGCGCCTCGCAGCCGGGGAATACGATTTCAGCCTGCCCCGCCGGGAGTCGAAGACTGGCGCAGGCCACCGTGGATTTGCCGTCGCGCCCGACCCGCAGCTCAGCGACTCCGAAGCCTCCGCCCGGCGTGACTTCACGATCAACGCGATGGCCTACGATCCGTTCACCGGCACCGTGATCGACCCGCACGGCGGCCAGGCCGACCTGCGCGCCCGCGTCCTGCGGCACACCAGCCCGGCGTTCGTCGAGGACCCGCTCCGCGTGCTGCGGGCATTCCAGTTCGCTGCGCGCTTCGACTTCGAGCTCGCACCGGAAACTGCCGTCCTGTGCAGCTCCATCAGCGACACCTTCCCGGAGCTGCCCCTCGAGCGGGTGTATGGCGAATGGGACAAATGGGCGGCCAACTCGACCAAGCCATCCCGCGGCCTCAAGGTGCTGGAGGAAACCGGCTGGCTGCGTCATTTCCCCGAGATCGCAGCTCTGCGTGGTACTCTGCAGGAACCCGCGTGGCATCCTGAAGGCGATGTTTTCACGCACACCCAACATTGTATCGATGCCTTGGTGCAGCTCGGCGGCTGGCAGGGCGCCGAGACCGCCCGACGCCGCCTGCTCACCTTCGCCGTGCTGGCGCATGATTTCGGCAAGCCGGCGACTACCACGCGCGCCGAGCGTCGCGGCGTCCTGCGCTGGATCAGTCCGGGCCACGAGGCCGCGGGCGGTCCGCTGTCCGGCGCGTTCCTCCGCCGGATCGGAGCGCCCCTCGAACTCGATCCCCCGGTGCAGGCGCTCGTGGCGAACCATCTCGCGCACCATCATGGCAGCCAGGGCGATTTTACGGACACCCAAGTACGTCGCCTCGCCCGCAAGCTGGCACCGGCCACGATCGATGATCTTGCGCTGGTGATGATGGCCGACTCGCTCGGCCGCCCGCCCCTGCGCTCGCCCGAAACGCTGATCCTCATCGACCAGCTCCGCGCGAAGGCCCACCAGCTCAATCTCGAGAGCATGGCCCCACGGCCCCTGATGCTTGGCCGGCACTTGCTGGCACTGGGCTTCAAGCCCGGACCCGAATTCAAACCCATCCTCGAGGCCGCCTTTGAAGCCCAGCTCGACGGAAGCTTCAGCGATGAGGCCGGCGGCATCGCCTGGCTGCAGACGCAGCTTCCGCCTGTGCGGTGAATGGAACGCCGGTCCGCGCGCATTTTGCACCAAGGGCCCGCCCCGGCAGACGGAATGCCGGGACTGGCAAGATTTGCAGGGCGGGGTGTTTGCCACCTCCGCGACTCTACCCCCGTAAAGCCGCCGCCCTGCAAATCATGTCAGTCCCGCCGTTGGCGCGTCGCCCGAAAATCGTCCTTCCTGCACCATAAATCCGTTTCGCAATCCTCCGTTTCCCGCCGGAACATCAAGAATCAGATGAGTCGCTACTGATATAAAACGGATGGCGGCCAAGGGATCTTTCAAAAGAATATCCGTCTACGCCCATCACCGCCCAATTCGGTGGCTTGCACGATTTCGCATTTTTTTGAAAGATTTGGGCCGTTGAGTCCGTTTCAACAGGTAAACGCGCCCATCATGCCCCTTGAGCCATCCGACTCCCTGCTCACCCGCGCCAGCCTGCTGTTCCGGCTGCGCGACTGGAAGGACACCGCCAGCTGGGAGGAATTCTACCGGCTCTACCGCAAGCTCATCTACGGCCTGGCCCGCAGGTCCGGGCTGACGCACAACGAAGCCGAGGAAGTGATGCAGGACGTCTTCAAGCGGGTGGCGGAAACCATCCACAATTTTGAATCCCACCCCAAGCGGGGCCGTTTTCGGGCCTGGCTGTTGAATCTTGTCCGCTGGCGTGTCTCCGACAAGTTCCGCGCCCGGCGACCGGAGGAACATGCGGCCATGGCCGGCCAGATCGCGGCCGCCAGTGACGCCGCCCTCATGGAGCGCATGACGGATCACGAGGCCGGGGACCGCGCCCTTTGGGAATCCGAGTGGCAGCGCAACGTGCTGGATGCCGCCCTCGCGCGGCTCGCCCGGCGGGTGCCAGCCAAACAATTCCAAGCCTTCGACCTCTATGCGCTCCAACGCTGGCCGGTGCTGCGCGTGGCCCGGGACTTGGGCATCAATCCCGCCACGGTCTACCTCATCAGCCATCGGCTCACCCGGCAGCTCAAGGTCGAGGTCCTCCGCTTGAAGGCCCAGATGGGCTGAGGCCGTCCGTCCGACCTTGCCATGGCCAGCGGAATGTTTCAACGGGCCGGCCGCAGCAGGTTGAGGCAATTTTCCATTGGACCACCCCGCCGCATCATGGCTCGCTTGAACGCGTGAAGCTGGAGGCGACTCCCGCACCGCCCGTTATTCCCGACTACGAGCTGCTGCGGCTGGTCGGACGCGGCAGCTATGGCGATGTATGGCTCGCCCGCGGAATCACCGGACTCTACCGCGCGGTGAAAATCGTCTGGCGCGCCCGGTTCGACGACCTGCTGCCCTACGAGCGGGAATTCAAGGGCCTCCGCGAATTCGCCGCCATTTCATTCACCGAGGCGCGCCAGCTGGCATTGCTCCATGTCGGCCGGAATGACGCCGCCGGATTCTTCTATTATGTCATGGAGCTGGCAGATGACGCCGCGACCGGCAGTGCAATCGACCCGGAGTCCTACGTGCCGCACACCTTGAAGGTGGTGCAGGCCCGGCGCGGCCGCGTGCCTGCGCCGCAGGTGATTGCACTGGGAGCCGATCTCGCCCGCGCCCTCGCCGGGCTGCATGCGCATGGGCTCGTGCATCGCGACATCAAGCCGTCGAACGTGATCTTTGTCGGCGGGGCACCCAAGCTGGCCGACATCGGCCTGGTCACCGCCACCATCTCCGCGCAGACCTTCGTCGGCACCGAGGGATTTGTTCCGCCGGAGGGACCGGGCACCCCGGCGGCCGATGTCTTCAGCCTCGGCAAGCTGTTGTACGAAATTTCCACCGGGCTCGACCGTCATGACTATCCGCGCCTGCCGGCCGATCTCGACCGGCTGCCGGACTGCAAGCCGATGCTGGAGCTCAACGAAATCCTGATCCGAGCCTGCGATCCCATGCCGGGCAAACGCTATCCCGACGCCGCAGCGCTGCTGGACGATCTTCTCCTGCTTCAGGCCGGGCACTCCATCCGCCGCGTGCGCGCCACCGAGCGCACCCTGATGCGGGCCGGACGCATCGGTGCGCTGCTGGGAATGATTGCCACGATCGCCGGCGCCAGCGTCTACGTTGAGCGCCAGCGCGCGGCCCAGGAAAACGTCCTGCGGCGAAAATCGGAGCACGAGGACCGCACCAAAAAGGCGGCATATTCCGCCGGTCTGGCCCGCGCCCAGCGCGAGATCGAGCTCGGTAGCCTCGGCCAGGCGCGCAAGGAACTCAGCGAGCTTCTGCCGGAAAATGGGGCGCCCGATCAGCGCGGTTTCGAATGGCATATGCTCTGGAACGAAGCCCAGGGCGACCTGGCCGAGCAATTGCGGCAGAGCGGTCCGGCGGTCGAGCAGGTCCGCTTTTCGCCGGACGGCCGCCATCTTGCTTGGCAGGGTGCGGACGCGCGCGTGGCCCTTTGGGATGTGAGCACGCACCGGCCGGTGCGGAACGTGGAGGGAATTTCGCGCCTCGCCGGTTTTTCGGCCGACGGCCAGTGGCTCATCGGAGTCGACCGGCAGGCTGCGTTTCAACGCTGGTCCGTCGAAACCGCGCTGCCCGACCGGGATCCCGCCATGCTTTTCAATCATCCGCTGGCAGCACTTGCCCAAGGAGATCAAGGGATCTGCTTCACCGAAAGCGACGCCGGCGTAACCCACTCGCTGCGGGTCTGGGATTTTGCCCGGCATGTGGAAATCATGCGGGTGCCCATCACATCCGAGGCCGATGGCCGGCATTGGGATTTCTATCGTTCCGCCGTATCGGAAAACAGCCGGGTCTGCACGGTCGCGCTCACGACCGGCCGCGGCCCGGGGGCCAGCTGGCAGCTGCAGTCCTTTGACCTCACCACGCGGAAACAACTGCGGGCCGATCCATTGCCTCAGGCACCCGCCGCCCTCGCGCTGTCGCCGGACGGCACGAGACTGGCCATTGTACTGGCCGACAGCAGCCTGGTGCATGTGTGGGACCTGGCGAACGGGGCCCGGCTCTGGCAGCAAAGTTTCAGTTCCGGCCAGCCCGAGACCGCGGCGTTTTCAGCTGATGGCACCCAGCTGGCCATCGCGGGCCGCGATTCCGTGATTCAGGTCATCGATGCCGCCACCGGGAGTCTGCTCAACTCATTGCGCGGACATGAGGCAGGCGTCATCGCCCTGGCGTGGTCCCCGACTGGGCATGTGCTCGTGTCGGGTGGCACATCGGGGGACCTGCGGCTATGGACCGAACCCGCACAACCCCGGCTCCGGCTGGCCGGACACGAGCCGGGCAACCCGCCACTCCACAATCCGGGTGGCGGCGTGTGCCTGAGCCGCGATGGCCGGCGCCTGGCTGTTTCCCGTGAGGAAACCGGCGTAAACATCCTGGCCACCGAAACCCTCGAGTTGCTGGCCACCTTTCCGGGTCCGGCTCGCCCGATCTGCTTTGCCGAGGATGACCGCGTTTTACTGGCACTCACGCCCCAAGGTCAGCTGAAACGATGGGAGCTCGACGCACCGGCTTCCATGGCGGACGAGTTCCTGCCGTTCAAGGATGGTTCCACCACCCATGTCACGCTCGCGACGAATGGACGCTGGCTCGCCGCGACCAATGGCAGCGGGAAGATTCAAGTGTGGGACTGGCCGGCCAAACAACGGCTCTTTGAACAGCAGGCGCACTCGTCCGCCGCCCGCGGTCTCGCCTTCTCCCCGGACGGGGAAACCCTCGTCAGCGTGGGCGATGACCGGAAAACAAAATCGTGGGTCACCCGCACCGGACAATTGCGCGCCGCCTGGACCACAGGCAGCAATCCGCTGAACGTATGTTTTTCCACGCGTGACGGCAGCCTGGCGGTCGGCCATGGACGCGGCACTGTGCAGCTGTGCTCCCTGGATTCGACGGAGGCGCCACGAATCCTGCATACCCGCAATGCTCGCTCAACCGCGTTGATATTTTCACCCGACGGCTCACGCCTGCTCTGCGGTGGTCCCAATGGTGTGCTGCAGGTATATTCGACCGATGACTGGCGCGAGGTGACCACCCTGACCGCCGGCAGCGCGAGGGATCCGGTCAATGACGTGGTGACCGCCCTTGAATTCAGCCCCGACAGCCGCGTATTGGCGGCTTATCTGGCGGACGGGTGCCTGCGGGTCTGGCGTCATTGATGCCTCGCGGCTCCTCCCGGCGCGCAGGCATAAAATTAACAAGGGCGCCCCCGCCGAAGCAGGGACGCCCTTGGTTGTTTTCTGGTTTACTGGTTTATCACTTCATCGCGTAGCCAGTGGTCGGCAGCGTGCCATCGATGATCGTGATCGGGAGGACGACTTTCGCCGCCACCGGAGCACCATCACGCAACGCAGGCGTGAACCGCCACTGTTTCACTGCATCCACGACTGAGGCCGCCAGCTCTGAATCCACGGGGGAATTCACGCTGAGGTCCGTCGGCTTGCCGGCCGCGTCCACCACGAACTCGATCTGCACCGAGGTTCCGACGTACTTCGAGCTGACACTGGGTGTAACCACAGTGACAGGAACGGGCACGGCCGGATCCTTGCGGCAGGTCTCGAGATAGGCTTGCTCAGGCGTCTTCGCCGAGGCGGCGAAGGGCGCGAGCACGCCCAGACTGAGGAGGACGGCGAGTTTGGTTGCTGTTTTCATTTTATAAACTCCGCGCGAGGCGGAGAGTTTGACTTCTGCTTCTTGGTTAAGCGCCCTTGCACCGTCCGCGCGTAAGCACGGACGACACTCGGGCGTTTTTGACCCCAGGGTACGGACCCCGCGGCCAAAGTTAGTTTTGGGTGCCACCAAGACCGGCCGGCATGCCACTCGCCCGCATACCGGTCGAAATTCAGAGGCTCCGCCGGGGGTGTTCCGGCCAGAGCAGACTCAAAGAACGTTCAGGGTGTTCTTTGAAAGCAAGCGGCGCACTTGCGCCACGTGATACAAGCAGGAGACGTGCCGGCCAGAGTCAAGCCTGGCACCTAAATGTTACATGGTGAAAAGCGGGGTGTTTGGCGCACCCCGGATTAAGCCTACACGTACTAATTCACCGTCGCCCAGCCCGCTCTCGCGCTAAACTTTCCGGAAACGCGGCTTGCCGTGCCTCGTTAAACGCATTCCCTGTCGTGTCTTCATTTCCGTGACCACCGCTGTCCCTCCCCTCACCCGCCTTGCCAACCTGCTCCGCCGCCGCGCCGCCGCCTTGGTGCAATGGTTTGACGCGGATTACATGCCGGAAGGAGCCGCCAAGATGCGGGCGATGCCCGACCGCGTCGACTGGATGCGCTGCATCCCCTTCATCATCCTTCATGCCGGATGCTTGGGAGTGATCTGGTGCGGCTGGAGCCCTTTTGCCGTCTGGACCGCGGTGATCCTCTATTTCGTCCGGATGTTTGCCGTCACCGGTATCTACCACCGCTACTTCTCGCACAAGACCTACAGCACCTCGCGCTTCGGCCAGTTCCTACTCGCCCTGTGGGGCGGCACGACCGTGCAGCGCGGCCCGTTGTGGTGGGCCTATCATCACCGCCATCATCATCAGCATTCGGACGATCCCGAGGACGCCCATTCCCCTCATGTGCATGGCTTTTGGTGGTCCCACATCGGCTGGATCACCAGCAAACGCAATTTTCCCACCGATTATTCCAAGGTGAAGGACCTCGCGAAGTTTCCCGAGCTCGTGCTGCTCAATCGCTTCGACACGCTCATTCCCATCCTGTTTGCCATCGCGATCTGGGGGTTCGGCTGGTTGCTCGAAATCTATGCCCCGGGACTGGGCGTGACCAAGTGGCAGCTGCTCACGTGGGGCTTCTTCATCAGCACCACCGCGCTTTTTCACGGCACCTCCTGCATCAACTCCATGGCCCACCTCATGGGCCGGCGCCGGTTCAAGACCGAGGATGACTCCCGCAACAGCTTCATCCTCGCCATCATCACGCTCGGCGAGGGCTGGCACAACAATCACCACCGCTACATGAGCGCCACGCGCCAGGGCTTCTACTGGTGGGAGATCGACATCACTTATTACATGCTCAAGGGGCTTTCCTACACGGGCTTCATTACGGACCTGAAGCCCGTGCCAAAATCGATCCTCGAGGAGGCCGCGCGGGCCGACCACGTCGCATCCGTCGCCGCCGCCCGCCGGGCCGCGCTCGTGCATCCCGAATACTCTTCCTTCCGCCGGGTCGTGCCCGCCGCCGCGGCCATTGCCGTCGCCACGGTCAACGCCGCTCATATCACCCTGCCGCGGCGACCCGATGATCCCGCCATCCACATGGATGTGACCGAACTCGCGCACGATCAGGCCAGAAAAGATCTGCCCCGTTCCCATCCGCCTGCCGCATCCAATTCGCCGGACGGGACGTAGTTAGCGGAAACAGCCGCGAGCCGTTCGCTCGCGTCCTACCGCAACTCACTTCCCGCATGTCCCGTCTCGCAATCATCGGCACCGGCATCGCCGGTCTCGGCTGCGCCCATTTTCTCCATCGGCATTTCGATCTCACGCTGTTCGAGCAGAACGACTACGTCGGCGGCCATACCAACACCGTGACGGCTGCCGAGCCGGACACCGGGCGGCAATTGCCCATTGATACCGGCTTCATGGTGTTCAACAAGGTCACGTATCCGCTGCTGACCCGCCTCTTTGAGCAGCTGCAGGTGCCGATCAAGCCGGCCGCCATGTCGTTCAGTGTCCGCCACGGCGCCAGCGGCCTCGAGTTTTGCGGCTCCTCGCTCAACCATCTCTTCGCCCAGCGACGGAACCTCTTCCGCCCGCGCTTCTACCGGATGCTCACCGCGATCAACCGTTTCAACCGCGAGGCGGTGTCGGCCCTCGCCGATCCGGTCGCGCAGACGGAAACCCTGGGCGACTACGTGCGTCGCCGCGGCTACGGCGACGATTTTTTCCACCTTTACCTGGTGCCAATGAGCTCCGCGGTGTGGACCACCCCGCCGGAGCAGATGCTGGCCTTTCCCGCGGCGACCTTGCTCCGCTTTTTTCACAATCATGGTTTTCTGGGCCTCGCCACCCAGCACCCCTGGTGGACCGTCGATGGCGGCGCGAAAACCTACGTGGAAAAAATCTCCGCCCCGTGGCGCGACCGCCTTCGTCTCGGCCAAGGCGCGACCGCCGTCGTCCGCACCCCAAAGGGCGCCATTGTCACCACCACCGGCGGGACCGCGCACAATTTCGACCATGTCATCGTTGCCTGTCACGGGGACCAGGCCCTGCGGCTCCTAGTCAACCCGACCGCCGATGAAACGCGGCTGCTGCGCGAGTTCAAGTACCAGGCCAATGTCGCCACGCTGCACACCGATGCCACCGTCATGCCGCGCACGCGCCTGGCCTGGTCGAGCTGGAACTACGAAATCGCCCGCGATGAAGGCGGCGCCGTTTCCACCGCCACCCATTACTGGATGAATTCGCTGCAGGGCGTGTCGGACCGCGAAAACTACTTTGTCACGATCAACCGCCCCGAGTCGATCAACCCCGCGAAAGTGCTGCGGCGGATAAATTACGAGCATCCGCTTTTCAGCCTGGGTGCCATCGGCGCGCAAGCCGGGATTCCGCGGCTCAACGCCGAAGCCCGGGGCACGACCGAGACCTACTTTGCCGGTGCGTGGCAGCGCTACGGATTTCACGAGGACGGCCTGCTCAGTGCCGCGCGTCTCAGCGAGCAGCTGCTCGGCCGCGATCCTTGGGCCTGACCAAGCGGCTAGGCCGCCAGGGGCAAGGATCCCAGGTGGTCCGCGATTTGGCCTGCCACCTCGGACAGAAGCCGGTCAATGACTTCGCTGCCCACCTGGGTGCCGCTCACGATCGGGGTGGTCGTGCGGCAAAGCGCCAGGGCCTCCTCCGCGAGCAAACGTCCGGACCCGGCGTCGATCAGCTGGAAACCCACGCATAGCGTCGTGTCGACGCGCAGGGCGGCAAGATTCCTCATCCTCGATTCATCCACCCGGCAGCTGAGCTCGTGCATCGCGACGATCAGGACATATTCCGCGCCCGATCGACGAGCGTGATGCAACGTTGCGGAATCAAGGAAGGGTTTTCCGTTCCGGCAGGCGATTACGGGACCACCCAGGTTGAGGATCGAAAAGCCATGGGCCTTCATCCCAGCCCTCACCAGTCGGGCGAGTATCGGCATTTTTTCCCCCAGGATTGGTTCTCCGCCATTGAGCACAAATAGGGCGGTTGTGCGCGGTTTGCGCCTGCGCATCCCCACCGCGACCACCAGCCAGCCAAACAGCAGGCCCGCGATCACCAGCCATGTGCCACCGGATTCCATGATCAGGCCACCCGGCCGGCCCGGCCCAGCGCACCCGTGCCGTTTTCATCGAGATCGCGACGCAATGCACTCTCCACCAGAGCGCTGACCGAACACCGCTGCCGTCGGGCTTCCCGCTTCAGCCTCGCGCACGTCTTCAAGGGCAACTTCACGCGCTTGATCACATGCTTGGCGCTCATCGTAGGCGGGATTGATGTTATCCGTTAATATCTGTCAATATTTTGTTCATACTTCTCATTCCCAAACGATGCGGCCAGATTTTCTCTGCGATCATCATGCCCACTGAAAAAGGCCGAACCTTCGTTACGCAGAGCATCTCGTTCCATCCTGATCTGCTGGGCCGGGCCAAGCAGCGCGCCGAACGGTTGGGCCTGCCCTTCAGCACCTATGTGCAAAAATGCATCGAGAAGGACCTGACCGCGCGCGACCCCATTGTTTTCAACGAGCGCGACTCGCCCGAATTGCTGGCCGCGGAAGATCCTCCTGTCGACAAGCCCGGCCGCCGGTCTTCCTCACCTCGGGCGCGCTGAGCGGCCGCCCGGCCTCGCCAAATCCAGGTGGTTCGCGCAGGTTTGAAAATGGCGCATCCACCCGCCGGCCTTGCCCGTAACAGGGCCGTAGCTATTGTCCCGCTCCAGCATGCAGTCCTGCCTTTACGAGTGCCATGTCATGCACCGACGCTTTCTTCCCAAGGCGCATCGGTTCGTTTATCGCATCTTCCTTTTCGCCGTCGATCTGGACGAACTCGATACTCTCCATCGGCGACTGGCGCTTTTCTCACTCAAGCGTCCGAACCTTTACGCCTTTTTTGACCGGGATTACCTGCCCACCGGCGAAAAGCTGCACAACCGCCAGCCGGCCGACCCTGCACCCTCCACCCCCGGCTCGTCTCTCAAGCAGCGCGTCACCGATTATCTCACCACCCGCGGCGTAGACCTGTCGGGTGGCCGTGTGATGCTCGTCACGCTGCCCCGGGTCGCCGGCTATCTTTTCAATCCGGTCTCATTTTATTTTTGCTATGACCGCTCCGGTGCCCCAGTCGCGACGCTCGCCGAGGTGACCAACACCTTCAAGGAGATGAAGCCGTACTTCCTGGGCCCACAAACCCGGGACGGGGCGGACGGTGGGTTCCGGCTCCGCGTTCCGAAGTATTTCTACGTTTCCCCTTACTCGGACGTCGATGTGGATTTTGATTTTAACCTTCATCCGCCCGGCGAACGGCTTTCGGTCCAGATCGATGATTATGCCGGGGAGGCCCGCATGCTCACGAGCACGCTCACGGGCCCGCGCCGTGAGCTGACGGACGCCAGACTGGCGTGGTTTACGCTGAAATACCCGCTGATCACCCTGCGGGTCATCTCGCTCATTCACTGGCACGCCCTGCTGCTCTGGTTGAAGCGCGTCCCATGGTTTGCCAAGTCCGGCCGCCCCAGGGACCAGCGCGCCCTGCACCGTCCCCACTCCTCCATCGCCCACGCGGCCCCCGCTGAACCCGTCTGCACCTCACCTTCGGTCCTCAAGGGCGGCAATTCCTAGCTCCATCTTACACGTTGAACGTCACATGACCCATCCGCCCTCGAACTCCACGACCGCACCCGCCTTTGCCGAGCGCGCCCCGCCTTCCGCCTTCCGGGCCGCTGCGCTCAATGCGTTCGCCAACATGAAACGGGGCCATCTGCGCTTTGAGCTGCCCGACGGGACCGTCCGCGATTTCGGCGACCACGCCGATGCCCAGGCACGTGCCCTGCCGCTCGGCCTGCCAGCGGCAGCCCACATCCGGGTGCGGCGCGAGGTGTTTTTTAGAAAATGCGTGCTGGCGGGTGACATCGGGTTCGCCGAGTCGTTCATCGACGGCGACTGGGAAACCCCCAATCTCACCGCGGTCGTGGCCTGGTTCATCCTGAATCTCGACGACGCCCCCACGCTTTCGGGCTCGCAGAAAGCCCGCTCATTCCTGCTCAACTCACTGCGCATTGCCAACCGCCTGGGCCACGTCCTCCGTCCCAACTCCCGGGCCAACGCCGGCCGCAACATCCGCGAGCATTACGATCTCTCCAACGATTTCTTCGCCCTCTTCCTGGACCCGTCGATGATGTACTCCGGAGCGAAATGGACGCAGCCCGGCCTGACCCTCGAGCAGGCCCAGTGCGAGAAAAACGACGCCCTCTGCCGCAAGCTCCGCCTCGCGCCCTCCGACCACGTGCTCGAGATCGGCACCGGCTGGGGCGGCTGGTCGCTCCATGCCGCGCAAAGGTACGGCTGCCGCGTGACCACCGTCACAATTTCACGCGAACAGCATGAACTCGCGAGCCGGCGCATCGCCGCGGCCGGCCTGGCCGACCGGGTCGATGTGCAACTCCGGGACTATCGCGACCTGCAGGGCCGATTCGACAAGGTGGTCTCCATCGAAATGATGGAGGCCATCGGGCATCGTTACCTGCCGGAGTTTGGCGCCGTCCTCGATCGCGTGCTCAAACGCGACGGGCTCCTCGCGCTCCAGTTCATCACCTGCCCCGATGCGCGTTACGAGCAGTTCCGCCGCGGCATCGATTTTATCCAGAAGCACATCTTCCCCGGTTCGCTCCTCCTCTCGCTCAACCGCGTGAACAACCTGCTGACCGAGGCCGGCGGGTTTACCCTGCATGAGATGGACGACCTGGGCCAGGACTACGCCCGCACCCTTCGGCTCTGGCATGAAAACTTCCGCGCCCGTCTCGAGCAGGTGCAGGCCCTGGGCTTCGACGAGCGATTCATCCGCAAATGGACCTACTACCTCGGCTACTGCGAGGCGGCGTTCGCCCTGCGCAATATCTCCGTCGTGCAAACGCTGCATTCCCGGGCCAACAACCTGAGTTTTTGACCATCCCGTCCTCCTCGTTTTTCTCCTGCGCCACGGGCTTGTCCCGCAAGCCGTGAGCCCGGGAAAAGCGATCGAGGCCAAGACGAAGTCGACGGTTTCCAACCCCATGATCCTCTTCCTCCGGGCTCTTTGCCTCATCGTCATCGCCTCGATGCTCTGGGTTACCAGTTGGGCGAGCCTGCAATGCCCGCTTTTCGCCGTGCCGCGCAGCGTGTTCACCCATCCCTGGTTCATCGCCACGATGTTCGATGCCTACTGGGGGTTCACCACGTTTTTTGTCTGGGTCTGTTACAAGCAGACGTCCTGGCTCGCCCGCCTCGCGTGGTTTTTGGCGATCATGCTGCTCGGTAACATCGCCATGTCGGCCTATTGCCTCAGTGAGCTCCTGCGCACGTCGCGCCATGGCCGGCTCGCGGAGGTGCTGACGGTCCGCCGCGAAGGCCCCGGCGCCCTCGGCATCGCCCTGGCCCTTTCCGGCGTGGCGGTGGTGGCACTCGGCTGGCCGCGCCCATGACCCGGGGATTTGTAACGCAGCTTGTGCCGGGACCGGCCGGTGTTCTATCATGGCTCTCCGTGCCTGATGCCGACGCTCAACCCCCGCCCGCCCCACCGCGCACCTTCTGGCAGCGGCGCGTCCGCGATCCCATCGTCGCGCAGCTCACGCAGGGCATGACCCCGGAAAAAATCGCCGAGACGATCGCCATCGGCAGCTGCATCGCCCTTTTCCCCATCATCGGGGTGACAACCTCCCTGTGTTTCCTCGTCGCCGTGGTGCTCCGGCTCAACCAGCCGATCATCCAGCTCATCAACCAGGCCCTCTGGCCGGTGCACATCTCGGCGATCTATCTCTGCGTCCGGCTCGGCGAGACCCTCTTCGGTGCCCCCCACCTGCGTTTCAGCATCAAGTACATGAACTCGTTGTTCTGGGATGATCGCACGATGTTTTTCCACCGGTTTGGCATGACCGCGCTCTATGCCATCGTCGCCTGGGCGTTGCTGGCCCCACTCTACATCGCCGCCGTCTATTACATCGCCCTTCCCCTGCTGCGCGAGATCGCCCGCCTGCGGGCGGAGGCGGCGGCCAAGGCCGCGGCCGCGAAGTCGTCCGAACACCCCGTGCCATGAGTCCCGCTTCTCTGCTGCTCGTCGCACTGGGATCGCTCTGCATCGTGTTCGCTTTGCTGTATGGGGTGGCCCGCCGCATCGATAACTACGGCATCGTGGATATCGCGTGGTCCTATGCGTTCGGCGCCCTGGCGGGGTTTTACGCCCTGCTCGGCCCGGGCTGGCCTGCCCGCCGGGCACTAATTGCCGCCCTGGCCGTCGTCTGGAGCCTGAGGCTGGGTACTCATCTCTTCATCCGGGTCATGGGCCACCATCCGGTCGAGGACGGCCGCTACCAGCAGCTGCGCAAGGACTGGGCCCATGACTTTGCCTCGAAGATGTTCGGTTTTTTCCAGATGCAGGCAGGATCGGTCGTCCTGCTGGGCCTGGCGTTCTTCGTGTCATGCGTGAATGCGGCGCCGGCCCTTCACCCCATCGAAATCGCCGCCACCGCGCTTTGGCTCGTCGCCATCAGCGGCGAGGCCCTAGCCGACTTCCAGCTCGCCGCGTTCAAGCGCAATCCGGCCTCCAAAGGCCGTGTCTGCGATTCAGGGCTGTGGCACTACAGCCGGCATCCGAACTATTTTTTCGAGTGGCTCGTCTGGGTGGCCTATTTTGTCTTCGCGCTCGCCTCACCGTGGGGTTGGGTCGCGATTATCGGCCCCGCCAGCATCCTTTACCTCCTGCTGCGCGTAACAGGGATACCCATGACCGAGGAACAGAGCATCCGGAGCCGGGGCGACGCCTATCGCCGCTACCAGCAGACCACGAGTGCCTTCGTGCCATGGTTTCCCCGGAAACCCAGCGCATGATTGATTCACTGCTCGAAAAAAACCTCCTCCCCGACTGGCTGATCCGACGCGGCATCCGCCGCCTGCTAGCGCAGCGGCTTCGCGATGAGACCCTGCCCACCCCCGCCGCCCAGCAGGCCAGGTTGCTCGGCTATGTCGCCGACTTGAAGATCCGCCCCATCGCGGAGGACACGCAGGCGGCGAACACCCAGCACTACGAGGTGCCGACACCCTTCTACCAGTACTGCTTGGGCCGGCGCCTGAAGTACTCCGGCTGCCTCTACCCGACCGGGACCGAGACCCTCGACCAGGCCGAGGAAGCCATGCTCGGGCTCTACGCCGAGCGCGCCGAGTTGGCCGATGGCCAGGCCATCCTCGAGCTCGGCTGCGGCTGGGGCTCGTTCTCGCTCTACTTGGCGGAAAAATTCCCGCGGGCGAAAATCACCGGGGTCTCCAACTCGGGGACCCAGAAGGAATTCATCGATGGCGAGGCGAGGAAGCGCGGCCTGTCCAACCTCCGTATCATCACCTGCGACATGAATGTGTTCGATCTCGCGCCCAGCCAGTTCGACCGCGTCGTCTCGATCGAGATGTTCGAGCACATGAAGAATTACCAGCGGCTGCTGGCCAATGTCGCACGCTGGCTGAAGCCCGGGGGGCTGCTGTTCGTGCACATCTTCACCCACCAACGCTTCGCCTATCACTTCGTCTCCCAGGGACCCGGCGACTGGATGTCGCGCTATTTTTTCACCGGGGGCCAGATGCCGTCCCACGACCTGCTCACGTATTTCCAGGATGACCTGAAGCTGGTGTCCGACTGGAAGGTCAACGGCACCCATTACCAGAAGACCGCCGAGCACTGGCTGCAGAGCATGGACCGCCACAAAACTGAGATCCTCCCGCTCTTCGCCGCCACCTACGGGCGGGATCAGGCGGTGAAGTGGTGGGCCTACTGGAGAATTTTCTACATGAGCTGCGCCGAGCTCTGGGGTTATCGGGGCGGGAAGGAATGGATCGTGAGCCATTATCTTTTTCGTCGTCCCTGAAGGCCGGCCTCTGGCAGTAAAGTCTCCACGGACCGCTGTCCGCCACAGCCGTGAATCCTCCCAGAGACCCACTTGCTCGTCACAGGTACTGCGTGTCGTCATCCACTGGCGCCATTCTGATTCTTTGCTTGTCACTCGGCGCAACGCGATTGCCCGCCGCCACCGACGCTGACGCGCTCTTCCAGCAGGGCGTCGCAGCCGAGGGCCGGCTCGATACGCACCGCGCGCTGGAGCTGTTCATCGCCGCGGATCGGGCCCGGCCCAATGATGCACGGATCCTCCAGAAAATCGCCCGGCAATACTCCGACCTCATCGTCGACGTGCAGGACAACGGGGAGAAGCAACGCTGCGCGCGCCTGGCCCTCGATTATTCCCAGCGCGCGGTCCAGCTGGATCCAAAGGATCCTGTCAGCGTGCTTTCCCTGGCCGTGTGCCATGGCGAGCTCGCCGTCTACAGCGATCTCGAGACGAAGATCAAGTACTCGCGTTTCGTCAGGTAGGAAGCGGAACGCGCCCTGACCCTCGACCCGAACTATGCCTGGGCTCATCATGTCCTCGGCCGCTGGCATTGCGAAGTCGCGTCGCTCGGCGCCACTGCCCGGATTTTCACCCGGGTTTTCTACGGCGGCCTGCCTGGCGCGTCCTGCACGGAGGCCATCTCGCACCTGCGGCGCGCGGTCGAGCTCGAGCCCGGCGAGCTCGAGCACCAGCTGGAACTCGGCTTCGCCTATCTGGCCGACGGACAGAAGGACCACGCCCGCACCCAGTTTGAGCGCGGTCTCGGCATGCCTTCGCGGGAAAAACACGATGAGGCCGCCAAGGCGCGCGCCCGCGAAGCCCTGGCCGCGCTCGGCCCCTGATCCCGGGCGCACCGCCCGGCGCCCATCAGGCGCGGCGGCCCGCGGGAAACTTGCGCAGGTATTTCAGCGCCACTTCAAACTCCTGCGGCAACGGGGCGTTCAAGGAGAGGGGCTCGCGGGTGTCCGGATGCTTGATCGTCAGCCCGCTCGCGTGCAGCGCCAGGCGCGTGATGAGCGGCTTCTCCTCGTCCCGGCCTTTGTAACGCCGCTTCAGGTCGGACAGGAGGAGCTTGATTTCCGGATCGCCATAAAACGGGTCGTTCAGAATCGGCGCGCCCACACCCGCAAGATGAACCCGGATCTGATGGGTGCGCCCGGTCAGCGGCCGGCACTCGACGAACGCAAAGCGCCCGTGGTGCTCCAGCACCCGGAATTCCGTCAGGCTCGGTTTGCCGCCGCGCTTTTTGAAGATCCGCATCCGCCCCGGCTGCCGCTCATCCTCCCCCAGGGCCAGATCCACCGTAAACGCCGCGGGCAGGCCGCCCTCCGGCGTCCGGGCGGGTGCCACGACCTTCATCGCCTGGTCGGTCGGGAGGACCACGACGAGGGCATGATAAATCTTGCCGACGGTCTTCGATTGGAACTGCCCGCTAAGGAAATCCAGCGCCGGCTTGGTTTTCGCACAGAGGAGCAGGCCGCTGGTATCCGCATCGAGGCGGTGCACGTTGGCCACCCCGTGCCCCAGCCTGGCGTGCACCAGGCCCATCAGGTTCTCCTTCTCCTTGTCCCATCGGTCGGGCGCAACGAGCATGCCGCTCGGCTTGTCGAACGCGATCAGGGCGGCGTCCTCGTAGATGACCGGGGGGAGTGGCATGCGGGGCGGCCTTTCTCGCCTTGAAGGGAACCGCACGCAAAGGGAAAAGTCACAGGCCCGTGCCACATCGGTGAAATCCCCGTGTCGGTCGTGGATTGCCTTTGCCTGTAGAATTCACCATCTAACAACCTGCTCGCATCAACCCTATGCCTGCGCTCGGTCTATCACCCGCCCTGCACATGCTGGCGCAGTTGCAGCCCGCCCTCTCGATCCGGACGTTCCTCCGGACCGCCAGCTACAGGCTGCGTCCGCCCCGCCCCGTGCCATTTTCACCCACCGTGCGGCACGCCCAGGAGGCGGTGCTCGAAAGCGGCCGCGCCGAATTGCGCCAGAAATCCACCGTCCTGCACGAACAGCGCAAGGGCGGCGTGCCCACCATTGTGCTCGGGGGCTTCGTGCCGGACGCCACCGAGCAGGTCTATCTCCTGCGCGGCCGCCTGCTGGAGCATGGCAGCCTGTATTACTTCAACTATTCGCGCCACGGTTTCTCGCTCGACCTGTTCTGCGCGCAACTTGACGACCTCGTGGAGGAGCTGGTCACCCTGCATGGCCAGCAACCCGTCCTGTTCACCGTGAGCTTCGGCTGCGGCCTGCTCCTGGAGTGGCTCCACCGCGCGCGCCGCGCCGGGCGGAACCGGCCCGCGCTCGGCGGCGTGATCCTCGTCAGCCCCGTCGCGTGCGTCGAGGACCTCCTCGAGCCCGGAGCCCCCAAGCCCACCACCCTGCTGGGGCGCGCGGTCAAACCCTACATCGAGGCCGACGGGCCCGTCAGCGCCGGGGGCATCGAAAAGTCCCGGATGGTTTTCACGAAAATGTTCGAGGCCGGCGCGCAAAACAAGGATCTGCTGCACACCCTCATGACCAAGGGGGAGCTGGAACGCCTGCGCGATGGGGTACTGGCCACGATCCGAAACATCGATGCCGTGGGCGCCTGCGAACGCATGCAAGCGCTCCGCGGCATGCCGGGACCGGCCGGTTATTTTTCACCCGAGGTCCTGCCGTTGAGCGACGCACCCACGCTCATCCTCTACGCCGAGAAGGAGGGCTCGGTGATCACCGCGAACTCGCCCACGCGTTTTGCCTTGGAGCGCGCGCCACGCGCCTATTTCTCCGACGTCTCGGTGCAGGTGGTCACCAACCCCCGCGGGAACCCGGTCCAGCACGCCTCACTTATTTTCCATGTTTTTAACTTCCTGCCCCCGCTCAAGGCGTTCTACCGGCGGCTAAAAAAGGGTAAGCTCCGCGAGGCCGCTTGAATTCGCTTGCCGCTCCCGCGGGTGCCGCGCTGCCTAGACCGGCGCCCGGCGCGGCGCACCCGTTCATGCCGGCCCTGCCCAAAAGCCTTTTTTATCTCGGCGCCGATTTCCTGACGGCCCGCACCGCGCGAAAACTGCGGCAAAAAAAGAAATCCGTCCCCGCCCAGACCCGCATCTGGCGCCGGCTCGTGGGTGCAATGTCCGCGACTTCCTACGGCCGCAAGGCCGGCATCGAGCCCGGGCTGGACTATGATGCTTTTCGCCGGCGCGTGCCGCCGCAGACCTACGAGAAATTCGTGCCGCACATCGAGCGGATGAAGCGCGGCGAGGCCGATGTGCTCTGGCCGGGCCAGTGCAGCCTCTACGCCGTTTCCTCGGGCACCACCGCGGGCCGCACCAAGTATCTTCCCATCACCGGCGAAATGCTCGGCCACTTCCGGCAGGCGGGCCTCGATTCGCTGCTGTTCTACACGTCCCGCGTCGGCCACACCGGGGTCTTCCGCGGGCGGCATCTTTTTCTCGGCGGATCGACCGCCCTGACCGCGCTGCCGGACTCGGCCCCTTTTGCGGCCCACGGCGGCGACCTGAGCGGCATCACCGCGCTCAACCTGCCCTCCTGGGCGGAAAAACACCTCTATGAACCCGGTGCGGACATCGCCCAGATCGCGGACTGGCCGGCGAAGATCGACGCGATCGTCGAGCGCACCTGGGACCGCAACATCACGATGCTGGCCGGCATCCCGAGCTGGATTCTCATCCTCGCGGAGCAGCTCCGGCTCCGCGTGGACACCGGCCCCGCCCGGCTCCCCAACCTGCAGGCGCTCTGGCCCAACCTCGAGTGCCTCGTCCATGGTGGCGTGCCTATCGCTCCCTTCGCCGACGAACTGCGGGCCGTGCTCGGCCCCACCGTGAATTTTCACGAGGTCTACCCGGCGTCCGAGGCCTTCATCGCGGCGCAGGACGCGGACAGCGCCCTCGGGCTCCGGTTGATGGCCGACGCCGGGATTTTCTATGAGTTCCTGCCGATGAAGGAATTCGACGAGGCCACGCTCCCGCACCTGGGCAACAAGGCGGTGCCGCTGGAAGAGGTGCGGACCGGGGTGGACTACGCCCTGCTGCTCACCACGCCGGCCGGGCTCTCGCGGTACGTGATCGGCGACGTCGTTCGGTTCATCTCCACCGAGCCGCCGCGCCTGCTCTATGTCGGCCGGACCAAGCTCCAGCTCAGCGCGTTCGGCGAGCATGTGATTGAAAAGGAGCTGACCGACACGCTGCTCGGCGTTTGCCAGCGGCATGGCTGGCAGATCGTGAATTTCCATGTCGCCCCGATGTTCGTGAATTCGCTCACGGGCCAGAAGCGCGGGCGGCACGAATGGTGGGTTGAACTCAAGCCGGGCACGGTCGAGACACCCACCGGCCCCATCATCGCAGTCGAACTCGACGCCGAACTCCAGCGGATCAACGACGACTACGAGGCCAAGCGCAAAGGCGGCGGCCTCGAAATGCCGGTCGTGCGGCTGGTCATTCCCGGAGTTTTCGAGCACTGGATGCGCCAGAAGGGCAAGTGGGGCGGCCAGAATAAAATGCCACGGTGCCGGAGCGACCGCGAGGTCGCGGACGAACTAGCCGGGCTCACCAAGTTTACCGAGGACACCCAGTCGCCCTTTTTTTAAAGGCACCCTGCCCGGAAAAAATTTCCGGCCGCTGACCGCGCAAGAAAAATTATCCTGCATGCCATTCGTGACCCTCCTTGGCATGGGTGATGCTGAAATAATCCCATCCTGCGATCCCCTGCCTCGGCAGGGTTTCAGGGAAACATGGATGTCCGCCGCCAGGCGGATAAAGAAAATAGTGGGCCCGCCGTTAGGGGTTACCGGCGGGCCCTTCTTTTTTCCCGGATCGGAACCCTGCCCGTAAATGCCGCCGCTCAGCTGCCCGCATCCTCAGCCGGACTCTTGTAATTGATGATCACCGGTCACGGCTGAAAATGGGAAGGCGTCAGGTGGTTTCAGACCGGAGCCTGCCTGCAGGCGATTTTACCCCGGTCCACGCCGCTCATCGCCTGCAAGCAGGCTCCTACCACGGAATGACCCCGCTCAATTCAGGACGGCCTTGATCTTTCGTTCGTATGCTTCCGCCGGCTCCGCGCCGACCTTGCGGTCGCGGATCTCTCCCGCGCGATCAATCAGGAAGGTGGTCGGAATCGAGTCCAGCCCGCCAAAGAGCTGCTGCACCTCCTCCGAGCCCATGACCACTTGGTAATTCATCACCCTCGCCTTCACGAATGGCTTCACCTGTTCCGGACCTTTCTCATCGAGCGAGACGCCCACGATCACGAGGCCATCCTTGCCGTATTTTTCCTGCAGCTTGATGTAACCCGGGATTTCGCCGATGCACGGCACGCACCACGTGGCCCAAAAATCCACCACAACGACCTTGCCCCGGAACTGGCTGGAGGAAACTTCCTTGCCGTCAAGGTCCTTGAGCTTCCAGGCCGGCGCATGGCCGAGCAGGGGCAATGGGGCCGGCTTGCACGCGGCGAGACCGGCCAAAGCCATGGCCAGGATGAACTGCATCAGGCAACGGGAGATTTTCATGGAGTGAAACGAAGGCTAGGCGTGGGAGCGGCCGGCGCAAATTTCCTTCCCGGATTTTTGCGGAAACCGTCGCGCCGGGGCCGGACTCGGCCGCTCAGGTATCGCGCATCTCGGGCAGATCCAGCCCCAGTATCTCGATGAACTTCTTCATCGCCGGGGTCAGCACCCGGCCCTTGCGGTGCAGGATCGCCAGCGGGCGCGTAAAGGTCCGGCCCTTGAAATGCAGCACCGCGAGCGTCCCCGCCTTCTCCTCCTGCTGGACCGTGGCCTGCGGGACAATCGCGATGCCGTGGTCGATCTCCACCGCGCGCTTCACCGTCTCGATGTTGTCGAATTCCATGACCGGCTCGCTCTCCAGCTTGTTCTCGCGGAAAATCTGGTCCACCGCCTTGCGGGTGGGGATGTCGGGATCGAAGCCGATGAATTTCTGGCCGCCCAGGTCCTTCACCTCGATCTCCCCGCGCTTCGCCAGCGGATGCTGGGGGTGGGCGATGAGCACCAGGTGGTCGTTGCGAAAGGCGAGCACCTCGATCTGGCGCTGCTTGACGGGAAACGCCACGAGGCCGAAATCCACCGAGTTGTGCAGGATGTCCTCGTACACCAGGTTGGAACGGCGGTATTCGACCCGCACGTTGACTGACGGATAATCGTGCAGGAATTTTTTGATGTACGGCGGCAGTTCATGCAGGCCGATCGAATAAATGGTCGAGATGCGAATCGTGCCGCTGATCACCTTTTTCATCTCCTCGAGCTCGCACAACAGCTTCTCGTAGGTGTGGAGCATCTCCTTGGCCGAATCATAGACCCGCTGCCCTTCGCGCGTGAGCTGGAATTGCTTCTGGCTCCGGTCGATCAGCAGGGTCTTGAAATGCCGCTCCATTGCCCGGGCCTGTTGGCTGACCGCCGACTGGGTAATGCTGTTCAACTTGGCCGACTTCGAGAAGCTCTTGGTCTCGACGAGATCGGCGAAGATTTTGAAGTTTTCAATTTGCATGATTAGCCCAAGTTGTTGCCCGTAGAATGTGGAAGACCTCCGCTTCGTAAATGCCTAAGTAGATTTTCTAAAGTCCGCCATGTTCATCACCTTTGAGGAATTCGTCCGCCGCGCGGGGGCCATCCGGGCCCGGATGGACGTGGCCTGCGCCCTCGCCGGCCGCGATCCCCTCGGGGTCGAACTGCTCGCCGTGACGAAAACCCACCCGCCCGCCGCCGCCGAGTATGCTGCGCGCCTTGGCCTGCGCGCCGTGGGTGAAAACCGCGTGCAGGAGGGCGTGGAGAAACGCGCCCTGACCACGGCCGCCATCGCGTGGGAGCTGATCGGCCATCTCCAATCCAACAAGGCCCGCCTCGCCGCGCAGCATTTCGACCGGGTGCAAAGCGTCGACAGTGCCAAGCTGGTCCAGCAGCTCGACCGCGCCGCGGCCGAGCTCGGCAAGACGCTCCCGATTCTCCTGCAGGTCAATGCGGGCAACGATCCGGCCAAGTACGGGGCCGATCCGGCCGAAGCCGGGCGCCTCCTCGAGCAGGCCCTCGCCGGAAAGAACCTGCGCGTTGACGGCCTCATGACGATCGCCCCGCTCTCACCCGACCCCTCCGTCGCCCGGCGTACTTTCGCCAATCTGCGCGACCTGCGTGATCGGCTCGCCGCCGATTTCGGCGTGCCGTTGCGCGAACTCTCGATGGGTATGAGCGGCGATCTCGCCGAGGCCATCGCCGAGGGCAGCACCCTCGTGCGCATCGGCACCGCCCTCTACGGCGCGCGGGAGTAGCTTTGGCGCCGTTGCGCGCCGACCGAAGGTTGGCGCGGTTCAAAATATTTCCGGGGATTTTTTAAGGGTTGGCCCGTTTCCTGATTGCCAGCAGGGCGAAACCTTTTTCGCTCATGACTGTGCCAACGGAAAGACTCAGTGAAGGATTGCGCGACGCCCTCCTGAGCTTGCTCGACGACACCAGCGGCCCCGTCCGCAAGGCCCTGCTCGTCCGTTTCAACCAGCACGGTACGGCTGCGTTGCAGTTCCTGCAGGAGACGGCCCGGGGCCCCAACCGGATCCTCGCCTGGCACGCCCGCTGGTTTCTCGAGGAGCTCAGGTTCGCCGACCCGGTGGCCGAGTTCCGCGGCTTCATTCGCTCCCTCAACTACGAGCTCGAAACCGGCGCCCTCCTGCTGAGCCGCACCGTGTCGCCGGATCTCGATGTCGGCGCCTGCTGCCTCGCCCTCGATGACCTGGCTGCGCGCTGCTGCGAGCTCATCGTCGAGCCAAGTTCCGCCCGGGAGAAATGCCGCGTGCTCAACCGCGTGCTTTTCCACGAGGGCGGGTTCCACGGCAACGTCGAGCACTACACTGATCCGCGCAACAGCTTCATCGACCAGGTGCTCGTGCGCCGCACCGGCATCCCCATTTCGCTCAGCATCGTCTATCTCCTCGTGGCCCAGCGGATCGGCCTGAGCCTCGAGCCGGTCGGCCTCCCCGGTCACTTTGTCGTCGGGTGCTACCTGGATGATGCGCCGTTCTTCGTCGACACGTTTGACGGCGGGGTTTTCCGCACGGCCGACGAGATCTTCACCGCGCTGCGCGCCAACCATATCGTGCCAAAAGTCACCGACCTCGCCCCCACGCCGGTCCGCGAGGTGCTCTGCCGCATCTGCCGCAATCTGGTGAACCACTACCACGCCGCGGGTCAAGACGCCCAGGCGCGGCTTTTCTCCGGTTTTGTCGAGGAATTCGAGGCTACTTACGCGCGGCACGTGCAGCCGTGAAAATCGTTCGCGTTCCGGCCGGTGTTTCGCCTTGTCTCGGGGCGAACGCATGAGCGCCGTCCACCCCGTCCCCACCCTGCGCGACCTCGAATCGTGGTCCTTCGTCGGCACGGCCCTGGCCGTGTTCGGGCACCCGATCGGGCATTCCCTCAGCCCGCCCATGCACAACGCCGCACTCGCCGGGCTGGCCCGCGATGACGTCCGCTTCCGGCACTGGGAGTACTTCCGTTTCGAGATCCATCCCGACGACCTGCCGCGCGCCCTGGAAGTGGCCCACGACAAGAAATTTCACGGCATCAACCTCACCGTCCCGCACAAGATCATCGCCTTTGACCGCGTGGCCGAGATCGATTCCGCCGCCCGGCCGGTCGGCGCCGTCAACACCCTGCTCCGGACCGCGGACAACTGGCATGGCTTCAACACCGACGGATATGGACTGGCCACCGCCCTGCGGGAGACGCTGGGCCTCGACCTAGCCGGCACCGATGTCATCCTGCTCGGCGCGGGTGGCGCCGCCCGCGGTGCCGCGGTTGAATGCCTGCAACGCCGCTGTGCGTCACTGTGGATCGCCAACCGCACGCGTGAAACGCTCGACGCCCTGCTGGCCCGGCTCGCCCCGCTCGCCGGCAGCGTACCGCTGCAGGGCTTTTCCCCGGGCGCACGACCCGCCGGGCTGCCCGCCGGCGCCCTCGTGATCAACGCCACCAGCGCCGGCCTGCGCGCCGGCGACCCGGCGCCCATCGACCTAGCCGCGCTGCCGCGACCCGCCGGCGTCTATGACATGATCTACAATCCCGCACGGACTCCCCTGCTGGAGCAGGCCGAGTCGCTCGGTCTGCATCGCGCCAACGGGCTTTCCATGCTGGTTCACCAGGGCGCGAAATCCCTCGAGATCTGGACCGGCATTCCCGCCGCCCGGACCGCGCCGGCCATGCAGGCCGCCGCCCTGGCCGCCCTCGGGGCCTAGGAGCATGCTTGCGCGCGACCGCTTCGTTGGCGAACGTCGCGCCGGCCCGACCGCCCCCGCATGAATTCCACCACTTTCGCCGAGGTCTCCACCGCGTTTCCCTGGTTTTTTCCGACGGTGGTTTTCATCTTCGGCGCCTGCATCGGCAGTTTTCTGAACGTCTGCATCTACCGCATCCCCGCCGGGAAATCCATCATCACCCCCGGCTCACACTGCGGCTGCGGCCAGCCGATCGCCTGGTATGACAACATCCCGGTTTTTTCCTGGCTCATCCTCCGTGGTCGCGCCCGTTGCTGCGGGCGGCCGTTTTCCTTCCGCTACCCGGCGATCGAGCTGCTGACCGCGCTGCTTTTTCTCGCCTGCTGGCTGCTGTTTCCACCAGCCAAGGCCCTGTGCGGCATGCTTTTCGTCAGCGCTCTCCTGTGCGCGACCTTCATCGACCTCGACCACATGATCATTCCCGATGCTTTTACCATCGGGCTCGGAGTCGTCGGGGTCGCGCTCTCATTTTTTGTGCCGGGACTGCATGACCAGCATCACTCCATTTTCATCGTGGCGAGCCTGCACTCCGGGATCACCGCACTGATCGGGCTGCTCACCGGCTCGGGCCTGGTGCTGTGGATCGCGCTGCTGGCCGAGGCGGTGTTGAAAAAGGAGGCCATGGGCTTCGGCGATGTGAAGTTTGTCGGCGCCATCGGCGCGTTCACCGGCTGGCCCGGCGCGGTCTTTGCCGTGTTCGGCGGCGCGCTCGTGGGCACGATCTGGATCGGGCTGGCGCTGGCCTGGAAGAAAATTTTCGGGAAAGCCACCCCGGCGGCGCCGCGGGCCGAGACGCCCGAGGGCCAGCCCGCCGAGATCGGCCTGGGCGTACATGTGCCCTTCGGGCCGATGCTCGCGATCGCCGGGGCGCTGTATTTTCTGGCTTTGCATCCCTGGGTCGACGCCTACGTGCAGCAAACCGCCGCGCTGCTTACCCTGGAATGAGTCCGCGCTACGGCGCGATCACTTCGGCCCCGTTGCCCGTGAGGGCGTGGAGTAAATCCGGACGGCTCCCGAATTTCCTTTCGTAGGCCTCCGCCACGCTCGCGGCCTGCGCCTCGCCGAACGCCGCACCGGTCAACGCCATCACCGCGCCACCAAAACCGCCGCCAGTCAGCCGTGCGCCGTAAACCTGCGGCAGGGCCGCGAGCGCATCGACAAGGAAATCGAGCTCCGCGGTGCTGTTTTCAAACAGGTGCTGCGAACTGCGGTGAGACGCCGTCAACAGGCGACCCGTTTCAACCAGATCGCCCGACTCCAACGCCCGCGTGGCCGCCGCAACCCGGGCGATTTCCTCGACGACATGCCGCGCCCGCTTGAGCGCCACCGGCGAAAGCCCCGCCGCCGCGCCCGCCAGCGCCTCCGCCGAAACCTCGCAGAGCAGCGACACCCCGAGCGCCTTCGCCGCTTCCATGCATTCGCGGTGGCGCGCGGCGTAGAGGCCATCCACCAGCGCATGCTTGGTGTGGGTGTTAAAGATCCAGAAATGCGCGTCCGCCGGCAGCGGAACGGTCGCAAAGCGCGGCCCGCGGCAATCGATGAAGACCAGGTGGTCCTTCCGCCCGAAGCCCGAGACCCCCTGGTCGAGGATGCCGCAAGGTACCCCGACGAAATTATTTTCGGCGTGCTTGCCGACGTTCACCAGCGTTTCGCGCGCCGGATGCTGGCCGGTCGCCTCGAGGAAGGCCAGGCCCGAAGCCAGCTCGATCGCGGCGCTGCTGCTCAAGCCCGCTCCGATCGGCAGGTCGGACACCGCCGCATAGTCGAACCCTGCCGGCACCTGCAGTCCAAAAGCCGGCAAAGCCGCCAGCACGCCCTGCGGGTAATTGATCCAGCTTTGCACGCCCGCCAGTTTCCGCAGCTCGGCATCCGCCGGCAAGGTGACGACTTCTCGGCCGTGATCGCTGAAAAATGACCGCTGCCCGTCCGTCCGCCGCGCCAGCGCGACCCACACGCCGCGATCGATCGCGGCCCCCAGCACCGTGCCTCCGTTGTAGTCGGTATGGTTGCCGATAAACTCGATGCGGCCCGGCGCGCGGGTGATAATTTCCGGGGCCCGGGCATAGGTGGCGTGAAATAGGGCGATGAGTTTTTCCCGCATGGAAGGGGTCGGGCGGTCCGGCAGGGCCTCGGCGGAGATCTCGCCCTGTCGGGCTTTGACCAGGACATCCAGCAGGTATTTCATCGCCACCTCGCGGGTGATGCCGCGTTCGCCCGCCAGCTGCCCGGCGCGTTTCTGCAACTGCGCCGCCATCGTTGCGGCCTGCGCGGGTACGGCGCCCAGCCGCTGGCAAAGTGCAATGAGCTGCTCCAGTTCCGTCATGATGGATCCAAGACTTTGATGGCCGGCGGCGTGTCCGGCGCGAGGCTCAAAGGCAAATCCCGCGACAAATGCAGCAGGGTGAGCAACGCCAGGCCGATGAATCCGTCGCCATCGCTCACCGTGGAGCGGAGCTCACCGACCGGTCGCACGCCTTGAAACAGTTTGGCCAGTCTCGCCGGTGGCGCGCCCGGACTGGACACGCGCAGCAGCCGGCGCCGGACCTGACCCATGGATTTGAGACGGGCCATGACTTCCTGGCCGAGATAACATCCCTTGGTATAGGAGATCGCCTCATTCTCCAGGCCTCCCTCGTTGGGCAATTCACCGGCACCGATGTCCGCAGGAATGGCCGGAACGGCCGCTCGAATGCGAAAGCGCTCCATGTCGTTGTCGCTGAAGGTGCGCACCCCGGGAAAATCCCGTGGCCCGCGCGTGAGCCATTCCATATGCCCGTTGAGCCCGCGGCGCCCGGGAAAAAGTAGTCCATCCCCCGCCGACCGCGCCTGTTCGATCAGGGTATCTCCCACAATCGTCGCGCCATGCCAGCCGGCCGACTCGTCCTCCAGCGCGACCTCATCAGCGATGATGTGACTTTCCAAACGCTCCCGGATCACGGCCGTGGTGCTGAAATAACTTCCGACCCAAAACTCCTCCTCACTGCGTCCTCGCACCACAAAACTGTCCGCCAGCACACGTCCTTTTTGATTAAGCCAAAGACCATAGACCGCCGGGCTCGTTTTAAGCCGGTTGAGATCGTTCGTGTGCTGGCCCTGCAGGAAAACAAGCGCGTCAGGGCCGCTCACCCGCAGCCATGTTGCCGGACGCCAAAAATACACCGAGGGTGAATTGCCAATTGTCATGGAATTACAATATTCATTTGTTTGTCATTCAATAACTTGAATAAATTTGTGGGAGATTTTGATAACTTTTGATTGACGATGCTGCAAGATCACGTATCTCTGAACTCATCAAATTTCTCACTTCTCCCGCCTAGCGGGAGTTTTGGGGTAACTAAGAAAGCAATGGCGGGCCGCTTAGGGGTAGGCGGCCCGCCTTATTTTTGCCCAAAAACAGAGCCCGGAACGGATAAGGTCGAGGCTTGATTGCAGCCCCCACGGTGCGCAGTTTGGCCGACTGTGCAAAAAACTTCCGACATTAACGTCGTTGAAACCCGCCTCCTGCCCTCGCCCGCCGCTCTGCTGGCGGAACTGCCCAAGACCGAGGCCGAGGCGGAGTTCGTGAGCCGGGCCCGGGAGGAAATCCACCGGATCATCTTCACCAACGACAAGCGCTTCCTGCTGATCGTCGGTCCCTGCTCCATTCATGATATCGAGGCTGGCCGCGACTACGCGCGTCGCCTGGCCGCCCTTGCCCGCGAGGTTTCCGGCCGCGTGATGATCGTGATGCGGGTCTACTTTGAAAAGCCCCGCACCACCGTCGGCTGGAAGGGCTTGATCATGGATCCGCATCTTGACGGCTCGCATGACATCGCCGCCGGCCTGCGCCTCGCCCGGACTTTTCTGCGCGATGTGCTCGATCTGGGCCTGCCCACCGCGACCGAGCTCCTTGATCCCATCACTCCGCAGTACATTGCCGATCTGATCTGTTGGTCCGCCATCGGCGCCCGCACCGCCGAGTCCCAGACCCACCGCCAGATGGCGTCCGGCCTTTCCATGCCGCTCGGCTTCAAAAACGGCACCGACGGCTCGATCACCACCGCAATCAACGCCATCAAGTCCGCCGCGCAGCCGCACACCTTCCTCGGCATCGATCTCGACGGCCACGCTTCCGCCATCGTCACCCGCGGCAATCCCAACTGCCACGTCGTCCTGCGCGGCGGTGCCGGCGGCCCGAACTATTCTCCTGCGCACATCGCCCAGACCGAGCAATTGCTGGCCAAGGCCGGCCTCCTCAAATCCATCCTGGTCGACTGCTCGCACGATAACTCCGCCAAGCAGCCGGAGCGCCAGCCCGAGGTCATGCGCGAATTGCTCGCCCAGATTTCCACCGGCAACACCTCCATCATGGGCGCCATGATCGAGAGCAATCTCGTCGCCGGCAGCCAGCCGTTCCCGCAACCGAGGGAAAAACTGCGCTACGGCGTCTCCATCACCGACGCCTGCATCGACTGGCCAACGACGGAAAAACTCGTCCGCGAAATCCATGCGGCCCTGGCCCCGAGATTCGGTTGAGCAATCGCCGGCCGGCCATCCCAAGCCTCCAGCCGGATTAGCTCTTGCTCTACCGCGGCTCGCTTCTGCTAAAACTTTACCCTCCGGACATTTCTTCCGTGTGTTCCCCGTGTCCCGTCGACTAGAAACCTTCCTCCTATGAAATCCCCCATCCGCGTCGCCGTCACCGGTGCAGCCGGCCAGATCGGTTACTCCCTCCTCTTCCGCATCGCCTCCGGCGCGATGTTCGGTCCCGACCAGCCCGTGATCCTGCAGCTCATCGAGGCGCCCATCGAAAAGGCCATGAAGGCCCTCGAGGGCGTGTCCATGGAACTCGATGACTGCGCGTTTCCCCTGCTCAAGGGCATGGTCCTGACCGACGACGCCAACGTGGGCTTCAAGGACGCCAACTGGTGCCTGCTCATTGGCGCCAAGCCCCGCGGCCCCGGCATGGAACGCGCCGATCTGCTCAAGGACAACGGCCGGATCTTCACCACCCAGGGCAAGATCATCGACGCTGTCGCCGCCGATAACGCCCGCGTCGCCGTGGTCGGCAATCCCGCAAACACCAACTGCATGATCGCCGCCAGCCACGCAAAGCGCCTGCCGGCCGAGCGCTTCACCGCCATGGTGCGCCTCGACCAGAACCGCGCCCAGACCCAGCTGGCCAAGAAGGCCGGCGTCGATCTCACCACGGTCCAGAACATCTTCATCTACGGCAATCACAGCCCGACCATGTTCCCCGCCTTCGCTCACGCCACCATCGGCGGCCAGCCGGCGCCCTCGGTCATCACCGACACCGCCTGGCTGCAGGGGCCGTTCTGCGAGATCGTCGGCAAACGCGGCGCCGCCATCATTGCCGCCCGCGGCGCCTCGTCCGCCGCCTCGGCCGCCAACGCCCTCGTCGACCACGTGCGCAGCCTCGTCACCCCCGGCGCCATCCATTCGGTCGCCGTGAAATCAAGCGGCCATTACGGCTTCGATGCCAACGTCTGGGCCGGCATGCCCGTCCGCACCACCACGGCCGGCAGCTACGACGTGATCACCGGCTACGCGATGGACGATTTCGCCAAATCCAAGATCGCCGCGACCAACAAGGAACTGGTCGACGAACGCGCCCTCGTCACGGAGCTCCTCGGCACTTAAGGCCAAAGGTGGCCGCCGACCTCCGGGCGGCGGCTGGACTCTGTCGGCGGAAGCGGCGAGCGAAGTCAGGATTCGTCGCGTAGGAATTGAACCGTCCCTTTCAAACCACCGCCGACCTCCAGGCGGCGGCCACCTTGGCGAATCAGGGTCGTCGACCCTATCCGATCAGCCCGGACAGTTCGCGACTGACGCTGAACGCGCTGCGGACCGCGGCGAAGGTTTCCATCAATTCGCGCGGCGCCCCCGTTCGCGGCAGCACCATGTCCAGCGTCCCTCCGGTGCAGCGCACCTGTGCGTCGACGCCTTCCACGCTGATCACGCATTCATGGCAGTCGGAGGGATACGAGACCGAAATTCCGCCTTCGCCCTCGAGGTTTTCAATGGTGTCCACTACCGCCTCCACTCTCACCCCTTTCTTCAGGCCGAAAGAAATTTCGCCAAACATCCGGGCGAAAACCCGGGAAAACTCCTCCGTTCGCGCGAGCTCCGCACTGCGCAGATCACGCAGGATGGTCGTGACCACGTACCGTCCCGGGTCCGCCTCCTCCAGCGCATAGCTGATTTCCACCGAAAAATCCTTCGCGGCGAGCACCGCGCCAGGACTGGCAAGGCTGAGCGACATATCCTTGCGCTTGTAATCGAGCTGCGTGCGCACCTGCTGAAACAGTGCCTCGGCCCGTGTCGCAAGTTCGCTCGCACAGATTTTTCCCAGAAAGGCGTTGGTCGTGGCGTTCGCTGCGTCGGGCAGGGTGTGGTGCCCTTTTTTAAAACCACCCAGCGCCTTCACCATTCCGCCCGAGCGCCCGATGAAGCTGATGCCCGCGATGATGCTGGAGGGAAGTTCACCCGTCATGCAGGTCGAGCGAAGCCGGAACTCCGCGCGCCGCCAGCCTGAAAGCAGGGTGCGCTTTCCCAGTGGGATGCGTTGGCCACTTCCGTAGCAGCCGAGGTAACGAGGCTGGGTTTGCGGACTCACCTCAAATCAGCCTCGTTACCTCGGCTGCTACGTTCGACCGTGCGCCTCCCCGGCTTGCGCGTTTTCGTTTCCGTGTGCTCTGTGTGTTCCGTGGGTCATCCTTCCGCCATTCCCATTCCTGTTGTCTGCGCCGTGATCGAGCGCGACGGCCACGTGCTCGCCGCGCAGCGCCCGGCGCACAAACACCTCGCTCTTAAATGGGAGTTCCCCGGCGGCAAGGTTGAGCCGGACGAAACACCCGAGGCCGCCATCATCCGCGAGATCAAGGAGGAACTCGGTTGCAACGTCATCGTCACCCGCGCCCTGCCTCGTTTCACTCACGCCTACGCCGTCCTCATCGAGATGATTCCCTTCGTCTGCCACCTGGCCCCGGGAAGCCCGGAGCCCCGGCCACTCGAGCATATCGCCCTGCAGTGGGTTACGCCGGCCGAGTTGCCCGCTCTCGACTTGGCCGCCGCCGACCTGCCTGTGTTGAATAGCTATCGATAATGCTCTCGGCGACTTGTCACCTAATAGGTGACAAGTCGCTGGATCGATTCGCGGATCCGTTGTGCACCAACCGTCGGCGGCGGATGGAGCGTCCGCTCGACATCGAGGGGAACGAGCGGTTTGAATGTTTGCCATGCCCTCCGTCCCGCTTGATTTCACCTCTGCCGGCCGTTTGCCGGCGCCGGACGACAACGTTGCCATCGCCATTCGCCGGCTCGAAGCCGGAATGGCGTTGCTGATTGACGGTGTCGTACGGACGCTCGCGTATACCGTGCTGGAGGGGCATCGCTTTGCGGTACGACCCATCGCGACCGGTGAGGCCCTGCTCTCGTGGGGGCTGCCGTTCGGCGTGGCCACGACCGATATCGCCGCCGGCGACTATGTATGCAACCAGTCGACCCTCGAGACCCTCGCCATCCGCCGTACCGGCGCGAGCCTGCCTGCCCAACCGAATTTTGCCGACCGCCTCGTGCCCTTCCAGCTGGATGAAGCTGCGTTCCGACCCGCGTCCGCGACCGAGCGCGTGGCCGCACCGCGGACTTTTTCCGGCTACCGCCGGCCCGGCCGGCGCGGCATCGGCACGCGCAACTTCATTGTCATTCTCGGCACGACGTCGCGCACCGCGAGCTACGCCCGCCAGCTCGCCGCCCGGCTGCAGCCTCTCGCCCGCGTCCATCCTGGCATCGACGGCATCGTGGCCATCGCCCACACCGAGGGTGACGGCCCGGGGCAGCCCAACAACGCCGCCGAGATCCTGCGCTCGCTCGCCGGTTTTATCGTCCATCCCAACGTCGGAGCCGTTCTGGCGGTCGATTACGGCGTCGAGCCGGTGAACAACGCCCGGCTCCACGATTTCATGCGCACGCGCGGCGATCCGCTCGATGACGTGCCGCACCAGTTTCTCACCTTGCACGGCGGACTCGCGGCCGGGCTCGCCGAGGGTGAACGCATCGTGCGCGGCTGGCTGCCGTCCGTGAATGCGCTGCGCCGCACGGACGAGCCCGTCAGCGGCCTCCGCATCGCGCTGCAATGCGGCGGGTCCGACGCGTTCTCGGGGATTTCCGGCAATCCCCTCGTCGGCGCCGCCGTCCACGAGGTCGTGCGTCACGGCGGGTCCGCCAATCTCTGCGAAACCGACGAACTGGTCGGCGCCGAGGCTTACGTGCTGTCCCGGGTGAAGGATCTTCCGACCGCGCGCGCGGTGCTCGCCAAGATCGAGGGCTTCAAACAGCGCCTGGGCTGGCACGGCGTCACGCCCGAGAGCAACCCCTCCGGCGGGAACAAGCTGCGCGGCCTGTACAACATCGTGCTCAAGTCCCTCGGCGCCGCGCACAAAAAGGATCCGCGCACCCGCATCGATCGCGTAATCGAGTACGCCGAGCCGATGACCGAGCCCGGCTTCTATTTCATGAACAGCCCGGGCAACGATCTCGAGGGTATCGCCGGCCAGATCGGTGCCGGCTGCAATCTCCTGCTCTTCGTCACCGGCAATGGCTCGATCACGAACTTTCCATTCGTCCCGACCCTCAAGGTCACCACCACCACGCGGCGGCACGAACTGCTCATCCACGAGATGGACATCAACGCCGGCCGCTACCTCGACGGCGAGGCAATGGAATCGCTTATCGCCGAGACCTTCGACCTGTTGCTCGCCACGGCCTCCGGCAAGAGAACCAAGGGCGAACACGCCGGCCACTCCCAGGTCTCGCTCTGGCGCAACTGGCGGCAGACTGATACCTCGCAGCTGGAAGGCCTGCGCGCCCGGGTCGCGCCGGATGGTCTGCCGCTCGAGGTAGGGCGAGTCTCCGACCCGCCCTCTCCGCCTTCTAAGGGCGGGACACAGACCCGCCCTGCTTCAACCCCGGTCAACCTGCAGCGCACCGAATATGGCTGGGCCACGGAACGCATCGGCCTCGTGCTCCCCACCAGCCTTTGCGCCGCCCAGATCGCACGGCTCGCCGCCGAGCGGCTGAACCAGAAGGGACTCGGCCGCGCGCAGGGGATCTCGCGCTTTGTCGGGCTCACCCACACCGAGGGCTGCGGTTTTGGCGGCGAGTCCATGCACAAGCTGCTTCACCGGACCTACCGCGGCTACGTCACGCATCCCAACGTCGTCGCCGCCCTCCTGCTCGAGCACGGCTGCGAAAAGGTGCCCAACGACATGATGCGCCACCAGCTGGAGCTCGCCGGCGTGTCGCTCGATCGCTTCGGCTGGGCCAGCGTGCAGCTCGATGGCGGCATCGAAAAGGCGCTGGGCCGGGTCGAGGCTTGGTTTGCTGAAAAATTCGCCGCCTTGCCGCCGCCCTTTACCGCGGCCACCGATCTTGGGGCGCTTTCACTCGGTCTCCTCACGGCTGCGCCCGTCAGCCTCCCGACCGCCGCTGCCCTCGCCGCGGTGGTCCGTGAAACCGTCGCCGCCGGCGGTTCCATTCTGCTGCCGGAAAGCGATCCGCTGCTGGCGAACAGCTCCTTCCGGTCCGCCGTGCTCGGCACCACGCCGCCCCATGCCACGCTCGCCTACGGCCAGCCGCTGGTCCGGCCCGGCCTGCATGTCGTCGCAACCGAGTCCGACCACTGGGTGGAAAACCTGACCGGCCTCGGTGGCTGCGGGGCACACCTTTTTCTCACCGTCGTCAGCGAAAATTCACGTCAGGGTCATCCGATGCTCCCGGTCATCCAGGTCGCCGAGGCCGGCCAGCGCGGGACGCTGCCGGCGGACGACATCGATGCGTTTCTTTCCGGGGATGCCTCCGCGGACGCGAATGTGTTGAAGCAACTCATCGTGGCCGTGGCCCAGAACGAGCTCACCCCCGCCGTCACGGCGCAGGGTTTCACCGATTTCCAGCTGACGCGCGGCCTGCTCGGCGTTTCGACGTGAACGACAAGGTGGCCGCCGACCTCCGGGCGGCGGAATAACCTCCGTCCACGAAAAACGTCTGCTCAAATCCAAACCGCCGCCCGGCCTGTCCTCCGAAGTCTTGGCGATGGATGAAGGTCGGCGGCCACGATGATCCAGCTTCAGCTTAACGCGAATATAGCGCTCGTGCCCGTCAGGCCGGCGCCTTCGCCATCGGGCCGCGCATCGGCGGCGTGGCCACCGTCGGACCCTGGAAGCTCCGCCACTTTTCCAGCGGCAGGTTGGCGAGGCCGATGATCACGAGCTGGCTGGCGACAAACGCCACCAGCCACCAGAAGGCGGCGTCCATGAAACCGTAGCTGTGGAGGCCGACGCCCAGCATGTTGACGCCAAACCAGCTCCAGCTCGTCACCACGTTGCCGAAAACGGCCAGGCACATCAGTCCGCGCTGCTTCACCAGGCCGCCCCAACGGGCGTGCAGGATGATCGCGTTCCAGATCACGATGATCAGCGCGCCGTTTTCCTTCGGATCCCAGCCCCAGAAACGGCCCCACGACTGGTCGGCCCAGATGCCGCCGAGCACGGTGCCCACCAGGCTGAACAGCGTCGCGAAGCACACGATCCCGTAGACCATGCGGGCCAGCGAATCGGCCGTGGCCTTGTCGAGCGACCGCGTAAAAACTCCGCGGAAAATGTAGATGAGGGCGAGAAACCCCGAGAGGAAGGTCGCCGCATAACCCGTCGCCACCACCACGACGTGTGTCGCCAGCCAGAAATTGGAATCGAGGACGGCGCGCATCATCTCCAGCGTATCACCGCTGAACGAGAGGTAGTGCGCGATCAGCAGGGTGCTGAAACCGACCAGCCCCGCCGCCACGCTGCCGATGGCGTTCTTGAAGATGGTCTCGAGCACGAGGCAGAGCGCCACGGCGCCCCAGCCGACAAAGAGGGCCGAGGAATACAGGTTGGTGACGGGCGGACGCCCCTCGAGCCACATGCGCGTGACAATGCCGGCCGTGGCCAGCAGCCACGCGAGTGCCACCACGTAAAACGCCGACCGACCGAGCACCTCCGGCCATTTCAGCCACGAGAACAACGCGAGCAGGAAGGCCCCGATATAGACCAGCATGCTGGTCCAGAACGGATCCGCCGAGTTAAAGCGCACCTCGACGTCGCATTTCACGAGCTGCGGCGCAAAGCGCTTCTGCAGCGCGTCACGGTACAGCGCGACCAACTCGTTGAACTGCGCCGGCTGGTGCTGGCGCCAGGTGCGGGCAAACGCCGCATAGGTCAGGACCGAGGGATTGATCCGGCCGGACGCAAAGGTCTCGAGCAGCGCGCTGCCCGGCTTGCTCCACGCCGTCGGATCCTTGGCCCCGGCCTCCGGCGGAATCGCCAGCAGATAGCCGTAATTTTCCAATTGCATGAACTTCTCCCCGATGGCGGTGACCTGGTTGGCGGCCGCCTCGTCAAACGGCTGCCCGGCCTGCTTGGCCCGCATGGCCGCGACGCCGGCGGGCAGCGCCTTCTGGAAACTCATCAGCTCGGCGAGGAAATCCTCCGAGTCCGGCGGCACGAGGCTGTGCTGGAGCCGCTGGTAGAGGACGAGGCTGTTGTAGAGCTGGATGACCGCCTTCTGGAACGACGAGCGCACTGCGGACTCCACCGGCTCGGCCAGCTTGTACTGGCGTTCGAGCTCGGTGAGATTTTTTTCCAGCTGCACGAAAGAAAAGCGCTTTTTTCCCGCGCCGTCCTCGGGCTTGAGACTGAACAGCGCCAGCACGTCCGGGTGGACGATCTCGAAGGTCTGGTAGGCGTCGGCCACCGTGCCGCTGAACATCACGTCCAGCAGCCACTCCTCCGGCGTGAGCTCGCTGCCATTCGGCGCGGTCACCGACCAGCGGCCCTGGAATTGCAGCAGGGAGGTGCGCGCCACGGTGTCGAAGGGCTTGATCCGGCCGTTGACGAGCACGGGCAGCCGGCCGAAGCCGGTGACATCGAATTCAGCCGGATTGTGCGGCGGCACCAGCGAGACGCCGACCAGGGCCAGCGTGGCGAGCAGGACGAGCCAGGGGATCGTTTTTTTCATGGGGCGGCGGGGACAGCGGACAGACGGCGTTTCCGGAAGAACCCGGTGAGCGAAATGGAGAACTGGACGATCAAGCCCACGGCCATCAGCACGCAGGAGACGTAGGGCAGCAGCCAGCTCGGGTTGCGCACGACCTGAAGGATGGTGACCTTGTCATTTCCCTCCTCGAAACTCGCCTGGTAGAACGTGAGGCCTGAGTAGCGCAGGGGGTTGTTCATGTAGATGAGCACCTCGCGGTCGTCCCGGCCGTCGGGCGTGGTCAGATGGATGCGGCTCGAGAAATTCTTCGGGATGTCCGTGCCCGCGTAGATGTCGTGATTGAACTTGAGCAGCGTGAGCGCAAACGGGCGATAAGCCCGCGCCGGGCGCAGGGCCATTTTCCACGTATGGCCGCCCACGGCGAAAGTCTGCTGCAGCACCGGAATCGGCGCCACCAGCCGGGTGCCGAGCGAGCCCTCCGGTCCCACCAGCTCGACGTAAACCGCGGGCAGGTTGGTCTCGTCGGGCTTGTAGGTCATGGGCAGCGGGGTGGCGTCGATCTGCATGCCGGGACCGATGGTCGCAAGCGACGGCGGCTGGCCGGCCGCATCGGTGCGATTTTGCAGGCCGGCGTTGGGATAGTAGGCCTTGGGGACCACCCGGAAGGGGAGCTTGGGATGCTGTACCACCTCGCCGCGCTCCAGCAGCTCCGTGGGAATGACCACCACGTCGTCGTGGTCCGCGCTGGTCGTGTCCGTGATCGCGAGCTCCATGAATCGTGAGCTCTCGGAGTAATTCTTGGGCTGGCCCTCCTCCAGGCGCATCTGGAATTCCTGCTGCCAGAGGCCGGCGAAGAGCTGGCCGAGGAGCAGGAGGATCAGGCCCAGGTGGGTGAGAAAGATGCCGGTCTTGCGCCACGTCAGCTTGAAGCGATAGACGTGCGCGGCGACGAGGTTGACGAAGAGCAGGCCGCCGAGGAAATAACCGCCGGGAAAGATCGGCACCGGCACCTCGCCGACTTTCCAGAGCACGAAGAAGGTCTGGAAATACTTCTGCTGCACCGCCCAGATGCCGAGGTTCACCTGGTCGATCGTCGCGGCGAAGATGAGGAGCATCGACAGCGCCAGCAGCACGACCGTCAGCCGGAGCGAAACGAAGAAATCGCGAAACTGCCGCGTCAGGTCGTTCATGGCCGGGCCGGGGGTCTGATCGTCTTGAGGAATTCCTCGAACGAGGGCTTGCCGCCGGCAATCACGGCATCGGGTCCGGGTCCGAGTTTAAAAAACCAAGTACCCGTGTCGAAGGGGATGATCGCGCCGATCAAACGCTGCGATGGTCCGCCAAAATCCACCAGGGCAATGCGCAGCCCGTTGGATTCAAGGCGCGTGACCGCCCCCGCGAGGTCCGCCGCGGTGAGCGGCGGCAGATCCACCTGTCCGCGCCAGCGGTTGACGTTGGCCAATTCGCCGCCGACATCGCTCGGGAATGCCGTGATCGAGAGTTCCCCTTCCGCCCCTCCGGCGCCTGGCACACTGTACGTTGCCTTGCGCATGGCCGACCCGGCCTTCGACTTCCAGTTTGCCGGCGCAGTCCAGGTCAGCTCGGGGCCGCTTGCCGTGGGCACGGCCGTCGCCGCCATGGCCGCGCCACCGGCAAAGGGCGCCACCGCCCCGGGCGTTGCATCGGCCGCGGCCGGCATCTGCGGGATCACCGCGTCCTTTTCCTTCGGCACCTGATAATAAGCCACCTTCGGGTCACGGCACGCGGCGAGGCACAGGGGCAGCAAGAGGAGCACAAGACAGACGGGACGGGGAAACATGAGGGAGGCCCACAGTCTATCCTTCATCGGGAAACTTCAACCCAATCCACCGGCAAAAACCCGAGGCCCGCGCATATTAGGGCTGATGACAGGGTTTAGAACGATCGCGTAGGGGCGTTGCTTGACGACGCCCGGACTGTAGGAGCGGCTTTACGCCGCGATCAAGGTGGCTGCCGACCTCCGGGCGGCGGTTTGGATTTGAGCAAACGCTATTGGTTGACGGAGATTATTCCGCCGCCCGGCCTGTCCTTCGGAGGCTCGGCGAAGGAGGAAGGTCGGCGGCCACCTTTTCGGAACTTTCTACCTGATCGCCTGGCGCGGAAACGAGAACCGGTACGCACCCGCCGCAAGAGCCAGCGTCGTGCTGTTTCCATCCGCGCCGGCCACCGCTTGTCCGTCCTGACGCACGTCCCGAGCGGAAACGGGCAGCACGATGTCGGCCGTAGTGTTCGGCGGCACGGTCACGTCGTAGATCATCTGGTCGTTCTCCACATGCCAATGGGAACCGATGACACCGTAGGGCGTGTCGAGCGTCGCCTTCACGCGCGAGAGCCGCTTCGTGAATTGCGGCGCGAGCGTGAAGTGCTTGTAGCCGGGCTGCGCCTCGTCGGCCTGGATTCCGGCCGCGCCGGAGTAGAGCCACGCGCCGACGGAGCCAAGCGAGTAATGATTGAAGGAGTTCATCGACGAGGCCTGGAATCCCTTTTCCGGCGTCCAGCCATCCCAGCGCTCCCAGATGGTGGTGGCCCCATTTCTCACGGAGAAAAGCCAGGAGGGGTAGCTGTCGGTGAACACCAGCTGCCAGGCGAGATCGGAGCGGCCGATTTCCGTGAGCATGGGGCAGATCAGCCCGACCCCAACAAAACCCGTGGTGAGATGGCCGCTTTGCTCGACATCCTCCGCCAGGCGCCGGGCCACGATGGGACGCAGGTTTTCCGGGAGCAGGTCGAATTTCAGTGCGAGCATGTACGCCGTCTGGGTATTGCCCGAGCGTACCTCGGGGCCCGCATTCGCGGCCGGTGCAGCGCCCGCGCGTCCGCCCCGCGCGCCACCGACCGCGGTGATCGAACCATCGGCCCCCACATACGCGGCGTTGAAGGCGGCCACGATATCCTGGCGCAGCTTGTCATATTTCGCGGCGTCCTCCGTCTTGCCAAGAATCGACGCGGCCCGCGCGACGATGCGCACGGACTTGGCAAAAAACGCCGTGTCCACGATGTTCGTGGGCGTGGGCTTCGGAGCGAGATGGTCGCCGACCCCGCCCGTGAGAATCAGGTTGTTGGACGAGCGCTGGCAGTAATCCACCCATTTCGCCATGTGGTCGTAGTTGTCCGCCAGAAACGCCTTGTCGCCGTAGGCCACGTACATGACCCACGGGATGATGACACCCGCGTCACCCCACACGGGCCACGAGTTGTTCTGGTTCGCCCGCGGCGAGACCGTCGAGAACTCGCCGTTCGGTCCCTGGGCATCGTTCACGTCCACCATCCACTTGGTGAAGAAGCCCGCGACATCCGCATTGCGCACGGCGGTGGGCGCGAACACCTGCGCGTCACCCATCCAGCCGAGGCGTTCGTCGCGCTGCGGGCAGTCGGTGGGCACGCTCAGGAAATTGCTGCGCTGGCCCCAGGTGATGTTCGAGAAAAGCTGGTTGAGATCCTTGTCCGAACTTTCCCAGGTTCCCGTCGCCGGCGTGTCGGAGCCCACGACGATACCGCGGATGTCAGCGGCGGTGAGTTCGCCGGGATAGCCCGCGATCTCGACATAGCGGAAACCGTGGAACGTGAAGTGCGGCTCGAAGGTTTCGCGGCCCGCGCCGCCAAGCGTGAAGGTATCGATGGAAAGGGCCGTCCGGAGATTTTCCGCATAGAGCGTGCCGTCGGCGTTGATCATCTCCGCGTGGGTGGCCGTGATGGTGGTGCCGGCCGGTCCGCGGGCGGAAAGGCGGACGTGGCCGACCATGTTCTGGCCCAGGTCGACGATCCAGACATTGCCGCGCCGCGTGATGGCTTTCGGGGCCAGCTCCATCAGCCGGCGCACCGGCGGCCCGCGCTGCGGATCGAGCGCGATGCCCTCATGGGTTTCGAGTGCGACGGGCGTCCACCCGGCATCGTCGAACGCCGGGCGGTCCCACGGAACCGTTTTGCGCCCGTCGATGACTTCGCCCAGCTGCGCATCGGCGCCGACGATCTCGCCCGCGCCACCCTTCCAGGAGCCGTCCGTCGCGATGATCTCGGTGGAGCCGTCGGCATAAAATATTTCCAGCTGCGCGCTGAAAAGCGGCCGGCTGCTGACCTTGGCGTATTGGGCCAGCCCCATCCAGCCCAGGCGGCCCGCAAACCAGCCGTCGCTCAAGAGCGCCCCGACCGCGTTCGGACCGGGCGTGAGCAGCGCGGTGACATCGACCGTCTGCACCATCACTCGCCGGTTGTAATCGGTGAAGCCGGGGTCGAGCTGGTGGTCGTTGACGCGCTGGCCGTTGATCGAGGCCTCGTAGACGCCGAGCGCCGTCGCATAGAGGCGCGCCTTGGCCACCGGGCCCCTGACGGTGAAAGTTTTCCGCAGGTAGCGGCCGGGCCCGATCATGCCACCTGCGTTGTCCGCCAGATCCTGCGCGTGATAACCACCGAGCACACTGGCCGCAGGCCAGGCCGAATCATCGAAGGCCGTCTCAAACCACCCGGTCGCCGGCGCCACCGCGGCCTTCCAGGCGCCGTCCGTGTTGAAGGTGATGTGCCGGCCACCCTCGAGTTCGATGTCGCCATGGGCCGCCAGGGCGTTCCGTCCGCCGCCCCGGGAAAGGCGCACAGCGGCCGCGCCGATCCCAATGATATTTTTGCCGGCGACCAGCTGGCCGCCAAAGTCCGCATGGAACGGCGCCGTGTGGCTGGTGCTGCCCTGCAGCGTGGGCTGGCCGTTGACATAAAGGGCGATCAATCCGTCGGCCGCCGCATCGATCGTCGCGCCGAGCACCTTCGCGCCGGCCGGAAGCTCAAGCACCAGCCGGGCGGCCGCCGCCTGATTGGAAATGGAGCCCGCCGAAATCCACGAGGCGCCGCCCAGCGCCGGCTGCATAATGTCATAGCGCGGCAAATCCGCGGTGATCCACAGGCCCTTCCATTCCCTGGCCGGCGCGAGCAAGCCGAGTTCAAACGACGCCGGCTCGCTCCACGCGGAAGGCGCTCCGTCCTTGTCCCACACCCGCACCTGCCAGAAAACCTGCGACCGCGACCCAAGCGCCGGCCCACCCCACGGCACCAGCACCGATTCGGCGGAGGCCACTTTGCCGGAATCCCAGAGCCCCGGCGGGTTGGTCACCAAGCCTGCCGCAGTCGCCGCAGCGCGAATTTGATAGGCAGTCTGCACCTCGCCATTGCGGCCAGAGACCAGCTTCCACGAAAGCCGCGGCTGCACAACGCCAAGCCCAATCGGATTCCGCTCATGCTCGGTGGTGAGCCCCGCGAGGCGCACCGGTGAAACAGTTTGGGCATTTAGCGGACCGGTCAGGGAAAACGCAGCCAGCAGAAACAAGAGTCGGGTAATCATGGGGTATCCTGACGGAATTCTAGGCAGACTCACACGGAACAGAAAAGAGTGAAGTCACGGGGCATCTTTGTAGGAGCAGCTTTACGCCGCGATGCTCGAGGTCCGCCGGACGAGCCATCGCGGGCCGGCCAAAAAAAGGCCGCCGCTGGTCAGCGGCGGCCGGGATGAAATCGGTGTCGCTTATTTCTTCACCGCGAAGGCCAGCGAGTACTGCGTGGTCTCCCACATGATCTTCAGCACGCCGCCGCCGCTGGCGGGATCGTTCGCGACCGCGAGCGTGAGTTCGTCGATCTGCTTGTCCATGGCGTCCTTCTTCAGATCCACCCGGCCCAGGTCCTTCGTCTCATCCACCGGGATGCCCCATTTGCCGATGTGCGTGCTGATGGCCAGTTTCGACGGGCCGTTTTCCGACGGCACCATGTAAAGAACGTAGGCGACCCCGCCCTGGATCGTGACCCCGCCGAGGTCGAGCGGCTGCTCCGAAATGATCGTCGTGGCCTCGTCCGACCCGAGGCGCCACGCCTTTTCCCACGGCACCAGCGTGCCCCAGATTTTGCGCATCGCGCCGGTCTTGGGATCCTTGGAGAAGGGCCGGCCGTATGTGATCGTGACCCGGCTGCCCGTGCGCCGGTCGCCGATGACCGCGCTGATCGTCTCGTGCGGGCTGGCGCCACCGCTGGAGGCGACCTTGGGTGCAGGCATCGCCGGTTGGTCGGCGGCACTGACAGAACTGACCAGAAGTGTGGCAAGAAGGAGGAACGGGGTGATTTTACGCATGGGATTGGGGTGGGGTTGGGACAGAAAAGCTGCCGGCGATTTTCTTCGTGGGCGAGGAAAAATCAGGCGCGTACCGCGCAGACGCGCCGGTAAAGCGCCTCGTAGCGCGGCACGATGACATCGGCGGAAAACAGCTCGCGGGCGCGCACCTGCGCCGCCTGGCCCAGCGCGGCACGGCGCGCAGGGTCGCGGATCAGGGTTTCAACCGCGCGGGCCTGCGCATCTGTGTCGCCAAAGGGGACGAGCAGGCCGGTGGCACCGTCCTGCATCACCTCCGGGATGCCGCCGACTGCCGTTGCCACGCTCGGGAAGCCGAAGCACATCGTCTCGAGGATGCCCAGGCAGAAGCTCTCCATTTCCGAGGTGAACAGACCGAGGTCGGCTGCCTGCAGGTAATCCTCGATGTCGTTCACGTTTTCCCGGACCACCACCCGGTCTTCGAGGCCCAGCCGCCTCACCTCGCCCGCAAAGGGCGAAAAGTCGGCCCCGGCGAGGATTACCAGCTTGAACGCTTCTCGCGGGCGGATCGCGGCCGCCGTCTTCAGCAGCAGGTCGATGCGCTTGGGCGGACGGAGATTGGAGAGGTGCAGGAGCATCGCCTCGCCCGGCGCCAGCCCGAGTTCGCGCCGCACTTCTTCCCGCGGTCGCCGCGGCGTGCGCGGGATGAAGAAATTATGAATGACATCGATCGGGCGTTCGACCGCGAGCAGCTCGCGCGTTTCACGCTGCAGGTAGGCGGACACGGTCGTGACCGCATCCGAGCAGGCCAGCGCGTGCGTGATGGCCGGTCCGTAACCCGGATCGCGGCCGAGCAGGGTCGTGTCCGTGCCATGCAGCGTCGTCACGACCCGCGGCTGCTGCGCGGGCGGCAGCATCGAGCGCGCGAGGATCGCCGCGGTCGCATGCGGCACAGCATAGTGCACGTGCAGGACGTCGAGCCCGTGATCGCGCGTCACCTCCGCCATCTTCACGGATAGGGGCAGCGTGTAATCCGGATATTTGAACAGGCCGTAATCATTGATCACGACCGGATGGAAAAATAGCCGGGGCGAATCGGCCGGGATGCGGAACGGCCGCTCATAGCTGATGAAATGCACCTCGTGCCCGCGGCGCGCGAGCTCCTCGCCCAGCGCCGACGCCAGGATGCCGCTGCCGCCGACCGACGGGTAGCAGGTGATCCCGATCTTGAGGGGCACGGCCGGGTCCATGTCAGAACTGACGCGCGGCGCGGCCCAAAGTCGCGAGCGAATCGAACACCAGCGCATCGTTCGCAAAGAGCGGGATCGCGTGCCCCACCCCGGCGCGCAGGCCGTGCACGCGGGCGCGCGCGACCTGCAGCTCGACATAGTTGCGCGTCGGCATCTGCGAGGCGTGCGCTTCCATTGCGGCCGTCCACGCCGCCATGATCTCCGGCGCGGAGACATCGATCAGCACCTTCGTCAGGTCGGCGGGCTCCGACTCGGGCGTGACGGCGTAGAAAAACAGCTGCCCGATCGCATGCGGCTTCGCCCCGCGGAGTTCCTTCACCCCGCCGTAGCGGGCCAGGCGGTTCGCATCGCGTACCATCCGGCCGAGCTTCGCGTGGTCCGGGTGCTGGTTCTCGACCGTGCTCGGGGCCAGCACCACGCCCGGCCGCACGCGACGGATGATCCTGGCGAGGGCGATCACGTGGGCCACGCGTTCCTCAAAGTGGGCGTCGCCGCCGAGGTTGGTAAATTCCACCGTCGCGCCGAGCAGTCGCGCCGCCCGTTTCGCCTCGCGTGTTCGTTGCGCCGGGGTGCCGTTCGTCGCGGCCTCGCCGCGCGAGCAGATCACGAAGTGCGCCGCGCGCCCGGCTCGGGTCTCGCGTGCGATCACGCCGCCGCAGCCGAATTCGATGTCGTCGGGGTGCGCGCCGAAAGCCAGCAGCGGCGCAGGGTCAGGGCTTGGGGTCGGTATAGGCTTCATCGGAGCGTTCAATCGGGTCGCGGTTGATATAGGTGATCTCGGGGGCGTCCTCCTTGCGAAGGTACGCCTGTTCGCCGGCGCCGGCAATGTAATGGGTGCAATGCAGCACGGATTGCATCCAGCGGAGCCGGGTGTCGCGCGCCGGGCTGACCTGCTCCTTGCTGAACGCAACCCCGGGCAGCGTCACGTACGAATTCCCGCCTTCGTGCAGTTTCAGCACGCCGGCGATGCAGCGGGCGCGCACCACTTCACCTTCATGCGGCACATCGACGAAAAAATCCGGCACGTCGCAGGCTGCGCGCCGGACCGCCGGGTCGCTGGAGCGCACGACCCGGATGCCGTCGAGCAGGCCCATCCGGGCATACATCTCTAGGCAGAAATCGGCGACGGTGGCGGCCTCGATGCGCCGGAATTCGTCCACCCAGCAGCCATCGACATAGGCCGGCATCTGGCGGGCGGTGTTGTCGCGCCAGCCGGCCGGCACGCGTTTCAGGAAAAGCGGCGAGTATTTCCGCTGGAGCCGGTTTGCGAACGTGAAGTTCATCGTCAGCGACGCGCCGCCCTGCCGGTGCCGGAGAATGGTCTGCGTCTCGCGCGGGTCGTGGTCGCTGTCGTGGCAGAAGAACACGATCTCGCCGCCGATCTCCGCCTGCAGCCGGCGGGCACTCTGGAACTTCGCGAAGAGGAACCGCCGCGGGAAGAACCCGCAGGGCTGCTGGCCGAAGGCGATGATAGGGGCGGAGGTCATGCAGGAGACAAACTAGGTAGGGCGACGACTCCGCTCGGCGCCGGGAACGTCCTTGTGCCCGGCGCGGAGCGGAGTCCGCGCCCTACCAGATTAATAATCAGGTTTCTCATGCTGTTGCAGTCGCCACAGGTTTCGGGCCACCGATCACGGCCTGAAGGATAAGGCTCAGCAGCACGCAGGCCGCGCAGCCGAGGAAGTTGTACCAGAGATAGCCGATGCTGAGGGTGAAATAGCACGTGATGACCAACGCCTGCGTCACCACCGCGGCCCAGAAGGCCGCCGTGCCGCCGATCCGGCGCAGAAAAAATGCGATCAGGAAGAGCGCCAGCGGAACACCATAGAAGACCGAGCCGACGATGTTGCCGGCCTCGATCAGGTTTTCCGACATCCGCGCGAACAGCGCGAAGGCGATCGCCACCAGGCCCCAGAAGACCGTGAAACAGCGCGAGGCCACGACGTAGTGACGATCGGTCGCGTCGCGCCGGATGACGTGGCGGTAGAGGTCGACAATCGTCGTCGAGCTGAGCGCGTTCAGTTCGCCGGCCTTGGACGACATGGTCGCGGCGAAGAACGCCGCCACCAGCAGGCCGATCAGGCCGTGCGGCAGATAATGCAGGATGAAGGTGATGAACACGTAGTCGGAGTCCTTCCGGTCCAGCGCGGGATTCGCCGCGACGAGGGCGTCCTTGGCCCGACCGCGGACGGCCTCGCTACGGTCGTACGCCGAGAGCGCCTGCGCCCGGGCCGCCGCCTCCGCCGTCGCGTCACCGGCGTGCCGGGCGTCGAGCCAGTGCTGGATCAGCCGCTGTTTCTCCGCGTGGGCGGCGTTGAACTCCTGCTCGATCGCGGGCAGCTTCGAGTCCGCGGCGTGCTGCACCTCGCGGTTCCAGACCGTCTGGTTGAAAAACACCGGCGGCCGCTCGAACTGGTAGAAGACAAACACCAGCGCGCCGAGCAGCAGGATGAAGAACTGCATGGGAATCTTGCAGACGGCGTTGAACATCAGCCCGAGCCGGCTCTCCCGCAGCGAGCTGCCGTGGAGGTAGCGCTGCACCTGCGACTGGTCGGTGCCGAAATACGAGAGCGCCAGGAACATCCCGCCCAAGATGCCCGACCAGAACGTGTAGCGCTTGTTGAAATCGATCGAGAAATCCACCGCCTCCAGCTTGTGGAAGCCTCCCGCCACCGTGAGGGCGTCGCCCAACGTCAGCCCGGCCGGCAGTTTGGCCAGCAGGATGAAAAACGCCGTGATCATGCCCGCGAAGATCACGCCGATCTGGTAGCGCTGGGTCAGGCTGACCGCGTCGCTGCCGCCGACCACCGTGTAGACAATGACCACCAGCCCGCTGCACACGATGGTCAGGTCGAGCGACCAGCCCATCACGGTCGAGAGCACGATGGCCGGCGCGTAGATCGTGATCCCGGCGCCGATCCCGCGCTGGAACAGGAACAGCGCCGCGCCCAGCAGGCGCGTCTTGGCATCGAAGCGCCGGCCGAGGAATTCGTAGGCCGTGTGGACATTCAGCCGGCGGAACAGCGGGAGGAAAAAAATGCAGATGAGGATCAAGGCGAACGGCGCCCCGAAATAATTCTGCACGAAACCGATCCCGCTTTCATAGCCCTGCCCGGGCGTGGACAGAAACGTGACCGCGCTGGCCTGCGTGGCCATCACCGAGAGCCCGATGGCCAGCCAGTGCGTCTGGCCCGCCCCCTTCAGGTAGGAGTTCAGGTCGCGGCGGTCGCGCGTGCGCCACGCACCGTAGGCCGCGATGCCGAGCAGGGTGACGAACAGGACGGCGTAATCCAGCGGCGTCATGAATACCGTTTCATCAACAGCCAGAGCAACCCGACCCACGTGACAAACACGCCGGCCACGACCAGGTAGACCGCGCGCCAGGTGCGCAGTCCGGGCAGGCCGGTGGTCTCGGCCTCGGGATCGGGTTTATCCGCGGGTTTCATGAAGGTAGGGCGGGTTATCCTTAACGCGCCGGGTTTGGGCGTGGTCCAAATCCAAAACCGGTAGGGCGCGGACTCCGCTTCGCGCCGGGCACCAAGACCATGCTCGTTCAGAAACCGGCGACTCCATCTCGGCTCCGGCCACATGCCCGGCGCGGAGCGGCCAGTCCGCCATAGCCTTGGCGAAGGCGGAAGTCCGCGCCCTACCAAGCCGAACGAAGGCACGGCTCAACGGCGCCCGGAGGTCGCCGTCCACCTTTGGCAACCCGGCCCTCATTTCCCGAGCGAAACGAGGTTCGCGAGCAGCCGGTACGCACCGGGCACCCCCGCCGGGAGCTGCCGGAAAAAGGTGAGGCCCGTGTAGACGAAATTGCCGCGCCCGTACTGCGCGACCAGCAGCGAGCTCGTCAGCGGCGCCTCGCCCGGATCGCTCATCGCCAGCACCTCGGTGTAATGCTCCTTGTCCCACTTGCTGGGAAAATACGTCCCGCGCTCCTGCACCCAGCCCTCGAAGTCGGCGGGGCCAATGCGGTTCGGCGTCGTGAGCGCGGCGTGGCCGGGCACGAGGAAAGTGACCGGCGCGTTTTCATCTGTCACCCGGTGGCTCGGTGCATCGCCGGCGATGCTGAGGTCGTAGGGCCCGAGCTTCGTCGTGGCGAGCCGGTCGGGCCGGTTGTACTGCGCGATGACCGTGCCGCCCGCTTCCACATAGGCGAAAAGTCCCGGGAGATTGGCCGCAAAGTCGGTCCGTTCGTTGAACGCCCGCACACCGATCACCACGGCATCAAGCCCGCGCAGTTTTTCCGGGGTCAGGTCCGCACCGGCCAGTGTCGTCACCGCGTAGCCCATCTGCGCGAGGCACTCGCCCACCTCGTCGCCCGCGCCCGGCAGGTAGCCGACCTTCCGGCCGCGGATCGCAAGGTTGAGGCTGACCGCCGTGACGCGCGCCGTGGGCTGCAGCAGCTGCAGCGGGATGTGGGCATAGCGGATTTCATAGCGGTCGGTGACGACCCGCTCGCCGTTGACGGTGGCGTCGGCCGTGATGCCGACGGTGCCGGGCTCGGTCGTGGCGGTGACGGTGAAGGCGAGCGTGGCCTTGTCGCCGACGGCCTTCAGGCGGAAGGCCTGCGTGGCCGGCGCGACCTTCCAGCCCGCGGGCGCGACCAGCCGGAGCTGGCCGCCGGCGGCGGCGCGATTGGCCGTGACCTCGATTTCCACCGGGCGCGACGCACCGGGCGCGAACAACTGCACGTCCGTCGCAAAATGCAGCGTGACCGGCGGGATCACGTCGAGCCGGCGCTGCGTTTCAACCTTCGCCGCGTTCACCGTGACCTGCACCGGTTGGTCCGGCACCACCAGCGTCTGGCCGCCGACCTCGAAGACCAGCTCGACCGGGAAGGTGGGCGGATTTTCCGGACGGCCGATCAGCGCCGCATCATCAACGCGAAACATGCCGGGCGTGCCCGGTTCGCGGAGCCAGTAGGGCTGGCTCACGGGGGTGTCGAGCGGGAGCACGACAGCGGCCTCGCAGGAAGCCTCCTGCGCGGGAGTGAGTTTGCCCGCGATGGCGGAAGGGGTTTCTCCATGGACCGACGGATAGCGGACGCCCGCCCAGCGCACGGGCACCGCGGATTGAATCCGCACCACATGATGCATCTTCAACGCCTCGCCGGGCACCACCTCGGCCTGTGCGATCGTCGTCTGGACGGAAAGACCGAGGCACGCCTGCAGGATGCGGTCGAGCTGCTGCCGCTTCTCATCGAGCACGGTGTCCGCCGGCAACGCCGCAAGCTTCGCCTTCAGGTCCAGCAGCGCCGGCACGCTGGCGGCGGGATCCTGCAGGTTGAACTTGTTCAGCACATCGTCGGCGAACTGCCCCACCCCGGCTCCACCCGCGACGCGGCCCCAGGTGGTGTCAATCCCGTCCATGATGTCCATGGCAGCCGGTTCGCCATCGAGCAGCTGGAAGGTCTCCAGCTGCGGCCCGCTGCGGCCGGAAAGCGCCCCGTTGACGCCGAAGCCCTGAGTCTTGTGCATGCCGCGACTGCGGGCGGCGATGAGGCTGAAGGATTCGCCCGACACCGGGTCGCTGCCGCCGACATCGACGCGCAGGACACCGGCCGGATTCCCGCCCGCCGCGCCACCGCGGCCGAAACCGCCGCTGTTCATGAAAATCCGCTTCGGCTGCCACGGGGCCAGCCCCTGGGCGATCTGCTCGGGAAACGCCTTGGGATCGCCGGCGAGCTTGAAGGCCTCGGCCCCAAGGATCGCCGACGCCGTGTGGTGGCCGTGCGTGTTCGCGGGCAGCGGGGAAAAGCGCGTGACCAGCACGTCCGGCCGGAAGGTGCGAATGACGCGCACCACGTCGCCCAGGACTTGCTGCCGGTCCCAGATGGCCAGGGTTTCGGTGGGCGTCTTGGAATAGCCGAAATCGAGCGCCCGCGTGAAAAACTGCCGGCCACCGTCCACGCGCCGCGCCGCCAGCAGCTCCTGCGTGCGCGCCACGCCCAGTTCCGCGCCGAGTTCGGGCCCGATCTCGTTCTGCCCGCCGTCGCCGCGGGTGATCGAGAGGTAGCCCATGCGGTAGTTGCGGCCGCGCGAGAGGTAGGCAATCAGCTGCGTGTTCTCATCGTCGGGATGCGCCGCGATCATCAGCACCGTCCCCATCACGCGAAAGCTGCGCAGCTCCTCGAGGATGCTTTTCGCCGGCATCGGCTCCGGGACGGCCGCCCGCAGCCCGACCGCGGGAAGGGTGGCGAGGCAGCAGGCAAGAAAGACGAAAATTCGGGGTGTGGGCATGGGGTTGGACGGCAAGACGTGTCACGGGGTCCGAGGGGACGAACTAACCCGAAATACCAGCAAAAGAAAGTCACGGCTACGGTGCCCGGGTTGCTCCGGCCCGTCACGTGGAAAATGGGCTAAATCCACGCTCGCCGCCTGATCCGAATCAATCGTTCTCGTTCTCTTAATCGTTCCTCGTTCTCCACTTGGTCGGGCGCGAGTACGAGAAAGAGAACGAGGAACGAGAACGATTTCGGAGCGAGAACCAAGACAGGCCCCTGGAATCAAGGATAGCAAAAACCTCCTCGCCTCCCATCCGCACCAGTGCCGGAATGAGGTCGCTTTCCCCCTCCCTGTCTGCCCGCCGACTTTGCCGTTTCCGTGTCGTCCGGTCCGGCTCCAACCCAAATCGTCTTCGCGTCTCCATGAAGCCTTCCCTCTCCCGCCGTGAGTTCATCAAGAAATCCGCCGTGGCCGCCGGCGCCGGCCTCAGCCTCCCGCTGCTGCCCTCCTGCCTCAGCACCGCCGCGGCGCGCACGATGACGGTCCCGTCCGGCCGCACCATCGCCGCCGGGCCGTTCCAGCCGACGTGGGAATCGCTCGCGCAGGGTTACAAGTGCCCCGACTGGTTCCGCGACGCCAAGTTTGGCATCTGGGCGCACTGGTCCGCGCAATGCGTCCCGGAGCAGGGCGACTGGTACGCGCGCCAGATGTACACCCAAGGGCACCCCCAGTACGCCCACCATCTCCAGACCTACGGCCACCCGACGAAATTCGGCTTCATGGAGATCGACAACCTCTGGAAGGCCGAGCGCTGGGAGCCGGAGCAGCTCATCTCCCTCTATAAGCGCGCCGGGTCGAAATACTTCTTCGCGCTCGCGAACCACCACGACAATTTCGACAACTACAATTCGAAGCACCACGCGTGGAATTCCGTCAATGTCGGCCCCAAGAAGGACCTCGTCGGCATCTGGGCGAAGACGGCGCGCGCCGCCGGCCTCCGTTTCGGCGTGACCAACCACTCCGCCCATTCGTGGCACTGGTTCCAGACCGCCTACGGCTACGACGCCGAGGGCGCCCTCGCCGGCCAGCGGTACGATGCCTTCAACCTCGCCAAGGCCGACGGCAAGGGCCTCTGGTGGGAGGGCCTCGACCCGCAGGAGCTCTACAACGGCCGGAGCCTCGTCATCCCCGATGGCATCACGTCCATCAAGGCCGCGAACGACTGGCACGCCGCCAACGACCGCGTCTGGAACGAGGCTGCCCCCGCGCAGAACCCGGCGTTCACCGAGCGGTGGTTTCTCCGCTGCCAGGACCTGATGGACCAGTACCAGCCCGACGTCGTCTACTTCGACAACAACGAGCTGCCCCTCGGCCAGGCCGGCCTCGACGTCGCCGCCCACTTCTACAACGCGAACCTGCAGCGCAACGGCGACCGGCTCGACGTCATCCTCAACGGCAAGAAAGTGGCCGATGCCCGCCGCCCCGCCCTCGTCGAGGACATCGAGCGCGGCGTCGCCACTGGCATCAGGCCCGATCCGTGGCAGACCGACACCTGCATCGGCAACTGGCACTACCAGCGCAGCCTCTTCGAGCAGCACAAGTACAAGACGCCCGGCCAGGTCGTGCAGATGCTCGTCGATATCGTGAGCAAGAACGGCAACCTCATGCTGAACATTCCCGTCCGCGGCGACGGCTCGATCGACTCGGACGAGGTCGCGTGCGTCGAGGGCATCGCCTCCTGGATGGCCGTGAACGGCGAGGGCATCTTCGCCACCCGGCCATGGAAGATCTACGGCGAGGGTCCGTCGGTCACCGGCCCGGTTGCGGCCGGCCAGTTCGGCGGCGCGCGCGATGTGCGCCCCTACGTCGCCGGAGACATGCGCTTCACCGGCAAGGGCGACTCGCTCTATGCCTTCCTCATGGCGTGGCCCGCCTCGGGCAGCACGACGATCACGAGCCTCGCCACAAGTTTGCCCCACATCGCCGGCCGCAAGGTCGCCGATGTGACGCTGCTCGGCTATGGCGGCAAACTCCAATGGTCGCAGAACGACCAGGGCCTCACCGTCAAGCTGCCCGCCCAAGCCCCGTCGGAGCACGCCTGCACGCTCCGGATCAAGGGCGTGACAGGGGCGTGAGCCGGGCTTAGGTCATGGAACTCCGCCGGCACGATCAAAAGGTGGCCGCCGACCTCCGGGCGGCGGAATCATTCCCCGCAGATCAACGCGCTTGGAGATCGCGTTCCACCCCGATCCAACCGGCCAAGCCCTTCCGGTCTGTCGTGGAAAATCCATCGCCCTTGGCGAAACTTGCCCGCACCGCCGCCCTGCTGCTGGCCTGCGGCCTCCGCCTCTCCGCCGCGCCGACTTCTTCCGCCACGACGCTCTTCCCCGCCCCCGGCGCCGCGCACGTCTGCCCCGACACGCCGCTGAAGCTCACGTTCGCCTCCGCCCCCGCGCTCGGCATGACCGGAAAAATCCAAGTCTTTGACGCCGACACCCGCATGGTGGTCGAGACCATCGACGTCAGCTCGCCCACCGCGACCAAGACCATCGGCGGATTTCCCGATTTCAAATACTACCCCGTGATTATCACGGGCCGCGAGGCCGCCATCTACCTGAAGAACGGCGCCCTCACCTATGATAAAACCTATTACGTGACGATCGATCCCGGCGTGTTCAAAACGGACGCCGGCAGCGACCCCGGCCTCGCCGATGCGGCCGCCTGGCGTTTCACGACCCGCCGCGCCGCGCCCGCAGCTGGCCGCGCCGTGCTTAACGTAGCCGCGGACGGCACCGGCGATTTTTGCTCCGTGCAGGGCGCGCTCGATTTCATTCCCGACGGCAACACCGCGCCCGTAACGATCCTGGTGCACCGCGGCACGTACAACGAGATCGTCGCCTTCACCGACAAGCATTCCATCACGCTGCTCGGCGAGGACCGCCGGCAGACCGTGATCGCCTACGCCAACAACGCCAACTTCAACGCCAGTGGCGGCAACCCGTTCGCGGGCACGTCGCCGAATCCCAGTGCCGCCACGAAGCAGGGCGGCAGCATCTACCACCGCGGCATGTTTCTCGCCCAGCACGTGAACGACCTGACCATCGCCAACCTCACGATGCGCAACACCACGAAGCAGGGCGGCTCGCAGGCCGAGACCATCATCCTCAACGGCACGACGGAGGCCCGCGCCATCATCAAGGACGTGGATTTCTACAGCTTCCAGGACACGATCCAGATCAACGGCCAGGCCTTCGTCAGCAATTGTTACATCGAGGGCGACGTCGACTTCATGTGGGGCACCGGCCCGTGCTTCTTCGAGAACTGCACCGCGCATACAGTCCGCTCCAGCGCCTTCTACACCCAGATCCGGAACCCCGGCACGAATCACGGCTACGTGTACCGGCTCTGCACCTTCGACGGCGCGCCGGGCATCACCGGCAACTACCTCTCGCGTATCGCCCCCGGCCGCTTCCCCGCCAGCGAGGTGGTCCTGCTCGACTGCACCCTGGGCGCGAGCGTCGCGCCCGCGGGCTGGCTGCTCGAAAAAAATCCCAGCGCGCCGAATGATCCCGTCACGCCCGCAGGCATCCATTTCTGGGAATTCCACAGCCACACCGCGGACGGCTCGCCGGTCGAAGCCGCCCAACGCCTGCCCGGCTCCGTCCAGCTCAAGCAGCCGGACGATGCCGCCCTCATCCGCGATTACAGCGACCCCGCCTTCGTCCTCGGCCACGGCTGGAACCCGCGGCTGGCGCCGATTTTTCAGTGATCGCGTCCCGCGTCCGCCACGTAGCAAACGAGGTGACGAGGCTGTTCCTTGGCTTGATCTCGGCCCGTCTCCTGTTCAACCGATCGGGATCAGAAGTTCTACAGGAGACAATCCGAGTACAGGAAGGCGCCTGCACCTGTTACCTGTTTACCGTGTCTTGTTTTCCGCCACTCGTCCCCCGCCCTCGCCCCTCTTACGGCTTCGCACCCGCGATCGTCGTCACAACGCCTTCCGGCGTGATTTGCCGGACCGCCGCGTTGCCGGTGTCGGCGACATAGACATTCCCGGCCGCATCCACCGCAATCCCGCGGGGTTCGCTGAAACGCGCCGCGGCGCCCGGGCCGTCGGCCTTGCCGTTGTCGCCGGCGTGGCCCGCGAGGGTCGTCACCACTCCTGCAGGCGTGATCTTGCGGATCAGGTGGTTGTCCGTGTCGGCCACGTATACGTTGCCGGCATTATCCACCGCCAGGCCGCGCGGCGCCGAGAAGTGCGCCGCCTTACCCGTGCCATCGTTACTGCCGGTCTGCCGGGCCTCACCCGCCAGTGTGCTCACCACGCCGGCCGGCGTGATCTTGCGGATGTTGGAATTGCCCTCGTCGGCCACGTACAGGTTGCCCGCGGGGTCGATCGCGATGCCACGGGGCGACGCGAGACGCGCCGCCGCGCCGGTGCCATCGTCATTGCCGTCGCTGCCCGCCTTGCCGGCGAAGACCGACATCGCGCCCTGCGCCGTGAGCTTGAGAATGACGTTGTTGCCGTTGTTGGTGACATACGCGTTGCCCGCCGCATCGGCCACGATGCTCGTCGGCGTCGTGAGTCCCACGTCCGCGGGCCCGTTGCCCGGGCGGCCCAGCGGGGTCACCTTGCCATCCGGCGCGATCCGGAAGGCGGCGTTGCTGTCGGCGTCGGACACATACACGGCGCCGTCGCGGCTCACCGCCACGCCGACGGGATCCTTGATGGTCGTGCCACTGCCGCCTAGGGCCGTGGCGTCGCCCGCAGGCGTGATTTTGTAAACCGTCCCCGAATCCACCTCGCCCACATAGAGATCGCCGGCGGCATCGACCGCGATGGCGCGCGGATTGCCGAGCGTGACGACGGCGAATTTTCGCGGCGTCGACTTGGCCGGCGCGCCGTTGTCACTGGCCAGGGCAAGCCCGACGGAGACGAGGAGCATGGTCAGAAGGCTGGAACGGATAAACAGCTTCATCGGCAAACAGGGGTTGGGGTTCTACAGGCGGGGAACCGGCACGCTGCGCGCGGGCTGCAAAGTTGTCGATTTCGATCCGAGCGCGATGTGTTGTTGCGTAGGGGCGTTGCTTGACGACGCCCTTCTGGGGCTGGCACGCCCGGGCGTCGTCAAGCAACGGCACGAACCCCGCTTTGCGCCCCTGCGCCTCCCTGTCCTCCATAGCCTCGGCGAAGGAGGACGCGCGAACTGTCTCCGCGCCGCGACGCAAAAAAGCCCCGCGTAGCTCTTGCGAGCGAAGCGGGGCCCCTAATGCGCCCGTTTTCGGGCAAGGCGGCCTATCGATCGGGTCAACTCCGCTTAGTTCCAATAACCCTCGGTAAATTTGTAGGCGTTGCCCTGCTGCTCCCAGGCCGGCTTCACCCAAGCCGCGTTCGTGCGCGGGGGCAGCTCCCAGTGGGCGGTCATCCACTCATAGCGGTCGTTGCGCCAGGTATAGTAGCCGGCGATCCAGACGTGCTGCGAGGAGGGCTGGGCCAAGACGACATCCGGCTGCAGCGCCGGCGGGGCCTGGGTCACAACCACCGTGCTCACGACGGGCGCCATCACGGCGGTCGGGGCATAGCCGGGCGCAGGCGCGACCATCACCGGTGTGGAGGTCGTCGTGGTCGTCGTCATCGACGTGGAAGGGGCAAGCGGCGGCGGCGCCGAGACGACATGCGACTCGGGCTCGGACGCGCAACCGGCCATCAGGCTGATCGCAGCACAAATCGCGAGGGACGGTGCAAATGACGTGCAGGGATTCCTCGGCAGGCGAAATAACATGGGGTTGTTCATGGGCTAACATTACACCCGTCATCGAAGCCACGCCATGGGGTGTTCAGGGGTGAGCCAAACCGCGCGGTGGCCGATGGGTTCGTCATGGCATCGCAAAGGCGAATCTCACGATGGTCGATTGCGCCTTGTACATCAGACGGACGAAAGTGCCAAGGAGTAGCGCGGTGCTTCAGCCCGCGTTCCGGGACGCAAGGCGCGGGCTGAAGCACCGCG